>SVJE01000009.1 GCA_015069135.1 Oscillospiraceae bacterium | reverse complement strand
GGGGAATATGAACCACCACAAGGATACCTCGTTAGCGAAGAAGAAGCCGCAGAATTTGACACAGCATTTCCCTACAAAGAAAAATTAAAACTCCCAGGACAACTTTTTGACTAAACGAACAAACGGTGCAGCGTGCCATTGATGGTGCGCTGCTCTTGTTCAAATTCCAATTTGTTAAATAGTAATAATTGATTTACACAAAGGATTCATAGTGAGCAGCTTTTATTTTTCCGACCTTTTTACTTTGATTTTAATAAAAAGGTTGGATGTTTTTTGTTTGACGAACAGCTTGTTCCAAGAGTATACTTTAAGAAATTAGTTTCAAAACCAACTAATTTTACAAAAGGGGATTTATGTAATGAATAAAATAAAACTTATAGCTACAGACTTAGACGGAACACTGCTGGGAGAGGACAATAAGATGTCTCTCGAGAATAAGGCAGCGCTTGAAACGGCCATATCTCAGGGAATTGAGATTGTTATTGCCACCGGTCGTAATTATTCTGAAGTTCCTGATGATGTGGTGAATTTAGGTATACGTTTTTTCATTACAGCCAACGGTGGTTATGTCTATGATAAAAAAGAGGACAAGGTGTTGTACACAAAATGTCTTACCTTGGAACAGGCGGAGTATCTTATAAACTTGGGTAGAATAAACAATGGTTATGAAATGTATTACATTGGTCGCAAAGTTTATACTTGTACTAACTTTATGGATTATATTGACCATGTACAGGGTGCTGATGTATACAGACATTTATATAAAAAATATAATCTTTGTGATGATATTTCCAAAGAAGAAGGTGCTGACAAATATACTCCTAAAGTAGTTATATTCTTTGAAACAGCAGAAGACAAAGCTAATATGCTTTCAATGTTGGACAGAAGATCAGAATTTGAGCAGAGCACATCTTTCAAGGAAAATGTGGAGCTTAATCCAAAGGGTGTCAGCAAAGCAGAAGGGCTTAAAGTTATTATGGAGCTTTTAGGGCTTCAGCCTGAAGAAGTGGCTGCTTTTGGTGATGGCGGAAATGATCTTAAAATGTTATGCCTTACACCTAATTCTTTTGCTGTGGCAGGAGCAGTTCCGGAGGTTAAAAAATGTGCAAAATATCATGTGGCATCCTGTGAAAATAACGGTGTAAGCGAAGCTGTTGATATTTGTCTTAACAGACTTTAATTTTGTTACAAAATATGGTATAATTGCTCCAATCTTATTTTTTTTAAAAGTGAAGGTAATCAATGAAGAAAGTTGATCCGACAGTAATAAAAGAAACATTATATGTTTTGGGATTTTCCCTTATTATGAGTGCACTGATGCAGATTGTGTTTCTGTTGGTGGGCCGCTGGGATTTTACCGTGTTATTTGGTAATCTTTTGGGTATAGTAGCTTCTGTGGGGAATTTCTTCTTGATGGGGCTTACAATACAGAGTGCCCTGGAAAAAGAGGAAAAAGATGCAAAGAATCAAATGAAGCTTTCTCAGTCAATGAGACTTCTGATGCTTTTTGTTATTGCAGTTGTGGGCTATATGGTTCCTGTATTTAATACAATTGCCGTGGTTGTACCATATCTGTTTCCCAGAGTGTGTGTGATGATTCGTACTTTTGTTATAAAGGATAAAGGAGAATAAACTTGGACACAAAAAGTCTTCGTTTTAAAATTATAGATGGACTTTATATAGCAATGATGATAATTCCTGTTATCATTGGTATTGTTATTCAGGTGCTGACAAAACCTGAAAGCTCCGGAATTACCATTACCGGTGCAAGAATATTTTTTACAATTCCCATGCCGATTCAGAATTTACTGATTACAGAAGCACAACTTAATTCTGCTGTTGTAATTGTTGTTATTTTGGGGATTTGTCTTTTTATGACTCATGGTTTAAGTAAAGATATAAAACTCAAGAGACAGCATCTTGCAGAAATTATTGTTGAAAAAATAGATGCTATGGTTAATGAAAACATGGGAGAGTACTTTAAGGGATTTTCTCCCTTTATAATAGCAATTCTGGCCTTGTCAGGTTTATCCAGCCTTATGTCTTTGTTGGGACTGTTTCCTCCTACCTCAGACATTAATATTGTGGCAGGGTGGGCTATACTGGTATTTATCCTGATTACTTACTACAAGTTAAAGGGTGGATTCCTTAGCTATCTTAAAGGTTTTACAGAACCTATTTTTGTTATGACACCTCTCAATATTTTGGGTGAAATTGCCACACCGGTATCCATGGCATTTCGTCATTATGGAAATATTATGTCCGGTTCAGTTATTGCAGTACTTATAGCTGTGGCACTTCAGGGACTATCAAATATGGTTTTGGGATGGTTGCCTGGAGCATTGGGTGATATTCCTTTTTTGCAGATGGGTATTCCTGCGGTGTTGTCACTTTACTTTGATATTTTCAGTGGATGTATACAGGCATATATCTTTGCAATGCTTACAATGTTGAACATTTCAGGTGCCTTTCCACAGGATGAGTTTGAAAAAAGAATGAAAAAGAAACTTGCTAAAAAAGAAAAAGTATTACAAATAAATAATTAATTTTGGAGGTAATTATTATGGAACTTGCGATTGGTATTATTTTAGGATGTTGCGCACTTGGTGCCGGCCTTTGTATGGGAATTGGTGCTTTGGGACCAGGTATTGGTGAAGGTAACGCTGTATCTAAGGCATGTGAGGCTATTGGCCGTCAGCCTGAAAGTAAGAGTGCAGTATCTTCAACAATGATTATGGGTTGTGCTATTGCAGAAACAACAGGTATTTATGCATTGGTTATAGCAATTCTTCTTATATTTGTTGCACCTAATATTCTTATTAACATTTTGGTAAACGCAGTTAAATAATTAAAACTATTATGCAGACATTAGATATTATTTCAGTAAATATATGGCAGATTATCATATCATTGGTCAACCTGTTGATTATATTTCTGATTATTAAAAAGTTTTTATACAAGCCGGTTAAAAAAATGCTGGAAGACAGGCAGAGTACTATAGAAAATGAGTACTCTCAGGCTGTCATGGCAAAAGAGCAGGCAGAAGCTGAAAAGAAAGCTTACAGCGAAAAAATCCAGGGTGCGAAAGAAGAAGCGGATGCTATTATCAAAAATGCAGTATCTATTGCTGATCAGCGAGAAAAAGATATTTTAGCACATGCTAAGGATGAGGCTGAAATTATCCGCCGTCGTGCCAGAGAAGATGCAGAGCTTGAAATTAAAAAGGCAGAAGAAGGTATCAAAAAAGAAATTGTGGAAGTATCTTCAATTCTTACAGAAAAAATGTTGGAAAGAGAAGTGTCTATGGACGACCATAAGAACTTTATTGATTCCTTTATTGAAAGCATAGGTGATGAAGATGATGCAGACTGATAGAGAGTATGCAGAAGCTTTGTTCATGTTGGCAGCAGAAGAGAATCAGGTAGAGGCGTACAGTGAGGCCCTTTCGGTAATTAGGGACGCTGTAACGGACAATCCGGAATACACAGAATTTCTGGCTTCTCCTGCTGTACCTCTGGAAGAAAGATTGGCTGCCGTGGAAGAAGCTTTCGGTAAAATGCCGGAGTATATCGTTTCCTTCATGAAGATTCTCTGTGAGAACAGACATGTGAAAATGCTTCCTGAATGTGTAAACGAGTTTTATAAACTTAAAATGGCTTTGTCAGGCAGGACTGTTGCCAATATATATTCGGCAGTAGAATTAACTCAGGAACAGAAAAACAGCGTGATAAACAAGCTTAGAAAAGTAACCGGAAAGGGAATTGATCCGGTGTACATTATTGATAAGTCTTTAATAGGCGGTATTAAAATTGATGTGGAAGGTAAGACCTACGACGGAAGTATAAAGAACCGTCTTAAAGATGTAAAGGATGTGATTTTAGGATGAATAGACCTGAAGAAATCAGCAGTATTATAAAAAGTCAGATAAAAAATTATAAAACAAAAATTGACATGGCAGAAACCGGCAAAGTTATTCTGGTAGGTGACGGTATTGCCAGAGTATACGGTCTTCGTAACTGTATGGCAAATGAGCTTTTAGAGTTTGAAGGCGGTAGCTTTGGTGTTGCTCAGAACTTGGAAGAAGAGACTGTATCAGTAGCCATTCTTTCTGATAAAAACGATATTTCAGAAGGTACGGAAGTAAAGAGAACAGGTAAGGTTTTGGCTGTGCCTGTAGGCGAGAAGTTGCTTGGAAGAGTAGTTAATGCTTTAGGTGAACCTATTGATGGTAAAGGACCTGTGGAATATAGCGGTACTCGCCCAATGGAATCTGAAGCACCCGGTATAATTGAACGTCAGAGTGTAAGTGTACCATTACAAACAGGCATCAAAGCCATTGACAGTATGATTCCTATTGGTCGTGGTCAGCGTGAACTTATAATCGGTGACAGACAAACAGGTAAGACAGAAATTGTAATAGATACAATCATAAATCAGAAAAACTCAGATGTTATCTGTATTTATGTTGCTATTGGGCAGAAGAGTACTTCTGTGGCGCAGCTTGCTAATGAACTTATTCGCAACAATGCCATGGATTATACGATTATAGTATCTGCCAGTGCTTCCGAAAGTGCACCATTACAGTATATTGCTCCATACAGTGGATGTGCTATGGCTGAATATTTCAGAGAACAGGGCAAAGATGTATTGATAATATATGATGATTTAAGTAAGCACGCAGTAGCATACAGAGCACTGTCATTGCTTATTCGTCGTCCTCCGGGAAGAGAAGCTTACCCTGGTGATGTATTTTACCTTCATTCAAGACTTTTGGAGCGTGCGGCTTGTGTGGCTCCTGAATACGGTGGAGGTTCCATAACAGCCCTGCCTATAATCGAGACCCAGGCAGGTGACGTATCAGCATACATTCCGACCAATGTCATTTCGATTACAGACGGTCAGATATTCTTGGAAACAGAGCTTTTCCACTCAGGTATTATGCCGGCTATTAATCCGGGTATTTCCGTAAGCCGAGTTGGTGGTTCTGCTCAGCTTAAAGCAATGAAAAAGGTTTCCGGTGAGCTTAAACTTCTGTACTCACAGTATCGTGAACTCCAGTCTTTTGCTCAGTTTGGTAGTGACCTGGATGCAGATACTAAAGCCCGTCTTGCATTGGGCGAAAGAATCGTTGAGGTTCTTAAACAAGGTAAAAATTCTCCGGTAAGAGTAGGCTGTCAGGTTGCTATAGTTTACGCAGTAACCAAAGGTTATCTTGATCATGTAGCTGTTAAAGATGTACGTGAATACGAAGCCAGACTTTTTGCTAAATTAGAAAACGAAAAGGCTTCATGGCTTGAAAAAATAGAAGCAGGGTTATATGACCAGGCTTTAGAAGATGAATTAAAGGCAACATTGGTGGAACTCAGGGGGTAAGGTAATATGCCGGGAAATACAAAAGCACTTCGTGTGCGAATAAAAAGTGTATCTTCCACATTGCAGCTTACCAAAGCCATGGGGCTGGTAGCTTCTTCAAAAATCAGAAGGGCTAACGAAGCAATGTTTAAGGGCAGGGAATATTTAAGTGCTTTGGAAAAATCCATTGATATTTTGTCTGCCGACAAAGAGTGTCAGAAGAGTCCTTATTTAAAGCAGGGTTCCACGGGAATTACAAGGATTATTGTTATTGCAGGTGACAGAGGATTGGCAGGAGGATATAATGCCAATGTGTTCAGATTGTTAGCGGAATATCCTGATGTGGAAGTTATTCCCATAGGCAAGAAAGCCTGCGAGCGCTTCGGCAAAATGATAGTTTCATCTGAGCATTTTACCTTTGATGATGCCTTGGAAATGGCGTCAAAGCAGTGTGAAGATTTTGCCAATGGAGTTTTTGACCGGCTTGGTATAATTTCTACAAAATATAACTCGGTAATGTCTCAGGAACCATATGTGAAATGGATTCTTCCTTTTACCAAAAGTGATAGGAATGACACGGCGGGTATTATATTTGAACCTGACCAGCTTACGGTGCTTAACAATGTGGCAAGGGAATATGTAGCAGGTATGATTACGGTGCTTGTAAGAGAAAGTTTTGCCAGCGAAGTGGCAGCAAGAAGAATGGCAATGGATTCAGCCGGTAAGAATGCAAAAGAGATGATAGATAATCTCCAGCTTGAGTATAACAGAGCAAGACAGAGTGCCATAACTCAGGAGATTACAGAAATAGTAGCCGGTAGCGGTGATTGATACGAGGTGAAACAGGTGGAGAATTTTAGAATAGGAAAAGTTACACAGGTGATGGGACCGGTTGTTGACGTTCGTTTTAATGAAGGTGAACTTCCTGCAATTTATAACGCTCTTACTGTTCCTGTGGGAGAAAGAATTTTAACAGTTGAGGTTGCTCAGCATATAGGGGACAATGTGGCAAGATGTATTGCCATGTCTTCTACAGACGGCCTTAAAAGAGGTGTAGATGTAACTGACACAGGTGCTCCTATTAGTGTTCCTGTTGGTAAGGAAACATTGGGAAGAATATTTAATGTATTAGGTGATGCTGTTGATAATCAGCCTACACCGGAAACAGAAGAAAGATGGAATATTCACAGAAGCGCTCCTTCTTATGATGAGCTGGCAACCAGTGCTGAAATATTTGAAACAGGTATTAAGGTTATTGACTTGATTTGCCCATATTCCAAAGGTGGTAAGATTGGTCTTTTCGGTGGTGCCGGTGTTGGTAAGACAGTTCTTATTATGGAGCTTATAAACAACATTGCAAAACAACACGGCGGTATTTCTGTTTTTACCGGTGTTGGTGAGAGAACCAGAGAAGGTAATGACTTATATAACGAAATGAAGCAGTCCGGTGTTCTTAATAACACTGCTTTAGTATACGGTCAGATGAATGAGCCACCGGGAGCTAGAATGAGAGTAGGTCTTTCCGGTCTTACTATGGCTGAATATTTCAGAGATACACTGGGACAGGATGTACTTTTGTTTATTGATAATATATTCCGTTTTACCCAGGCAGGTAGTGAGGTTTCAGCGTTGCTTGGTCGTATGCCTTCTGCGGTAGGTTATCAGCCTACATTGGCAACAGAGATGGGTGCTTTGCAGGAAAGAATTACATCTACAAAGAAGGGATCTATTACATCTATTCAGGCAGTTTATGTGCCTGCGGATGACCTTACAGACCCGGCTCCTGCCACAACATTTGCCCACCTTGATGCAACTACCGTATTGGCAAGAAGTATTGCCTCTCAGGGTATTTATCCTGCGGTAGATCCTTTGGAATCCACCAGCCGTATTTTGTCTCCTGAAATAGTAGGTAAGGAGCATTACGAAGTGGCTAAGGAAGTTCAGCGTATCTTACAGAGATATAACGAACTTATGGATATTATTGCCATTATGGGTATGGATGAACTTTCTGATGAAGATAAGATGCTGGTTCAGCGTGCAAGAAAGATTCAGAGATTCTTATCCCAGCCATTTGATGTATCTGAAAAGTTTACAGGCTTCCCGGGCAAGTATGTACCTATCAGTGAGACAATCAGAGGCTTTAAGGAAATCATTGAAGGTAAACATGATGATTTACCTGAGTCTGCATTCTTGTTTGTAGGTACTATTGATGAAGCTGTAGAGAAAGCGAAGAAGGCACAGGCATGAATACATTTAAGTTAACCGTTGCTTCTCCCGACGGTAATAAGTTTTCAGGAGAAGTTGTTAAATTAGATTTAAGAGGGGTAGAGGGTGATTTTGCTATTATGGCAGGGCATGTACCTTTTGTTACTTCTGTTGTTAAGTGTCCTTGCTATATATGGTTAGAAGACGGCACTGTGATGGAGGGCGAAACTGAAGGTGGTCTTCTTACAGTGGATAAGGGAGAGGCTACTTTCCTGTCAGGGTCTTTTAAAATGAAAGAATAGGTTTTGTGAGAGCTGCCTGGTTGGGTGGCTCTTTTTATTGGGTGGATGCCACCCTTTCTAATTAATAAACGACAATTTGGGATGGCGTTTGTACTGATTTTCCACCCCTTTTTTATTTTTTACGGAGGTTAAGGCTGGAAAAAATCATTGTTTTCCAGCTTTTTGCCACCCCTGGACTAAGGATTGCCTGCAAAAGGGATGGGAAACAGACCATTTTACCACCCCTTTTCGCTATATTTATATTCAATAGGATGGTAAACAATAATCCCAGGAGCATTTCCTGGGATTTAATGTTGTATTCATATTACAAACTCTTCTGTTCTTTCAGCAATCTATTCTTAAGATCCCACAGCTTCTGTGACAAATCCACATAGTAATTATGAGGATTTTCAAACCTCTTAACCTCATCCCACAAAAGCTCAACCTGTTCAGCACAGTAATCACGGATTTCATCAATGGAAGGAGACTCATACACACACTTACCATTTAAGAATACAGGAACCTGAAGCTCTTTAACAGTAAAGTCAGTTAATGTCTTTGTTTTCCAGATAGCTTCAGGATCAAAAATGGTAAGAGGCTGGGTTTCGTCAATAACCTCATCATATACACAAAGTTGATCCGCTAAAGCTTTTCCGCTGTCCTTGTCATAAAGACGATAAACTTTCTTAAAGTGTGGATTTGTTATCTTACCGATATTCTCACTTATCTTAATCTTAGGAATAATTTCACCGGCATCATTTTCAACAGCAACCAGCTTATAAACACCGCCAAATACAGGAGAACTTTTTGAAGTAATCATTCTTTCGCCAACACCAAAGGTATCAATCTGTGCTCCTTGCATCATAAGATCACGGATAAGGTACTCATCCAAAGAGTTAGAGGCAGTAATCTTACACATAAAGAGACCGGCATCATCAAGCATCTTACGGGCTTTCTTGGAAAGATAAGAAATATCACCGGAGTCAAGTCGAATAGCGAAATTTGTAATTCCCTTTGGAATAAGAACTTCCTTAAATGCACGGATAGCATTAGGAATACCACTTTTTAATGTATCGTAAGTATCCACCAACAAAGTTGTAGAATAGGGGTAAAGCTCACAATAAGTTTTAAAAGCTTCATATTCAGTATCAAACATCTGAATCCATGAGTGAGCCATAGTACCACCACAAGGCACACTATAAAGCTCATCAGTAATAGTGCAGGCAGTACCGTTACAGCCACCAATGTAAGCAGCTCTTGCACCTAAAATAGCACCATCGCCACCTTGGGCACGACGAGAACCAAACTCCAATACAGTACGTCCTTGTGCAGCCCTTACAATTCTGTTAGCTTTAGTTGCAATTAAAGTCTGATGGTTAATTGCCAAAAGAGCAAAAGTCTCGATAATCTGAGCTTCAATAGCCGGAGCCTTTATTGTCATAATTGGCTCTCTTGGAAATACAGGGGTACCTTCAGGAACTGCATATATATCACCGGTGAAACGGAAATCCTTAAGATAAGTCAAAAAATCCTCATCGAAAATCTTTTTGCTTCTTAAAAACTGAATATTTTCTTCGGTAAAATGCAAATCCTTTATATATTCAATAAATTGCTCCAAACCGGCAGCAATGGCAAAACCACCACCATCCGGCACACTTCTGTAAAATACATCAAAATAGGTGTTCTTTTTGTAAAATCCGTTTTTGAAGTAACCGTTGCTCATTGTAAACTCATAAAAGTCACAAAGCATTGCTAAATTTTTTTCTGTCATAAAGGTAACTCCTTTTAGTTAAATCATTAACGAATATATTACCACAAACTGTCATAAACTACAAACATGAAAAAGAAATTTGATACCAAAAACTTAATAACGCTGATTGTATGTATACTAATACCATTGACAGTAGGAGGATTAGCGGCCCTTCTTACTAAAAATTCAATGGATGTATACCAGACTATTAACAAGCCACCCTTGGCACCACCGGGCATACTTTTCCCCATAGTATGGACCATACTTTATACGCTGATGGGTGTATCTTTGTACTTAGTATATAAAAGTAACAGTCCCTACAGACCGGCAGCCTTACTAGCATTTGCCTTACAACTGATATTTAACTTTGTATGGTCATTGCTTTTCTTTAACGGAAGAATGTATACCTTCGCTTTTATATGGCTTCTTGTACTATGGCTGTTAATTATACTTATGATAGTAGAGTTTAAAAAAGTTAAACCCATTGCCGCCTGGTTACAGATACCGTACCTATTGTGGGTGACCTTTGCCGCTTACTTAAATTTGTCCATTGCCATAATGAACTGAAGCCTTTTACCAAGAAAAGAGCACAACAGGCACAAAAGAATATCTTTAGGAAGCATAAACAAAACCTGGCTGTAAAGGAGCTGCCATAAATTAACTGTTTCCCCCAGATAGAGAGTTTTGATAAGGGTAAAATACACCAATCCAATAAAATATGTTATTGCTAAAGCTGTAACAGAACTGACAAAAAGTCGGTTGAATGTTGCAGCTTTGTTTTTTGTTATTACTCCTGCCACAAAAACAGCCGGTAAAAAGCCCAGTACATATCCGAAACTTGGTATAAGTACATAGCCTATACCGCCACCTGTGGCAAAAACAGGGAGTCCTGTTAGGCCCAGTAAAATATATATGAATACAGAGGCAAGTCCAAGATAGGGTCCCAGTAAAATACCTGATAAAAGTACAACCGCAAATTGTAATGTCATAGGCATAACCGGGAAAGGGATTTTAATAAAACTTCCCACAATTATTAAAGCTGTAAAAAGGGCTGAAAGTATAAGCTTTTTTGTTTTCATGAGAAATCCCCTTGCAAAGAAATTTCACCGGAAGATAAATATTTTATCGTTCCGTCAGATAAGAGGACTTTAAGGCTACAGTCAGAAGAGATATCCAGAACTTCGGCAGAGTAGGTAATATCTCCTTGAAGCACAGTAACCGTTTTGCCAATAACACAGGAACGTGTACGGTATTCTTCAATAAATGATTTATCAGAATAGTTCATATAGATTTTATTGAATTCTTCAAGGGCGTTTTCTAAAAGATAGGTTTTAAAAGTTAAATCTGAATTATCAGAAATGGCACCTGCCTTGTCTTTTATATCTTCAGGAAAGCCACCTTCAGGAATAGACAGGTTAATGCCAATTCCCAATACTATATGATTTAAAGTGTTATTCTGACCACTCATGGAAGCTTCGGTTAATATTCCGGAAACCTTGCGACCATTCATGTATATGTCATTTACCCATTTGATTAAAGCTTTTTCTCCGGTGGATGTTTCTATTGCTTTTGATACAGCAACAGCTGCGGCGACAGTAATATTCAAGGCTTCTGATACATTAATGTGAGGTTTTAATAAAATACTGAAATAAAGGCCTGTATCGGAAGGAGAGTAGAAACTACGTCCCAGCCTGCCTCTTCCTTTTATTTGATGGTTGGCAACAACAACGGTGCCTTCTTGCAAAGTGGAGGCATTTTCTTTAATGTATGTATTTGTGGAATCAATCTCAGAAAAGAATATTAAATTGTATCCTTCAGGCAATTTAATATTCAGATATGGGTTAGATGAATTTTTATCAGTGTTATTCATAGTAGCCTCCTGATTTCATGAAGTAATGGTAGCAGTAGAAGTAGTGCATTGTCAACACAGAAAAAACTAAAATTATTTTATAAAATTTGATGAAAAATTTTTTCATTTTGGTATTGACATTACTCTGCCACCATGGTATTATAATCGAGCGCTTTGAAAAAGGCGTTGAAAATTAGCTGGTATGCTGGTGTAGCTCAGCTGGTAGAGCAACTGACTTGTAATCAGTAGGTCGGGGGTTCGATTCCGTCCACCAGCTCCAGGGAGAATTCCCGAGCGGCCAAAGGGGGCAGACTGTAAATCTGTTGTCACTGACTTCGATGGTTCGAATCCATCTTCTCCCACCAAGAAAAAAGCACTTGCAATAGCGAGTGCTTTTTTCAGTTATATTCACCTTCGGCGAGTTATCTTCCTTTCCGGTAATATTCGGATAAAGCTTACTTATATAGCTATTTTGGCAGTTCAGGCAGCGAATATAATATTACTACGCCATAAGTACAATATCATTTAAATTCTCTGTTAAGATGAATTCGAAAGATTGAAATCATTTGTATATTGTTTCATTTATAGTTTTACTCTATAATGAGTTAAAGGCGGTGATAAGTATGAATAGAGTAAAAGTAGTTGATTTGATGGCTTCGGTTTGCCTTTTGATAGGTTCGATTATCAACATTGTTGAACTCTTTATCGATGTACATATAATAATTTCTGTAATTGCTACCTTTTTAATTTTCGTTTCGATTATTCTTTGGCTTATTGTTATAAAACGAATGAAAGCCCAAAAGCAATAATGGCATGTAAATGGTTCTAACAGTCAATAATTTTCGTTCGCAAGAATTGGGATTTTTATTTGCATAGCATCAAACAAACAGGGGGCTTTAGTAATTGATTTTACCAAAGCCCCCTGTTGCTTATTTGCTGTCTTTTTTTAGTCTTGCTTTTGCTTCCTCTAAGGTTTCGCCGTCTTTAGTGAGGTAAGCATCAACGAACTTATCTTCGAGATTGGTGTAACTACCAACAACGCCTTGCTCGATTTTTTTGTATCCGTCTACAACTCTTTTTTCTATTTTCTTGTAACCGCCGGCTACTACTTCAGCGATTTTTTCATTTGCTTTTACAATCTTTGATTTAGCCATATCTGTATATTTCCCTCCAATCAGATTGATTCCGAGAAGCAGTACAACAATCCATACTGTTGTTCCCGTAAATATGTTTAGTAATAAGATTTTCGTAGCTTCCATACCCGGAAAGGACATAAGCATTGATCTTTGCATTGTGTAAATGGAAACACACGCATCAGCGAGAGATATATTACGGAGTGTTTTTAGCACCAGAGAAGCAGAACTTTTTGCTTTCACCATGCCGATAATTGCGATAGTGATTTTAGTGAATGTGTATGTGGCAATGGTGATCATTACAATTTCATGAAAGGCGGTGCCTCTATCTTTAATAGCAGCCATTATGTTTACACCTACTATGCAGAACGAAAGCACAACCAATAAAGTTCCCGTAATGCGCCGTGCAAAAAGCTCGGTATCATAATTGCCGCTTGCTTTTCGTCTGACCTGCAACACAGAAAACCTTGTGATTGCAAGCACGGTATAATACGCACCTACTGTAATAAACCACCACGAATGTGCAAGAAAACCTATAATACAGTTGCCGAGCGCATAAGTAACATTAAACGCAAGGCTTGTATAAGGACTTCTTACAAGATTTAATACTTTCATTTGATACCCTTAACCATCGGAATGAGAGCAATCAGCATAATGATACCAAGCAAACCGACGAGTGTGCCCCAAATGATTTGCTGCCACACAAGGCACATACACATACCTACGCCCAAAACTAAAGCGGAAATAATGGCATACATGATACGTAATACATTTTTTCCATTCATCTTTGGAAGCTTTTTATTTTCCATTTTGCACCAAATAAGTGCAGTAACAATGCTGAGCACAATGCCGATAACTCCGAAAATTATACCCTTTGTGAAGGCATCCCATTCAGGTAAAAGTGCCATACACATTCCGAGCGCGAAAAGCACTCCACTTACAGTTCCTAATATCAATGCAACAAAACTACTCTTTTTCATTTTTAAATCTCCTTTTATTAAACCAACAATTGTGCTTTTATTGTGCTTATAGTATAATATTCGTGCTAAAGCAAAACAATCGACAATTAAACGACAAGTGTTGAAATAAAAGAAGACGTGACCATCATGATGGCTAAAAATGTTGGAATAATGGAGAATGCTTATGAATGTAAAGAACAACAAGCGACGCAGAGAGTCGCAAGAGAAAATCGAACGGGCATTTATAGAACTGCTACAAACATGTGAAATTAAGGACATTACCGTTTCAAATCTTATAAAAACAACAGGGCTTAATCGCAGTACTTTTTATGCAAATTATATTGATATATTTGATCTTGCGGACAAGACAAGAGAAAAACTCGAAAATGATTTCAGCAATTTGTTTGCAGATTACGATTATTTTAATGAGCGCACAGGTGCGCTAAAAATGTTCAAACACATTAAAGAAAACCAAATTTTTTACAAAACTTATTTCAAGCTGTGCTATGACGACAAACACCTTGTTTCAATATACGACACAAGGCGAGCAAAAAAAGAACATATTGATAGCAACATCAAATATCATATTGAATTCTTTAGAAATGGTCTTAATGCTATTATTAAGTTGTGGCTTGCCAATGGTTGTCAGGAAGCTCCCGAAGAAATGGCTGCGGTTCTAAAACAGGAATATAGAGGCAGATAAATGTTAAACCAAAGTGGTATCTAAATGGTTTGTAACAGCAAAGAAACCTCGTACGAAAGCACGAGGTTTTTTGCTATATTTATTTTTTCGTGCTACACTGTAGTAAAGGCGGTGGTAATTGTGTGTGCTAAAAAAGTATTTTTAATTATTTTATCCTTTATTATGTTATCAGGACTTTTTGGCTGTAGTCCCAAAAACTTAGATTCGGATTCAGGGTACAAATATTTACCAAAGACTGAAATATATACCATTAAAGATTCCGGAGGTTTTCAAGGAGAATACAAAAACACATACAAGTATGATTCATATGGGAATATTATAAAAGAACAATGCTATACAAAGGAGCTGTTCTACGAAAGGGATTCTTGTTTTGACACAACATATACTTTCGATGAAGATGGAAAAGTATTAAAAGAATATATAAAGGAAGAACATTTCTCTACAAATTTTACAGACGAGCATTATACCCGTGAAAAGGAATATGAATACTTATATAACGAAAAAGGACAGTTAATCAAAAAAGACAATAACTCTGACGGATTTAAATATGAATATGATGACCGTGACAATTGTATTAAAAAGACTGAATACTATTCTCATGGTACTGCAGAAGAAGACATAAATCATGAATACATATATGAGTATGACTTAGAAAACAAACTAATCAAAATGAAAAAAATGATTAATATGAGCGAATTCAATTTGTATTATATCGGATTTGAGACAGATTACACCTATGATGATTCCGGCAAGTTGATCCATGACAAAACAACCAGCTACAATGAGCGTGGAGAAGCCACAAGCAATTCGGAGTGTACGTATTATTACGACGAGCTTAATCGGTTGGTCAGAGAAGAAACCGTCAGTTACGATACTTATGGTTTAAAAGATAGGGAAGAAGTCAGAGAATATAAAGATTTTGTAAAGGTGAATATGAATCAATAAAAATAAGACAGTCCCTTTACTTTTTTCTCTATCTCTTTTATAACCTGAATAAAAACCTTATCACTATTACCTGTAGGATCTAACAGCTCCCAATTTTCATCAAAATTTCTTCCTATAAAGGGACAACCAACATCACAACCCATTGAAATTGCAATATCAGGTGTTGGGATTTTATCGAAGGTCTTACTATACTGTGTTTTCTCCATATCAATACCGTAAAGCTGTTTTATAAGACGTACTGCGTCTTGATTTATCTGGGGCTTGGTTTCGGTTCCTGCAGAATAAAAATCATATTTATCACCACAAAAAAATTTGCCCAAAGCTTCAGCAATCTGGCTACGACAAGAATTATGTACACATATAAAAGCTATTATTTTTTTCATTTAAAGGGGCACCTTTCCATTATACACTGATTGTTTTCTTCCGAATGAGTACATTGTATTTTACCAAGTTCCATCTCAATACCCAGATTGACTTTGACAAATTCCACCGCCTTAACAATGGCTGTGTAGGAATTTCTTTTACAACAACGAGGACCTCCTAAGGCAGCAATAGCACCTAAAGCTTCTGAGGTCATGGCGTTGGACAATCCCCACTCTTTATTCTTCAGTGGTGTTGAGCCTGTAACGATTGAAATAAACATCCCGGCGCTGATGCCGGCTCCACAGGCCCCCCAAAAACCACAGGCTCCTCCGGGAACTTTTTTACCTCTGGCCTGCATTTCAGAAAGCGCCTTATTAAGGTCAAAATCTCCTCCGGAGTTTTTGTAAGCTGTAAGTAGTGCAGAACCTACCATTATATGATGTTCCGGTCCGTGCATATGACAGAAAGGCAATTCCATTAGTTTTTTCAGAATTTCAACAGGGTTCTTTGAGGTTTCTCTAAGGCATGTCCCAATAATTTCATCTACACCTCCGGTGTGGCATTGGTCACATACATAATGCCCCTTTTCACATACAGTGTTGCTTCTTCCTTTTTTATGGCAAATACTGCACTCCATCTCTTTGTCGTTTTCCAAATATTTAAGTGGTGCTCCGCAAATCAAACATTCATCTTTCATAATCATAACTCCGTAAAAAGTATGCTTTTAAGTTTATTTTACAGTGACATATATTTGAAATCAATAACAGGTATAAAGAAAAATTGCAATATTACCTATAAATGTGATATATTTACCAATAAGATAATTTTAATTTTTCCGGGAAAGGGATATACTATGAAACTTAATTACAAACGCACTATGCTTGTAGGAATGGCATTCTTTCTTATAAGTGCATTTTGGCAGGCTTATGATGCAATAGTTCCACTTATACTTACAAATCATTTCGGACTTCCGCAGACAATTTCAGGAGCGGTAATGTCTTTTGATAACATATTGGCAGTATTTATGCTTCCTATATTTGGTGCGATTTCAGATAAAGTGAATACAAGATTCGGAAAGCGTACTCCATTTATTTTTTTTGGAACAATTATTGCAGTAATCTCTTTTATAGGTCTCACATTAGTTGACAACTATCAGATTTCCAAAGTAATTGCAGCAGGTATACCAGGTTCAGAATCAGTAAGAAAATTAACATTAGATCTAACATTGAGCAATCCTTTACCATTAATAGGTTTCATAGCTACCCTTTTAGTAGTGTTGGTTGCTATGGCAACCTTCCGTTCACCGGCGGTGGCATTAATGCCTGACGTAACACCGAAACCACTTCGTTCCAAAGCAAATGCAATTATAAATCTTACAGGTACAGCCGGTGGTATTATAGTTTTAGTTTTAGGTATGGTATTTGCCACATCAAAAAATCCTTACATGGAATACACCGGTTATGTAATTGCTGTTTGCTTAGTTATGCTTGCAGGCTTCGTTATTTTTCTCCTTTGTGTAAAAGAGAAAAAATGGGCTGAAGAGATGGAAAGGGATTCTGTTGAATTGGGTTTAGTTGAGGAAAATTTCAACGAAGCTACAACAAATAACAAACTTTCAAAGGCAGAACTTAAATCACTTTTACTTATTCTTGCTTCAGTAATGCTCTGGTTTATTGGATACAACTCCATAACCAGTAAATATTCTGTATATGCATCAAATATTTTAGGGTTTGATTTTAATTTTACTTTAATAATTGCTCAGGCAGCAGCTATAGTCTCATATATTCCTGTGGGAATTATTGCATCAAAAGTAGGAAGAAAGAAAACAATATTAGCAGGTGTGCTTATTTTGGCATCAGCATTTGCTGCCGGAATATTTATTACTCCCAAAACACCTGAAGTTATTATGATACCTGTGTTTGTATTGGCAGGTATCGGTTGGGCAACAATAAATGTAAACTCTTTCCCTATGGTTGTTGAACTTGCAAAACATGGTGATGTAGGAAAATATACCGGCTACTATTACACAGCTTCTATGTCAGCACAGATAGTAGCACCTATACTTTCCGGTATTTTGTATGATTTATTGGGAATGCGTTATGTATTCTTTACATTTGGAGCCCTGTTTGTGGTATTTTCATTTATTACAATGTTTTTTGTTAAACACGGAGATTCTATTCCTGTTGAAAAGAAAAGTGCTTTAGAGCACATGGATGTTGATTGATTATGCTGAGTGTTATTTTAATTATATTATTGATACTACTTGTACTGTTGGGACTGTATGTTTTTGTTCTGGTGGCCCCAAGAGGAAGAATACCTTCTGATGAAAGACTTTTTACAGCTTATGCTCATAGAGGGTTACATGGTGGAAATATACCTGAAAACTCCCTGGCAGCTTTTGAAAAGGCTGTGGCAGAGGAATATGGTATTGAACTGGATGTACAGCTTTCAAAAGACGGTCAGGTTATGGTTTACCATGATTATCTTTTGGGTCGTATGACAGAGAGTGATAAGAAGGTCTGTGAATTAACGGGAGAAGAGTTACAACAGCTTTCATTAGCAGGTACTGATGAAAAGATTCCTACATTTAAGGAAGTACTGGGTTTTGTTGACGGAAGGGTTCCTTTGCTGGTTGAACTTAAAGGAGAAGATTTTAATACATCGCTTTGTGTAAAGGTAGCAAATTTACTTAAAGCGTACAAGGGCCCCTATTGCATTGAATCTTTTAATCCGTTACTTATCAAAACTATGAAAAAATATCTGCCGGATGCATTTTACGGACAGCTCTATACAAATGTCTGCAGAGAAAAAAATAAAAAATCTGTTATTAACATTTTACTGACAGCTATGGTATTTAATTTCATATCAAGACCTGATTTTATTGCTTACAACAAAGTGGATAGAAACCGCTTACCTGTTAAGTTAGCCATCGGTCTTCATAGGGCGGTAAAATTTGTATGGACAGTAAAAGGAGACGATGAATACAAAGTAGCGGAGTCTCTTAAAGAGTACCCTATATTTGAAAGGTGAACATATGAATTACGGTGTTTTTAGTCAGAATCAATGGATATATCCGGATATTGATCCTAAAGAAGGAAAAAAAGAAATAAGTCTTAACTGTGTAGGAAACAGTTATGGCTGTGTTCAGGTATTATGTGAATGTGTTGAAAGTCTGACGGTAAAATGGTCAGGAGATTCCTTCTTGGAGCCGGAAATAAATCAACTGATACCTGTCAGAGTGGAGAAAAATTGTGCTGATGGGTGGGAGACTATTGTGGCTCCGGGCACACCTGCGCCGCATGCTACAAAACAAGCTCCTTTTGAAGTTTTTGACCCTATGGAACCTGTAGCTGGTAATATTTTACCGGGTGAAAAGAGAGTAGCTGCTTTGTATATCAAATGGTGTACCAAAGGTATAGGCGCCGGAAAATATAGCGGATGTCTCATTATTACGAATCCCGAAGAAATTCTGACAATTCCTGTAACAATAAATGTTTCAGCTGTGTCTGTGCCTGAAAATGGAAAGCTGAGAGTAACAAATTGGTACGACTTAAATGATATGGCTGATTTCCATGGTGTAGAACGCTGGTCGGAAGAACACTGGGAAATGATTAAAGAATATGCAAAAACCATGAGAGTTTGCAGACAAACTGATTTTATGACCCATTGTAAGTTGGCCACCAGAACGGTAACGTCTGATGGTGAGTATGTATTTGATTTTACCAGAACGAAAAGATTTATTGAGATTTTTTTGTCTGAAGGTTTTACAAACATTGAGGGTGAAACCATGGTGTGCCGTGCCAACTGGGGTTCTTCGGAATTTTTGGTTCGCTGGGGAAAAGAAAAATATCCGGCACTTTCGGAAGAAGGACTTAAGCTTATAAAAAGTTACTACTCTCAGTGGTATGTTTTTCTCAAGGAAAATAATTGGCTGGATAATGCTACTCAACATGTGGCAGATGAACCACATGATGGCTGCGCAGAAGATTATTGTAAACTTGCAAAAATATTTAAAGAAATTCTCCCCGGTATCCCTTTGGTTGATGCAGTGGAAACCACCAATATTGATGGAGCTATCGATATTTGTGTTCCGAAGTCTATAGGATATGTAAATGACAGGGAAGGCTATGACAGACTTAAAAAGGATATGGAATGTTGGTACTATACATGTTGTTTCCCGGGAGGTACATACTTAAATCGTCTTCTTGATCTTGATTTAATAAGAACAAGATATCTTCACTGGGCTAATTATCTGTATGGTTTTACCGGGTATTTACATTGGGGCTTCAGCTATTATCATACAAACGGAGATAACCCCTTTGTGCTGGCAGGAGACCTTGTAGATGGTCATATGGGGCAGATCCTTCCGGCAGGGGACACACACATCGTTTATCCTAAGGGTAAAATAGTACTTAGAAGTGTTCGGCTGGAGGCAATGCGTTCCGGTATAGAAGATTATGAGCTCTTAATGATGTTAGCTGAAAAATCTCCTGAAACAGCAATGGAGTTAGTTAAGAAATGTGTAAGATCATTTACTGATTACGATACGGATACAGATGTATTTGAGGAAATATATAGACTGTTAATTGAAAATTTATTATAATAAAAAAGGTGAATAAATGCAGGAGGCGTTGTAAATAATGGACCCTATTAAATGTATTGAAGAATATGATAATAAGATAAAAAGAGTACTTATTACAGAAAAAGAAATTCAGGATGCTATTAAGAAAGCAGGCAAAGAAATAAGTGATTCATATGATGGTCGCCCCATTTTGTTGGTAAGTATTCTTAAGGGTGCTTTTGTTTTTATGGCGGATTTGTGCCGGGCTATTACAGTTCCCTGTGAAATAGGTTTTATGTGCGCTAAAAGTTATTTTAGCGGTACAGTTTCAACAGGTGTTGTTAAGATAACTCTGGACCTGGATCAGGATATCAGCAAATATCATGTAATTATTGTTGAGGATATTATTGATACAGGAAGAACTCTTAACGATGTGGTTGATATGCTGAAGACAAGAAATCCTATATCTCTCCGTGTGGTAACTTTGTTGGATAAACCATCCAGACGATTGGTTGATTTCAAAGCGGATATTTCATTGTTTACGATTCCTGATCATTTTGTAATCGGATATGGTCTTGATTGTGGAGAAAAGTATAGAAATCTTCCTTACATAGCAGAGTATGGTGAATAACAGAAATTCAGAAGCCCGGTAGCGTATGTGCCTCCGGGCTTTTCTCATGCTTTGTAATAATAGTCTTTTCCATTTCTTTCTCCCAGTCCCAAATAAAAGTTTCCGTCGTTATAGAGAAACTCACCCGGAGAAGGAATGCGTTTTACCAACATAGCTTTACAGGTGTGTGGCGGAAAGGTAAAGGTGTAGGTGGTTTCAATTTCCCCAATTATTTCGTGGCTCCAGCAATCTATCATTATGGCTTTTTTTTCAAAAGGATTCTTAAATTCTTTGGTTATTTCTTCTTCGTCCCAGTTGTACAAAGCGCAAAGTTGTGAGTTTTCATCAAAGTTAATGAATGTTTCTGTACATTTAGGGAATTCAAAGAAATTACGAGGACGGGCTGCCAGACCTAGAGGCGGTAAAATATTATCAATCAAAGCCTTTCTTTCTTCTGAAAGCTTGTGTATTTCTTCGTTAATTAAAATCTGTCCTCCTGTCATAGCAACTACCGTCGCCCACATTTTTGCTTCCTCATAAGTTAAATTAAGCCCGTCGTTATGACCTGAGTCAAAATCCCTTACCAACAAAGCATCAGGGTCGTTTATGAATACCTTTTTGTGGAAAGGGCTTCTTAAAAATGCACTCTGAGCATCCTTCCACATAATAAGCCAAGGGCTTATGCTACCGGGATTTCCGGCTCCTTCCCAGGTTATGTCATTGGAAATACGTATGGAATCATATATTCCTATAGATTCGCCCACAGGTGAACCACAGGCTAAAAGAAAAGAATCTTCTCCTACAGTTTTTCTTATTTCATGTATGAAATTTCTATATACTTCTACAGCATATCCGGTGGTATATTCAACTCTTGATGCACCATTTCCCAGACGAATTAAAAGGTTAATCAAAAAGTCCAGCTTAAAATAGCAGGCACCATATTCATCTTTACATTTATGGAATACTTCTTTTATATAATCAAGAACATACTTATCATCAAGGCGTAAACCGTAAACTGAACCGTTTATATCAGCTGCTAAAGTGTCATCTCCACCGAAATGTTTAACCATTTTACCGTCCACTGTGTTAATGTAGGGGCGGAAGTTTTCGAAGGCTTCTGATTTGTCTATAATCAATCCGGGAGAGAGCCACAGTCCAAGACGAAGTCCAAGTTTGTTAAGTTCTTCTTTAAGCTGGGGAATGTCGTCCGGGAAAGTGTTTTTGTTATTTGTCCAGATTGATGCAAAAGAACCACCTTCCTGCCATCCGTCATCGATTTGTATAAGGTCAGCGCCTTTTTCTTTCCAATGGGTTGCAAGCTCTCCGGCTTGTTTTAGTACTTCGTTCTGTGTAACACTACCGTAAAGACATGACCAGGAAGACCAACCGACAGGAATTGATTCAGGTAAAACCACAGTGTGTTTTTTGCTGAGAATTTCAGTGTATTCTTCGAAAAACTCCAAGCCAGGGGTGGAGTCATCCATGGCTATTGTTTCAAGGGTATATAACTCACCTTTCTTTACAGGCTTGTTTTCTAAATATATTGAAGCGGCTATATCTTTTTTGTTGGTGCCAAATTCCGTGTAGAAACGGTTGAATGTTGTAAAGGCAATATTAAGTCTGCCACTATTATTTTGAGCAAGTACAATTTCTCTGGAACGGTAGGTGTAGGGTGTTTCTGCTGCTATTTCCTTTATGTCAGCAAATGCATTGGTGCAGATGTTGTTGTCATAAAAATATATGGGAGAGGTGTCACCTGTCTTGTTTTCATTATAGGGAAGTAATACCCTTACAGCGTACATGGAGATTTTTTTTTGTGGCACAAAAGAAATTGTGTATTCAGGTAATGTGTAGTTGGTTGATTTTTTAATGGTAAAATCAATTTCTTCCACAGAAATTTTTATAGGATAGTTGTCTTCTGTGGTGAGATGTAATTTCACAGGACTTTTATCTGTAAGCTCCACGGAAAGTATGTAATTCATAATGTAACCTCTCATCTGTATGCTGGGGATATTTTATCACGGCATATAAGTAGGGTCAATGCGAGAATCGCCGACAAAAAGAGAGTTTTGCAGACTTGTCGACGACTTGTACATTTTTTCGCCGACAGACGATTATGATTGAGAACTTTGTCGGCGACTTTTGGCTTGTATGGGTTACAAACGGGCTAAAAAAGCCAATTTTATCTAAAAAGTCGCCGACGAATATGCTGTACAAGTGTAATTATCGGCGAGTTTTTTATACTTTCACCGACAAATTACGAATTTTTTAATTTTGTCGGCGATTCCACCGCGGTTATTGCACCCATGTCTTCTTTGTGGCATAATTACTGCTGTTATGATTACTAAGACAGAAATTAAAAAACAACTTAAAGAACTGGGAATTTTACCAAACGACATAGTACTGATTCACACATCTTTCAAAGCAGTGGGAGACGTAGAAGAGGGTCCTGATGGTTTTATTGATGTTTTTTGCGAATATTTATCAGAGGGTACTTTTATAGTACCTACCCATACATGGGGTGTTATTAATAAAGATAACAATGTTTTTGATGTAAGAAAGACTGTTCCTAATATTGGTGTAGTGCCACGTACTGCAGCTTTCCGTAAAGATGGCATAAGATCTCTTCATCCTACGCACTCTGTATGGGTGCATGGTAAAATGGCTGAGGAGCTTACTAAAAATGAGGAATATGCTCATACCCCGGGAGCAGTAGGATATTTCTGGGATAAGCTGGGAGATATTGGTGCTAAGATTTTACTTATTGGTGTTGGCAATAACAAAAATACTTTTATACATTCTGTGGAAGAAAGAGCGAAACTTCCAAATCGTATTGGAGAAGCTTATGAAGTTAAAATTATAAATTCCCACGGTAAGGAAGAATGGGTGAGAAACAGACCACACTATTGTACAGAGACTGATGATGTGTCTCAGTATTTTACCAATTTTGATAGGCCTCTGACTGAAATGGGTTGTCAGTATTTCGGTAAAATAGGAGATGCTATCGTAAGAGTAGTGGATGCCGGTAAATGCCGTGATTTAATTCTGAAAATCTTCCTTGGGGCAGAAAGTGATATATTTTTAGAACATAGAGAAATCCCGGAGAATTTGTGGAAATGAAATTTTTGAATTTTATCAAAAACTTTATAAAAACCAACGTGGTAATGTGTATAGCCTTTCTGGCTGCGATCGTAACCATGTTTTTCGTACCACCTGACAGGGAGTATTTAGGCTATTTTGATTTTAAGACGCTGACCTGCCTTTTTTGCGTATTGGCAGTGGTGTGTGCTCTTAAAAATATAAGATTCTTCTATCTGATTGCACAGAAAATTGTAAAATGTTTTAAAAATGCACGTATGAGCATTCTTGCTTTGGTGTACATAACTTTTATAGGATCCATGCTTATTGCCAATGATATGGCGCTTTTGACTTTTCTGCCTTTGGGATATTTTGTCTTAAGTTCTACCCAAAAAGAAAAATACATGGCTTTTACCTTTATTATGCAAAATATTGCAGCTAACTTAGGTGGGATGTTGACACCTTTCGGAAATCCACAGAATCTTTATCTTTATACGAAATTTAACATTCCCACTATGGACTTTATGGGAATAATGGTAATTCCTTTTGCAGTGTCAGTGTTATTGATAACAGTGTGTTGCTTTGTTTTTGTGAAAAAGGACGCATTAGAGATAAATCCTATAGAAAGAAAACTTCCGCCGGCAAGAACTATTATATATCTGATCCTTTTTGCTTTATCAATTGCAATTGTATTCAGAGGTATTCCATATGGAGTAGGCTTGATTGTGATTCCTGTTGTGCTTTTATTCATGGACTGGCGGGCCCTCAAAATGGTGGATTACCCGCTGTTGCTTACATTTGTGTTTTTCTTTGTGTTTGCCGGCAATATGAGCCGTATTGATGTGGTAAGGGATGTGTTTTCGTTTTTACTTAATAAGAGTACGTTATTGTTCAGTACTTTGTCTTGCCAGGTTATAAGTAACGTACCATCTGCAGTGTTGCTATCACAGTTTACTGAAAATTATAGGGATTTGCTTATTGGTGTTAACATTGGTGGAGTAGGAAGTCTTATAGCTTCTCTTGCCAGTTTGATTACATATCGTGAATATATGAGTCATAATCCCGGTAAATCAAGGCACTATGTTTTTTTGTTTTCAGCATTTAATTATGGTTTTTTGATTCTATTGCTGGGTGTGATGTTTTTGGTAAAAATAGTTTCCGGTGTGTAAAAGTTGTTACTGCTATTTTGTGTTTTTTGCATTGATTTGTCAGTAATTACACTGATATTTAACTTAGATGTAAAAACTTTGTCAGTGTAAATTGATTCCAAACAGCCTTAAAACTCTTAAATATTTATGTTTTTCCGGATTTTACACTGCTAAACAATGAAATGTTGGAATACAAGTCAGTGTAATTACTGACAAAAATTAAAAAACAAAGACTTTTGTCAGTGTAAAAAATCCTGTATAATTAAGCACATGAATAAAAATTTTACTGAAAAAAGCAAATGGACCACTATTGGTATAATTTTATCCCTGGCCTGGCCTACTATTTTAGAGCAGGTTATGCAAACAGCGGTTCAATATATAGATACTGCAATGGTGGGAAGTTTAGGTACCTATGCCACTGCGGCAGTGGGTGCTACAACCACATTAGGTTGGCTTGTTAATAGTACAACTACGGCATTAGGTATAGGTTTTCTTTCTTACATTGCCAAAGCATGTGGTGCAGGAGATAGGGAAAGTGCTAAAAAAACTACAGCTCAATCAGTACTTGTGACTCTTATATCAGGGGTTTTATTTACTATTATTCTATTGAGCGTAAGTCCCTACATACCAACTCTTATGCAGGTGGACCCCAATATCAGAATTATAACGTCCCAATACTTTTTTATATTATATATGCCAATGCTGCCAAGGGCTGCTACTGCTATTTTTGGCACAGTGTTAAGAGCTGCAGGCGATACTAAAACACCTATGAAAGTTGGGGCTTTGGTAAATGTTATAAACGTGGTATTGAACTTCTTCCTTATATATGAAACCCGAACGGTAAAATGTTTTTCAGCTCTCGTTACAATACCCGGAGCAGGTTTTGGTGTAATTGGAGCGGCAACAGCCAGTGCCATAGCATTTTTTGTTGGTGGTATATTGATTACAGTAGCTCTATGGAATCATAAAATGGTTTCACCTAAGGGATACTCTTTAAAACCTGATAAAACCATATTAAAGCCCTGTCTAAGAATAGCACTTCCTAATATGTTACAGCGTTTTGCCACCACTTTGGGCTATGTTGCCTTCGCGGCTATGATTAATTCTTTAGGAGAGGTATCCACAGCGGCCCACACAGTGGCTAATACAGTAGAGTCAGCATTTTACATTCCGGGATACGGAATGCAGGCTGCGGCAGCCACACTGACCGGAAATGCATACGGAGCAAAAGATAACAAGCGAATGAAATCTATAGCAAATATGTTTTTGCCTATAGAGATAATATTAATGACATTATCAGGGGCTGCTCTTTTCTTTATGGCTCCTTGGCTTGTAAGTCTCTTTGCAGATAACAAAGAAGTTATGACTTTGGGTATAACGGTATTAAGAATGGTGGCAGTATCAGAACCTTTTTATGGACTTCCTATTGTAATTGAGGGTATGATGCAGGGAGTAGGAAAGACTAGACAGCCTTTTGTTTATAATGTTATAGGTATGTGGGGCATTCGTATTATAGGCACATTTATATGCATAAACTTATTGGGTCTGGATTTGATTTCTGCCTGGGCCTGTATGATTGCACATAATCTATTGCTGTTTGTTATGTATCTTATTACTTTTGTAAGAGGGAAATGGAATCCTTTAAACCGGAAGGAGAATTGAATGTGAAAAAGAAACTGTGGCTTAAATTGCTTATTGTTTTTACTGCTTTAGCGGTATGTGGCGGCGTATTGGCTGTATTATTGTGGAATGGCGTAATTCAGCTTAATAATCCATCAAGGAATAAGTACCCGGTAAGAGGTGTGGATGTTTCCCGCTATCAGGGTAAAATTGATTGGCAAGTTTTGGCTTCCCAAGGCATTGATTTTGCATTTATAAAAGCTACTGAAGGAAGTAGTCACAAAGATATATGTTTTGACTACAACTATGAAGAAGCAAGAAAAACAAAACTTTATGCAGGTGCATATCACTTTTTCAGTTTTGACAGTGCCGGTGAGACACAGGCAGAGAACTTTATAAATACTGTTGAAGGCTATGATGACATGTTGCCGCCGGTGATAGATGTGGAGTACTACAAAAGTAAAAACACTCCTACCAGAGAGAATCTTTCAAAAGAGCTTAAATCTATGTTAGATATTCTTGAGAACCATTACAATAAAAAGCCGATAATTTATACTACAGAAGATTTTTATGAGAAGTTTTTTTCGGAAGATTATAAAGAGTACGATATATGGATAAGAGATGTGGTGGCAAAACCTAAACTGTCCGATGGAAAGAAGTGGACATTCTGGCAGTATACTAACAGAGAAACTTTGGGTGGCTATAACGGAGAGGAAAAATATATTGACATGAATGTCTTCAATGGAAGTCGTCAGGACTTTGTTGAATATGTAAATAAATAAAAATTTATCGAAAAACAATAAAAAAGTATTGACAAACAAAAAAAGATGGTATATTATAGTCGTGAAAATACAAAAGGCGGTAATCTATATGTTAAAAATACCTTCGAAAGTATCAGTTATGATTTCACTTGCTTTGTCAGTGCTCTTTTTCATTGTGCTTATAGCAGGTGCAGTTATAATGCCAACACAGGCAAATATATTTATTGATTTGATTCATAAAGTTGAAACACAGAGTGCAAGAATTTTTATAATTGTTCTTGCTTATTTGATTTTGTTAATTATGGCCTTGGCGGACGTATTTTTGTTCAGACTTTTGAAACTGGTAAAGGAAGGCAAAGTTTTCACAGTTAAGAGTGTTGCATACATAAGATGTATTTCCTGGTGTGCAATGATTCTTTGCCCCGTGTTCGCACTTTTGGGTATATATTTCTATATTTCCTTCTTTGTATCTTTTGCCTGTATATTCTTTGGAATAAGTTTAAGAGTAGTGAAAAATGTAATTGAAGAAGCTACACGGATAAAAGCAGAAAATGATTTTACCATCTGAGAGGTGCGAGTATGATAGTGATTAACCTTGATGTAATGATGGCAAAAAGAAAAATGTCTCTTAATGAATTGTCGGAAAAAGTAGGTATTACACTTGCTAATCTTTCTATATTAAAAAACAACAAAGCTAAGGCTATAAGGTTCTCAACTTTAGAAGCCATATGTGAAGCACTTGACTGTAAAGTTGAAGATATCATCGAATATATAAAAGAATAAAAAGGAGTTGTTAAGAATGGACAATAACGTAACTTGGCTGGAGGAGAACCATCAGTCCTTGGGAGCTGTACGCAAATTTTCAAAAGTTGAAATAGCCTATGCTTGGTTATGCTTTGTAATAGGTTATGGGTTTTGTAAGGTTTTTTCTGCAGCGGAAAATCCTTTAGGCGCTTTCTTGTTTATAGTAGCTTTAATTATTACAAGTTTTGTGGTTGTTAAGGTGAAAAAAGCTACTTTAGGCTTAAATGCTTATTTGGTAGCAGGGTCAGCATTGCTCATGTCTGCATCAATGGTTGTTACTTCCAATGCTACAATACAGTTTTTTTCATATATGTATTGCCTGTTAGCTTATGGCTATTTTATGTATATAGCCTTTGGAAATCAGACCGAAAAAGGGTTAAGCGATCTTATACTGATAGACTTCTTTAAAATACTGTTTATCGTTCCTTTTATGTCTTTAGGGTATATATTCCCTGCGGCTTTTTCCAGCAGTGAAAAAGGTAGAGGCAAAGTTGTACTTAAGGTGTTGTTGGGTGTGGCTATTGCTATCATACCTACAGTAGTAATTGTGGTGTTGCTTTCTTATGACAGCAATTTCAGTAATATAATTGACAAGATATTTGCAGATTGGGATGTTTTCTCTGATATTTTTTGCATTACATTTGGTGTTCCTGTTGGAATGTATGCGTATGGAATATTTTTCTCTTCAGTGGAAAATAAAACAAAAGATATTATGGTAGCAGAAAGCTGTCGCAATGCTTCAATGAAAGCAAAAAAAGCACCTGTAAGTACAATAATTGCTGCAACACTACCTGTTCTGATTGTTTATATAATTTTCTTTATTTCTCAGTGGCAATACTATGTTTCGGGATTCAAAGGTATTTTACCGGTGGATACAATTTACGCAGAATATGCCAGAGAAGGATTTTTCCAACTTTGCACTGTTTCTGTAATTAATTTTATAATACTGATTGTAATCTCCATGTTTATGTGCCGCGAAACTGCAAAGCCAAGTATAATTCAGAAAGTACTGGTTACTGTTTTTTCCGTTTTTACTTTGATTTTAATTGCTACTGCAATTTCTAAAATGGTATTGTATATTGATGTTTACGGACTTACTCAGAAGAGAATTTATGCTACCTGGTTTATGTTGGTACTGACTTTGATTTTTGTTTTGCTGGTAATAAAGCAGTTTGTAAATAAAGTTAAGGTTATTGCTGTTTCCGTTCTTGTTCTGATAGTTGCTTTCGGAGGATTGGCCTTTTCCAATGTGGAAAATATAATCGCAAATTACAATGTGGAAAGATATGTTTCAGGAAAGACAGATATTATAGATGTGGAATCTTTATATGAACTGGGAGATGCTGCAGTGCCGGCTATGATTAAACTGGCAGAATATTATGATGAGAAACAGGGTACTGATTTTACAGACAAAAAAGCAGATAAGGATGACTGGGTTTATAATCGAGTTTGCAACAAGCTTTATTTAATTGCTTCGACCTATAAAACAGAGGAAACAACCGAATCCATCTGGAAGATAACTTTCCCCAGAATGAAAGCTGAAAGTATTCTTGCAGATAAAGGTTTGACTTGACATGTTTTTTTGTCACAAGTATCATTTCATGTAGATAACATGAAAGGTGACAACTATGCTGAAGATACTGATTGCAGAAGATGATCGCGAATTAAGAAGACTGTTTGCTCATGTGCTTATTAAACAAGGTTACATAGTAACTGAAGTTGCAGATGGTAAAGAAGCTCTCGACGCTATAGAAAAAGAATATTTTGACCTTATCATATCTGATATTATGATGCCGGTAACGGATGGTTATGAATTGGTGAGAAGTCTTAGAGATGCCGGAAATACTACTCCGGTTATGATGATTACTGCTAAAGATGCTTTTGATGATATGCGATTAGGCTTTTTATCCGGAACCGATGATTACATGGTGAAACCTGTTAATGTAAACGAAATGGTACTTAGAGTAGGTGCTTTATTAAGAAGGGCACAAATGATTAATGATCGTAGAATTACAATGGGAAATACCATATTAGAGTGTGACACATTCAGTGTAAAAACTCCTTCTGAGACAGTGGTGCTGCCTCAGAAGGAATTTATGCTTTTGTACAAAATGGCTTCTTATCCCGGTAAAATATTTACCAGACAACAACTAATGGATGATGTGTGGGGATATGAATCTGACAGTGATACTCACACTGTTGATGTACATATAGGAAGACTGAGAGATCGCTTTCGTACAAATGAAGATTTCAAAATAGTAACCATGAGAGGTGTTGGCTATAAGGTGGTTAAAATATGAAAGCGAAAGACCATTTCTATGAGTTTAAAAACAGAAAAATAAAGTTTTCCCTTAAGGCCAGACTTACAGTTTTAGTTACAGTAGCACTTTTGCTAAGCTTCGGAATAGCTTTTGGCATTGTACAACTTCTTGGTTGGTTGTTTCCTGTTTTACATAAAGTGCCGGAATTTATTCAGATTGGTTTTTTCAGTCTGATATTTGTGGCCATTGCTACAAGGCTGTTTGCGAAAGTGTTTTTTGATCCTGTTAAGAAGTTGAGAGAAGGAATGGGGAAGGTTTCAGAAGGAGATTTTACCGTAAGACTTCAGACGAAGTCATCTTCATTGGAAATGCAGGAAATGTTTGCCGGTTTTAATATGATGGTACAGGAACTGGAAGCAACGGAAATACTCCAGTCTGATTTTGTTTCTAATGTATCTCATGAATTTAAAACCCCTATAAATGCCATAGAGGGCTACGCCACACTGTTGCAGGATTACAGTGGAGATCCGGAACAAAAGGAGTATGTGGAAAAGATTCTTTTTAATACCAAAAGGCTGTCTTCTCTGGTAGGAAATATTTTGTTGCTTTCAAAAATAGAAAACCAAACAATAAATACAAATAAAATCATGTTCAGGCTGGATGAGCAAATCAGACAGTCTATTCTGGCTTTGGAACCTGAGTGGAGTGCAAAAAACATAGAATTTGATATAGATTTGGAAAATGTGGATTTTTATGGCAGTGAAAATCTAATGCATCATGTATGGGATAATGTAATAGGTAATGCTATTAAGTTCAGTCCGAAAAATGGTAAAGTACAGATAAGACTGTATAAGCAAGATGGTAAAATATTCTTTTCAGTGAGAGACAATGGTTCCGGACTGTCTGATGAAGCTAAAAAGCATATTTTTGATAAATTTTACCAAGGAGATAGTTCTCATAAACAGGAAGGTAATGGTCTTGGGCTATCTTTGGTAAAAAGAATTCTTTATATAACAGGTGGTGAAATAAAGGCAGAGAATGTTCTTGATGGCGGTTGCCTTTTTACCATAATTTTCTAAAAAATCAACAAAAATTGAAGTATAGTTGAAGTTTGGTTGTAAATTGTTTCCTACAATTCTCTTGTAAACTTAAACAGGAGATGTAGTCTAAGTTGGAGCACAAAATATTAACCATACCAAATATACTGTCTTTGTTACGACTTCTTCTCATACCGATAATGATATGGCTTTATTGTTATGAGGAGAATTATTTTATGACGTTGTTGGTACTTGTTTTGTCAGGTATTACAGATGTAGCAGACGGTTTCATCGCCCGAAAATTTAACATGGTAAGTGATTTCGGTAAAGCCTTTGATCCTGTGGCAGATAAACTCACACAGATAGGGGTTATGTTTTGTCTTGTTAAAAGATTTTCTTTTATGAAAATTCCTTTGGTTATTCTTGTTGTAAAAGAGCTTTTTGCAGGAATCACCGGGCTTATTACTATAAGAAAAACGGGGAAAGTAATGGGCGCTGTATGGCATGGAAAACTGACTACAGTACTTCTTTATTCCATGATGGCTTTACATATTGTATGGTTTAATATTCCAGAAAGAATTTCAGACATTAGTATATTTTTATGCACGATTATGATGCTTACATCTGCAGTTTTATACGGAATAAGAAATATAGAAATGATAAGGAGCAATTAAAATGAAAAAAGGATATGTACTTTATAACACAAAGGCCGGTAACAACGTTATAGAAGAGATTAAAGCCCTGGCTACTCTTACGGAAGCAGAACTTGAATATATTGAAATTAATAAAATTACAAACTATAAAGTATTCTTGTCAGGGCTTGAGGAAAATGAGTTTATTATAATCTGTGGAGGCGACGGCACATTAAATCGTTTTGTGAACGATACGGAAGCTCTAGATTACAAAGGTGAAATTCTTTATTTCCCTGTAGGAACAGGAAATGATTTTGCTTTGGATTTAGGAAAGAAAAAAGCTTGTGCACCTTTTTCTGTCAAAGAATACTTAACGGATCTACCAACTGTAGAAGTCAAAGGAAAAACATATCGTTTTATTAACGGAGTAGGTTACGGCATAGATGGTTATTGCTGTGAAGTTGGTGACAAGCTGAAAGCAGAAGGCGCTGATAAAGTGAATTATACTTCTATTGCAATTAAAGGTCTTTTGTATGGTTACAAGCCAACAGATGCTGTAGTAACTGTAGATGGGGTAACCAAAAAGTATAAAAAGGTATGGATTGCTCCTACTATGCACGGAAGGTTCTATGGCGGTGGTATGAATGCAGCTCCGGAACAGAAAAGAAATAACAGTGATAAGCTACTTTCTTTAGTTATGTTTCATGGCAGCGGTAAACTCAGAACATTGATAGTTTTTCCTTCGATATTTAAGGGTGAACATGTTAAGCGCACTAAGATGGTAGAGGTTATTACCGGCCATGAAATAACAGTTGAGTTTACAAGTCCGAGAGCATTACAAATTGACGGAGAGACAATACTTGGAGTTCAAAAGTATACGGCAAGATATTGATTTGATTTGAAGGGAATCCAATAGTTACAGAAAGTGGCTTTTGGGTTCCTTTTTTAAAAAAAACAAAGAAAAAAAGGCATCCAAACACCCTGGATTGTTTTGTATGGGTTCCTGTAATTTAGCAAAATCAACGATTTTTTGACCAAAAGGGAACCCAAGATGTTTTTTTATCGTTTTGGGTGTAAACATTAATGTTACAAAGTTGACACTACCTTTCTGTGATGTTATAAAATACACATACGGGAGGGCTTTTATGGAATATATTAACAATTTAACAGTTGAAGGTTTTAAAGGCGGTCATGTTCAGGGAATTGCTATTGATAAAAGTAGAGAATATATGTATTTTTCTTTCACCACCTGTTTGGTTAAAACAGATATGAAGGGTAATATAATAGGTACTGTTGAAGGTTTAGTGGGGCATCTTGGTTGTATAGCCTATAACTATGACGATGGAAAAGTTTACGGCTCTTTGGAATTTAAAAATGATTGCATCGGAGCCGGAATTCTTGCAGGTCTAGGTCTTGAAACCAAACCGGAAGAAGGTTTCTATATGACCATATTTGATGTTGATAAAATTAATTGTCCCGGTATGGATGCTGAAAAAGATGGAGTTATGAAAGCTGTGTACTTAAAGGAAGTATGTGATGACTATCTGGCAGATGGACACCGTTATGGTTGTAGTGGGATTGACGGTACAACTTTTGCTCCTGACCCGGGAAATCTTCACGGTAAAATGTATCTTCATGTTGCATACGGTATTTATGGTGATGTTAACCGTGATGATAACGATAATCAGATAATACTGAAATACGACGTGGGAAACTGGGACAAATATGCAAAACCTCTTAATCAGAATGCTATGCATAAATCCGGTCCTGAAAAACCTGATTATAAATATTTTGTCTACACAGGAAACACTGTTTATGGTATTCAGAACTTAGAGTATGACCCATATACCGATACCATGTTTGCTGCCGTATACAGAGGTGAAAAACCACAGTTTCCTAATTACACAATGTTCCATATAAATTGGAGCTCAGATAAAAAGAATATTCCGGGTTCATTTTTTCCATATGGTGCAACAGGTATGATTTCTTTAGGTGACGGATATTTCTATTTTTCAAGAGACTTTAAAAATGAAAAAGGGTACGGTACCAACGTGCAGCTTTACAAATATGAAAATGGCAATTTTACAGAGGTGTTACAATGATAAAAAAATGTAATTGCGGTATGATACACACATGCCCTGTAGAACATATTGAGACAGGGGCAGGGGCTTTAGCTAAGCTTCATGAACTGTGCAAAGATTATAGTAAAATCCTTCTTGTATCTGATGAAAACACTTGGGAGGTTTGCGGTAAAAAGGTTTTTTCTTTGTTGGAAGACAAGTTGGCTTATAATTATACATTTTACAATAAAGGTAAAGTCCTGGTGCCGGATGAAAAAGCTATTGCAGAGCTGGAATCGGAACTTGAAAAAACTGACACAGATTTGATTGTAGGTGTTGGCTCAGGTGTAATAAACGACCTTTGTAAGCACATAAGTTTTCAGCATGATCTGCCATATTATATAGTTGCAACAGCCCCGTCTATGGACGGTTATGTTTCTGTTGGGGCAGCACTTATTCTTGAAGGTATGAAAGTTACCCTTAACGCAAGGCCACCTTTAGTGGTAATAGCCGATACAGATGTGCTTGTGAAAGCTCCTATGGAGATGCTTCAGGCCGGTTATGGAGATATAATTGGCAAATATTCGTGTCTTAACGACTGGAAACTCAGTGCCTTGATAAATGAAGAATATTTCTGTGAGGAAATATATAACATGACATATGAAGCTGCGAAAAAAGTTGAATCTTTAGGAGCAGGCGTTCTGAAAAGAGATCCTGAAAGTGTGGAAACTCTTATGAAGGCTCTTTTGGATGTTGGTGTTGCCATGAGCTATGTAGGAAATTCCAGACCTGCGTCAGGAAGCGAACATCATTTGTCACATTATTTTGAGATTACAGGAATTGTTAATGGAGAGAAATACTATCCTCATGGAATAGATGTGGCATATTCTTCTGTAATTACTGCAGAGTTAAGACAGACTATTTTAGAGAACAAACCTGTTAAACGGGAATTTTCAAAAGGAAAATGGGAAACCGCTATTAAAAATATATACGGTCCGGTTGCACCGGGAGTGATAAGTCTTCAGAATAAATTGGGCTGGTATACAATGGATGATAGAGAAACAATAAAGAAAAAACGCAAACAAATTTATGCTATTTTACAGGAAGCACCCACACCAGAAAAAGTTATGGCGATGCTTGAAAAGGTGAATCTTGATTTTGAGAAATTCAAGGAATTTTACGGTGAAAGTAAAATCAGAGATGGTGTTTTGTATGCCAAAGATCTTAAGGACAGATATACTGTGTTATGGCTTTACTATAGCTACTTCAGAAAATGTTGATTTATGGATAAAAAAGGGATATAATTACAGGATAAATTGTAAAATTGCTTCTTACACTAAATGGAGGTGCTTAAAATGAAGCATATTGATGTTAAAGTACTTTTTGAAAAAGCAGAAGATTTTGTTAATAAGAATGTAACAGTATGCGGTTGGGTCAGAACAGCGAGAGACTCCAAGGGCATATCTTTCATAGAGCTTAATGACGGAACCTGTCTAAAGAATATTCAGCTGATTGTTGAAAAAGACAAGGTTAATACTGATAATTTAAAGGAAGCTTTGATGGTTGGTACATCTTTGTGTGTAAAGGGTGTGTTTATTCCTTCTCCTAAAAATGGTTATGAAATAAACATCACTGATATTACAGTGCTGGGGACTTGTCCTCCTGAGTATCCTTTACAGAAGAAGAGACATACATTGGAATATTTGCGCACTATTCCTCATCTTCGTGTGAGAGCCAGATATTTTGAAGCTGTTTTTGCTGTAAGACATCAGCTTTCAATTTCTATACACAATTATTTCCACAAGAACGGATACAAGTATATTCATGCTCCTATTATCACAGGTAGTGACTGTGAGGGCGCAGGTGAAATGTTCAGAGTAACAACACATCCTTGGGCAACAGAGTATACAAAAGAGGATGAGTACTATGCTGACGATTTCTTTGGTAAAAAGGCCGGCCTTACAGTATCTGCTCAGCTGGAAGGCGAGATGGCTGCTATGGGTCTTGGTAAGATTTATACCTTCGGACCTACATTCCGTGCAGAGCACAGTAATACTACAAGACATGCAGCGGAGTTCTGGCACGTTGAACCTGAAGTTTGTTTCTGTGATATTAACGATATTATTGAAATTGCTGAAGACTTTATTAAATACATCATCAAGGACGTAATGGATAACTGTCCTGAAGAAATTGATTTCTTTGATGCGTGGGTTGAAAAAGGTCTTAAAGATAAGCTTAACACAGTTATTGCTAATGACTTTGTTAAATTAGACTATACAGATGCTGTTGAAATTCTTAAAGCATCCGGTCAGGACTTTAAGTATGCTGTTGAGTGGGGGGCAGACCTTCAGACAGAGCATGAAAAGTATCTGACAGAAGAACATTTTAAAAAACCTGTGTTCGTTGTTAATTATCCTAAAGACATTAAGTCATTTTACATGAAGCAAAATCCTGACGGAAAGACAGTTGCTGCTACAGACCTTCTGGTTCCGGGAATTGGTGAAATCATCGGTTGTAGCGAAAGAGAAGCTGATTACGATAAGCTTATTGAAGCTATGGAGAAGCGTAACATGCCTGTTGAAATGTATCAGGAATATCTTGATACCAGAAAATACGGTAGTGTTCCTCACGCCGGTTTCGGTCTTGGTTTTGACCGTATGCTTATGTATATTACAGGTGTTCAGAACATCAGAGATACATTGTTGTTCCCAAGAACAGTTGGTAGCCTGTAAAATGGAGGTCTTATGAGTAAGGTATATGTACCAAAGGACTATAAGCCGGTGCTGGATATTTATGATACCCAGACTGCTATAGGTATACTGAAAAGAACTTTTGAAGAGAAGCTTTGTCTGGCTCTTAATCTTAAGCGTGTTTCTGCTCCTTTGTTTGTAAACCCCACGACAGGTATGAATGATGACTTGAGTGGTGTTGAGAGACCTGTTGAGTTCAGCATTAAAGAAACAGATATTCCTGCAGTTATTGTGCATTCTCTGGCTAAATGGAAGAGAATTGCTTTAAGAGATTATGAGTTTGGTCCGGGAGAAGGTTTATATGCAGATATGAATGCTATCCGCCGCGACGAGGTTCTTGATAATACTCATTCTGTTTATACAGATCAGTGGGATTGGGAGAAAATTATTACAAAAGAAACCCGTAACACAGAGTATCTTAAAAATGTTGTAAAGTGTATTGTAGGTGCTATTTGCGAAACACTGGATATTTTAAAGTGTCGTTATCCCCAGTTGAATGTTAATCTGGAAAGGGAAGTATCATTTATCACAGCACAGGAACTTGAGGATATGTATCCTGATAAGACTTCTAAGGAGAGAGAGAATCTTTACGTTAAGGAACACAAGACTGCGTTTATAATGCAGATTGGTAAGGTGCTTCGCTCCGGTGAAAAGCATGACGGTAGAGCTCCTGACTATGATGACTGGGAACTTAACGGGGATATTTTCTTCTGGGATGAAAAATTAGATGCTGCATTGGAGATCTCTTCAATGGGCATAAGAGTTGATGAAGAGTCCATGGACAGACAATTAAGGGAAGCCGGTGCTGATGATAGAAGAAATCTTCCTTTCCATAAACAACTTCTGGAAGGTAAGTTACCTTTAACAATGGGTGGCGGTATTGGTCAGTCAAGACTTTCTATGTTACTGTTGGATAAGGCTCATATCGGGGAAGTTCAGGTTTCATTGTGGGATGAAGAGACCCACAGAATTTGTAAAGAAAACGGAATCAGACTGTTGTAATATGTTTATCAAAGGGGCTTCTTGTGGGAGGTCTCTTTTTTATATTGATTCAGGGCTGGTTGTGTCATATTATATTATTGTATTATTTATGAAAAACAGGGGAATATAATGTTTGAAACTTTGGTTTTGGCTTTTGAAATAATTGGTACTATTGCTTTTGCTGTGTCAGGTGCAATGACCGGTCTTAAAAAGAATATGGACATATTGGGCGTTACTCTTCTGGGGCTTGTTACAGCTGTTGGTGGTGGCGTTATAAGAGATTTGGTGTTAGGAATTACGCCACCTGCAACTTTCTGCAATCCGACTTATGCCCTTGTTGCCATTTGCGCGGCGATAATTGTGTTTTTTCCTTTTGTCCAGAAAATGTTCAATAAAAATTATCGCATATATGATTTGACAATGCTGATAATGGATTCTCTGGGACTGGGAATTTTTACTGTAATAGGAATCCGTACTGCTTACGGGCAGTCCTCTGACCACAGTATATTTCTTCTGGTTTTTGTAGGCGTTATTACCGGTGTGGGCGGTGGAATTCTTCGTGATATTCTGGCCGGCAACACTCCATATGTATTTGTAAAACATTTTTATGCCTGTGCCTCTATAATAGGTGCTCTGGTCTGTTGCCTGGTGTGGAATTTTACCGGAGAAGTGTTGGCTATGATTACAGGTAGTGTTGTAGTAATTGTTTTGCGTTTTCTTGCGGCACATTTTAGATGGAGTTTACCAAAATCAAAGGTTGAAAATTAGTGGACATTATTGAAAGTAAACGAATAAAATTAATTTCTATACTCTGGTTTCATAAAACTTGAAAAGAAGTGGAAGGAAATTAAGGTGTTTCAGAGAATTTTTTCAATACAAACGACAAAAGCGAGATTATTATACATATGGTTAAATTTAATGAGAGTATTGAATGAAGAATATTTTTTCACATTAAAGTGGTAAAAAAAAATTTGCCTTTTAGTCATATTTGTATTATAATTGTTGAGAATTATTATCGTTCGGGTTTGTGTGTAATGTAACAGGTCGGAACGAATTATTATATTATTAAATGAATTGGCGGGATTTTTTTGAATAGTAAGACATTGCAATACATTTTAAAAAGGTTGTTACTTGCAATATTAACAGTTTGGGTAGTTATCACTGTAACGTTTTTTGTTACACGTGCAATACCGGGTGGTCCTTTTATGAGTGAAAAAGCTATTTCTGCTGAGGCGCAGGCTGCTTTGGAAGCTAAATATGGTTTGGATAAACCGGTTTTTGAACAGTATACAACATATCTTAAGGATATAGTGACTGCATTTGATTTTGGTCCATCCATCAAAAATCGTGGTAGAGACGTAATTGAGATTATTGTTGACGGCATGGAGACTTCCATTCCTTTGGGTCTTACTGCGGCCTTCAGTGCACTGATTACAGGTATTGTGTTAGGTGCTGTAGCGGCACTTCGTCGTAATAAGATTATAGATAAGGTTATAATGGTTATTACAACAGCGTTTGTATCTATGCCTTCTTTTGTAATGGGTGTTCTTTTACTAATGTTGTTTGCTGTTACCTTAGGTTGGGTACCGGCTAACGGTGCAGCAGATGGTGGACTTATATTGCCGATTATTACGTTGGCCTTATATCCTATGGCGTATATTACCAGATTGACCAGATCTTCCATGTTGGATGTTCTTGGTCAGGATTATATAAGAACAGCGAGAGCAAAAGGTGTTTCTAAATGGAAGATTATCTTCGGACACGCTCTTAAGAATTCTTTGATTCCGGTTATTACATATTTCGGACCAATGCTTGCCTATATAGTTACAGGTTCTTTGGTTGTAGAGAGAATCTTTGCAGTTCCGGGTATCGGACGTGCTTTTGTAAGCAGTATTAATGACAGAGACTATCCTATGATTATGGGAACTACTATTGTATTGGCTATCCTGATTGTGGTTATGAACCTTGTAAGTGATATTCTTTATAAGGTTGTTGACCCAAGAATCAATCTGGAATAAGCGAAGAGAGGTGAGCTATTATGAAGAAAATTTTCAGTCTGCATACAGATTTAGATGCCTTTATTCCGGCAACAGAAGATGATAAAAAATATATGGTCCAGATGCGAGAGTCATCTACATTCCTTAAGGATGGTATTAAGAGACTCCTTAAGAACAAAGTGGCTACAGTAAGTTTGTTTATTGTGATAATAATTGCACTTTCATCAATAATTCTTCCTTTTTTCTGGCCATACCAGTATGATACCATGTTGGGAATTACACCTGGTAAACCGGTAGATAGTTCATATAATAATCTGGGGCCTTTTGAATACGGTGCAACAGAGCAGGCAATGCTTGATGCAGGTGAGGATGTATTTCCTCATGTTTTTGGTACAGATAATCAGGGTCGAGATTATTTTATCCGTGTAGTATACGGAACCAGAATTTCATTGGCCGTAGGTTTCTTTGCTAGTATTATAGTACTTATCATTGGTCTTACCATAGGTTCTTTGGCAGGATATATTGGTGGTAAAGTGGATATTATAATCATGAGATTAGTTGACATTATTTACTCATTGCCGGATATGCTGATGGTAATCCTTTTATCAACAGTGCTTAAGACTACATTGGAACCGGTTATTGAAGGTACTATACTTGCTAAGCTTGGAAGTAACATGATTAGTTTGTTTATTGTTTTTGGACTTTTGTATTGGGTTTCCATGTCCCGTCTTATCAGAGGTCAAATTTTGGCTTTACGTGAGCAGGAATATGTACTTGCAGCTCAGGCTGTAGGTGCTAAGAGTCGTTGGATTATTACTAAGCACCTGATTCCTAACTGTATCAGTGTGGTAATTATTTCTACTGCATTGCAGATTCCAAGTGCTATTTTTACAGAAAGCTATTTGTCCTTCCTTGGATTAGGTGTAAATGCACCAATGCCATCTTTGGGCTCTTTGGCATCTGACGCACTTAACGGATTGCAGTCTTATCCTTCAAGACTTATCATCCCCGCAATTGTTATTTCGCTTATAGTTCTTTCACTTAACTTGTTAGGTGATGGATTAAGAGACGCATTTGACCCTAAACTTAGATAATTGAAAGGAAGTGAAGAAGTATGGCATTATTAGAAGTTAAAGATTTAAGAACATCCTTTTTCACCCCTGCAGGTGAGGTTAGGGCTGTAAACGGTGTTTCATTTAATTTGGAAAGAGGAAAAGTATTAGGAATCGTAGGTGAGTCCGGTTCAGGTAAATCAGTTACGGCTTACTCCATAATGCAGATTCTTGCCAGTACAGGTAAGATTGTAGGTGGTTCTATCAAGTTAGATGGAGAAGAGCTGGTTAACTCCGGTGAAAAGGTTATGAAGACCGTCCGTGGTAACAAAATTTCTATTATCTTCCAGGATCCTATGACATCTTTGAATCCAACATATACTATTGGCCATCAGTTAACTGAGGCAATTTTGTTGCATACAAATAGAAATAAACAACAGGCTCGTGAAAGAGCAATCGAAATGATTCGTCTCGTTAATATTAATGAGCCGGAAAAACGAATGAAGCAGTATCCGCATGAGTTATCAGGTGGAATGAGACAGCGTATAATGATTGCTATGGCTTTGGCTTGTGAGCCGGATATCCTTATTGCCGATGAACCTACAACTGCTCTTGACGTTACAATTCAGGCCCAGATTCTTGAACTTATGAAAGATTTGCAGAAAGAATTAGGTATGGCGATTATTATGATTACTCATGATCTGGGTGTTGTGGCTCAGCTTTGTGATGAAGTAATTGTTATGTATGCTGGCTCTATCTGTGAGCAGGGTACTGCTGATGAGATTTTTTATAATCCGAAACATGAGTACACAAAAGGCTTGTTAAGATCTATTCCTACTGCAAATACAGCAGGCCAGCGATTGCAGCCTATAACAGGTACTCCTATTGACCTTTTGAATATGCCTAAAGGTTGTCCTTTTGCTCCAAGATGTGACGCAGCTATGAAGATTTGTCTGGATGAGCGTTGTCAGCGTATGACAATTAATGAAAATCATATGGCGGCTTGCTGGATGAATGTTAAAGCAGGTGTGGAAGATGGTTCCATGACATTGAGTAGTCAGCTTGACGAAGAAGTTGAAAAGGAGGGTGACGCAGAATGAGTAACGGTCAGCCACTTATAGAAATTAAGAATTTAAAACAGTATTTTAACATAAACATGGGTTTGTTCAAGAGCAAACCACTTAAGGCTGTTGACGATGTTTCATTTGCTATTAAAAAGGGTGAAACATTAGGTCTGGTTGGTGAATCCGGTTGCGGTAAAACAACTGTAGGACGTACCATTTTACACTTATATAAGCCAACTGACGGCGAAGTGTGGTACAATGGCAAACAGATTAAGACAAAGGAAGATATTAAAAACTTCCGTAAGAAGGCTACAATGGTATTCCAGGATCCCTACTCATCTTTGAATCCAAGAATGACTATTTCCGATATTATTGGTGAGCCTTTGGATGTACATAAAATGTACGCTAATAAAAAAGAAAGAATGGAAAAGATTCTAGACCTTATGGAGAAGGTTGGTCTTAACAGTGAACATGCTTCACGTTACGCTCATGAATTCTCCGGTGGACAGAGACAGAGAATCGGTATTGCAAGAGCTTTGGCATTAGAGCCTGACTTTATTGTTTGTGATGAACCTGTATCTGCTTTGGACGTGTCTATTCAGGCCCAGGTTATTAATATGTTGGATGAGCTTCAGGATAAATTGGGTCTTACATATTTGTTTATTGCTCATGACCTTTTGGTTGTAAGACATATCAGTGATCGAATCGCAGTTATGTATTTGGGTAAAATGGTTGAGCTTGCTGATGCAGCTGAAATATATGATAATCCGATGCATCCTTATTCTCAGTCTTTGTTATCTGCAGTACCTGTACCGGATCCTGTTGTTGCAAGAAGTAATCAGCGTATTGTACTTTCCGGAGATATTCCAAGTCCGTTGAATGCTCCTTCTGGTTGTCCGTTCCGTACACGTTGCCCTTATGCAACAGAAGCTTGTGCAGAATCAATGCCTGAGTTTAAAGAAGTTAAGCCCGGACATTTTGTTGCTTGTCACAATCTGGATAAAGCAAATAATTAATTTTGGTATCAAACATGCCGGCGGAGACGTTCTAGCGTCGGGGTGTTAGATATATATATTTATCTTTAGAAAGGAAGATGTATATGAAAAAGTTTTTATCATTAATGTTGGTTGTTGTTATGTTAGTATGCTTCACAGCATGTGGCGACAACAAGGATGACGACAAAGAAACAGTTAAGTCTTTGGCAGTATGTTTGGCTTCTGAGCCTGATACACTTGACCCTGCACTTAACTCTGCAGTTGACGGTGCTACAATGATCGCTCACTTGTTCTCTGGTCTTGCTAAATGGGCTCAGAAAGAAGATGGCACATTGGAAATCGTTGCTGATGCTGCAAAGGAATTGGTTGAAGGTGTTGTTAACGAAGACGGCACAGTAACTTACACTTACACTTTGAGAGATGGCCTTAAGTGGTCCGACGGTAAGGATCTTACAGCAAAGGATTTCGAATATTCTTGGAAACGTGCTGCAAGTGCTGACCTCGGTGCTGACTATGGTTACATGTTCGAAGTTGTTGACGGTTATGGCGCTGAATTGAACGTTAAGGCTACTGACGACAAAACTTTGGTTGTTACATTGGCTAACTCTGTTGCTTACTGGAATGAATTGTTGGCATTCCCAACATACTTCCCTGTAAGAGAAGATGTTGTTGCTGATGAAGGTTGGGCTACAGAGGCTGCTACATATGTATGTAACGGACCTTATGTAATTTCATCTTGGGAACATGACAGTGTTATCACATTGAAGAAGAACGACAATTACATCGACAAGGCAGACGTTACAATGGAAACATTGGAATTCTATCTCTCTGACGATGCTAACAACATGTTATCTAACTTCAAGAATGGTGACTGGTTGTTAATTGACGACGTTCCTACAAACGAAATTGCTAACCTTAAGACACAGTATCCTGATGAATTTGTAGTATCTGGTCAGATTGGTACATATTATGTATGTTGGAATGTTAACGAAAATATTCTTCCAGCTGACAGCACAAAGACAGGCGCTGAAGCTGAAAAGGCTAAGGCTGAAATCCGTAATGCTATCGGATTGTTGTTCGACAGAAACCACATTGTTGAAGCTATCGCTCAGGGTGGTCAGGTTCCTGCTTCCTCTTTCGTAGCTATGGGTATGACTGAAGAAGATGGTTCCGAGTTCTATAAGAACGCTGGTTCTAGTGACAAGTTTGATGGTTACTATGATGTATCTAAAGACGCTATGCAGTCTAACTTTGACGAAGCTATTGCTACATTGCAGAAATATTACAAGTATGATGATGCTACAAAGAAGTTTACAAATGTTCCTTCTTTGACATACCTTTACAATGAAGGTGAAGGTCATAAGGCTATCGGTGAATATCTCCAGGGTGCTTTGGCAGCTGTTGGTATTACAATGAACCTTGAAACACAGGAGTGGAACACATTCCTTAACACTCGTAAGAATGGTGACTATTCTATCGCTCGTAACGGTTGGTTGGCTGACTACAATGATCCTATCTGTTTCTTAGATATGTGGACATCTATTTCAGGTAACAACGACGTTCAGTTCGGTAAAGGCGCTCACAAAGATTTGGCTATGTTCAATTTGGATCTTACTTCATTTGGTTATGATGTAAAGGTTGAAAATGGTACATGGGCTGAAACTTACGACGTATTGATTTCTACAATCAAGGGTTGTTCAGATGCAGCTAAGCGTTATGACATGATGCACGTTGCTGAGGATATGTTGATGGAATCCGGATGTATCGTTCCATTGTACTTCTATACAGACTTGTACATGATCGATTCTAGCATCGAAGGTTTCTATTCTAACCCACTCGGTTACAAATACTTCATGTATACAACAGTTAAATAATTAATATATGACTGTTTCAAGGGTCGCTTTAAAAGAGCGGCCCTTTTTTTGTTGATGAAAACAGGAAATAAGTTTTAGCAGGAAATAGGGTCTGCCCCTGTCTTGAAAACACAAGACGGGGGGCAGACCCTATTTCCCCAAATTTTATTATTTTCGACATAAAAACAGCTTATTTGTATTGAAGTATGTTGCATTACTACGAAAATGTTGTATTTCCCATTTTAAAATAAAAGACAGGGGTCAAACCCCATATATTATATATTATTAAAAAATATTATTATAAAACACACATATTATTGCTATTGTTAGTGTATTGTTTTTTTGGTATACTTTATTAAAGTAAGAAAATTCGTGAAAAGGCAGTATGAGATATGAAAAATATGCCGATTATATTTAATGATATAGGGTTACATGAAACAATTCAGGAAATGACTTCTGAAATGCCGTTTATGATTTCTGTGAGAGATTTACATAATTACAGAGATAATAGAATTTCGTGGCAGTGGCATCCTGAGGTTGAGCTTTTTTATATGCTTGAAGGCAGAATGGAGTACCGTACTGCAAGAGGAATATATGTATTTGAGAAAGGTGATGCAGGTTTTGTGAATTCAGAACTTTTGCATTACACAAGTTGTAACAAAGAAGATACATGTAAACAAAAAGTTTTTATATTCATGCCTCATTTTATAGGGGGTATGCAGGGAAGCGCCATTGATAAGAAATATGTGTCACCGGTGACTGATGAAAAAAGGATTGATGTACTCAAGTTTCCGGCAGGTTCTCAGTTTGCTAAGGATATTATAGAGATGATGCAAGATATAGAGAGTACTTTTACAGAAAGAGATTTTGCTTATGAAATTAAAACTCGTGAAAAATTAGCTTATTTGTGGTTGGAACTTATGAATGTTGTTCGTGTAGCTCCTAAAAAGCCTGAAATTCATTGCGCTGATGAACAAAGAATAAAACAGATGCTTGGGCTTATTAAAGAAAATTATAGCGGTAAAATAGAGGTCAAAGACATAGCTGAAGCCGGAGAAGTGAGTGAAAGTGAGTGCACAAGGTGTTTTAACAGACAGTTAGGTCAGGCTCCTTATGAATATCTTTTAGATTATAGAATTGAAATGGCCTGTGAAATGCTTGGTGATTTTAAAGATTCACTTAAAGGTGTGGCAAGCTCTTGTGGATTTGGAAACTACGGAAACTTCCTCAAAATTTTTAAAGAAAAGACAGGGATGACACCTGGTGAGTTCAGAGCGAATGAAAGTGTAAAATGAGAGTAAAATAAAAAAGGGAATGGTTCCTTAAAACAGAACCATTCCCTTTGCTTTGTTATAATCAACATTGTTTCATAAGTCTTATATAAAACTCAACCGCTTTCTTTGCACAACTTAAACGTATTCTTTCATTATTACCATGAATAGTTGATCTTTCTTCAGAAGTTAAATCCATAGCAGAGAATCTGTACACCTTATCAGAAATACGACCGTAATGGCGACTGTCAGAACACTGCACCATAAGATAGGGTGTTGCAATTGTACCTTTCCAGGTAGATACTACACTGGAAGCTACCTTATCCCAGGCAGTACAATAAGTTTCAGAAATACGACTTGGGTTCATAGCGTAAAGAGTTTTTATTTTGACATCTTTGTTATCCACAACTTTGTTAAGATATTCCAAAGCACTGTCAATATTATCTTCCGGATTAAGCCTTATATTAGAAACCATTTTAGCCTCCGGAGGAATTACATTTGGAGCACTACTTCCTGCCATCTGAGTAAAAGCTACAGTGGTACGCATAAGTGCATTCATTTCACCACCACTGGTTTTACAGATAATATCAAGTACCCACTTGAAACACCACAGGTTAGCAAAAATCATGCGGTAAACAAAAGTAGAGTGACGCCCCAATGTGTCAAACATTTCCGCTACCGGTTTTGTAAGGTGCATCTTGAATGGGTTGTTTTCTATTTTACAGCATGCCTGTGAAAGTATACCTACAGGAGTGTGTGGCTTTGGCGCTGATGCATGGCCACCCTGTGAAGCTACGGTGTATTCCACATTCATCATACCTTTTTCGGCAATGCCTATCATTCCGCAAGGTTCTTTAACACCTGGGAATACATTTTCAACAACGGCGCCACCTTCATCAACTACAATGGCAGGTTCGATTTTATTAGATTCAAAATAGTCCACAATGTTAGATGCTCCGGGACCATTTATTTCTTCACCACCGGAGAAGGCGAAGTAAATGTCGTTTTCAGGTACAAAATTTTGCGCTATAAGATGTTCTGCTGCAAAAAGAACTCCGTTAAAAGTTACTTTTGTATCCAATGAACCGCGTCCCCAGAGTACATCATTTTCTATAATTCCTTCAAAAGCAGGTTTATCCCACTGATCTTCATTAACCGGAACCACATCATAGTGAGCCATCATAACAGAAGGTTCTGTATGATTTTTACCTTCCCATTTAAAAAGTAAAGCTCTGTCAGGAAGTTCTGTAAAAGTACAGGTTTTAAAAACGTTAGGATAAAGCTCCGGTAATGCATCAATAAGTTTCCTGAATTCTGCATCGTCTTCTAAATTTGGATCGTTGTATGATATGGTTTTGAACCGAATAAGTCTTTGAAGATTTGTGATAGCCTTATCTTCTTCAAAAGTTATTTCCTCATCAAAAACTTCAGCACTTTTCTTAGGTGTGAACATAAGGGTTCTGATAAGTACCACACTTAAGAAAATTACAACTATAGAGGATATAGCAATTAAAACATAAGTCACAACAAGACCTCCTTAAATAATACCTTTTTTGTATAGGATACGGGCAACTGCCAATGTGAAAAGTACACCTACAGGCACCATAATTCCAACTGTAGAAGCATTCAGGAAAGGAACGAATATAAAGAGGATAAGCATAAGGATAATCGGTGCAATTGCAAGCTTTACATTCTTTGAAATAAATACTACAGCAAGACCTCCGAATAATGCAGGAAGCATTTGGTCAAAAGCGCTGTTGAGTACATCTGCTTCCAGGATAGGAGTAAGGGGTACTATCAAAATAACACCTACAACTATAATCAAAGTTGTAACAATACTTGAAACCGCAATTGAGATAGTGGAGATTATTTCACCCTCTTCAGAGTTAGCTTTAACATTGGCTTTTTCCATGGCATCTAATGCACAAGGAAGTTTAAGGTTGGCAATATTACCTGTAACAAAAGAGAGGTAAGCACCACCGGCACCAAGCATTGGAACATAAGTAAATACTTCAACTAAACCAACCGCCCAATACATAGGCAAAATAGAAATTAAACCCTTACCTAAAGCAGCCCAGTCAGGTATAGCCTGGAATATGAAAGATAGTGCCAAAGGGAAGAGCATAATAAGTGTGAAAATTACAAATCCCCAGATTCGTCCGTATTTATGTACACTTTCTAAATAAGTCATTTCTTTTTTCATGGTAAAATTCCTCCTTTCCTTAACCTAACCAGTTTGTAATCGGGATGGATGATGCCATTCCTATAATCAAACTTAATGGAAGGGCATAGTCTGTAATCCAGCGAACATTAAGTTTCTTGGAAAGTATACCGAGAACGGCCATTACCACGGCTGATACAAACATAACGGCAACAGGAATAAGTCCTTTTGTGTTCCCCTGAAATACCAGTGAAACATCACAGAAAACATAACCTAAGAAAGCGGAAATCATACCTAAAAACATGGCGTTGGAAAGAATATCTCCCCATTTCTTGTCTTTTTGTTCTATTTTAACCATTCCTGACTGTATTTTCTTCGTGAGAACAGGAGTAAGAATAAGTCCTAATATAATACCTAATGTCATTACCCACAAAACAGTTATAAATATAGAAGGGTCAGTAACTTCGGTGCCGACACTTGAACCTACCTGTTCTAAAGTGGTTCCTGCGGCAATTGTTTCATAGGAAAGAGATCCTATTACAGATAATCTCATCCAGGGAATAGCAATTCCTAAACTTTTTGACAATGCAATTACACCGACTAAAATTGAAATAGCTGGCGCAATAGTAAATACAGCTGAGGATGAAATTGTCTTTTTGATAACTGTCATATCCATTCCTATTTCTTTTGCTCTTTTAATAGCGCGAACAAGAAAAAATACAGATTGTCCCAATACGACTAATATTATAATTGCAACAAGTACAAATAAAATGGGACTGTTTACATTGAATTCCATAAAATTGCTCCTTAAAATAGTATTTTATTTAAGTATAATTTTAGTATATATACAGAGCAGGTGTCAAATAAACAGGATTATGATATAATCCGTTATATAACATGTACAGAAAGGTTGTTTTACTATGGAATACAAATACAGAACAAAGGGTACTTGCTCTATGGAAATCAGTTTTGATATCGAAGGGAACGTAATAACAAATGTGGTTTTCTATGGCGGTTGTAACGGCAATCTTAAAGCTATCGGGAAATTAGTTGATGGCATGACAGTTGAAGCTATCGAAGAAAAGCTTAAAGGTAATACCTGTGGTCCAAGACCTACATCATGTGCTGATCAATTGGCAATGGCAGTAAGGGAAGCTTATAACAAAACAACAGGAGATGCTTAATGAAAACAAAGAAATCTGCAGGTTTTTGGCTGGCATTAACCATATTTAGCTTAACAGGACAAATTGCCTGGGTTGTTGAAAATATGTATTTTAACGTTTTTATTTATAAAATGTTTAATGCAAGTGCAGAGAATATTTCTCTTATGGTAGCGGCCAGTGCTGTTGCTGCAACACTTACTACAATTATAATGGGTGCTTTGTCTGATAAACTAGGAAAGCGTAAAATATTTATTTGCGGCGGATATATTCTGTGGGGTATGTCTATTGGTAGCTTTGCCTTTATAAGAAATGATGTAATTAGTTCTTTGTTTCCTATGGCAACTTCAGTAGCGGCCATAGGCGTTACAACAGTTATAGTCATGGACTGTGTTATGACCTTTTTAGGTTCCACCGCCAATGATGCCTGCTTTAACGCCTGGCTTACAGATTCAACTGATTCTACCAACAGGGGTGCGGCAGAGGGAATTAATGCCATGATGCCCTTGGTTGCAATACTGGCAGTTTTCGGTGGCTTTATGTCATTTAATCTTGATAAAGAAGAAAGTTGGACTACCATATTTCTTGTAATTGGTGGTGCTGTGGCTGTTATAGGTATACTTGGTATATTTTTAATAAAAGATACAGTGGTAAAACGTTCTGAAAACAACAACTATTTTAACAACATTCTTTACGGTTTCAAACTATCGGTGGTAAAAAGTAATGTGGTTTTGTACGTAACTTTAGCGGCCTTTGCTGTTTTCGGCATAGCAATACAAATTTTCATGCCTTATCTGATTCTTTACTACAATGTAAGCCTTGGTATGGATAACTATGTTCTCATTATGGCACCGGCTGTAATAATTGCTTCGGTAGTAACTGCTTTTTATGGAAGGTTTTACGATAAAAAAGGCTTTAAGATATCCGTTATACCGGCAGTTCTTGCGCTTGCCGGCGGATTTATCATACTGTTTTTGTTTAAGAATACAGCTATGGTATTTGTAGGTTCCCTGTTTATGATGTGCGGATATTTATCAGGTATGGCAGTTTTCGGGGCAATGATAAGAGACTATACACCGGAGGGTAAAGCCGGAATGTTCCAGGGCCTTCGTATTGTAGGACAAGTATTAATTCCGGGAATAATAGGTCCGTACATAGGATCTCTGGTTCTTAAAAATGCAGAAACAATAGTAAATAACGATGGTACAGAATCTTTTGTGCCAAATGAAAATATTTATGCGGCAGCTTTGGTTGCAACAATAGTTCTGGTAGTAGTTTTATTGCCATTATTCAGAATGTTAAAAAAGAAGGAATTTTAAATGGAAAAGTTATATACACCGGAAGGTGAACTTTTACAGGGACAGCCATGGCAGGTTTACCCGAGACCACAACTTAAAAGAAAATCGTTTTACAACCTAAATGGATTGTGGGATTTTACCGTTGATGAAAAGAATTTTGAAATAAATGTACCTTTTCCGCCGGAGTCTTTGTTGTCAGGACTTGATATGGAGATTCCCCCCGGGACACTTATGCAATATAGTAAAAATTTTACTCTGCCGGAAGGTTTTGTGAAAGATAGGGTACTTCTTCATTTCGGAGCAGTGGATCAGGAGTGTGAAGTGTACCTGAACGGTGAATTTATTGGCGACCACAAAGGTGGGTATGAGCATTTTACCTTTGAGATAACAGACTTTTTAAAGGATGAAAATGTGCTGGAAGTTAAGGCCTGGGATAACCTGGGAGACAATATTTTACCTTACGGAAAGCAGACTTTAAAACGTGGGGGAATGTGGTACACACCTGTGTCCGGTATCTGGCAGACTGTGTGGATTGAAAGTGTTCCTGAGCACTATGTAAAAAGTCTCAAAATTGATGTGGGGACAGACTTTGCGCGAATATGGGCTGATGGTGTGTATGATGGTAAAATATCTGTCACCACGCCACAAGGTATCCTTGTTTCCAAGCTGGTAAATGGAGTTGCCGAAGTTGATATTTTGGAGCCTTGTCTTTGGTCACCAGAGCATCCGTATCTTTACTATTTTGTGTTAGAAAGCGGTAAGGATAGAGTAGAGTCGTATTTTGCTCTCAGAACTTTGGAAATAAAGAAAATTGATGGAGTGCCGAGACTTTGTCTTAATGGGGAACCATATTTCTTTAACGGTCTTTTGGATCAAGGTTATTATAGTGACGGAATATTTACCCCGGCAGATCCTGTATGTTTTGAAAGTGAAATAAAGATTGCTAAATCTTTGGGATTTAATATGCTTCGTAAGCATATTAAAGTGGAACCAGAGCAGTTCTATTATGATTGTGATCGCTTTGGTATGGTTGTGTTTCAGGACATGGTTAATAATGGTAAGTATTCATTTATAAGAGATACGGCGTTACCCACCATAGGTCTGAAACGTTTGTGTGATAAGAAAATGCATACTAACCCTGAAAGCCGCAAGGCTTTTTGTGAAGCTATGGAATCTACGGTAAAAGATTTATATAACCATCCTTGTATTTGTTATTGGACTATATTTAATGAAGGTTGGGGACAATTTTCAAGTACGGAAATGTATCATAAACTAAAGGCTTTGGATAGCTCCCGTTTTATAGATTCTGCTTCGGGTTGGTTCTCCGGTGGAGAAAGTGATGTGGAAAGTTTACATGTGTATTTTAAGAAGTTTAAGATGCCAAAGCGTGGCAAACGCCCTGTGGTACTTTCTGAATTTGGCGGTTATTCGTATAAACCGGAAGGCCATGTGTTTAATAAGGAAAACACATATGGTTACAGATTTTTTAAGGAAATAGAAGAATTTAAGGCAGCTCTTAAAAAACTGTATAATGAGGAAATTTATCCTGCTATTCCCAAAGGACTTTGTGCAGCTGTTTACACACAACTTTCCGATGTGGAAGATGAAACTAACGGACTTATAAGTTACGATAGAAAAGTTGTTAAGATCGAAGATGATTTTCTCAAATAAAACAAAAACACCCGTGAGCTTTTCAGGACTCATCGGGTATTTTTGCTTTATAGAAGGTTTTTCTCATTCAATTGGAATATTTGTATGGGTTTTCTGGTTCAGACATACCTGATAGTTTCTGCCACAAACCTGTGTAAGCATCATCTAATACACTTGCTGCCTGTTTTTCTGTAAAACTAAGCATTCCTGTGGCTGTCATTGTGGCAATACCATGGGTAAAAATCCAGTATTCAAAATAGAGTCTTTCGCATTTTTCTACGGGAAGTCCTGTGTTGTGTTCTATGGAACGAATAATTTTACGGTAACTTTCATCACCGTCTAATACTCCGTGGAGTTCACCACGACTGTCGTCTATAAATAATGCCTTGAAAAGATAGGGTTCTTCCTGAGCAAAGGAAATGTAGTAGTGTCCAACACCTTTAAGGGCGTTTACACTTCTTAAACCTTCTGCTAAATAAATGTTGTAAAGTTCTTCTGCTTTTTTGATTACATCCTCATAAAGAGCTTCCATATTTGGATATGAACTGAATATTGGTTGGGTAGAGCACCCTAAATTTTTAGCCAGTAATCTTGCATTAAGTGCATCAGCACCATTCATTTGGACTATTCGAAAAGCTTCTTCTTTAATTGCTTCTTTAGTAATTTTCTGTGCCGGGGGCATTAAATAACCGCTCCTTTTTTCTTCTGTAAAATATAGCTGAAAGCCCCGTGTTATCGTGGATAACAGCTGGTATATAACATACATTATATATCATGTTTCAGTGTTCGTCAAGTAAACTGCTTTTTTGGGGGTGTTTTTTTCATCCCTCAAAAACAAAAAGCTGCAAAGCAGGGATGAAACATTTTTGTATTGACTAAGCTAAATAATAGATATATAATAAAAGTGTCTTAAATGAGACAAAAATTAAAAAGGCTATAAACAAATGACAACAGAAACGGAAATCAGAAACTACATAGACAAAGTATCCCATATGTTTCTTTTTAAGGGAATTGATAAACACACCATTGGAAGCTATATGAGCAAAGAAGGATGCAGTATAGAAACCTTTAACCAAGGTGATGTTATATTCTCACCTGACAGCTTTGAAAAGAAGTTAGGTTTAGTTACAGAAGGAAGTATTAAAGCTTACAGCGGGGACAGTGATTCTCTTATAAACATAATTTCTGAAAATGGTGTTTTTGGTTTAGCATCACTGTTCGGGGGAGAGAATACCTACTGTAGTAAAGTTGTGGCAGGTAAAGACTGTAAGGTTATATTTTTTTCTGAAAGCCTTATACAAGATTTGCTTTTCAGAGAAAGGGCAGCAATGCTTAACTATGTAACTTTTCTATCTGACAGAATAAGGTTTCTTAATAAGAAGATTGCCACATATACTGCAGACAGCGCTAAAAGTAAACTTTTAAGATATCTGATGAATTTGGCGGAGCAGCAGGATGTATCAGAAGGTGATGTTACTTTGCCAATAAGCTGTCAGCAATTGGCGGAAAGTCTTAATATGGGCAGAGCTTCTTTATACAGAGCCTTTGAAGAATTGGAAAATGACGGGATTGCCATTAAAAATGGTAAGACCGTTAAAATAAACAATCAATAAAAGACAGGAGATAAACAAAATGAAAAAAGTATTGATGTTAGTATTGGCTTTAGCTATGGTATTAAGCTTTGTTGCTTGTAACAAAGCAGGTGATGATATTGCCCCTACAAAGGCACCTACAAGTGTACCGGAGGCAACAGCGGTTCCTACAACACCTGTTGATGCAAAAATTATTGCTCTTAAAGGACCTACAGGTATGGGCATGGCAAAGTTAATGGAAGACGGCTATGAAATCGAATTGGTAGGAGACCCTACACTAGTTGCACCTGAAGTTATTAAAGGAAATGTTGATATTGCTGCTGTGCCTGTAAACTTAGCAGCTACCCTTTATCAGAAAACAAAAGGTGAAATTAAAATTGCAGCCATTAACACATTGGGTACACTTCACGTTGTTGAAAAAGGCAATACGATAAATTCTATAAGTGATCTTAAAGGTAAGACAGTATATTACACAGGTAAAGGGTCTACACCTGAATATGCACTTAACTATATTCTTACCCAAAATGGTATTGATCCTGCAAAAGACATTGAGATAGTTTATCTTTCAGAACACGCTGAATTATCTGCTCAGATGATCTCAGGAGATGTAACCCTGGGCATTTTACCGGAACCTTTCGTAACACAGACAATAGCTAAAAATGCAGAAGTAAGAGACGCTATTGATCTTTCTGATGAGTGGGACAAGGTGGCTGAGAATAACAGTAAACTTACAATGGGTTGTATTATAGTAAGCAAGGATTTTGCTGAGAATCATAAAGATGACTTGGATTTGTTCCTTAAACAGTACGAGGCATCAATAAACTATGTAAACGGTGATGTGGAAAAGGGTTCCCAGCTTGTAGCAAAGCATGGTATTATTCCTGCAGCGCCGGTGGCTAAAAAAGCTATCCCGGGATGTAATATGACATTTATGGCAGGAGATGAAATGAAGTCTGCTGCAGGGGGATTCTTAAAGGTAATGTTTGATGCAGATCCTAAATCCATAGGAGGAACAATGCCTGATGAAGCGTTCTACTACATGGGCTAAGAAAATATTAAAAGGTTTTATAGTTGCAGTTTTTTGGGTTGCTGTCTGGGAGATAGCAGCCCTTGCTGTCAATAAGGAGGTTTTGGTAGCAGATCCTTTTACAGTGGTAAAAAGGCTTTTAGACCTGGGTGCCACAAGTGATTTCTGGATATCCACCGGAACCTCAGTGCTTCGTATACTGTTTGGTTTTATTCTGGCAGTTTTGGCCGGAACTTTAATGGCGTGTCTAACTTCTAGGTTAGAAACTGTGAATGCACTTTTTTCACCATTGACAGCAGTTATTAAGGCAACACCGGTAGCTTCTTTTATAATACTTGCCCTTGTGTGGATTGATAAAGGAAACATACCTTCTTTCACATCTTTTCTTATGGTGTTTCCTATAGTGTGGGGAAATGTTCATCAAGGTATAAAGCAAGTTAATAAAGGCCTTAAAGAGGTGGCTAAAGTATACGAAATGCCTTTATCAAAGCGAATTTCAAAACTTTACATACCTTCTGTACTTCCATTCTTTTCATCTGCCTTACTTACTGGTCTTGGACTTGGATGGAAGGCCGGAATTGCGGCAGAGGTATTGTGTACCCCTAAAAATTCTATAGGGGAGCAGCTATATTCAGCAAAAATTTATCTGGAAACAACCGATGTGTTTGCATGGACATTGGTGGTTATTGTACTTAGCTTTATAATCGAAAAATTACTGGCATACATAATCAGAAAGGTGGTGGCTGTCCGTGGGCATAGAACTTAAAAATGTTACAAAAACTTTTGACGGTAAAATGGTGCTTGATAATATTTCTCTTGATTTTCCGGAGAGTGGGGTCTTTGCTTTAATGGCTCCTTCAGGCTACGGTAAAACTACCTTGTTAAGATTGATTGCAGGCTTGGAAAAGCCCGACAGCGGTAAAATATCAATCGGTGATAAAATATCTTTTTTATTCCAGGATTCTTTACTTTTCCCATGGCTTACAGCTAAGGAGAATATAACAGAGATTGCAGGTGTTTCAGAAAAGAAAGCACAGGATTTACTTGGTAAAATGGAACTTTTGGCTGATTCTGATCTATACCCTGATCAGCTTTCCGGAGGTATGCAAAGAAGAGTTTCTTTGGCAAGGGCTATAGCAAGAGGTGGTATTTTACTTCTGGATGAACCTTTTAATGGCCTGGATGAAGAATTGAAGCACAATATGTATGGAATAATAAAAGAGTATGCTAAAGAAAATCTTGTGATTATGGTTACCCATAATGAGGATGAAGCTACAAAGTGTGGCGGAAAAATAATATCTTTCGGTTAAGGGCTGGCTAAGATATTACAATAGGTATAGCATTATCAGATATTATTTAGTATAATAAGCCTGATATAAATTTTGAGTATCAGAGGAAGATAGTAATGAAAATCATAATTGCTGGCTTAGGTAAGATAGGTACAACAATTCTTGCAAGTTTAGTTGCAGAAGGGCATGATGTGGTTGCTATAGACAGTAACCCTGACATAATAGACGAAATTACTAACATTTATGATGTAATAGGTGTTTGCGGTAATGGTGCCGACACAGATGCTTTATCTGATGCCGGTGTTGATAAAGCAGAACTTTTTGTGGCAGTTACAGGTTCTGACGAGTTTAATATGTTAAGTTGCTTTATTGCCCGCAAAATGGGAGCAGCCCACACGATTGCGAGAATAAGAAGCCCTGAGTATAATGATAACAGCCTGGTGTTTATGAAACAGCATTTAGGTCTTTCTATGGCAATAAATCCTGAACTTCTGGCAGCCCATGAGCTATATAACATATTAAAGTTTCCTTCTGCAGTTAAAATAGAAACATTTTCTCACAGAAACTTTGAAATGATAGAAATCAAATTGAAGCCTGACTCTATTCTGGACGGGTTGTCTTTGATGCAGCTTCGTCACAAATACAAATCAAAAATTTTGATTTGTACTGTTCAGAGAGATGACAAGGTATATATTCCTGACGGTAATTTTGTGCTTAAAAGTGGTGACAAGATTGGAATTACTGCAGAACTTACTGAATTTCAGAAGTTCTTTAAGGAGTTGGGTATATTCCAGAAACAGGCTAAGAATGTAATGATATTAGGTGGTAGCCGTACTGCTTTTTATTTGGCAAGAAGACTTATTAACGGTGGTAGCTCTGTTAAAATAATAGAGCAACGAAGAGAGCGTTGTGATGCTTTAAGTGAAGCCATTCCTAAAGCTGTTATTATCCACGGTGATGGTGCTCAGCAGGAACTTCTTATGGAAGAGGGTCTTGATTCGTTGGATGCTTTTGTTGCACTTACAGGTATGGATGAGGAAAACATACTTATTTCCATATTTGCTGCCAGCCATAGTGTTCCTACTGTTATTTCAAAGGTAAATCGTAACGAACTTTCTTCCATGGCAGAAAAACTTGGTCTTGATTGTATAGTTTCACCTAAAAAGATAATTTCTGATATTCTTGTAAGATATGCAAGAGCTTTGGAAAATTCTATGGACAGCAAAGTTGAAACTCTATACAAGCTTATGGATGGTAAGGCTGAAGCTTTAGAGTTTAAAGTTGGTCCTGACTTTAAGTATACAAATATTCCTATTAAAGACTTAAGAATACAGGAAAATATACTTTTAGGAGGAATTATTCGTAACAAGCCCGTGATTCCTTCCGGTAACGATGTTATTTTACCAAACGACAGAGTGATCGTGGTGGCTACGGATAAAAAGATTCGTGAGCTTTCAGACATCTTTGAGAGTTAATTATGAGGTAGACTATGAACCGTAAGAGAGTGTTTTACACAATAGGTAAAATAATCATGGCAGAGGCGACAATGTTATTGTTGCCTTTGATTGTTTCTTTTATATACGGAGAAAGTTGTTCTATGGATTTTATTATAACCATAGGAATTGCGTTAGCGGTCGGGGGACTGCTTATGATTCTTTTCCGTACTGAAAACCGTGTTATTTATGCAAAAGAAGGTTTTGTGATAGTTGCCGGTGCATGGATAGCTATGTCTCTTATCGGTGCATTGCCTTTTTACATAAGCGGTGAGATTCCTTCATATATCGACGCCTTCTTTGAAACAGTAAGCGGTTTTACAACTACAGGTGCTTCTATACTTACAGATGTGGAAGCTATGAGTAAAGGCCTTCTTTTCTGGCGTAGCTTTACACACTGGATAGGCGGTATGGGTGTTCTTGTATTTGTTATGGCCATTATTCCTAACTTCTCAGACCGTTCAATTCATTTGCTTCGTGCAGAGGTTCCCGGTCCGGTGGTAGGCAAGTTGGTGCCGAGAATGAAAGATACGGCTAAAATTCTGTATCTTATATATGTTGCCATGACAGTTATTGAAATAATATTATTGCTGTGTGGCGGAATGCCCTTTTTTGATAGTGTTGTTCATTCTTTTGGTACTGCAGGTACCGGTGGCTTTGGCATTAAAGCAGACAGTATTGCCGGCTACAGCAACTACCTCCAGTGGGTTATTACCATATTTATGTTGCTGTTTGGTGTGAACTTTAATATTTACTATTTATTGTTAATTCGACATTTCAAGTCGGTGTTCAAGAGTAGTGAAGTGTGGTGCTACTTTGGAATAGTGGGAACTTCTATTGCAGTTATTACTGCTAATATTTATCCTATATATCAGGACATAGCTGATTCTTTAAGACTATCAGCCTTCCAGGTTTCTTCAATTATTACAACAACAGGTTTTGCTACAGCGGATTTTGATTTATGGCCCAGACTTTCCAAGGTTGTGTTAATGCTTCTTATGTTTGTGGGAGCATGTGCCGGTTCCACAGGAGGAGGTCTGAAGGTTTCAAGGTTAATGCTTTTGTTTAAGATTATAAAGAAAGAACTTAAGCGCATGATACATCCAAGATCTGTAGGTGCCGTAAAAATGGAAGGTAAAAAAGTTGATGAAAAAATGCAAAACGGAGTTTTAGTTTATTTTGCCTTATATGTTGTGTTGTTTGGTATCATGTTTGGTTTGTTGTGCTTTGAATCTTTTGACATTGAAACAAATTTTTCCGCAGTAACGGCTTGCTTTAATAATATCGGCCCCGGTCTTAGTTTAGTTGGCCCGGCTGCAAATTACAGCATATACTCATCATTGTCCAAAATTGTACTGTCCGGAGCAATGCTTTTGGGAAGATTGGAAATTTTTCCTTTGCTTTTGGCACTGTCCCCGGCTGTCTGGTCTAAAAAGTAATAAAAGAATATTGGTATTTTACCACCCGGATTTCATAGTAAGGTCCGGGTATTTTTTTGTAAAGGCAGGCACCCATTGTAAGAAAAAGCAGTCTTTTGGGTGTATTTTTCTGTAAAAAGGGAACCCAATGTCCGGAAATATTACAGCAGTGGGTTCCTTTTTTCTTGTTTTTTTATAGGAATAACATAATAAAAGGAATCCAATACGCTGTTTTTATTAAGATTGGGTTCCTTTTGTTTTTGATGCACAATATCAAAATCTGTCGAATAGTATATTACTGTAAAATATTAAACGGAGGAAAAGCTGTATGGTTTGTGATATACCGTTGTCAGAACTTAAGAAACTTAAAGCAAAGAATGAGTCATCTTCCGAGTGGCGCATTGCTCAGGCTTGGGTTCCAAAGCAGAGTGTGGGCAGCGAAATGTATTCTGCCTGCGAAGGCTTAAACAGAGGCACTATTTATCCTGTTTTGGATAAACCTTATGAGTGTAAATTGGATATGAAGTCGGAAGGAGGTTGTCACTGTGATTGATAGAGAAACTATGCTGTATGAAATTATGGCTTTGGATTTTGCGGGGACAGACCTTAATTTGTATCTGGATACTCATCCTGATGATAAAGATTCCATTGAGCTTTACAATGTAATTTCTAAGAAGCGGACAGAATTGGTTAAGAGTTATGAGACAATGTTTGGTCCTATTGATCCAAGAGGATATGTGAATTCTGATTCCACATGGGATTGGATTGAGAACCCTTGGCCATGGAATAAACCCAAGGACGGGAGGTGTTAACAGATGTGGGTGTATGAGAAAAAGTTAGAATATCCGGTTAAAATTAAAAAGCCTAACCCAAGAATAGCAAAGCTTATTATTACTCAGTACGGTGGTGCAGATGGAGAGCTGGCTGCGTCACTGCGATACCTTTCACAAAGATTTGCTATGCCTACAGAGGAAACCCGAGCTATTCTTAATGACATAGGAAGTGAAGAGTTGGCCCACTTAGAGATGATAGGTACCATTTGTCATCAGCTTACTAAAGGCGCTGACTGTAAAATGTTGAAGGAAGCAGGATTTGACCCGGATTATGTGGAACATGGTCTTGGTATCTATCCTCAAAATGCCGCTGGTGTTCCTTTCACGGCTTCATACCTTCAGTCAAAGGGTGATGTTATTGTTGACCTTTATGAAGATATGGCAGCAGAGCAGAAGGCGCGTAAAACTTACGAGTATCTTATAGATATGATTGATGACCCTGATGTTCTGGATCCTTTAAGATTCCTGAGGGAAAGAGAAGTGGTACACTTCCAGAGGTTCGGAGAAGCCTTGTCAAAGGTACAGGAGATACAGGCGTCAAAAAAGTTCTATTAATGGAACAAAGGTTAAGGGGACGGAACAAAGCCGTCCCCTTAACTAAGTATTGTTATTTATTGGCTTATTCTGAATTTTCTCGAAGCACCTTCAGTTTCCATAGGAATTGTATAGGTAAAGCCGTAAGTGTTATCATCGTTATAGTAAATGCTGTAACCATCATAACCTAAATCAGAATAGTACATATAGGGTACCCAGCTACCGTCAACATATTCCTCTATAACAGGCACTTTATCAGATGAAAATCCGTCAATACGAACAGCTACATTATCAGCACCACCACTAAGAACAAATTCGGCCTGGTTATTATCAGCATAAACCTTCGGTACAAAAGCATCTTCTGTAAGAGTACCTTTAGTTACAATTGTTTTAACAGGATCTACCACAGAATCATTGAATACATTCAGCACATTGTCATAATGCTCTTGCTGAGGGTTTCCGTATGGTAACAAAATCACATCAAAAGTAACTCTGTCTCCGGCTTTAAAGCTTAATGTTTTTTGGTTTAATACAAGGGCAGCACGACTTCTTCCCATTACATACATGCCAATAGGAAGATCTGCATTTTCACCATTCATGGTTACAGAGTAGTCTTTTATAATTACACCAACATTTTCTGTTCCGGTATTAGTGTTATTGTAAAATGTAAAGAATGCACCATCAGAATCCAAAGAAACAGTGGTATATCTGGGGTTTTTCTCCTGCACTATACCATCTGCATCTCTCCAGGCCATACGAGTGTAGTCACCCATACTGGTATAATACTGAAGAATCTGAAAGTTTCTTGTGGCATCAGTGTATTTTACATCCTTAAGGAATGTAATGTCTATTGTGTAATAGTTTCTGGTCTCATCATCATAAGGGAACTCTTTGTGTATAAGACTGTATTTATAATTTCCGCTGTCGGCAACATAGTCAAGTGTTACATCAATGTAGTTATGACCGGCAGAATCAATATCCATGCCACGATACATACTGTTCCAATAAACATTATTCTCATTTACAAAATAGAAGCTGCCGGCATGGTTGTACTGTGGGTTAGAGCCAGGCCATACATCTCCTGAGACACCACGGAAGTCTGCAATTATATTACCGCCTATACCGCCACCGGTAGGCTTGATGCAAGTAGTTTCACTGGTGTTTTTAGAGGAGTGAGTATACATACAATAATACTGTATTGAAGAAAATTGAATAAGAGAAGTTTTACCCCAGTTGTTCCAAAAAATTGTTGGAATTGTAGTTATTTCCTGATTTTCTTCCAGGTAAAGAGGATATATCATATCACCATAGCCCACGTCTGCTTCATAAGCAGCATCATCACCGGTAAAATTCCTGCAAAACTCTGCCGGTATAGCAGCCAGGACACCACTATCATCTCTCAAAACACCTGTAGCCATACCTGCTTCGCCTGTGGTATTAATCTGAATATAAATAGGTCTTTCCTTTTCGTCGTTAGATGCTGTTACATTTAAAGTAGCAGTACGGGTTTCAAAAGCGTATTTATTTCCGCTTTCATAGGTGGCTCTTACTTTATAAAGACCTGTAGTGCTATCGTAAAATGGAGTCTGTAAAGGAATAAGTAACGTGTGATCTCCTGTAGTAATTGTAACAGGATTTCTTTCTAAGTAAGCAGCATTTCTTACACCTTCAAAGCTATGAGTGGTATCATTGTAAAGTTGCATAGCTACGTTATATATCTGTCCGGCTGTAAAGGAAGGTATAGTCATGGAACTTCTTATTACATAATAACTGTCTTCAACAGTAATGTTTACATTTTCATAAAGAGTATCAGTAGCAAAAATAAGGGCTGCAACACCGGCTTCTTTTATATCAAAAGCCACATATTCCACAGAGTTAGAAGAAAAATCATTGATTTCTGTATATGTGCCCAAAGCATCCTTGATTTCCAAAGCATTTACAGTGTCGATAGCAATCTTAAGTTCGTTGCCGTATGTATATTCATAGGATGTATTAAGGTTGTTTTCTACAATAAGTTTCTGATTTACACGAAGACTGTCAGGCAATACGTTATATATTTCACTTACCTTAGCAGTTCTGAAAGTAACAAAATTTACATTTCTAATTTCGTTCTGATAATAGTAATAACCAAAACGAATAGCAGGAGTGCCTTCGTTTGAAGTGGTATCAGCCCCGTCTTTAAGATAGATAGTTTTATCCTGGAACTGAAGGTATGGCACAAAAGTATCTGTAAAATATACCCCACCGTCTTTGTTGGCAAATTCCTGTACCTGTTTTTCGCCATTACCCATAAGTCCATGGGTTAACTTCATAGTAGCATTTTCATAAATAACAGAAGTTCTGTCTTCGTCCGAATAATACACATTCACCTGATTTTTCACCTGATTTGCAAATTCAACAGAATTTCCTAATTTATTAGGATTTGCTGTAGCAGAAGGTGGAACAACCGGAGTTATTTCCGGAAGGGGAGTGTGCAAGTTATAGTCATTGGTGATATGTTTCTTTACACGAATATAGTCTGCAGAAGAAATTTTCCCGTCTTCATTAATATCTGCAGCTATAAAATATGCACCAGAAAGAAAATGAACTCCTGCGAGAGCTTTTTTTATTTTAATATAGTCTGCAGTGGCAACCTTTCCATCTCCGGAAGTATCACCGGGCACAACAGCTATAAGTTTTTTGTTAATCACATTGTATTGAATCAAAGAAATAGAGCTTCCCGTACCTATAATATGGTTATCTTCACAGTTTGTTCCAAAATTGTTTCTTACTACGATGTCAGAAGGGTCAACAAGACGGCTCAAAATATTATATGCCGTGGTTTCTTCGGGAATACCGGTAAAATACATATTATCTACCATAGTAATACCACTGTTTTCTACAAACTTGATTTCGCTTTTTCTGGCAGAAACAGTAATGGCTGAAGTGAATATTACTAAAAATAAAATAGTAAAAGACAAAACTTTTAAGGATTTTTTCATAAAGACCACCTCTATATTCTTTTTTAGAACTAAAATAAACTGTATTCAGTTTAACATGAAAGAAAAAGTAAAATATATAATAAGTTTAGCTTTTTTGTTAATTTTTAATTTTACCGATCAAACTAAAAATCAATAGTGCTACTATGTTTACACACACGATACAGGCTCCTGTAGGAAGTCCTAAAAAGTATGAAAGAATAATTCCTGCAACTAGGTTTACTACTGCTACTACGGCAGATGAAATGACTACACTGCGGAAACTTCTGAACACTCGCATGGATGTCAGAGGTGGGAATATTATAAGGGCTGAAATAAGCATGGCACCCATAAGTCTCATGCCAAGTACAATGGTTACAGCAGTAAGTACAGAAAGCACAGTGTTATAGGCATTTGTTTTTACACCGGTGGCCTTGGCAAAAGTTTCATCAAAGGTTACGGCAAAAATTTTACCGTAAAGAATAATATATACAGCTAACACTACAATTGAAAGTATAATACTTAGCCATACGTCACTGTCAGTCATAGCAAGAATACTACCAAACATGTAGTTAGTTAAATCCACGTTTCCACTGTTACTTAAGGAGACCAAAAGTACGCCGATTGCTAAAGCACCTGTGGAAATTACAGCTATGGCTGCATCACCTTTAATTTTTGATGAATCCTTTATTCGAAGTAAAAGGAAAGCTGCCACAATAACTACAGGTATTGCAATAAGTAAAGGGGTGGCATTAAGCACTGCTGCCAGTGCCAAAGCGCCAAAACCAACATGAGAAAGTCCGTCACCTATCATGGAGTAGCGCTTAAGAACCAGACTTACACCAAGAAGTGCTGCACACAGGGCAACCAATGCACCTGCTATTATGGCTTTTTGCATAAAAGGAAAGGATAACATTTCAATAAGTTCACTCATGACCATGTTCCTCCTTATGACAGTCACATCCGCAAAGAAAGGCGTGGCCAAGTTCACTGTGCTGATAATCGTAGGAAGTTCCGAAAAACTTTTCCTGGTTGTTTATGTGCAGTATGTGAGAAGCGTATTTTACAGAAGCAGATATATCGTGAGATACCATAACAACTGTAATTCCCTCGTTGTTGATTTCTTTGATTATGTTATAAAGTTGTGTTGTAACAACAGGATCGAGACCTGCCACAGGTTCATCTAAAAGAAGAAGCTTTTTTGTGGCACAAAGGGCTCTTGCCAATAAAACTCTTTGTTGTTGTCCTCCTGAAAGTTCTCTGAAAGATTTATTCTTTATGTGTTCGATGTCAAGTTTCCTGATGTTTTCAAGGGCCATGCTTTTTTGTGATTTACTGTAAAAGGGTTTCCATCCTCGCTGATTAAGACAACCGGACAAAACAACCTCCCATACAGAAGCGGGGAAGTCATTATTTGTATCCTTGTGCTGAGGAAGGTATCCTATTTCTTTCTGTGTTAAGTCTTTAGCAAATTCTATAGAACCTTCAGAAGGCTTCTTAAGTCCTAAAAGAGCCTTTACCAAAGTACTCTTACCGGAACCGTTTTCTCCGACTATACAAAGATAATCGCCTTGTTTTACGGTAAAATCAAGGCTTTTAATTACAGGCACATTATTGTATGCCAATGTTAAATTTTCGCAAGTTAATAAAGACATTTTATCACCAGGATTAAGTATATTCCTGAGAAAGAGGGGTGTCAAGGTTTCCTTATTGCCACAGTTTTTATTTTAATATATAATTAACACAATTGAATGAAGTTTAGGAGGCGCTTTTTATGTGGCAAGAGTTTAAAAAATTTGCTTTTAAAGGTAATGTAATTGATATGGCTGTGGGTGTTATTATAGGTGGTGCTTTTGGTAAAATAGTAACATCTGTTGTAAATGATTTGGTAATGCCTGCCCTGGGTATGTTAACCGGTGGTGTGGACTTTTCTACACTTAAATGGGTTATGAGCCCTGCTGAAATTGATGCGGCAGGAAATATTGTTAAAGAAGAAGCTGCTATTTTGTACGGTGCTTTTATTCAGAACGTAATTGATTTCTTACTGATTGCAATTTCAATTTTCTTATTTGTGAAATTGATTTCAAAGCTTCACAAGAAAAAAGAAGAACCTGCTCCGGAGCCAGCTCCTGCAAAACCTACCACAGAGGATTTGCTTGCTGAAATCAGAGACATGATGAAATCACAGTACGGTGAAAATACTGAAGAAACAATTGAAGAATAAAAAACGGAAAATTTTATAGAGAATTATTGAAAAAGAAAAGGTCCATAATAAAGGCAGATTAAAATGCCGAAGGGACCTTTTTTATTATGGATTTTTATAGAGTTAAAGGTGAAAAACCACTATACGGAACAATTAAGACCGAAGGAGCAAAAAATGCTGTCCTTCCTGAAATTGCAGCGGCAATGCTTACCGAAGAACCAGTTAAATTAATTAATGTGCCATATCTTTCAGATGTGAGAAATATGGGGGCAATATGCAGGTTGGCAGGGGGATTGTGTGATTATAACAAAGGAAGCCTTTTATTGGATGGACAGTATTTTACCAATAAAACAATTCCTTACGAAAGTGCATGTAAGCTTAGGACTTCTTTTTTATTTGCCGGTCCCATGCTGGCCAGATTCGGGAAAATGAAAATTTCTCTTCCCGGTGGATGCAACATCGGCACCAGGCCTATTGATCTTCATCTTAAGGGTTTTGAGAAAATGGGAGCCTGTATTAATTTTGACAGTGGTTTCGTGGAAGCATATGCACCGTCAGGTCTTAATGGCGCTGAAATATATCTGGATTTTCCCAGTGTAGGTGCTACGGAAAATATTATGATGGCGGCTTGTCTGGCCAAGGGTCGGACTTTGATTTTTAATTGTGCCCAGGAGCCTGAGGTGAGAGACCTGGCAGCTCTTCTTTGTAAAATGGGCGCGGTGGTTAAAATGCCTGATTCAGAGTGTATTCTTATAGAAGGTCAGTCGGAACTAAAGGGCACAGTGCACAGTGTTCTTCCGGATAGAATTGAAGCAGGAACATATATGCTGGCAGTTGCAGCAACGGGAGGAAATGTAGAAATAACCGGAATAGAACCTTTTTTACTACAACCTATTTGTGCAAAATTACGGGAAAGTGGTGTGAAAATTTCTGAAGGCATAAATTCTGTAAAGGTTGAATCCGACAGAAAGGCTCATTCGGTAGATGTAAAGACTTTGCCTTATCCGGGATTTCCAACGGATTTACAGGCCCAGATTACAGCTTTTTTGTCTACTACCACAGGGACTGGGGTTGTAACTGAAACAGTTTTTGAAAGCAGATTTAATCATATAGGAGAACTTTGCCGTATGGGGGCAGGCATAAGGCTTGAGGGCAGAAGTGCCATAATTGAAGGTTGTAACCATCTTACGGGAGCTTCTGTAACAGCAAAAGATTTAAGAGCCGGGGCCGCTCTTGTGATAGGTGCCTTATGTGCCAGGGGAGAAACAAAAATTTTTGGTCTTAATCATATTGACAGAGGATATCATAATCTGTCAGAAAAACTCGAAAAACTTGGTGCAGATATCGAACGATGTCAGGAACCATCGGAAAGTGTCGGAACATTACTGTGTTAAAAGTATTGACCTCCGGTTTTTACAGTGTTAGCATGTGTCCACCTTAAAAATTAAATAAAGAAAAGAGGTGGTTTTACATGAATCTGGACTATATCGCAGACATAATTGACAAACAGGTAACTGAAAAAATTGATGCCGGAAATGACATAAGTGATAGTAATCTAAAGGAGATTATAGAAGCTTGCGGAGAGAAAGTCTTTGAAAGAACGTCTTTGAAAGAGGAAGAAAAACTGTACATAGTGAGAAGAATTTTTAACGGACGAAGACGATATGGAGTTATTCAACCTTTCCTTGAGGATATATCAGTTAATGAAATAATGATTAATGGTACGGACGAGATATACATAGAAAAATCAGGTCGTATCATAAATACAGGAGAGCGATTTCGTAATCGTGACAGTCTTTATAATGTTATTAAGACTATGGCTGCCTTGTCTAACCGTACTGTCAATGAAAGTTCCCCTATTGTGGATGGTCGTCTGGATGATGGTTCCCGCATTAATGCTGTTTTGTATCCGGTGGCTCTGAATGGTCCTGTGGTTACAATACGCAAATTTCCTCAACACAATTTTACGGCTGAAGATATGGTTTCGTCCGGAACTATGACCGGGAAAGAAGCTGAATTTCTTAAACAGATGGTTGTCTGTGGCATGAATATTTTTGTGTCAGGCGGTACATCTACCGGTAAAACAACTTTTCTCAATATGCTATCTGATTTTATACCGGCAGATGAGCGGGTTATAACAATTGAAGATTCAGCGGAGTTGAGACTTAACAACAAAAATATAGTCAGACTTGAAACAAAAAATCCCAATGCTGAAGGCGTGGGCGGGGTAACCATGAGACAGCTTATAAAATCTTCTTTAAGAATGAGACCCGATCGTATAATCATTGGCGAGGTAAGAGATGAAAGTGCTCTGGATATGTTACAGGCATTATGTACAGGACATGATGGGTCCATGTCTACGGGTCATGCAAATTCAACAGGGGATATGATTGTAAGATTAGAAACTATGGCCTTGTGGGAAGGTCACATCAGCAGTGAAGCGGTAAGAAGACAGATTGCTATGGGCGTTGACCTGATTGTTCAACTGAAAAGAGACAAAAATATGAAAAGGTATGTACATGAAATATCGGAAGTGGCTGAATATTCAAATGGCCAGGTTGTCCTTAATTGTTTATTTCGGCAGGGTATAAGAGTTGGTACTCTTACAAAGAAGAAACATAAAACGGAGCGACAATTATCATGAGAAAAGAAAAATATACTGATTACAGAAAATATAGATTGAATAAAAAAGAGCTGTTGTTGTATGGAAGTGTTTTTGTTATAGGGGCTGTCCTGGTGATAGAGTTAATGTTTGATATATGGTGGCTTGGTGTTGTATTGGGTTTGGTATTACTTCCGCTGTTTTATAAAAAACTATCTGCATATTTAAGAGATAGACGCATTAATTCTTTGGAGGAAGAATTTTGCCGGTTTATGCAACTTACTGTGGCCGCTTTAGCCGGAGGCACAACTTTTGAAAATGTATTCAGGGAAGTGGCAGATTCAGTGTCTTCTGAGGAAAGCATCATGAAAAAAGAGTACTACATTATAGATCGTATGATTTGCCTTAATTATGACAGCAGGGATGCATTTTCGGCTTTTGCTGTCAGAAGTGGAAGCGAAGATATTAAAAAGATTGCGGCAGCTTTAGCCTGTACGTCGGAAGTAGGCGGAAATGTAATAAGGCTTCTTCAAAGTGGTGTGGGTGCGTTGAGACTTAAACAAGATACAGAGATGGAAATAAAGAGAATATTGTCAGCGCCTAAAATGAATCACCGAATAATGTCTGTAATGCCATTTGCTTTTGTTTTTATCTTAAAAACAATGTCTCCGGAATACATAAAATCATTGTACTCTTGGCCCGGTAGAGGGATTATGGTTGCGGTTGCTGTGCTTATAGCGGGCTCCTGGTTGTTGGGAGAGAAAATAGGTAAAACGAGGTTTTAAAAATGAAGAAGAGGAAAGAATATGAAGTTTATGAAAAAAGAACTGTATGTTTTCTTGTACGGAAAATTAACGGCAGAAACAATTATGAAAAAAAGACAGTCCTTGAAAAAGGTTTTATCGCCATTGATAGTAATTTTACCGATATTGGGTTATGCGATAGGTGTAAAATTGACAGGATGCGTCGGCATGGTGATTCTAACCTGGGGACTTATATGGCCGGTTCCGGAAATGCTTCTGGTACAAAAAAGCAAAGAAAGAAAAATGGAGTATAAACTGGGAATCCCGGATTTTATTGATGTTGTGGCATTGATTCTGGAAGCAGGACAACCTTTATGGTATGCAGTGGAATGTGCTTCTGGTATGGGAGAATCTCTTATATGCAAAAGAATGCGACAGATTTTTGCAAAAAATATAGGGATGGATGTAAACGGAAATCCGGAAATTCTGCTTCAACTTTTGGCGGAAGAATTAAAGATTCCGGCTGTCAGTGCGGTGGTAAGTTCTATTGTGCAAAATTCCAAAAAAGGAGAGAAGGAGTTGGCTTCAGTGTTAAGACTTCAAAGTAATCTGTGCAGACAAGAAAGAAAAGCTATGGCAGAAGAAATGGGAAACAGGGTTTCAAATCTGTTGTTGATTCCGTCGGCAATGGTGTTTTTAGCCATACTTCTCATGTTGTTTGCACCGGCTATGATGATGCTTAATGTGGTTTGATTTTACAGAAAGGATGTGGACACTTATGTTGTTTAGCCGATTTATTAAGGATTGTAAAGGTATGGGAACTATCGAGGTTGTAATTATCATTGCAGTACTTGTGGCACTGGCTTTGATATTTAAGGAATTTATTATAGATTTGGCAAAGGATATTTTCAGTAAAATAGAGCAGAATGCAGGTTCTGCGGTTTCGGGACTGTGATTTATGGACAAAGAATATGTATTAAACAGAGAACGAAAAGGTCTTCGTATCAGGGTAAAATCTTCATTCTCAGGCTTACAGATTAAAGAATCTTTTGAAAAAGTTGAAAAAATAGGTGCATATACATATATTCCGGGGGGGATAACCAAAGAAGCAGATGGATACGGACTGCATATACGAGGAAAAATTTCTGTTAAAGACTATCTGAAATCAGAAAAAATTGACAAGAATTTGATTTGTAACTTGCTATATTCTTTACAGGAATTATGGAGACTTTCAGCGCAATCAAATTTATCGTTTTACAATTTTCTTTTTGACTATGATGCAATATTTATGGATAGTCCCGATAGTAATATGGAATTTATATATCTTCCGGGAGCAAAACTTAACAAATATAATAATTCAGTAAGGGATATGCTTATGATTTTACTGATACAATGTTCTTCGGATAATTCAGAAGTGTTTGATTGCATCGAGAACGCTGTCGAAAAAATAGGAATTTGGGAAGAAACGGAAGAACCTTTCCCGGGGTTTGTTACTGAAATTGTACCAAAGGTAAAAATGTTTCGTGAATGGAAGAACTTTGTTATTGCCGTAGGGTGTTCTTCTGTAGTTGCAATAGCTTTTTGGATAGTTTCAGATAGCCTTATAATATGGTTGTTATGGTTGATTTCTTCAGTTGCAGCAGTTTTATTAACGGCTCCCGTTAAACTTGAATTTCTGCAAATATACAAATTTTGCTATCTGAAGGATGGACCTGGTATGGATAAGGAGGAAATTACTGTAGGGCGGGATGAAAAATGGGCTGATTATTATATTGATAATCTGATAATAAGCCGCCGACATGCAGTGATTATACAAAATGGAGAAAGTCTTTTTGTCCGCGATCTTTTTTCAACAAATGGTACGTATGTGGATGGAAAAAGGCTTGCCTCGGGAGAGGAGGTGGAAGTGTTTCCAAAGCAGACTATATGCTTTGGAGGGGAGTATAATTACAGTGTTACATTAAAGCGAAAAATTATATTTAAAAAGTTGTGAAATGGTTGCTGCTACATTGATATTATGAATAATGTAACACTGTTCTTTTTTGCATTTTGTTGTTGCCTATGTTACAATACAAAAAAATATATATATGCAAAAGGAGAGCTTTTATGACTAAGAGTATTATTTCCCTTATACCTAAATTTGAAGAGATTTTATCCGGCACTTTAGGCGGCTTTTATGGTGTTCTGACAGCTGTTTTAGATATTGTTATAATCTTGGTTGTTACTAAAATAGTGGTTTCTGTTGTAACCAAAATAATTACAACCGTGTTTGCAAAAAATATTGAGAAACATAATAAAGACAGAAAACGTCTGGAAACGATACAATCTTTAATAGTATATATTGGTAAGATTGTGGTATGGTTTGTGGCTATTTGTGCAATACTCAGTGCAGTAGGTCTTGGTAAGACAGTTTCCTCACTACTTGCAACAGCCGGTATTGGTGGTGTTGCAATTGGTTTTGGCGCTCAGAGTCTTATTAAAGATTTTTTCAGCGGTTTGTTCCTTATCTTTGAGGGACAGATTCAGATAGGAGATGTTATTACTGTTGCAGGTCTTACAGGTGTTGTTGAAGATATGCAGCTTCGTACTACAAAATTAAGAGCAGTTTCCGGCGAGTTGCATACTATTCCAAACGGAAATATTACAAACGTAACAAACTATACAAGAGGTGCTGTGGCAGCTGTGGTAGACGTACCTATGCCTTATGAGAATACAGTGGAAGAAGTAACTTCTGTTCTTGAAAAAGCAATGGATAAATATTCTTCCGGGAAAGCTGAACTTATTGAAAAGCCAACTGTTATCGGTGTTGTAGAGTTTGCTGATTCCGCTATAGTATTGAGAATAGTTGCAAAAGTGAAGAAACCTGATCAGGTAGTAGTTGAAAGAGAAATCAGACAGTGCGTATTAGAAGCTTTTGCTGATAATAATCTGTCTATTCCATATAACAAACTTGAAATATTGAAAGCTGAGTAATTAATGGAGGAAAACAAAAATGGAAAAAACAACAGCAAAAGAATTATTAAAAATTAAAGCAGTGTTTTTAAGTCCTGAAAATCCTTTTACATGGGCAAGTGGAATTAAATCTCCTATCTATTGTGATAACAGATTGATTCTTTCTTATCCCGAAACAAGAAAGATTGTAGAGGCGGGCATTGCTGAAAATATTAAGAAGTACTATCCGGAATGTGAGTTGGTTGCAGGTACATCTACAGCAGGTATTGCTCATGCAGCTTTGGTTGCAGATATTCTTGATTTGCCTATGGCTTATGTAAGAGGTTCTGCAAAAGATCACGGAAGAAACAACCAAATTGAAGGTAAAGTTGATCCTGGTACAAAAGTGGTGGTTGTTGAAGACCTTATTTCCACAGGCGGTTCCTGTATTGATGTTGTAAATGTTCTTCGTGAAGCAGGTGCAGAAGTTCTTGGCATAGCTTCAATATTTACTTACGGCCTCGAAAAAGGCTTAAAGAGACTTGCAGAAGCAGAGGTTAAGAATGTATCTCTTTCTAACTACGACGCTCTTATTGAGGCTGCTATTGAGGAAAATTATATTCTTCCTGAGCAGGAAAAGAAACTTCGTGCATTCAGAAGTAATCCTTCAGATCCTTCCTGGATGGAACTTTGATAAGATAAAATTACTTATTACTGGCCTGGCTTAAGCCGGGTCAGTTTTTTTTATGGACTAACACATAAAAAAGTGATACAATCAAATCAGCAAATAAGAGTCGGAAGGTGATTTCAATGTTTAAGAGGGGTCTGTGTTTTTTTATAGTGTTAATCGCAACTATAGCTTTGTTTTCGTTGATAGATATTTTTGCTACTGATACACAAAAAGGCAGTGTGGAATTTTTACAGGACTCAGGGTATTACCTGAACGAAAAAGAATATATATGCGGTGTTACAGAAAAAACTTCAGTTGACGTATTTCTGTCTAATCTTGCGTATGGTCAAAATGTTGTGGTGGATTCAATTGCCACCGGCGCTGTAGTAACTAAGTATATAAACAATGTAAAGTCTGCTGAAGCTCAAATAGTTATAAAGGGTGACGTTTCCGGAGATGGCAGAGTAACAACTGTAGATTACTTTATGATGAAAAAGTACACTGAAACTTCGGTTGAGGATATTATACTTGCTGCAGCTGATATAGATGATAACGGTAGGATATCAAGCTCCGATTATATGGTTGTAAAAGGATATTTTGTCAATAAATATGATTTATACGCAAAAGCGGAAAGTGAGAATATGAGTATTATAGAGAATAGTATAAGTCAATATAGACTTGTTTACGGGAATAGTGTCAGCGACAAAACGATAAATGCTTTTGTAAATGTTATTAAAGAAAAAACCGGTTGCACACTTCCGGCTGTAAGTTATGACCAGAATTATGTTGCAGAAGAACATGAGATACTTATAGGTCTTAACAAAGAAAATCTTGAAAGTGGTGAATACCAGGTTAAGTCGGAAGGAAGTAAGGTTATTCTTTCAGGTGCTGATGAATATGCTGTATCTCTTGCAATGTCACAATTCTGTAAAGCAGCGACAGACGGACATAATATGAACCTGACATCAGATTATTTATATACTAATTCATATTTTTACCCTATAGCTGTAACTGACCAAAATGAAAATAAAATAAAGATTTATAATGTGGCAGATGGTGGAATTACAAAATCTTTGGCAGAATACAATAGTGCAGCAGCCGGATTCAGATTCAGGGAATACAGAGGTAATAAAGTGGTTCTTGCTACCTCCACAAATAATGGCGCGATGATGTATTATAATACCGGTAGAACCTTTTGGAGTTGTACTTATCCGTATCTTAGTAGCGATACAGGAAACTACAACGGACATGCCATAGAACTTATGCCAAATGGTGTTATTGCTGTAGCAGGATCAAGTGGCAATGCTATTACATTTTTTGATGTAACAACAAGAAGTCATTCAAACCGAGTGAAAATAGAACTTACGGATGCTCATGGAGTAATCTGGGATCCTCAAAACAATGTGCTCTGGGCTTGCGGTAAAAAGATTATTCGTGGATATGAAGTAACATTAACAAATAAAGTGATAACAGTTACTCAGAAGTATGATGATGTTATACTTGCGACAGATAATGCTCATGACTTTAAGCCTGTTTACGGACAGCCGGGCAAATACTGGATTACTACGGGCTCAAAGGTGTATATCTTTGATTCAAATACAAGAACGGTATCCGATGTTCCGTCTGATATTGGCCTGACTCTTAAAAAGGTAAAAGGCATAGGAAGTTTTGCGGATGGCTCTGTATTCCAGTCTATAGCAACAGGTTCTAATGAATCCTGGCAGACAGATACTGTAAAAGGTTTCTTGTATAATGAACTTCTGGATATTTATTATCCTGTGGATTATGTTAACAGTAACTTGTATATATACAAGGTTTCCACAGTTAATTTTAATTATCAGTAAAGATATTTATTCTAATTCATCTGCAAAAGGAATAGATTTTGAAGCACCTTCACGACTTACAGCTATAGCAGAAGCTTTTGTGGCAAATGCTATAGCTTTTTCCATGTTCTCACCTGCAGATAGTTTTGATACTAATGCACCTATAAAGCAATCACCTGCGGAGGTGGTATCTACAACATTTGTTTTTAATGCGGGGCAGAACAAAATATTTTCTTCTTTAGTATAAACACATCCTCTTTCTCCAAGGGTTATAACAACATTTTTAGTTCCAAGTTCTTTTAACCTGGAAATTGTCTTTTTACAGTTTTCTTCGTTGTCAGGATAAATTCCTGTAAGACTGAAAGCCTCGTGCTCATTTGGTATAAGATAATCTATGTGAGGAAATAAACTTTCAGGTAATTTCTTAAATGGAGCAGGGTTGAGTACTATTTTTGTGTTGTTGTCTTTGGCAATTTCACATACTTTTAGTACAGTTTCCATAGGAATTTCAAGCTGCATAACACAGAAATCACTTTCTTTAATCATATCAGAAAATTGCTCAATTACATCAGCTGTAAGCATATCATTTGCCCCTGAATTTAATATGATGAAATTATCCCCATTTACAACAGTTATCATAGCAATTCCTGTAGGTGCATTTTCTGTTTTTATACCTTCAAAAGAGACATTGTTTTTATGTAATTCATCTAATAGCATTTTGCCGTTGGCGTCATTTCCAACAGCACCTAAAAAAGAAACATTGCCACCTAGTTTAGATATAGCAATAGCCTGATTTAATCCTTTACCGCCGGCATTTATCTGAAAGTTGCTGCCATTAAGGGTTTCTCCGAGTTCAGGCATTCGTTCAGAGTGAATGACCAGATCTGCATTTGCGCTTCCTATAACTATAATTTTATTTGCCATAATGATAAGTCCTTTACGAAATCTTTTGTGTTATGGCTTTAATTGTATCAGTATGTATTTAAGAAGTAAAGTTGAAGTATAGTAATTATTTGTCTGAAAATTATCCGGAGTGCTATTATATATGAAAGCAACAGGTATTGTGAGAAGAATCGA
>SVJE01000010.1 GCA_015069135.1 Oscillospiraceae bacterium | reverse complement strand
GGCAGACTACAAGGCTTATACAGACTCGCATCAGTTTTTGACAGAGCCTGTTATTGACTACGATGGCTATTACCTTATTGCTGCACCTGAGTTTTATTACGAAGGAATCTTTTTTAAGGTTGTAACCGAAGGAGAAGAAGATTATTTTCCTAACCAAATATACATGATTGGTATTGATAGAGAGAATTCTACACTGTACTACTTGTATCTTGATGACCATGATTTGGACTATATAGCAGAAGAGGGGGCGCAAGACCTTGAGGGCGAGATGGGAGAGCAAATTGCATCGCAGTTTAATCTCGGCAAATGAAACATATTTAACAGACAGTCAAATCCAATTTGACAAGCTGATTAGCATGGTTTCAGTCCCAAAAAAGAGTTTCACTTCCCGTTTAATAGTTTCAATTTTTGAGTGAAACCAAATGAAACTATTTGAAACCGTATCATTATTATCAATACACTTCAAAAGAGAAAAATAGAGGGAATCGAACCCGAGAGGGTTGACGCGTAGAGGAAACAGTCCGGTGGACTGTTTGTAGCGGCAATCGCGAAGAGCTATGCTCGAGCAGCAGGTACGCAGAGCGAAGCGAAGCGGACAACTGATTCCACCATTGGCTCCAAACAAAAAAAGGTTCCCACCAGGGAGCCTTTTTTGTTTAAAGTAAATCAAAGGGAATCGAATCCGAGTTATGATATGTTATATTCAACGGAACGGCTTACCGCATTGGCTAAAAAGGTTACGGCTGTTCCCCTTAAGATTTTAAGTCTGTGGAAACAACATGCCGCTATTTGGCAGTTTTTTTGTATCTTCAATTATCTTTTAACCTAAATTACTAATAACAAAATAATAATTAATATTAAAAGTATGTAGCTCATTCACATCTTTCACTTCCGGAGAACGGGCGTTTTATTCTTGAATTGCAATGATGTTTTACAAAACAAAACCACAGTAGTAAAATATATCCGGACATTATTTTTTTCATGGTGAAAGGATTTATATTTATGAAAGTATTACTAATAAACGGGAGCCCTCATCAGCATGGATGTACATATACTGCCTTAAGCGAAGTGGCAGCAACTCTTAAAAAAGAGGGAATTGAAAGTGAAATTTTTTGGATCGGAATCAAACCTTTAGCCGGTTGTATAGCTTGTGGAAATTGCAGAAATACCGGACGCTGTATATTTGATGACAGTGTAAATGAATTCGTGAACAATGCAAAAAGTTTTGATGGCTTTGTTTTCGGATCTCCGGTGCATTATGCAGCTATGTCCGGAGCAATGACTTCATTTATGGACAGAGTATTTTACAGCGGAGGCAGTAACTTTTATCTTAAGCCAGCAGCAGCCATTGTTTCAGCAAGACGTGCAGGAACTACTGCGGCCCTTGATCAGATGAATAAATATTTCTATTTGGCACAGATGCCAATTATTTCTTCTTGCTATTGGAATATGGTCCATGGCTCCAAGCCAGAAGATGTAGCACAGGACATTGAAGGCTTGCAAATAATGAGAACCTTAGGGCGCAATATGGCATGGTTCTTAAAGTGCAAAGAAGCCGGGGCGAAAATAGGCGTTGATATGCCTGAAAGAGAGCAAAGAATATATACAAATTTTATTCGTTAAGAAACAGACACAATGAACACAACAGATGCATATTATCAAAAAATGACAAAGACACCTGTTTCCAGGTTGATAATTACTTTGGGAATACCTACAACTATATCCATGTTGGTGACAAATATATACAACATGGTAGATACATATTTCGTAGGTTCGTTGGGTGAAAGCCAGCAGGCGGCTACAGGAATACTTTTCACATTGCAGGCAATTATTCAGGCTATATCCTTTATGTTGGGTCAAGGGTCCGGCACTATGGTATCAAAATCCCTGGCAGATAAAAATACAAAAGAAGCCTCTGAATATGTTTCTACAGGTTTTTTCACAGGCGCTACATTAGGTGCTTTACTAACGGTAGTTGGTCTTATATTCTTAGAACCATTTATGAGAGTTTTAGGAAGCACAGAAACCATTTTGCCTTATGCCATGGATTATGGCTTGTGGGTGCTTATTTCCTGTCCTTTTATGGTGTGCTCCTTTGTACTTAACAACAACTTAAGATACGAAGGCAAGGCAGCCTATGCTATGGTGGGCTTGGTTACAGGTGCAGTGCTTAATATATTTGGCGATTACTTGTTAATAAGAGTAATTCCTTGGGGTGTTTTCGGTGCCGGTTGTGCCACAGCAGTTTCCCAGATAATCAGTTTCTTTATACTTTTGTTTTTCCATAACAAACATGCTCAGGGTAAAATAAGATTCAGATATATTAGTAAAAGAAAAAACGTTTATTTTACCATAGCAAAAGTTGGATTCCCGGCGCTGATCAGACAAGGCCTTTCATCCATATCCAGCGGACTCCTCAACAACCTTACCAAACCTTTTGGCGACGCAGCTATAGCGGCTATGAGCGTAGTAAACAGATTTTCTGCTTTGGTAATGTGCGTGGGTCTTGGAGTAGGACAGGGCTTTCAACCAGTGGCATCCTTTAACTATCAGGCAGGAAAATACAAGAGAGTTAAGAAAGCACTTCTTTTTACCATGGGCTGTGGCTTTACTATGATTATATGTTTCGCACTTCCCGGCATGATTTTTCCGGAACAGATTGTGGGGCTCTTTCAGGAGGAACAAGCTGTCCGTGATATTGGTGGAGTGGCCCTTCGGTATGCCTCTTTTGGTGTAATATTTCTGGCTTTGTCCGTGCCTATCAATATGCTGTACCAAAGCATACGGAAACCGGGAATGTCATCGTTTTTGTCCTTGTTAAGATCCGGACTGGCCTTCATACCTGTGTTGCTTCTGACCAGTAGTTTGTGGGGAATTACCGGAATACAGATCTCTCAACCGATAGCAGATATGCTTACAGGCTTAATAAGCATACCTTTCATAATTCATTTTTTAAGAACAACACCTGACGAACAGGAGGAAGTGTAAAATGGCAAGAGTAGGAGATAAATTAGCTTGGTGGAAAGTCTTGTTGTTGATTTTAGCAATAGTTGCTATACTTACAGGCATATTGTACCTGGAAGTGTACAAGCCAATGCTCGAACAGCTAGCAGCTACTCCCACACCTGTAGCAACCATAATTCCATAGGAAGTGTAAAATGAAAAAGTTTATTGAAAATTATCATACCCATACATTCCGCTGTAATCATGCATCCGGCACAGAAAAGGAATATATAGAAAAAGCTATAAGCGAAGGCCTTAATGTTATGGGCTTCGCAGACCATGTGCCGTATAAACAAATGAAGGGAAAGTATTCCGGATTTCGTATGAAGCCGGAGCAGATTCATGACTATGTGGAGACCATAAGTAGCCTTAAAGAAGAATATAGCGGTAAAATAAAAATCCTATTAGGTTACGAAGCAGAATACTATCCGGATATTTTTGCGGAGATGTGTGATTTTGTTGGCGAACATGGTTACGATTATCTTATCTTGGGCCAGCACTTTGTGGGGGACAGCGAGGAAACCATATATAGTGGAGTAAGACATACAGATGAAATCATATTAGGCAATTATGTGGATCAGGTATTGGAAGGTATGTCCACCGGAAAATATTTATATCTTGCTCATCCCGATGTGATAAACTTTGTTGGTGATGAAGCCATATACATTAAACATATGGAGAGGCTTTGCAAAAGCATGAAGGAAATGGACTACCCATTGGAAATAAATATGCTTGGTATTGATGATGAAAGATTTTATCCTAAAGAGCTGTTTTTCAGCATTGCCGGGGAGGTGGGAAACAAAATTGTAATAGGTTGTGACGCCCACAGACCAGGCTTAGTAGGGGATCAGACAGTTGTAAATAAAGCTATGGAAATAATTGATAAATTTTCCCTTGACTTTATTGATAGACTTTTGATATAATATCAGCCGTTGACCATGTGAGGTGGGTTTATGTATTTTGTTGTGACTGAAAGTTTAAAAACAGATGGCGGTACAGCTGATATAGATACAAACCTTCAACTTACCTTTGACAGACCTGGTGGCTGTCCCGTAGAGGAAGTTGGTCAAGCACGTGTAAAGGGAAGATTTACCAACAACGGAGGAATTATTAAATTCCAAGGAAGTTTTAATGTTCCATACACGGATGTCTGTTGCAGATGTCTCGAGGAATTAAAGCGGGAGATAGACGACAATCTGGAAGCAACATTTATAAGGGGCAATCCGGATGAGATAACAGACGAAGAGATTTATGTATATGAGGGCAGTAAGCTGACGCTTGGTAAAGCTGTTGAGGATGCTTTTATATTAGCACTCCCTTACAGAGATTTTTGCGAAGGCGGATGCCGGAAAGATAGTGCCACAGCGCAGGAGGTGTAGTAAGAATGATTTGTCCTAAGAGAAGATGGTCTAAGGCCAGAACAAGAACCAGAAAAGCTAATTGGAAGTTGGAGCAGCCAACATTGGTTAAGTGCCCACAGTGTCACGAGTACAAGCTCCCTCACACAGTATGCGGTTCATGCGGATACTACAAGGGCCGTGAAGTAATTAAGATGGGTGAGGAATAATATACTCAGTATATTATCAAAAAAGACCATTAACATTTGATGTTAATCGGGCTGTCCAAAATGGGCAGCCCTGTTTTTCGTTAGAGAAGTAAGCAGGTGAAGACATGGATGCCATTGTAAAATACGTTGAACCCGGTTCTGCAGCTGAAGAAGGCGGAATAGAAGTAGGGGACAAGCTTTTAACAGTAAACGGTAAGAAGCTGAAAGATATATTTGACTATAAATTTTATACTTCTGAAGAATTGGTGCTTTTGGAAATAGAGGGCACTGACGGGGAGTTGTATGAAATTGAAATTGAAAAAGATCCTTACGAGGATTTGGGGATTGAGTTTGAGAATTCAATGCTGGATAATGACAGAGGTTGCTCTAACAACTGTATTTTCTGTTTTATAGATCAGCTTCCTCCCAATATGCGCGAAACCATGTACTTTAAAGATGACGACACACGTTTGTCATTTCTTACAGGTAATTACGTTACATTGACTAATGTGGGGTATAATGAACTTTCCCGCTTGGTAAAATACAAAATGTCACCTATAAATGTTTCTGTACACGCCACAGATCCTGAACTTCGTTGTTTTATGTTAGGTAACAAAAAAGCCGGAGACATAGTGGATAAAATGAAGTTCCTTTTAGATGGGGGAATTACATTAAATGCACAGATAGTTCTTGTTCCTGAAGTTAATGACGGGGACAGACTTACAGAAACTCTTAATACTTTAGCTTCTTTAGGTGAGGGGCTTCAGAGTGTATCTGTTGTGCCTATCGGTTTAACCAAATACAGAGAAGGTCTTTTTAAGACAAGACCTTTTTCCGCTGAAGAATCAAAGTGTGTTATTGACACAATACATAATTTAGACAGAAAACATTTTGCTTATGCAGCAGATGAGTTTTATATAAATGCAGGACTTAGTTTTCCTGAACACGAATTTTACGATGGTTTTCCGCAGCTTGAGAACGGCGTAGGAATGTGTTCTCTTCTAAAGCAGGAAGTTTGCGACTACCTTGAAGTCAACGGGGAAAATTTGACATTTTACCTTAATAAAAAACTTTCTGAAAAAATCTTTGTACATATTGCCACAGGCAGGGCTGCCTATGGTATAATCAAAGAGTTAGCAGACAGAGTTAGCTCTTTATGTGACAAATTAGAAGTTACAGTTCACCCTATAAGAAATGATTTCTTTGGTGAGACTGTTACAGTAAGCGGACTGACTACGGGACAGGACATTGAGGCTCAACTTAAAGGAAAATTTGAAGAAGGTGCTATTCTCTTGTTACCTGTTAACATGTTAAGGGCAGGAGAAGAAACATTCCTGGATAACTACACAGTTTCAGGTTTAGAAGATTCTTTGAAGGTTGATATTTCTATAGTAGAAGAGCCAGGCAGGGATTTTGTAAGGAAAATAGTAAGTGCCGGCGGAAAGATTGATTTAAGTGATTTTGCAGAAAAAGGAGATTTAATATAATGAGTAAGCCTATGGTAGCCATAGTGGGTCGCCCGAATGTGGGAAAATCCTCTTTTTTTAATTATCTTATAGGGCGGAGAGTTTCTATTGTTGAAGACACTCCCGGCGTTACAAGAGACAGAATTTATGAAGATGTTGAATGGAACGGAAGAATATTCTCTTTGGTAGATACAGGAGGTTTAGAGCCTGACTCTACTGATACTATTCCTATGCAGATGAGAAGACAGGCAGAGATGGCTCTTGATCTGGCTGATGTTATTATATTTATGGTTGATGCTAAAACAGGGATGACAGCTGATGATGAGAGTATTGCTACCATGCTCCGAAAAGTGGGAAAGCCTGTTGTTCTTGTTGTAAACAAAGTGGATAATATCGGTGAACCACCGGCTGAAGTTTATGAATTTTACAATTTAGGTCTTGGTGACTTTTTAACAGTTTCTGCAGCTCACGGTTTAGGTATCGGCGAGGTGTTAGATGCTGTGTATGAGTATTTTCCTGAAGCCGATGAAGAGGAAGATGAGAAAGAACTTATTAAGGTTGCTGTTATCGGTAAGCCGAATGCAGGTAAGTCTTCTTTAATAAATAAAATTTTGGGAGAGGAAAGAGTAATTGTAAGTAACATTCCCGGAACTACAAGAGATGCTATTGATACTTTCTTTGAGCATGGAGAAAAGAAATATTGCTTTATTGACACTGCCGGTATGAGAAAACGCGGTAAGGTTACTGAGAATATTGAAAGATACAGTGTAATGCGTTCTTTGACTGCTGTTGACAGAGCTGATGTTGTTATATTGGTTGTTGATGCCAACCAGGGTATTTCAGAGCAGGATTCTAAAATTGCCGGATACGCCCACAATCAGGGTAAGGCCTTTATTGTTGCTGTCAACAAGTGGGATTTGATTGAAAAAGATTCTAAGACAATGCAGGAGTTTAAGAATAAAGTATATGAAGAGCTTCCTTTCATGATGTATGCTCCTGTTATGTTTATTTCAGCTCTTACAGGACAGCGGGTAAACAAGCTTTTTGAAATGGTGGATTATGTAATAAACCAGGCAGCCTTCAGAGTGCCTACAGGTATGCTTAATGATGTATTGGCTGAAGCTATTGCTGTACAGCAGCCACCTTCAGATAAGGGTAAAAGGCTTAAGATTTTCTATATGACACAGATTAAGGTTAAGCCGCCAACGTTTACAATTTTCTGCAACAGTATAAAATTGTTTCATTTTTCTTATGAAAGATATATTGAAAATCAGCTCCGTAAAAGCTTTGGCTTTGAAGGAACTCCTATAGTATTTAAGATAAGAGAAAGAGAAGAGGACGATCGAAAATGACAGATGTAATTATTTTGATTGTGTGTGGACTTATAGGTTATCTTTTGGGGAGTATCAACACTTCTATTGTATTGTCTAAGGTTCTTTACAAGGAAGATATAAGAGAAAAAGGTAGCGGAAATGCAGGTACTACCAATGCCCTTCGTTCTTATGGTAAAAAGTTTGCAGCCTTTACTTTATTAGGTGATTTATTAAAAGGAATAGTCGCTGTGCTTTTGGCGTGGCTTGTTGCACCTACCGGATGGAATCAGCTTGCAGGTGTCATTGCAGGTGGAGCTGCTATATTAGGACACAACTTCCCTGTGTACTTTGGTTTTAAAGGAGGAAAAGGTGTTCTTACAACTTTTGCGGTAATGGTTGTTATAACTCCTGTTCCGGCACTTATTGCACTGCTGATATTTATTGCACTGGTACTGGTATTTAAGTACGTATCTTTAGGTTCTATGACGGCAGCAGCTTCGTTACCGCTGATTGTTTATTTTCGTGGTGATTACATGGATATTCCGGGAGGTTCTACACCTATATTCTGGATGTCAGTTGGCGTTGCTTTGTTGATTATAATTCGTCATCATGCAAACATAGGAAGATTAATAAAAGGTACAGAATCTAAACTTTCTTTAAAAAAGGGTGAATAAGGGTGAATAAGGATGAATAAGATTTTTAAACCGGGTGATACAGTTTTGTTTATGGGCGACAGTATTACTGACTGTGGCAGAGGTTTTGTAGGTAATGATTTTGGTTATGGTTATGCCTATAAAGTAAGAGAAATGTACAACGAACTTTTTTCAGACGATAATCTTCAAGGTCCTCAGACTGAAAGTTATCCTCCTATAAAAGCTGATGCCGGTGTTAATTTTGTAAATAGGGGAATAGGCGGAAATCATTTAATTGATGTACTGGCCAGATACGAGAGTGATATTAAGGCAGTAAATCCTGATTTTATGTCAATTCTTATAGGTGCTAACGAAGTGCTCCACTATTACACAGAAGGTAGGGAGCTTGTAACTGGTGAAGTCTTTGAGGAACAGTACGAAAGACTTATGCAGCAATTCAGAAAAGATTTTCCAAAAGCAAAGCTTATGATTATGGAACCATTCTTTATTCCAACTTTGAAAGAGGAGCATTATAAGCTGTGCATGGGTACATTAGCACCTGAAATTTTAGTAGTTCGTAAAATGGCAGCTAAGTATGCAGATTACTTTTTACCGCTTGGAAGTATATTTACCAAGGCTCTAATGGAATATAAGCCTGTGGAGATTGCCAGAGACGGTATACATCCCACACCGATAGGACATGGTATAATTGCTTATGAATTCATGAAAGCTTTAGGAATTCTGTAATATATGTACATAATTTTTGATTGAAATTTTATATAACTGTGATAAAATAGTATGCGTTTGCTTAAATAAGACTTGTAATGTTTTGGAGAAGAAGTGAGACTATGTTTAAAATTGTAACTAAAAAGGTTTTGAATCCTACAGTTACCTTAATGAAAATTGAGGCACCTTTGGTAGCTAAAAAGGCTCAGCCAGGTCAGTTTATTATATTGAGAGTAGATGAAGAGGGGGAGAGAATTCCTCTTACTATTGCAGATTATGATAGAGAAGAAGGTACAGTAACTATTATTTATCAGATAGTTGGTGCTACTACAGAAGCCCTTAACCATAAAGAAGAGGGCGAATATATTCAGGACTTCGTTGGTCCTTTAGGAAAAGCTACTGACACAGAAGGCAAGAAGAAAGTTGCTGTTGTTGGTGGTGGCGTAGGTTGTGCTATTGCATATCCTGTGGCAAAGAAATTCCATGAGCAGGGGACAGAAGTTCATTCTATTGTCGGTTTCAGAAATAAGGATCTTCTTATCCTTGAAGATGAATTCCGTGCGGCTAGTGATAAATTAGTTATTATGTCTGATGATGGTTCGGTGGGTCAGAAGGGGCTTGTTACAAATGCTCTTAAAGACTTAATTGAAAGTGGCGAGCAGTACGATGAAGTAATTGCCATCGGACCTGTTATTATGATGAAGTTTGTTTGTGCCCTTACAAAAGAGTACGGTATTAAGACAGTTGTAAGTATGAATCCTGTTATGATTGACGGTACAGGTATGTGCGGTGGTTGCAGACTGACAGTTGGTGGCGAGACAAAGTTCGCTTGTGTTGACGGTCCTGAATTCGACGGTCACTTAGTTGATTTTGATGAAGCAATGAAGAGAGGCGCTATGTACAGAGATTATGAGCGCCATAAGCATGAAGAAACATGTAACTTATTCAAACAGGAGGTGCAGTAATATGGCTAATATGTCTTTAACAAAAAATGAGATGCCAAGCCAGGCACCTGATGTAAGAAATAAAAACTTTTTGGAAGTTGCGTTAGGATATACAGAAGAACAGGCTGTTAATGAGGCGGAAAGATGCCTCAATTGTAAAAACAAGCCTTGTACAGGCGGATGTCCTGTTTCTATTGATATTCCTGCTTTCATTGCAAAAATAAAAGAACGTGATTTTGAAGGAGCATACCAGATTATTCAGAAATCTTCTTCTTTACCTGCAGTTTGTGGTAGAGTATGCCCTCAGGAAAATCAGTGTGAAAAGTACTGTGTAAGAGGTCTTAAAGGTGAACCTGTTGCAATCGGTCGTTTAGAGCGATTTGTTGCAGACTGGCATAATAAAAATTCAAATGTAAAACCAGTTGCCCACGAATCTAATGGTCATAAAGTGGCTGTTATCGGTTCTGGTCCTTCAGGTCTTGCTTGTGCAGGTGATTTAGCTAAAAAAGGTTACGAAGTAACAGTGTTTGAGGCTTTACATTTGGCAGGTGGCGTATTGGTGTACGGTATTCCTGAATTCAGACTTCCTAAGGCTATTGTGCAGAAAGAAATTGATACACTTAAAGATTTAGGTGTTAAAGTTGAAACTAACATGGTTATCGGTAAGATTTTGTCTATCGACGAACTTTTTGAAATGGGATTCGAGGCTGTGTTTATTGGTTCTGGTGCAGGTCTTCCAAGATTTATGAACATTCCAGGTGAGAACCTTAAGGGTGTATATTCAGCCAACGAATTCTTAACAAGAGTTAACCTGATGAAGGCATATAAAGATGGTGCTATTACGCCTATCCAGCATGCAAAGAAAGTTGCTGTTGTTGGTGGTGGCAATGTAGCTATGGACGCAGCAAGATGTGCTAAACGTTTAGGTGCTGAAGAAGTATACATTGTATATCGTCGTGGTGAGGAAGAACTTCCTGCCCGTGCAGAAGAAGTTGAACATGCAAAGGAAGAGGGAATCATCTTTAAGCTCCTTACAAACCCGACTGAAATTTTACCTGATGATGATGGCCTGGTAAAAGGTATGAAGTGTGTTGAGATGGAGTTGGGCGAACCTGACGCTTCCGGAAGAAGAAGACCTGTTGTTAAGGCTGATTCTGAATTTGTATTGGATGTTGACTCTGTAATTATGTCAATAGGTACATCTCCGAACCCATTGATCAAATCCACAACTGAAGGCTTGGATACTCAGAAGTGGGGTGGTATCATTGCTGATGAAACTACCGGACAGACTTCAAGAGAAGGTGTGTTTGCCGGTGGTGACGCAGTTACAGGTGCTGCTACAGTTATTTTAGCTATGGGTGCAGGTAAGGCATCTGCCAAGGCTATAGACGAATATATACAAAGTAAGTAAAATATTTAGTATTGATTTAGTGTTTTAAAAGGCTCTGTTGTAAATGTAACAGAGTCTTTTTTTGTTGTGTAAAAAGTTCGAGGAACCCATTTGATATTAAAAGGTTGCTTTGGGTTCCCTTTTTTATGATTTTGGTAAAAAAGTCACTTGATTAAGGAACCCAATGAGTAGAATTTTAATTCAATGGGTTCCCTTTAACAAGGTGCAGGGAACCCAAAACGGTGGTTTTATAAGGATTGGGTTCCTGCGATAAAACAGATTGGAAAAATATTTTATAAAACCCCTTGCAAAATGTATTTTGTTTAGGTATAATAACACCTGCGTTTCATAATACTTGCTGGTGTGATGGAATTGGCAGACGTACTGGACTCAAAATCCAGCGGTGGCAACACCGTACCGGTTCGACCCCGGTCACCAGCACCAAAAGCCCTCGGAGTTAAGTCTGGGGGCTTTTTTATAATTATTTTATTCGTTTAGTACACAATATACCTTTGAATAAAAACTGAATCTATCAAAAATTAAGCAATCTGCGTAATAACTAGATGTGCAGAAACAGGTCTTGTTCCTCCTGCAAGAGGCGTGATTGTAAGAGCTGCTGCATTGCCGGCAGGATTTCTGACTGTCAGGACAGAATTGATAGCAGTAGTTGTTACAATAGCCATGCCAACAATTTGTGAAGCGCCACTGGCTCTGCCAACTACAGTATATGCTAAATCTTCTTCGTTTAATGTCAGTAATAACTGTCCGGCTTCATCTACACTTACTTCAAAGAATATCTGATAGGTTCCGATTTGTGCTAGATTAAATGAATCAGCTCCGGTTCTTGAAATATCAGCTCCGCTGTTAGGATGCAATAGCACCTTCTGTTATGGAGCGGTGGGGGACCGACTTTATGATAGGTACAGATGAAGACCCTGAAGCAACCCACGTTTCCTGTAAAATGGTCAAGTCAGAAGACAGTCCGGTAGTTGCCATATTTGCAGGTCATGTGCATTATGAACATGAAGGGGAATTTGCTCCTGATAAAATGCAATGCACAGCAACAACGGCTTTTAAAGAATATGAAAAATATAAAAAATTAAGCCTAAATGATTTGATATATTAAAAATTAAGGCGTATAATATATACCCGTAACGATTTGAACAAGGAGATGCAAAAATGAGCGAGTGCACACATGATTGCAGTAACTGCAGTGAGAATTGCAGCGAAAAGAAAAGCTTTATAGAAAAGCCACATGAAAAAAGTAAAATAAAAAAAGTTATCGGTGTTGTCAGCGGCAAAGGCGGCGTAGGTAAATCTCTGGTTACAGGCCTTCTTGCAGTACAGACAGCTCGTAAAGGTTACAAGACAGCTATTTTAGATGCTGATATTACAGGACCTTCAATTCCTAAAATGTTCGGCATTAAAGAAAAGGCTACAGGAGACGAAACAGGTCTTTATCCTGTGGAAAGTAAAACAGGTGTTAAGATTATGTCTCTTAATCTTTTGCTGGAAAATGACGATGATCCTGTTGTTTGGAGAGGCCCTGTTATTGCCGGAGCAGTTAAACAATTCTGGACAGATGTAATTTGGGATGAAGTAGACTATATGTTTGTGGACATGCCCCCCGGAACAGGTGATGTACCTCTTACAGTATTCCAGTCAATCCCTGTTGATGGTATTGTAATTGTATCAACACCTCAGGAATTGGTTTCTATGATAGTAAGCAAGGCTGTTAAAATGGCAGACCTTATGAAGATTCCTGTATATGGCGTTGTAGAAAACATGAGTTATGTAAAATGTCCTGATTGTGGTAAGGAAATTAACCTCTTCGGAGAATCCCATGCAGAAGAAATGGCTTCTAAGTACGGTCTTAATGTAATCGGAAGATTGCCATTGGATCCCAAAGTTGCATCAGCATGTGATAAAGGACTTATAGAACTTACAAGCGTACCTGCAATTGATATTAAATACGAGGACTAATTATGAACAAAGGTGAGATAGCAAAAAACTATTTTACCCAAGGGTATAATTGTGCACAGGCGGTGGCCATGGCTTATGCTCCTGAAATGAATATGGAGCCTGAAGTCGTGGCCCGCATGGTCTCATCCTTTGGTGGGGGAATGGGCAGAATGCGTGAAGTATGTGGCGCAGTATCCGGTATGTTTTTTGTGTTAGGTGTACTTAAAGGGTACAACGACCCAAACGACAACGAGGGTAAAATGTTACATTATGCAAAAGTGCAAGAACTGGCAGCTGAGTTTAAGAAAGAAAACGGAAGTATAATTTGTCGTGATTTATTATCCGGTAAAATATTAAAACCTTCAGAATCTTCTTCTGTAGACAATTCTCCTGTACCATCTGAGCGTACGGAGGAATATTATAAAAAGAGACCTTGTGCACAACTTGTAGAGATTGCAGCCAATATATTGTGTGAAAATATATAGCGAAAAAAATTTCTAAAAAATATGTCAAAAAAAGTGTTGACAAGGTATTTTTTAAGTGTTATACTTGCAAAGCTGTCCGCGAGAGCGGGGCGGCATTTGGACCTAGAAAAGTAAACAGCGCAACAAATGATTCTAACCAAATCATTTGACAAACATGTAAAACGTTTAATTCAATTTATTTAGAGTTTTAATT
>SVJE01000008.1 GCA_015069135.1 Oscillospiraceae bacterium | reverse complement strand
GATAATGGAGAGGCCACACCTGTTCCCATGCCGAACACAGAAGTTAAGCTCTCTAATGCAGACGATAGTTGGTTGGTGACGACCTGTGAAAATATGTAGCTGCCGGATATATATGGAAGCTCTTTGCTAAAAGCAGGGAGCTTTCTTTTTTTGTTGTTTTTATTTTATTTTGTGTTAGAATATCAATATTATGATTAGTAAGAAAGAAGCAAGAAAAATAATAAAAGAAAAAAGAGCTGGTTTATCTCCTGAATTTCTGAAAGATGAAAGTAAGAAAATAGCAGATTGTATTTTACAGTCTGAATATTTTACCAAAGCATCAAAGATTATGTGCTATGCATCAGTGAGAGGTGAGGTAGATACATTTTATCTGATGAAAAAGATTCTTGAGTCAGGAAAAACTCTTGCTCTGCCTGTAACTGTAAAGAAAGAGATGACATTTTACAGGGTTGAAAGTCTTGAGAAACTTATACCTGGATATATGGGGATTGCTGAACCTGAAAGAACGCAGGTTGTTTTACCGGATGAAAAAACACTTATGATTATGCCAGGGGTGGCTTTTGATACTAAATGCCATAGAGCAGGTTATGGGGCCGGTTGTTATGACAGATATTTAGAAGATAAATGTAACTTTATGAAGATTGCACCGGCTTTTCAGTTTCAGGTATTTGACGAAATTGAAAATGACAGGTACGATATATGTCCTGATGTTGTTATTTTACCGGACGGAAAGGAATATACCAGATGATTATTGATTTACATAATCACAGCACATGGAGCAGGGATGGCAGCAATACATTAGAGGAGTTAACTGAAAATGCAGTTAAGTGTGGAGTGGATGTTTTAGGGATTTCAGATCATAATTATTGGATTTCTAAAGAAAAATTAGATGAATATCGTAATTCTGTATATGAATTGCGGGAAAAGTATAAAGGTAGAATCAAAATTCTTTGTGGAATAGAGTATTCATTTATTGATCCGGCTGGCTTACAGCCTGATGATTTGGCACCATTTGATTATTGCTTATTTGAATATTATACAGGCATTGTTTCTACAGAGGATATGGTTAAATTCAGGAACTTTGTAAAATGTCCTGTGGGAATTGCCCATCTTGATGGTTTTTCTTTATCCGAAAAAGAAGGCGTGGATGTTATAAAGCTTTGGGCTGATAATAATATATTCTGGGAGCTGAATATGAATATGGACGAAATACATGGTTTCAGAGAACATCAGTATTGTAAAAATCTGATGACATCAGCACAGCAGCAAATGCATGTAAAAGAAAGTGGTATTAAGTTATCTGTTGGATTTGACACACATGCTCTTAAAGATTATGATGTTAAAAGAATTAAGCTGGCTTGTAGTTTTATAGAAGAAAAAGGATTTAGTTATCCTGATTTTATAGTTTAAGGAGTTTTTTATGTTTAAGAAGTATATTTTACCGGGAATAATTGCTCTTGTTGTGGGATTGTTGTATTTCTATATTGCATTACCCGCTATCAATGTGAGAGATGGTAGCTTTTGGTTTATGCTGTTTTTAATAGCAGTGGTTTATGCAGTCCTTTGCTTTAAGTGGACCAGAAATGCACCTATACAGATTGTTGACAAAAAAATAGATGTTAAAAGCTTAGGTAAAAAACTGAAGATAGGTATTATTGTTGCAGGAAGTGCTTTTCTTATTATATCAGTTGCAATTGTAGTTTCTTCATCAAAGCTATTTAATGCATTTGACTATCAGAAAATGTTAACTGTTACTGAAGCCGAATTCAGTAAAGATATTGCAGAAATACCTTTTTCAAAAATTCCTGTGGTTGACAGAAGTACAGCAGAAAGGCTTGGCAGCACCAAACTTGGAGAAGTAGTTGAACTGGTTTCTCAGTTTAATGTTTCTGATTATTATACCCAGATAAATTATAAAGAAGCTCCTTATAGAGTGTCGCCACTTCAGTATAACGGTATATTGAAATGGCTGACAAATCAGTCCAAGGGCATTCCTTATTATGTTATGATTGATATGGCAACTCAAAATACAGAGCTTGTAAAGCTTGAAGAAGGAATAAAGTATTCTCCCAGTGAGTTTTTCTTCAGATATCTGGATCGTCATGTAAGGTTTGCGTATCCAACTAAAATATTTGCGGAAACATCTTTTGAAATAAATGATGAAGGACATCCTTATTGGGTTCTTTCATATTATAAATATACAATTGGTTTTATTGGTGGTAAGGATATAGATGGTATCATTCTGGTGGATGCTGTTACAGGTGAAATGACAGATTACAAAATTTCCAAAGTACCCACTTGGATTGACAGAGTTTATTCTGCTGATTTAGTACTAGAGCAGGCTAATAACTGGGGATCTTTGAAAAACGGTTACTGGAATTCCATATTCGCACAGAAAAATGTTGTACAGACATCTGAAGGATATAACTATCTGGCACTTAACGATGATGTATGGCTTTTTACCGGTATAACCAGTGTGGCATCTGATAATTCAAACATCGGTTTTATTTTGGTAAATATGAGAACTAAAGAAAGTAAGACCTATTCAATAAATGGTGCTTCTGAATATTCGGCAATGGACTCTGCAGAAGGTATGATACAGGAGAAGGGCTATGAGGCTACATTCCCGATTCTGGTTAATGTGGCAGATAAACCTTCGTATTTTATAAGTCTTAAAGATAATGCCGGTCTTGTAAAAGCCTATTCCTTTGTTTCAGTATCTAACTATCAGATAGTTGGTGTGGCTGATACAATTGAAGGTGCTGAAAAAGAATACAGAAGATTATTAGGAGCACCTGCAGAAGGTGAGAATAATAAAGTGGAATCTGATATAAAGGAATTTAACGGAGTTGTAGATAAAATTTCTTCTGCCGTAGTGAATGGAAACTCGATTTATTATATGGAAATAGGTGGAAGTATATATATTGCAGATATTAATACCAGTATCAAACTTCCTTTTGTTCAGGTGGGAGACACAATATCTGGTGATTACATTGTGGAAGATGGCAAAAATGTTGTTGTTTTGGTAAAATAATGATGATTTTTTACCGAAAACACAGTTAACAAAAAGTTAATAAACTCGTTGGTATAGTGACTTGAAATCGTTGTAGAAAAGGGATATAATGATTCACGTTGTGACCTGACAGACGATGATGCAGGAGATTGCTACACGTAAGAGGTAGGTAACTCATGCGGAGAATGTCCGATTCATGAAACCGGGCGACAAGTCACTGTACTAAATGATGTACGTTACCTTTGGTACTGGGTCCAGGTTGAAATCCGCCTTGAGACGGATATTTCAATTTGGTTTTTTTATTGGGACTGAATGAAACGCACGACATGGTGTACAATGATTGTTGTACGTAACAACAAACCAAGATGATGGCGAAAAGCCACATTAGAAAGTGAGGATTATGTATGGCAACTAATCAGAAAATGAGAATCAAATTGAAGGCTTATGACTTCCAGCTTTTGGATCAGGCAGCACAGAACATTGTTGACACAGCTAAGAGAACTGGTGCTTCAGTGTCCGGACCAGTGCCACTCCCAACAGAGAAGGAAATCGTAACAATCTTGCGTGCTCCACATAAGTATAAGGATGCAAGAGAGCAGTTCGAGATGAGAACTCACAAGAGATTGATCGACATATTGATGCCTACTCCTAAGACAATTGATGCTTTAATGCGTCTTGACTTACCAGCAGGTGTAGATATTGAGATTAAAGTACAGCAGTAAGCTGTAGCCGTAAGGCGGTCATGTTCGCAGACTTATTTGTGAACCAATAACCAACAGGAGGAAAGAAAGATGAAGAAGTTTATTTTGGGAACTAAAGTCGGTATGACACAAATCTTCCAGGCAGACGGTACCTGTGTTCCCGTAACCGTAGTTGAAGCAGGCCCTTGTGCAATCGTTCAGAAGAAAACAATTGAAACAGACGATTACGAGGCAGTTAAGTTGGCTTACGTTTCTAAGAACAAAGAGAAACTCAACAAGCCAGAAAAAGGTCTTTTTGACAAATTGGAAATGGATGGTTACAAGTACTTGAGAGAGTTCAGACCAGATGATATTTCCGGCTATGAAGTAGGACAGACAATCAGCGTTGCTGACATGTTCCAGGATGATGACTATGTAGACATCAGCGGTACTTCTAAGGGTAAGGGCTATGCTGGTCCTATTAAGAGACACGGCATGAAAATCGGTCCTAAGAGCCACGGTTCTAAATACCACAGAGGTAATGGTTCTATGGGTGCTAACACTGACCCTGGTAAAGTTTTCAAGGGGAAGAAGATGGCAGGCCACATGGGTGCTGAAAGAGTAACAGTTCAGAATCTGCATGTTGTTAAAGTAGATGCTGAAAGAAATCTTCTCCTTATCAAGGGTGCTGTACCAGGACCAAAGGGCAGCTTGCTTGAAATCAGAGAAACAGTTAAGAAATAATTGGAAGGAGGACGACTGATATGCTGAAAACTAATGTTTATGATATGACCGGTAAGGTTGTAGGTGAAATCGAGTTGGATGCCGCTATTTTCGGTATCGAAGTAAACGAAGCAGTAATGCATGCAGCTGTTAAGAATCAGCTGGCTAACAAGCGTCAGGGAACTCATTCCGTTAAAGGACGCAGTCAGGTATCCGGTGGCGGTAAGAAACCTTACAGACAGAAGGGTACTGGTAGAGCAAGACAGGGTAGCACAAGAGCTGCTCAGTGGATTAAGGGTGGTATCATCTTTGGACCATCTCCAAGAGACTACAGCTACACTTTGCCTAAGAAGGTTAAGAGACTGGCATTAAAGTCTTCTTTGGCTTCTAAAGCTCAGGAAGAAGCAGTTATCGTATTGGATAAGCTCTGCTTTGACGAAATCAAAACAAAGAACATGGTAAATGTTCTTAAGAACCTGGGTGTTGCAGACACAGCATTGGTTGTTATTGCTGATAACGATCAGAACGTTGTTAAATCTGCAAGAAACATCAAGGGAATTGCAACTGCAGGTGTAAACACAATTAATGTTTACGACATTCTTAAGTATAACAAGTTCATTATCACTAAGGATGCTCTTGCAAAAGTTTCGGAGGTGTATGCATAATGAATAAATATGATATCATTGTCCGCCCTTATATCACAGAAAAAACAACTGATTTGGTAGCAGAGGGTAAGTATGCTTTTGTTGTAGATATCAGAGCAACAAAAATTGACATTAAGAAAGCTGTTGAAGATCTTTTCAACGTAAAGGTTCTTTCTGTAAACACAGCAAGATTTGACGGTAAGAAGAGAATCCAGAGACAGGCAAGCGGTGCAGCAGTTGGATACACCAACAGATGGAAGAAGGCTATTGTTAAGATCGATACAGATCCTAAGGCTGAAGAATATTTGACTGCAGGCGGAAAGAAAGCTACATCCGCTAAGAAGTACAAGAATTCAATTGATGAATTCGGCTTCACACAGTAAGAAGGAGGAAAAAGGAAATGGCTATTAAGAAGTATAATCCTACAACTCCCGGCCTCAGAGGAATGACTGTTTCAGCTTTTGAGGAAATTACCGGCAAGAGCAATATTAAGTCTTTGATGACATCTGTAAAGAAGAACGCAGGTCGTAACTCCTACGGTAAGATTACAGTTCGTCACCATGGCGGCGGAAACAAGAAGCAGTACAGAATTATCGACTTTAAGAGAAATAAAGACGGAATTCCTGCAAAAGTTGTTTCTGTAGAGTATGATCCAAACAGAAGTGCATTTATCGCATTGTTATCTTATGCTGATGGTGAGAAGAGATACATCATTTATCCTGTTGGATTGTCCGTTGGTGATACAGTAGTATCCGGTCCTGACGCTGACATTAAGCCAGGTAACGCTCTTCCTTTGGCTAACATCCCATTGGGTACAGTTATCCACAACATAGAGATGAAGCCAGGTAAAGGCGCTCAGTTGGTAAGAAGTGCTGGTACTTCCGCTCAGTTGATGGCTAAGGAAAACGGTTACGCACAGGTAAGACTTGCATCAGGCGAAGTTCGTATGGTAACTCTGGACTGTAAGGCAACAATCGGTCAGGTAGGTAACGCAGACCATGAAAATGTTAAGATCGGTAAAGCTGGTCGTAAGAGACACATGGGCGTACGTCCTACAGTTCGTGGTGTTGTTATGAACCCTAACGATCACCCACACGGTGGTGGTGAAGGTAAGTCTCCTATCGGTATGCCTAGCCCTGTAACTCCTTGGGGTAAACCTACATTGGGTTACAAGACAAGAAAGAAGAACAAAGCTTCTGACAAGTATATCGTAAGACGTCGTAACGGTAAATAATTAAGGAGGGTTAGACAATGAGTAGATCAGTTAAAAAAGGACCATTCGTCGAAGAGCGTCTCATGCAGAGAATCTTAAAGATGAATGAAGCTAACGAGAAAAATGTAGTAAAGACTTGGTCACGTGCATCAACAATCTTCCCTCAGTTTGTAGGCCATACAATTGCTGTTCACGATGGAAGAAAGCATGTGCCGGTATATGTAACTGAAGAAATGGTTGGACACAAACTCGGTGAGTTTGCTCCTACAAGAACCTTCAAGGGACATATTAAGAACGAAAAAGGCAGCGGCAGAAAGTAAGAAGGAGGGAATCACTTTGGAAAAGAAGGTTATGTCAAAAGAAGAACTTCTGCAGAATAAAGAAGCGATTCTTGAAAAATACAATTCATATCATTCAAAAAGCAACAAGGCTCCTTTGCTGACAAAGAAAGAACGTAAAGTTCTTGGTATTGGTAGAGACCAGGGTAAGGCAGTTCTTCGTTACACAAGAATTGCTCCAAGCAAAGTAAAGTTGGTTCTGGATCTTATTAAAGGTAAAGACCTTAAGGAAGCTTATGCTATCGTAAGATTTACTCCTAAGGCTGCTTCTGAGCCGATCTTCAAACTTTTGAAATCTGCTGAAGCAAATGCAGTTAACAACTTTGAATTGGATGCTGATTCTTTGTATGTTGCTGATGCTTATGTTGGTCAGGGTCCTACGCTCAAGCGTATGCAGCCTGTATCAAGAGGCCGTGGTAACAGAATCAACAAGAAAACAAGCCACATTACAGTTGTTGTTAAAGAAAGAAACTAAGGAGGTAAGACAATGGGACAGAAAGTTAATCCTCATGGACTCAGAGTCGGTGTAATTAAAGATTGGGATGCTAAATGGTATGCAGCTAAGAAGAATTACGGCAGCTTCCTGGTTGAAGATTACAAGGTAAGAGAGTTTGTTAAGAAAAAGCATTACAATGCCGGTGTTTCTAAAGTAAGAATTGAAAGAACAGCTAACAGACTTATCGTTAACGTAGATGTTGCAAAACCTGGTTTTGCAATCGGTAAGGGTGGCGTTCTTAAAGATGAGACAAAGGCTCAGCTTGAGAAACTTACAGGTAAAGCAGTAAGCGTAAACATTTTTGAAGTTAAAGTTCCTGATATGGATGCTCAGCTTTGTGCAGAAAACATTGCAGCTCAGTTGGAGAAGAGAATTGCCTTCAGAAGAGCTATGAAGCAGGTTATGGGCAGAACAATGCGTGCAGGTGCTTTGGGTATCAAGACAGCTTGTGGCGGTCGTTTAGGTGGTGCTGATATTGCTCGTACAGAACATTATCACGAAGGTACTATTCCGCTTCAGACAATCAGAGCTGATATTGATTACGGTTTTGCTGAAGCTAACACAACTTATGGTAAAGTTGGTGTAAAGGTTTGGATTTATAAAGGTGAAGTTCTTCCTGCAGCGAAGTCTACACCAGCAGGAAAAGGAGGCGCGAACTAATCATGTTAATGCCTAAAAGAGTTAAACACAGAAAAGTACAGAGAGGCCGTATGAAGGGCGTTGCCAGTCGTGGTAACACAGTTTATAACGGTGAGTATGGTCTTCAGGCTGCAGAATGTGGCTGGATTACAAGTAATCAGATTGAAGCTGCCCGTATTGCTCTTACAAGATGCATTAAAAGAGGCGGTAAGGTTTGGATTAAAGTATTCCCAGACAAGCCTGTAACAAAGAAACCTGCTGAAACTCGAATGGGTTCAGGTAAAGGTTCACCTGAGTACTGGGTAGCAGTAGTTAAGCCCGGTCGTGTATTGTTCGAAATTGCTGGTGTAAGTGAAGAGTTGTCAAGAGAAGCTCTTAGACTTGCAATGCACAAATTGCCTATCAAATGTAAAATTATAGGCAAGGAAGTTGAAGTGAAGGAGGAAGCGTAAATGAAAGCTAATGATATCAGAAACAAGAGCTTGGAAGAGCTTAAGGCTGAAGAGCAGGAGTTAAAGGCTCAGCTTTTCAAACTGCGTTTCCAGCATGCAACTTCACAGGTTGCTAATCCTATGGAGCTCAACCTCCTTAAAAAGGACATTGCCAGAGTGAAGACAATTATCAGAGAAAAAGAACTTGCTAACGCAAGTGAGAACTAATCCTTGAAAGGAGGCAGATGGTTTTGTCAGATAGAAATTTGAGAAAAACAAGAGTGGGTAGGGTTATCAGCAACAAGATGGAGAAAACAATCGTTGTTGCAGTAGAAACAAGCGTAAAGCACCCATTGTATAAGAAAGTTATGAAAACAACCTACAAACTGAAAGCACATGACGAAGAGAATGTTGCTCAGGTTGGAGACATTGTTGAAGTAATGGAAACCAGACCTTTAAGCAAGGATAAGCGTTGGAGATTGGTTTCTATTGTAACAAAGGCCGAGTAATGGCATAGGAGGTATTTTAAGATGGTTCAAGTACAGACAAGACTTAAAGTTGCTGATAATACCGGTGCCAAGGAACTTATGTGTATTAAGGTTATCGGCGGCAGCAAAAGAAGATACGCTAATATCGGCGATATTATTATTTGCTCAGTAAAGGCTGCAGCTCCGGGCGGCGTTGTTAAAAAAGGTGACGTTGTAAAGTGTGTTGTAGTTCGTACTAAGAGAGGTGTCAGAAGAAACGACGGAACTTATATCAGATTTGATGAAAACGCAGCAGTTCTTATCAAAGAAGATTTAAATCCAAGAGGAACACGTATTTTTGGCCCTGTAGCAAGAGAGCTTCGTGATAACGAATTTATGAAGATCGTTTCATTGGCTCCCGAAGTACTGTAAGAGGAGGTAACAATAATGAGTTTACATGTTAAAAAAGGTGATACTGTTGTTGTCCTCACAGGAAAGGACAGCGGCAAGAAGGGTAAGGTTCTTGAAGTTAACCCTTCTGCAGAAAGAGTAGTTGTTGAAGGCGTTAATGTTGCTACAAAGCACAAGAAGCCTAAAAATCAGAAGGATATCGGCGGAATTGTTAAGAAGGAAGCTCCTATCCATGTATCCAATGTAATGGTTGTTTGCCCTAAATGTGGTGAAGCTACCAGAACAGGAAATGCTAAAGTTGCTGACGGTGACAAGCAGATTAAAGTTCGTATTTGTAAGAAGTGCGGTGCTGAAATCAAAACCGTTGACACTAGCAAATAATGCAGGGAGGATTTACAATGTTAAGACTTAAAGAAAAATACATTAAGGAAATTGCTCCTGCTATGATGGAGCGCTTCAAGTATAAGAGCGTAATGGAAATCCCTAAGTTGGAGAAAGTTGTTATCAACATGGGTCTGGGTGAAGTTAAAGAGAACCCTAAGGCTATTGAATCAGCAGTTGCTGATTTGGCTAAGATCACAGGTCAGAAGCCAATCATAACAAAAGCTAAAAAGTCAATTGCTGCATTCAAGTTGAGAGAAGGTATGAACATCGGTTGTAAAGTTACACTTCGTAGCGATAAGATGTATGCTTTCGTTGATAAGTTGGTAAACATTTCTTTACCACGTATCAGAGACTTCCATGGTGTTTCTGCTAACTCTTTTGACGGTAGAGGTAACTACGCATTAGGTCTCAAGGAACAACTTATTTTCCCTGAAATCGAGTACGATAAAATTGACAAGGTAAGAGGTATGGATGTTATTTTTGTAACAACTGCCAAGACTGATGAAGAAGCACGTGAGCTGCTCAGACTTATGGGCATGCCTTACGCAGAATAAGAGGAGGATTTAAGATGGCTAAGAAATCACTTAAAGTTAAGCAGCAGAGAGAACCAAAATTCTCTACAAGAGCATATAACAGATGTGGCATCTGCGGACGTCCTCATGCTTATTTGCGCAAATATGGAATTTGTCGTATTTGTTTCAGAGAGTTGGCATACAAGGGTCAGATCCCTGGTGTTAAGAAAGCCAGCTGGTAAGATAAGAAAAGGAGGCTGCGTAAAATGCAAATTACTGACGTTATAGCAGATATGCTTACAAGAATTAGAAATGCCGGTACAGCTAAGCACGAAACTGTAGATGTGCCTGCATCAAGCGTAAAATCCGCAATTGCAGACATTCTTGTTAACGAAGGATACGTTAAGAGTGTTCAGAAAATTGACGACGATAAGCAGGGTGTTTTGAGAATCACTCTCAAGTATACAGCAAACAAGAAAATGGTTATCTCTGGTATCAAGAGAATAAGCAAGCCTGGTTTGAGAGTATACGCAAACAAGGAAGAACTTCCTAAAGTATTAGGTGGTTTGGGTATTGCAATTATTTCCACATCTAAAGGCATAATGACCGACAAAGAAGCTAGAAAGCTTGGTATTGGCGGAGAAGTTATGGCTTACGTTTGGTAATATTTAAATCTGAAAAGGACCGGTTACGGTTCAGAATTTTAAGATCGGAGGAATTAAAATGTCCAGAATAGGTAGAAAACCGATTGCTATTCCTGCCGGCGTTGAAGTTAAAGTAGGCGAAGGTAATGTAGTGGAAGTTAAAGGACCTAAAGGTACACTTACAGAAACTTTCCACCCAAATATGGCAATCAAGACAGAAGATGGTAACATTGTAGTAGAGAGACCTTCAGACGATAAACTTGACAGATCTCTCCATGGCTTGACAAGAGCTCTTATTAACAACATGGTTGATGGTGTAACAAAAGGCTTTGAAAAGACTTTGGAAATCAATGGTGTAGGTTACAGAGCATCCAAGCAGGGTAACAAACTTATATTGAACCTTGGATTCTCTCATACAATCGAGATGATTGATCCTGAGGGTGTAACATCCGAAGTATCTAATGATCAGGTTAAGATTGTAATCAAGGGTATCAACAAGCAGGCAGTAGGCGAGTATGCAGCTAAAATCAGAAGCAAGCGTAAACCAGAGCCATACAAAGGCAAGGGTATTAAGTACTCTGATGAAGTTGTTAGACGTAAAGAAGGCAAATCTGCCGCTAAGAAATAAGAGAGGAGTAAGCTGACATGATTAAAAAAGTGAACAGAAAAGAAGTGCGTGTTAGAAAGCATGTTCGCGTGAGAAAAAAGATTTCCGGTACAGCTGAATGTCCAAGACTTGCTGTTTTCAGAAGTGCATCTCACATCTATGCTCAGATCATTGACGATGATAAGGGCGTTACTTTGGTAGCTGCTTCATCTCTTGACAAGGCTATTAAGGAAAAAGTTGAATTTGGCGGTAATGTTGAGGCTGCTAAAGAGGTTGGTAAATTGGTAGCTGAGAAAGCTATCGAGGCAGGTATCACCGATGTTGTATTTGACAGAGGCGGATACATGTATCACGGACGTATTCAGGCTTTGGCTGACAGCGCTCGTGAAGCCGGTTTGAAATTCTAATTTGATAAGGAGGAAAAAACTATGGAACATGTAAATTCCGGAGCACCCGAATTCAAAGAGAAACTGGTTAACCTCAGCAGAGTATCTAAGACTGTTAAAGGTGGTCGTAACATGAGATTCAGTGCGTTGGTTGTTGTAGGTGACGAAAACGGCCATGTTGGCGCTGGTATCGGTAAGGCTGCTGAAGTTTCTGAGGCTATCAGAAAAGGTGTTGAAGACGCTAAAAAGAACATTATTGAAGTTGCTGTAGTTAACAGCACAATTCCTCATGAGATTATTGGAACATACGGCGCTGGTAAAGTAATTATGAAGCCTGCTTCCGAAGGTAGCGGTGTTATTGCCGGCGGACCTGTAAGAGCGGTAATCGAACTTGCTGGTATTCGTAACATCAGAACAAAGTCTCTGGGTTCCAACAATCCTACAAATATGGTACATGCTACATTGGAAGGTCTTAAGGCTCTTAAGACAGTAGAAGAAGTTGCAAAACTTCGTGGCAAGACTGTAGAAGAAATTTTGGAATAAGGAGGATAATGCTGTGGCTAATTTAAAGATTACATTAGTAAAAAGCATTAACGGAGCAAGAAAAAATCAGATTGCTACAGTTAAGGCTTTGGGTTTAAAGAAAATCGGAAGTAGCGTAGAACAGGCAGACAATCCTCAGATCAGAGGCATGGTGAAAGTTGTAAATCACCTTGTTAAGGTTGAGGAAGTATAAGGAGGGTGTGACCATGAGATTAGATGAATTACGTCCCGCAGAAGGTTCCGCAAGAGCAGCTTACCGTAAAGGTAGAGGTGCTGGTAGTGGTAACGGAAAGACAGGCGGTAGAGGCCACAAAGGTCAGAAGGCACGTAGTGGTGGCGGAGTAAGACCTGGTTTTGAAGGTGGTCAGACACCTCTCTACAGAAGAATGCCTAAGAGAGGTTTTAACCATAAGCGTTTTGCAGATGTATATGCAGAAGTAAATGTAGGCGCTTTGAATTGTTTTGAAGATGGTGCAGAAGTAACAGCTGAATCTTTGATCGAAGCAGGTCTGGTAAAGAAAGCTTACGACGGAATCTCAGTTTTGGGAAAAGGCGATCTCACAAAGAAGCTTACCGTTAAAGCAGCTAGATTTACAAAGAGTGCTGCAGAGAAGATTGAAAGTTCAGGAGGAAAGGCAGAGGTGATTTAACATGAAAAGCATGTTTGGGGTCATTATAAATGCTTTCCGTATTCCAGAGTTAAGAAAAAAAATTCTGGTAACAATTTTATTAGTTATCTTATTCAGAATGGGCTGCTTTATTGCAGTTCCAGTTCTGAATGAAGGTGCACTTACAACTTTAGCACAGAGTGGTCTCTTTAATCTGTATAATATTATGTCAGGTAATGCTTTTGCAAATGCTTCATTGTTTGCAATGGGTATTTCTCCTTACATTAACGCATCAATTATTATGCAGTTATTGACAGTTGCTATCCCTGCACTCGAAAGATTGCAGAAAGAGGGAGAAGAAGGTCGTAAGAAGATTTCAATGATAACAAGATATGTTTCTGTTGCTTTGGGTCTTTTCCAGGCTATCATGTTGTACTTTAACTTGAAAGACAGCGGAGTACTTATTAACTTGGCAGGTGAAACTGTTACAGGCTTTGATTTCTTCTCTTTCATTGTTTTGGTTCTTTCATTTACAGCCGGTACAGCTGTTGTTGTATGGTTAGGTGAGAAGATTACAGAGCTTGGTATCGGTAACGGTATTTCATTGTTGATTTTTGCAGGTATTATTGCAGGTGTACCTTCAGTTGCAGGCTATTTGTACAGCATAGCAACCTCTACAGATGTTATTAAAGCAGCTTTGGTTTGGAGAATAGTTGTTATTGTTGCAATTATTATTGTATTCTTGGCTGTTATTGCAGCTGTTGTTTGGATGGAGAGTGGAGAAAGAAGAATACCTGTTCAATACGCTAAGCGTGTTGTAGGAAGAAAAGTTTATGGTGGTCAGAATACTCATATTCCGCTCAAAGTAAACTCTTCAGGTGTTTTACCGATTATCTTTGCAATGTCTTTGTTGCAGTTCCCATCAACTATTGCAGCTTTCATAGCTCCAAACGGAAACTTTGCGAAGTCTTTAAATAATTTTGCAAGTTCTTGGTGGTACCTGTTGGTATATGCAGTTTTGATTGTTGCATTTACATTCTTCTACAATATGGTATACTTTGATCCGGTTGATATGGCTAACAACCTTAAGAAAAATGGTGGTTTTGTTCCTGGATTAAGACCTGGACGTACAACTGCTGACTACATCAAGAATTCTTCAAGAAAGATTACTTGGTTCGGTTCTATCTTCTTGGCTGTGTTGGCTATAACACCAAGCTTGATTCAAAAAATCACAGCTTTAATCAGTCCTGAGTCCGGTATCGGAAACATGAACTTGTGGATTGGCGGTACAACAGTGTTGATTCTTGTTGGTGTTGCTTTAGAGACAGTAAGACAGATTGAAGCTCAGATGTTGATGAGACATTACAAGGGTTTTCTTGAATAAGAGTTAAAAAATATGTTTTACGAATGACAGGATACACTATATGTGTGTCCTGTCATTAATTCTATGTTTTAGGAGGTTTTTTATGAATTTAATATTTCTGGGTGCTCCCGGAGCAGGAAAGGGAACACAGTCAGTGGCAGTTGCCGAAATATTGAATATTCCTCATATCTCCACAGGAGATATTTTCAGATATAACATTAAGGAAGGAACTCCTTTAGGGAAAGAAGCTGATTCGTATATATCCAAAGGACAGTTGGTTCCTGATGATCTTACAGTATCAATTGTTGTTGACAGATTAAACAAAGATGACTGTAAAGATGGTTTTATTCTTGATGGTTTCCCAAGAACTATTTATCAGGCCGAGGCTTTGGATAAGTTTATGGCATCAGTTGACAAAAAAATAGATTATGCTGTTAATATTCAGGTTGATGAAGACAGTTTGGTAGACAGACTTTCAAAAAGAAGATTCTGTCCTGCATGTAGTGGAACATTTCATGTGGATTATACACCACTTACAAGTGATGATTGTCCTACTTGCGGTGCAAAACTTATTCAGAGAAAAGATGATACACCTGAGGTAATTAAAGAAAGATTGGAGACATACCACGAAAAAACAGCACCACTTACTGATTATTATTCAGAAAAAGGCTGCTTGCTTAATGTGGAAGGTGTGCCGGGAATTGAAAAGTCACTGAAAAATACTTTAACAGCTTTGGGGATAGAAAAATGATTCCGATTAAATCGAAATATGAAATAGAACAAATGAAAGCAGCAGGTAAAATTGTTGGAGAAGTTCTGGAAATGCTTAAAGAAAAAATAATTCCTGGAATTTCCACAAAAGAGCTTGACAAACTTGCTGAATCTTATATAATAAGGAATGGCGCTTTGCCATCATTCAAGGGGGTACCAGGCTATTCAGGGGCTATAGACTTCCCTGCATCGGTCTGTGCATCGGTGAATGATCAGGTAATTCATGGAATTCCTGATGACACAATTTTGAATGAAGGTGACATCATAAGTATTGATGTAGGCGCTTGCTATAATGGTTATCATGGAGATGCGGCCAGAACCTATGAGGTAGGTGAGTGTTCCGAGAAAGCATCGCGGCTGATTACTTTTACCAAGGAGAGCTTCTTCAAGGGATTGGAGATGGTTAGACCGGGGAATAGAGTGATTGATGTTTCTGGGGCAATTCAGGATTATATTGAGAGTGCTGGTTACACTCTCGTTCGTGAGTTTACCGGTCATGGTATAGGGCATGAGCTTCATGAGGAGCCTGAAGTTCCTAATTACAGGACTAAATTTAGAGGTCCGAGATTACAGAACGGAATGGCAATAGCAATAGAACCAATGGTAATAGACGGAGAGCGTTACATTTATGTAGACAGTGACAATAAGTGGACTGTTTATACAGAAGATGGAAGCTTGGCAGCACATTACGAAAACACTGTAATTGTTAATGATGATGAGCCGATTATTACCACATTAATTTGCAATTAGTTCAGGAGGTTGTGTTTTGTCTAAGGAAGACGTAATTGAAGTTGAAGGTACAGTAACCGAAGTGTTACCCAATTGTGTATTCAAAGTTACTCTCGAGAATGGTCATGTAGTTTTATCTCATATCTCAGGGAAACTCAGAACCAACTATATTAAGATTTTACCTGGTGATAAAGTAACTGTGGAGATTTCTCCATATGATTTGTCCCGAGGCAGAATCACCTGGAGAAAGTAACCTTATAAGGAGGATTGAATTATGAAAGTAAGACCATCTGTTAAGCCTATTTGCGACAAATGCAAGGTTATTAAGAGAAAAGGTAAGGTTATGGTTATTTGTGATGCGTACCCAAAGCATAAGCAGAAACAGGGCTAATGCTTAGAAATAAAGCATCATAGTTATTATTGATTTTATTTATATTGAAGGGAAGCGGCTGCCTGATATTCAGGATTCCCGGAAATATAATGTTCTTTTTAAAAAATTTTGGAGGTGTATTTGTAAATGGCTCGTATTGCAGGCGTTGACTTACCAAGAGAAAAGCGTGTCGAGATTGGTTTGACATACATTTACGGTATCGGAAAGTCAAAATCACAGGAGATCATTAAGAAAACCGGTATTAATCCGGATACCAGAGTCAGAGATTTAACTGACGAAGAAGTTGCTAAATTAAGAGATATTATCGATAAAGAGTACGTTGTTGAAGGTGACGTAAGAAGAGAAGTTTCCTTAAATATCAAACGTCTCATGGAAATTGGTTGCTACAGAGGCAGAAGACATAAGATGGGTTTACCTGTTAGAGGTCAGAGAACAAAGACTAACGCAAGAACCCGTAAGGGACCTGCTAAAACTGTTGCAGGCAAGAAGAAATAAGGGGGTTGTGTTTAATGGCAGCAAAAGCTACACGTAAAGGTGTTAGAGGTAAGAGAAGAGAGCGTAAGAACATTGTGAACGGTCAGGCTCACATTCGTTCAAGCTTTAACAATACTATCGTTACTATTACTGATACAATGGGTAACGCAATTTCTTGGGCAAGTGCAGGCGGACTCGGATTCAGAGGATCCAAGAAGAGCACTCCATTCGCAGCTCAGTCTGCTGCAGATGTTGCAGCTAAGGCAGCTATGGAGCATGGTCTTAAGAACGTAGAAGTATACGTAAGAGGTCCAGGTGCAGGTAGAGAAGCAGCTATCAGAGCATTGCAGGCTGCTGGTTTGGAAGTTACTCTTATTAAAGATGAAACTCCTGTACCACACAATGGTTGTAGACCACCTAAGAGAAGAAGAGTATAATTGGAGGTGTATTTAAATGGCAAGATATACTGATGCATCATGCAGACTCTGTAGAAGAGAAGGCGAAAAGCTTTTCTTGAAGGGTTCCAGATGTTATAGTGATAAATGTGCAGTGTCAAGAAGAGCATATGCTCCAGGACAGCACGGACAGGCTAAGAAGAAACAGTCCGAGTACAGCTTACAGCTTCGTGAAAAACAGAAGGCTAAGAGATACTACGGTGTATTGGAAGGCCAGTTCCACAAGTATTTTGAAATGGCTAGCAAACAGAAGGGTGTTACCGGTGAGGAACTCCTTAGCTTGTTAGAGAGAAGATTAGATAACGTTGTATATCGTATGGGCCTCGGTTCTTCCAGAGCAGAAGCAAGACAGTTGGTTACTCACGGTCATTTTACAATTAATGGCAAGCGTGTAGACATTCCTTCATACTTAGTTTCTGCAGGAGAAGTTGTTGCTCTTTGCGAAAAGACAAGATCTAATTCCGGTGCAAAAATTGAGTCTATTTTGGACGCTACAAACGGACGTATCGTTCCTGAGTGGATTTCATTTGACAGCGAAAAGATGTCTGCTGAAATTGTTAAATTACCTTGCAGAGCAGACGTTGACTTCCCAATTGAGGAGCATCTGATTGTCGAGTTGTACAGCAAATAATGTAGCTTGACAAAATAATAAGGAGGTTAAAAAATGAGCGAAATCGAAAGACCAAGAATTGAATGTGTGTCAGCCACTGAAGATGGTACTTACGGCAAATATGTTGTTGAACCATTGGAGAGAGGCTATGGAATTACCCTGGGTAACTCCTTGAGAAGAATTTTGCTTTCGTCACTTCCCGGTGCTGCTGTTACTACTATCAGAATTGAAAATGTTCCACATGAGTTTTCAACTCTTCCAGGTGTTGTTGAGGATGTAACAGAAATTATTCTTAATATCAAAGCTGTTGCTTTCAAATTGTTCTCTGATGAGACAAAGACAGTTACATTGTCTGTAAACAAAGAAGGTGCAGTTACTGCTGCAGACATAACATGTGACAGTGATGTTGTAGTTCTTAATCCTGAACAGTACATTTGCACTTTGAACGGCGAACAGGAACTTACAATTGAAATGACTGTTGGTTCCGGTATCGGTTGGAGATCTGCTGATAAGAATAAAGAAGCAAATATGCCAATTGGAATAATTCCTATTGACTCTATCTTCACACCTGTTAAGAAGGTTAATTATATAGTTGAAAATACTCGTGTCGGTAATGTTACTGACTACGATAAGTTGACTATTGAGGTTTGGACAAACGGCGGTGTTACACCTGAGGAAGCAATCAGTTCCAGTGCTAAGATACTGACTGAACAGCTGAGTCTGTTTGTAAACCTGAACATGGAAGATGCTTTACCTGAAGTTGCTTCAACTGGAGACAGCGGTAAGAAGGAAAAGGTTCTGGAAATGAACATTGAAGAACTCGATCTTTCTGTAAGATCTTTCAACTGCCTTAAGAGAGCAGGTATTCATACTGTTGAAGATCTTGTATGTAAGAGTGAGGACGAAATGATGAAAGTTCGTAACCTTGGTAAGAAGTCTTTGGAAGAAGTACTTCAGAAACTTGAATCCATGGGACTTAATTTAAAGAATTTGGACGAATAATACTAGGAGGGTTATAATATGGGATATAGAAAACTTGGACGCCCAGCAGATCAGAGAAAAGCAATGCTTAAAGGTCTGGTTACTTCTCTTCTTCAGCACGGTTCTATTGTAACAACTGTAACAAGAGCTAAAGAAGTTCAGAGTATTGCTGAAAAGCTGATTGCTTTGGCTGTTAAAGAAGCTGACAACTATACATCAAAGCAGATTACTTTAAGTGCTGCTAAGAAGGATAGCAAAGGTAACGCTGTAACAAAGGTAGTTACTTCCAAGAACGGAAACAAATACAATGTTGTAGAGCGTGAAGTTACTAAGGATCTGGTTAAGGTTGACAATCCTTCCAGATTGGCAGCAAGAAAGCTTGCTCTTCAGTGGATATACAAAACCAAGGATGAGAATGGCGAGAACGCTAACGTAGCAAACAAGCTGTTTGATGAATTGGCTGAAAAGTATAAAGACAAAAAGGGTGGCTACACAAGAATCGTTAAAACTGGCGTAAGACGTGGTGACGCAGCTCCTATGGCAATTCTTGAGTTAGTGTAATGTCCTGACGGGCTTTTAAGGAGAAGTGTTTATCCTCTTACGGGATAATACTTCTCCTTTTTGTTTATTTTATGATGTTTGATTTGAAAAATGTTTCTTTTTCATACGAAGAGACCGAAAGGGAACCTGAGTATGAAAAAAGAGGTAAAAAAATAAATATTGATGAGACTCTGATCCCTTCAAAAGTTTTTGCAGTGGAAAATTTAAATTTTACCATTAAAAAGGGTGAATTTGTGGCTATTGTAGGGCGGAATGGCTCAGGCAAGTCAACGTGTGCAAAACTTCTGAATGGCCTTTTACTGCCTGAAAACGGCACTGTTATTGTGGATTCTTTTGATACAAAGAATTCTGAGTTTATATGGGAAATAAGAAGCAGAGTTGGTATGGTATTTCAGAATCCGGACAATCAGATTATAGGGACAACTGTGGAAGAAGATGTTGCTTTTGGTCCGGAGAATCTTGGTGTACCTTACTTTGAAATGGTGGAAAGGGTAAATTCTGCTATTGAAACAGTGGGCCTTTCCGATCATAAATCAAGAGAACCACATTTATTATCCGGCGGACAGAAGCAACGTGTTGCCATAGCGGGCATTCTTGCTATGAAGCCTAAATGTATTGTTTTAGATGAGGCTACTGCAATGTTAGACCCTATCGGACGCAGAGAGGTAATAAAGGTAATTACCAAGCTTAACAAAGAACACAATATTACTGTTGTGCTTATTACTCATCACATGGATGAGGTGGCAAAAGCACAGCGGGCAATTCTTATAGATAAAGGTAAAATGGTATTTGACGGGACTCCCGGAGAATTATTTTCTCATAGGGAAGAAGTTTATGAGGCAGGTTTGGAAACTCCACAGGTTTCCCAATTGTTTTATTTACTTAATAAAGAAGAAGGTTTTAATCTTCCGGAAGATACTATTGATGTGGATACTGCCTGTGCAAGGCTTGAAGCTTTGTTGAAAGGAGATAACCATGTCCATTAAAGTAGAAAATGTATTTTACACATATCAGCCGGGAACTCCTTTTGAGAATCGTGCCTTGACCAATGTTTCGGTAGAAATTCCGGAAGGAAGTTTCGTGAGCATAATTGGTCATACAGGCTGTGGTAAATCCACTTTATTGCAGCATTTTAACGGTCTTTTGATGGCTGAACAGGGTAGTGTGTATGTTGATGATGTTCTTATGACCAAAAAGACTGTTGCGGAGCTAAGAAAAAAGGTTGGCCTTGTATTTCAATATCCGGAATATCAGCTTTTTGAGGAAACTGTTTACAAAGATATTGCCTATGGCTTACAACGTGAAGGTCTTACTACTGAAGAAGAGCGTGGTCGTGTGCTGGATGCAATGAGAATTGTTGGCCTTGATGAAGAGATGGCTGAACGTTCCATTTATGATCTTTCCGGTGGCCAGAAAAGGCGTGTGGCTTTAGCAGGTATTATTGTTATGAATCCGTCTTATCTGGTATTGGATGAACCTGCTGCTGGTCTTGATCCTGCCGGCCGTGAGGAAATTTTGGGGTATATAAAGAATTTACAGAAAGAACGTGGCACTACTATTGTTCTGGTATCCCACAGCATGGAGGATGTAGCAAAACTAGCTGACAAGATTATTGTTATGCATCAGTCTGAGGTTATTATGGAAGGTAGTGCTTCAGAAGTCTTCCGTAATGAAGAAAAACTTACGGAAATTGGTTTGGCGGTGCCACAAATCACTGTTTTGTGGAACAAATTAAGAAGAAGTTTTCCAAATCTTCCTGAAGATGTATATACCGTTGAAGCTGCTAAGAAAGCAATTTCAGAATATATGGGAGGTGGAGTAAAATGAAACCTTCTATAGGACAATATATTCCCGGAAATTCTATTTTGCATAAGAGCGATCCCCGTACTAAACTTGTTATGACTGTTTTGTATATGGTGGCAGTTATGTTTATTGATACCTTTCTGGGATATGGAGTAGCAACTCTGTTTTTGATTATTTCAGTTATAGCTTCCCGTATTCCCGTTAAAATGGTATTAAAAAGTCTTAAACCATTGGTGTTTATTGTGGCTTTTACCGTTTTGTTGAATATATTCTTTCAAAAGGGAGAGACGCTACTTTTAAGTGTTTGGATTATTGAGATTTATCTGGAGGGGATTTTGTTTGCCGTTAAAATGGCTATCAGAATTATAATTTTGGTGGCAGGTGCATCTCTTTTGACATTTACAACTTCTTCCATTTCGCTGACAGATGGTCTGGAAAGATTAATGTCTCCTTTGGCTGTGATTCGTTTTCCTGCCCATGATATTGCAATGATGATGAGCATTGCATTAAGATTTATTCCTACTTTTACCGAGGAAACAGATCGAATTATGAAGGCTCAATCATCAAGAGGAGCAGAGTTCGACACAGGAAGTTTCATGCAGAAGATAAAGAGCTTTATTCCGGTTATCATTCCTTTGATAATAAGTGCTTTCAGAAGGGCAGAGGATCTGGCTGTGGCTATGGAATCAAGATGCTACAGAGGTGGAAAAGGAAGAACCAGATTCAGAATGCTTAAGTTTTCATGGTGTGATGCTGTGATATCATGCTTTATGATAGCGTTTTTTGCGGTGATAATCATATTTAAGTTGTAGAAAAAGCAACAACTAAGGATTGAACCTTTGCTGTTGCTTTTTTATTATTCAGGGCATTAAACTTCTACAGTCATTACTGCAAATACCATTATACCAAGTCCTTGACCAAATGCCGTCAAGCCTTCACCGGTAGTAGCCGTTATTCCTACATCAGAAGGTTCTATGCCGAGCAGGGAGGCAATTGATTTTTTCATTGCTTCAATATGTGGTGCAAACTTAGGTCTGAGCGCTTCAATTGTAATAGATACATTATTTATCTTGCATCCGGCAGGTAAATATTTAAGGGCCTCTTTTAAGTATTCTTTAGAATCAATTATTCCTGATTTACACATGTCATCGGCTATTTTACCAAGGACATTGACTCCGGATATTCCTGAAATACAATTGGTGACTGCGTGGAGAACCACATCACCGTCTGAATTGGCTTTCATTCCTGGATAACCGGGAAATGTAACTCCGCCTAAAACCAAAGGTTTAACAGAACCTTCGGCCTCAAAAGCATGAGAATCCTGTCCAATAGAAGTCTTAGTCATAATTTATTCCTTTCCGGTGGAACCGAATCCGCCACCCCTGTCTTCGCCAATCTGTGAAACATCACTTACTGGTACAAAGTTAATTACAGGCACTCTCTGAAGTACAAACTGAGCAATGCGATCTCCTGCTTTTATTTCTAATGGTGTGTCATTGGAAGCATTCCATACAATTACCCCTACTTCGTTACGGTAGCCGCTATCTATAGTTCCCGGAGAATTAGGTATTCTCAATGAGGTTTTTAAAGAGAGTCCTGAACGCGGGCGAACCTGAATTTCATATCCTTCCGGAATAGCTACCTTAAGACCTGTAGGAACCACTGCTGTTTTCTGTGGTTCAATAGTCATATCTACAGCAGCTCTTACATCCATACCTGCGTCGCCTTGTCTTGCATAAGCCGGAAGTTCAACGCCTTCACGACATATTTCTACATATACATCTACCATAATTATTCCTCCCCGAATATATTTATTCTTTCTAAAAGCCTGTTACCATATGCTTCACGGGCTTTTTCAATAAACTTTTTGTGTGTATCTTTAATATCTTCCTTAGAAAGCATAATCATACGACATTTAAAAGGATCACACACTAAAGGATAGCTTGCACCTTTAGTATCTGTCAAGGTGAAAGTCCTGCCTATAACTTTTGTACATTGTCCGCAATTCTTACCATCAACTTTACCGTAGGAAGTTGCAATAGGGCAATGTTCGCTTCTCATAACAATTATCCGGCCCTCTGTAACGATTTCAGGGGTTACACCTTCCGGAATTTCCGGCAAATCAGATGGGTCAGTTTCCGGAGATATTGTTATGGTTGAATATCCATGCGTTTTCAACTCTCTGGCAGAAACAGAGTTAATACAGTTAAGGGATATATCTGAAGCTATAGGAGCATCATTAATTAGTTGGCTGTCACCTATGTTTTCTGCCATAAATCCGTCAATATATGGTCTTATGTTGTTAAATCCTTCAGCAGAATAGTTTTTGTTTATCCATGGTAAAATACAATAAACTTCCACACCGGAATTTCTTAAATCCCGGGACTTCTCCAAAGCTTTATTATCAGAAAAAGTTTCAAATGGAATATATACCCGTACTGCATCTGAAGGCAAAGTCCACTTCAGAAAATCAATGGTTCTGAAGAAGAAATAGCTTCGTCCGGTTATTGTTGTCGTATTACCATTTTCATCAGCAGCTACTTTCTGTAAAGGTTCAAATTCAGTAACTTCACAACGCGCCAATGAAAGTTTATCTACAGCCTGACGTCTTAAATCTTTTAGTATGGATTTAGGTATAAAAAGACCGTCATCCAGGGATGCTGTAAAGTCTGTAACGCCATAAGGGGTATTTCCTAATGCAGTAAGAGGTGCCTTTATGTCTTCCAATGTTGTCGCTTTGCTTTCGGCTGAAAGAGCAGGAGCGGAAAAGACACTTATTTGATGTTTGCCGTCGCACAGCGTAAGTGACATGTCCTTATCTTTCAAAGCGGAAAAATGCATAGTGATTTCAGACTTTCGCCCTTCTTTTTTTGTTGTAGCATTTATGTTTTCAGCCAAAGATTTTTTATAAGTGATAAATATGTCATCTCCTGCTTTAACTTTAGGTAATGTTCCGGCTACTAAAATAGTACCGGTTTTAGGATTATATCCGTTAACAACACCGCCGTTTTTACCGTTAAAACCTATTCCGTCTCCGTTTTCAACAGTAGTTGAAAGTTTTGCTTTTATTTCAAAAAGAGGAACAGGCCCTTTTCTTACAGTTGGGGCAGATGTAACTTTTCCGCATAGGAGTCCGGTACGTCCCGGTGTTTCTAATGTAATATGAGAAGAAGGCATTTTACCTAACATATGACCTGAAGTAAAGCTGCTTCTTGAAAAAGCCAATGTTAATTTATCTATATCTTCTTTTTTGAAGAAATCTTTTTCTCCGGAAGCAATTTTGTCTAAAGCTTTCCTGTAAACCGATGTAACGATGCCTACATATTCAGGGTTTTTTAATCGTCCTTCTATTTTTAACGATGATGTACCTGTGGCAACTAATTTGTCCAGAAAAGGAAGGGAACATAAATCTCCGGGACTTAAATGATAGAGATAATCACTTTTACCGGAATTTAGTTTATACTTCATGCGACAAGGCTGTGCACAGTCTCCTTTATTTCCGGAACGTCCTCCCTGAAAATAGCTCATAAGACATTGGCCGGAATAACACATACAAAGGGCACCGTGACAGAATACTTCTGTTTCAACACCGGAATTACGTGATATTTTACCGATTTCATCCAAAGTAAGCTCCCGGGCAAGTACTACACGGCTGAAACCGGAGTTCTTCATTTTTTCAGCACCGGCTTCGTTGTATACTGTGAGCTGAGTACTGGAGTGAATGGGAAGTCCAAGATTTTTCAATTCTGTAGCCAACCCCAAATCCTGTACAATAATGGCGTCAATACCTTTTTTACAGGCAACTTCTCCAAGCTTAACACAACGGGAAAGTTCTTCTCCGGGAACAAGGGTGTTTAAAGTTAAGTACACTGAAACGCCCCGAATGTGGCAGTAGTTTACTGCTTCTTCCAGGGCGTCTATTGTAAAATTCTCTGCTGATTTTCGGGCACTGTATTCAGTTAGTCCCAAATATACAGCATCCGCACCGTGCTGAACGGCTGCTCTTAATGCCTCCATACCACCGGCAGGGGCCAGTAGTTCAGGTAACATTAATAACGTCTCTGCAGTCCGGAAAGTCTGGCTTCCAGTTCCTGCTTTTCCTTCATAAGTGTTTCAATTTCTTTCAAAGCATCTTCCAATTCGCGTTGTGCTTTAAAATAGTCGTCTGCAATGTTGATACATGCCATAACATTGGCTGTAGATTCTACCAGTTTCATACCATCAACCGATGTTTCAGCTATTTTACGATTAACGTATTTACCGATTTTGTGAATATATTCCTCGGATTCGGTATGGTTAATAATATACTGTTTTCCGTTTATAACAATAGTCATTTTGCTTGGCATATCCATGATATCAACTCCTAATGTAATCTCTCTGTATATAATATCAAAAAATTAAAGGATTGAAAAGGGGCGGAGTGTTCTGTTATACTTACCTGGTAATGGTTTTTTAAGGAGATTTTACTATGAAATATACAGGTAAACCGGAACTTCTATGCCCTGCAGGAAGTCTGGAAAAATTAAAAACTGCATTCAGATACGGCGCAGACGCTGTTTATATAGGCGGCAACTTTTTTGGTCTTCGTGCCAGAGCGGACAATTTTACCCCGGAAGAAATGAAAGAGGGTATTGAATTTGCCCATTCTATAGGTAAAAAAGTTTATGTTACTATGAACATTCTTGCTCGTAACGATGACCTTGAAGGAATGCTTTCTTATGCCCGTGAGCTTTATGAAATGAAAGCTGACGGTGTAATTGTTTCGGACCTTGGTTCTGTTGCCATGATAAGGCAGGAAGTGCCTGAACTTTTGGTTCATGTAAGTACACAGGCAAATAACCTTAACTGGCGTACTTGTCAGGCATGGCTTTCTATGGGCTGTGATAGAGTTAATCTTGCCCGTGAGCTTTCGCTGGAGGAAATCAGTCAGTTAAGTGATGAACTGGCTGCTCGAGGTGCTGATTTTGAAAATGAGATTAAACTGGAGGCTTTTGTTCACGGAGCTATGTGTATGTCTTTCTCCGGCCGCTGTATGTTAAGTGATTACATGGCAGGACGTTCTTCTAACAGAGGAGACTGCTCACAGCCATGCAGATGGAATTATCATCTTATGGAAGAAAGGCGCCCGGGAGAATACTTGCCTGTTTTTGAAAATGAGCGAGGTACATTTATCTTTAACTCTAAAGACTTGTGTATGCTTGAATACATCCCTGAACTTATTGAAGCAGGGGTTGGTTCTCTCAAAATTGAGGGTCGAATGAAAAGTGAATATTATGTAGGTGTAACTGTAGCTGCCTACAGACGTGCTATAGATGCTTATATGGCTGATCCTGAAGGATATAAGAATAACAGAGCTTTGATTGAGGAGCTTCTGACAGAAGTTTGTATGGTGAGCCATCGTGATTACACAACAGGATTTTACCTTGATAAGAAGGGTGAACAGGTTTATTCTACTTCTTCTTATCTTAAGGATAGTGACTACATTGGTGTAACTAAGGGATGTGAACCTCTGAAAGAAGGAAAATATCGTTTGCTGATTTCACAGCGAGGCGCTTTTAATTTGGGAGAGACATTGGATTTCCTTATTCCGGGAGAGGCTCCTAAATCCCAGGTCATTTGTAAAATGACTAATTCCAAAGGTGAAGAGATTGAGAGAGCACCACATCCTATGATGGACGTGTATGTGGAAACTGATTTTTATGTGCCGGATGAGTCGTTGGTAAGAAGATTGGTGTAATTAATTTTGTAAGTTGTCAGAAGTCGCCGACCAATTGGCAATTAAAGCCGTTTGTCGGCGATTTCTGGTTGTAGTCATCGATAGAGCTTATAATTTAATTGTTTTGTCGATGAGTTTAATGCAAAAGTAAGGTGTTTTACTGAAATATCACCATAAAAAGCTTATAAAGATTAAAAAAGTCACCGACGAAACAATAATTTAATATGTTTTGTCGATGAGTTTAATACGAAAGTAAGGTGTTTTACTGAAATATCACCATAAAAAGCTTATAAAGATCAAAAAAGTCACCGACGAAACAATAATTTAATATGTTTATCGATGACTTTTTTATAAATTCGCCGACCAAATTGGATTTTTATCGTATTATCGGTGACTTTATTCTAAGATGCTCAAACAAATAACGTATCCACTGTAATAACACATCTTAATCCTGAATCATATTCCGCAACAGCACGGGCTATATCTTTTCGTATTTCTTCCTTTTTCATTTCATCAGTACCGGCAGGAACTACTACATCGAATATAAGATTTTTGTGGTGCTCTCCGTCAGTTATACGGAAATCGTGTATTGTAAAATCAGAATTGATACCGGAAACAATTGTTGCGGTTTTCTGACGAAGAAACTCAGTAGCTTCACAGTTGGTACAAACGGGATCCATGTGGATAACCAGCATAACATCAAACTCTTTCATGGCATCCTGTTCAATGTCGTCAATAATTTCGTGTACATGGACAATGTTCCCGTTGTCAGGAACTTCTGCGTGAACACTGGCAATAATTCTTCCCGGACCATAATCGTGAACAATAAGATCATGTATACCGATAATTTCATCATGTCCGCAAATCAGGTCAGTAAGAGACTTTACTAAAGAAGGTTCCGGAGCAGTACCCAAAAGTGTCCCTATAACATCCTTTGCAATGCCAAAACCTGCGTACATAATAATTGCAGAGACTATAAGGCTGACAATACCATCGATTATGTATATACCGGTAAAATATCCGATTACCGTGGCAACAATAACTGCACCGGTTGATATAACGTCGTTCATAGAATCCTTGGCTGTGGCCATGAGAACACCGGAGTCTATCTTTTTGCTAAGATAGAGGTTATATGAATACATCCATACTTTTACAGACATAGAAAGCACTAATATAATAAGAGCAGGTAAGTTAAATACTAATTCGGTAGGGTGGAGTATCTTTTCAAAAGAGTCGGTAAGCAAATTAAAGCCCACCAACATAATTATAAAAGATACTACCAGAGATGAAATATATTCAAAACGGCCATGTCCGAAGGGGTGATCCTTGTCCGGCTTTTTGTTGCTTATCTTGGCACCTAAAATACTGACTATAGAAGAACCTGTGTCGGATAAGTTGTTAAAGGCATCAGAAGTAATGGCCATACTTCCCATAACGGAACCTATAACTAACTTAAGCCCAAATAAAAATAAGTTACATATTATTCCCAAAATACCACCTAGCACACCGTACTTTTCACGGACATTTTTATCAGTGGTATTCTCATGGTTTTTAACAAAAAATCTTAACAATAACTTAATCATATTACACCAACTTACTTAAAAGATTGTTTATTTCTTTATTAAGGCGGGTCACAGGAAGCCCAACCACATTATTATAGTCCCCGTCGATACGCTCAACGTATTTAGAAAAACAGCCCTGGATTCCGTAAGCTCCGGCCTTGTCCATTGAGTCGCAGGTGGCAATATATTCATTGATTTCGTCCTCAGTCATGGGAGCTACCGTAACAGAAGTGCATTCTGTAAAAGTACATCTGAAATCATCAACAGGTGTTTTAAGTACAATGGTTACCCCGGTGAAAACCTGGTGAGTTTTGCCCTGAAGTGCATATAACATAAAGAATGCTTCTTTTTCACTTTTGGGCTTACCTAAAATCATTCCATTAAAGGCAACCACAGTATCTGCACCAATTATTATTGTGCCTGATCCTTCGATTTTAGCGGCAGGTATGCCTTTCGCTATACTTTCTGCTTTTATAGAGGACAGCATTGCCGCAGCTCCAAAAGGAGTGACGTCCTCAGGAATTATTTCCTCAGCATCGGAAACTATTATTTCAAATTCAGTTGTTATATTACTAAGTAAATCTCTGCGGCGAGGTGATGCAGAAGCAAGTATTACTCTATAGGAATCGGATAGCATAATATGCCCGCCTTTCGTTTGATTATACAAAGGTGAATTATACTATCCGTACAAAATAAATGCAAATTATTCCAATGCTATCCGGAGTTTTTTTAGGGCACTTTTTTCAATGCGGGAAACATAGGAGCGGGAGATACCAAGCATTTTACCGATTTCTTTTTGCGTACGCTCCACACCGGTGGAAAGCCCATACCGTAAGTCGATAATGGTTTTTTCGCGTCCTTTCAGAAGTTGATTCACGCGCTGTCTTAAAGTGGTGTGATTCATTTCGTTTTCTATTTCTTCTATGAATTCAGAATCATCAGTGGATAAAAGTTCCATAAAAGTTATTTCGTTTCCTTCGCTGTCTTTACCAACACTGTCCTGAAGGGAAATATCTGACTGATGTTTTTTGTCGGCTCTTAAAAACATAAGAATCTCGTTTGAAATACATCTTACAGCATAAGTTCCGAGTTTTGTGCCTTTATCAGGCTTGTAGCTGGATACTGCTTTTATAAGTCCGATAGAGCCTATGGAAATAAGGTCATCAGAAGAGTAGCCGGTATTACTGTATTTTTTTGCAATATGAGCTACCAATCTTAAATTATGTTCTATAAGAATGTTTCTGGCTTCAATATCTCCTGCTGCACATTTCACCACCAAAAGATCCTCTTCTTCAGGTTTCAATTGTTTAGGATAAAATACGGAAGTCACCATATGTAAAACACCTCGTGTATATTTAGCTATAGTGTAAATATATGAAGATGGGGATGTCTAAAGTTCATATATTAAATTGACAATAATTCATTGGTGAGATAAAATTAAAGGAACTATAAAATTAAGAAATGGAGAATTCTATTATGTCTGAAAAAAGCAGAAGAATTTTAATGATAATTGCATCTTTTGTTCTGGTGATTTCAATGATGGTTTCAATGACTGCTTGTAATGAAACTGATAATAAAGATGATGATAAAACGGTGTTGCCAACTACAGAGCCGGGCAACGATTATACCCTGGAAATTTCAGGTCCTGATGAATTGGTGAGAGGTGAAACTGTTAAATACATTGTGAAAGTAACAGAATGTAATACCAAAGATGGTCTTATGGGACTTGACTTTTCAATTGAGTACAACAATGAAATGTTAAAATACGTAGGAACTGAAAAAGTGAAAGTGCCTGCTGATACATGGGATGTTATTTCAAGAGACGACAGTGAATCTGTCCGCACATATTTCTGTGTTGATGATAACGATGATATGGATAATCTTAAGCTTATTACAGGGCCTGACCAGTTTGAGATTGAACTAGAGTTTAAAGTATTGAAAGATTCTTCAGAGAATAAAAATCTGATTTCATTATTTGATGTTACCGGTGCAATAGACGATAAGGATATTTCTACAGCATACGGAAAAGGTAATGTTATTACATTGAAATAAATATTTAATTGTTAAAGAAAGAAGTTGTTTTGCAAATGGAAAATGAGAATAAAAAGTATTATATAACCACACCTATTTATTATCCCAGTGATAATCTTCATATAGGACACTCTTATACAACAGTTGCAGCAGATGCTGTGGCAAGGTTTAAGAGACTTAAGGGTTATGATGTAATGTTCCTTACAGGCACTGACGAACATGGTCAGAAAATCCAGAGAAAAGCTGAAGCTAAAGGTGTTACACCACAGCAGTATGTGGATAACATAGTAGCCGGAATTAAAGAACTCTGGAAGATTATGGACATTACAAATGATAAGTTTATAAGAACAACGGATGACTATCATGTGGCAGCTGTTCAGAAAATATTTAAACAGCTTTATGACCAGGGGGATATTTATAAAAGTGAGTATGAAGGTCATTATTGTACTCCGTGTGAGTCTTTTTGGACAGAAACTCAGTTAGTAGATGGGAAATGTCCTGACTGTGGTGGTGACGTAGAGTTGACAAAAGAAGAAAGTTATTTCTTCCGTCTTTCAAAATATCAGGACAGATTACTTGAGTTTATTGAAAGTAATCCTGAATTTATTCAGCCTGTTTCCAGAAAGAATGAGATGATAAATAACTTCATCAAGCCCGGACTTGCTGACCTTTGTGTATCACGTACAACATTTGACTGGGGTATTCCGGTAACTTTTGATGATAAGCACGTAGTTTATGTATGGGTTGATGCACTTTCAAACTATATTACAGCTATGGGTTATGGTAGCGAGAATGATGAAGATTACAAGAAGTTCTGGCCTGCAGATGTACACTTGGTTGGTAAGGAAATTGTAAGATTCCACACGTTGATCTGGCCTGCAATGCTTATGGCGTTGGATTTGCCGCTTCCTAAACAGGTATTCGGCCACGGATGGCTTCTTATTAACGGTGGTAAAATGTCCAAGTCCAAGGGTAATGTGGTTGATCCTGTAGTATTGGTGGATAAGTATGGATCAGATGCAATCCGTTACTTCCTTTTAAGAGAAGTTCCATTTGGTTCTGACGGTATTTTTACCAACGAAGCACTTATTAACAGAATTAACTCAGACCTGGCAAATGATCTTGGAAACTTGGTTTCCAGAAGTGTGGCTATGGAACTTAAGTACTTTGATGGTGTAATGCCAGAAGAAAGACAGGAAGATGAACTTGATAAAGAAATTCAGGCTATATTTACAGAACTCCCTGCAAAAGTAGAGGATTATCTTGATAAACTTTTATTCTCAGATGCTTTAACTGAAATCTGGAAAGGTGTTTCAAGACTTAACAAGTACATTGATGAAACTGCTCCTTGGGTACTGGCTAAGGATGAGGCGTCAAAGCCAAGACTTGCAGCTGTTATGTATACACTTTTAGAAGGTATCAGAAATGTGGCAATTCTTATTGAACCATTTATGCCAAGAACACCTGAAAGAATTTTTGAGCAGTTGGGAATTACAGCAGGTAGTCCTGAAACAAAGTGGGAAAGCACAGCTTCCTGGGGCGGTTACAAAGCCGGTACAAAGGTTGTGAAAGGTGACACATTGTTCCCAAGAATTGATGTTGCAAAAGAGTTAGAAGCTTTAGAAGCTCTTAATGCAGCTAAGAACAAAAAAACTGAGCCTGAAAAAGCAGTAGAAGAAGATGGCGCCAACCTTATAACAATTGATGACTTTTTCAAGGTTGAACTTAAGGTAGCAAAAGTTCTTACCTGTGAACCTGTAGAAGGCGCTGACAAACTTCTTAAAATGACAATGTCATTAGGAGAGTTTGGTGAAAGACAGGTAGTTTCAGGAATTGCAAAACACTATAAACCTGAGGACATGATTGGTAAAAAGGTGGTTCTGGTAAGCAACCTTAAGCCTGCAGTGTTAAGAGGTATTGAGTCTCAGGGAATGATTCTGGCAGCAGCAACAAAGAAGAAACTTTCTTTGGTTACTATTGACGGAGATTTACCTGAAGGAACAAGTATTTCCTGATTATAAGAAAATGGATAATATTGTTTGCGAAGTGATAAAAACTATGCTATAATGTTTCATTGCGTTTGCAAGATAGATTTTAGGAGGATTTGATATGCAAGTTAAACTTGAAAAATTAGAAAAGACTGTAGTAAAACTTGAAATTGAGGTTTCACCTGAGAAGTTTGAAGAAGGTCTGCAGAAATCTTATAAAAGAAATTTAAAGAACTTCAGAGTAAATGGTTTCCGTCAGGGTAAAGTGCCTAGAAACATTGTTGAGAAAGTATATGGTGTTGAAGTATTGTTTGAAGATGCTGTAAACTTTATTATTCCTGATGAATATGATGCTGCTGTAGAGGAACTTAATATTGTTCCTGTTTGCGAGCCAAAGTACGATATCATTACTATCGAAAAAGGTAAGTTAGTATTTACAGCTGAAGTTACATTGAAGCCTGAAGTTAAGCTTGGCGAATATAAAGGTCTTGAAGTTACTGAAAGAAGTACAGAAGTAACTGAAGAAGAGATTGAAGCTGAACTTAAGAAGGTTGCTGATACAAACTCCAGAATGGTTGAAGTTACAGACAGACCTGCTAAGCTTGGTGACGTTGCTAACATTGATTTTACAGGTTACCTTGATGGTGTGGAATTTGATGGTGGTAAGGGTACAGGACACCCATTGGAATTAGGTTCCGGTTCATTCATTCCTGGTTTTGAGGATCAGATTGTTGGCGCTAATGCAGGCGATGAAATTGATGTTAATGTAACTTTCCCTGAAGACTATCATGCAGAAGACCTTAAGGGTAAGGCAGTAGTATTCAAGGTTAAAGTTAATGACATTAAGGCTAAAGAAGTGCCTGTAATTGATGACGACTTTGCATCTGACGTAAGTGAATTTGACACTTTGGACGAATACAAGAACAGTCTTAAGGATAAACTTGCTGAGAATAAGGCAAAATATGCTAAGAATGCTATGGAAGCAGAAGCTATTGAAAAAGCAACAGCAAATGCAGAAGTTGATGTACCTGATTGTATGATTGATAACAGGGTAAACAACCAGATTCAGGAATACAGCCAGCAGCTTTCTTACAGTGGTGTTCAGCTTGATCAGTACCTTATGTACATTGGAAAGACTTTAGAACAGTTCAAGGAAGAGCTTGCAAAGCAGGCTGCTATTGATGTTAAGCAGATGTTGGTAATGGAAGCTATTGCTGTTGATGCTAAGATTGAAGTTTCTGATGAAGAACTTAATGAAGAGCTCCAGAAGATTGCTGACCAGTATAAGATGACACTTGAAGAAGTTAAAGAGCGTATGGGTGCTAAGAACATTGGCTACCAGATGGATAACATTAAAATCAGAAAAGCTCTTGATATGATTGTTGCTGAATCAAAGAAGGTTAAAGAAGCTGCTAAGAAGCCTGCTGCAAAGAAGGCACCTGCTAAGAAAACAACTGCAAAGAAGGCTGTAGATGAAGCGACTTCTACAGAAGCTGCAGCTGAGACAGAGGCTCCAAAGAAAGCACCTGCTAAAAAAACGGCAGCAAAGAAGACTACTACAACAAAGAAAGCTGCAGAGAAGAAAGACGCAGAGTAATTTTTTAAATGTTGATTTTGAAGGCCGCCTTTTTTCAGTACGAATCTGTAAATAAGGCGGCTATCATTTAATATCTGAAAGGAGAGGAATATAAATGGCATTTATACCATATGTTGTTGAACAGACCAGCAGAGGAGAGAGATCTTATGATATTTATTCCAGATTGCTGAATGACAGAATTATTGTTTTAAGTGATGAAGTAAACGACACAACTGCAAGCCTGGTGGTTGCACAGATGCTGTTCCTTGAATCCGAAAACCCTGACAAGGATATACAGCTTTACATTAACAGTCCGGGAGGATCTGTTTCAGCAGGTTTTGCAATTTACGATACAATGAACTTTGTAAAATGTGATGTTTCTACAATTTGTATCGGTATGGCTGCAAGCATGGGTGCATTCTTGCTGGCTGCTGGTGCGAAAGGTAAGAGATTTGCACTTCCAAACAGTGAAATTATGATTCACCAGCCTTTAGGTGGCGCGCAGGGTCAGGCTTCCGACATTAAAATTGCTGCAGATCATATTCTCCGTACAAGAGATAAGCTCAACCGCATTCTCAGCGAGAGAACAGGTCAACCTTTGGAAGTAATCGAAAAAGATACAGACAGAGATAATTTTATGAGTGCTCAACAGGCAGCGGAATATGGCCTTATTGACAAGGTTGTAACCAACAGAGCATAAGACGTGATTTTACAGGCACCATAGGAAGGCGACTTATGGTGCCTTTGACTTTTTTTCGCCACGGAAAGTGAGGGAATATGGCAAAAGACGGAAATATAAGATGTTCCTTTTGTGGAAAACGAGAGGGACAGATTAAGAGACTGGTTGCCGGTCCGGGCGTATATATCTGCAATGAATGTGTGGAATTATGTTGGGATATTATTAATGACGATATAGACGGAATTGATCAGGAAACTGATTATGCTCCGGAGCAAGTGGAACTTATTAAGCCGAAGGCTATAAAAGCTCTCCTTGATGATTATGTAATAGGCCAGGATGCGGCTAAAAAAGCCTTGGCAGTGGCGGTGTATAATCACTATAAGAGAATTAACGAACTTACTTCAAAAGATGCTAAAAACGGAAAAAAAGAAGATGATGTTGAGGTCGCTAAAAGTAATGTGCTTCTGATTGGACCTACAGGTGTTGGTAAAACATATCTTGCACAGACTTTAGCAAGAATTCTTAATGTACCTTTTGCTATTGCAGATGCAACTTCCTTGACAGAAGCAGGTTATGTAGGTGAAGACGTAGAGAACATTTTACTGAGACTTATTCAGGCTGCTGATTTTGATATTGAAAGAGCACAGCGCGGTATAATATTTATAGATGAAATTGATAAGATTTCAAGAAAGAGCGATAATCCGTCAATTACCCGTGATGTAAGTGGTGAAGGTGTACAGCAGGCACTCCTTAAAATTCTGGAAGGAACTGTTGCTTCAGTACCACCTCAGGGTGGAAGAAAACATCCTCATCAGGAGTTTATTCAGTTGGATACAAGCAATATCTTATTTATTTGTTCCGGTGCCTTTGATGGTCTTTCAAAAGTGATTGAAAGTCGTATGGGTAAGAACATGATTGGTTTCTCCGGTTCTGTTCACAGCAGTGAAGAAAAAAATGAAGGAGAATTGCTCTCTAAAGTAGAACCTCAGGACTTGTTAAAGTTTGGTCTTATTCCTGAATTTATAGGTCGTGTACCTGTTATTGTCACTTTGGATGCATTGGACAAAACCGCTCTTAAAAGAATTATGACAGAGCCTAAAAATGCACTAATAAAACAATATCAGAAGCTCATGTCTTATGATGGAGTAGAGCTTGATTTTGATGACAGTGCTATAGATGCAATTACTGAAATTGCAATGGAACGTAAGACAGGTGCCAGAGGTTTAAGGGCTATTATTGAAAATGCCATGACTGATGTAATGTTTGAGGTGCCATCTTTAAATGATGCAAAACGTTGTGTTGTAACTTCAAACACAATTAAAGAAGGAAAAACCCCGGTTATATACGGAAAAAGTGACACAGCTCTTATTGCAGGAAAGGTAGAGGAAAAACCTAAAAAAGTTCCTGCAAAGAAGAAAACTTCAAGAAAAGCAGAGGAAACAGTATCATGATGGATATTATTAAAGCAATTGTATTAGGTATTGTGCAGGGACTTACAGAGTTCCTGCCGGTATCAAGTTCAGGTCATCTTATATTCTTTAAAAAACTTTTTGGCCTTGAGGCGGAATCTTTTGGTCTTACATTTGATATAGCATTACATATTGCTACACTGGTGGCTGTAATTGTTGTTTTATGGGGAGAAATCGTTCCTCTTCTTAAAAAGCCATTTCAAAAATATGTGTATCTTCTTGTGGTAGCAACAGTTCCGGCAGGAATCGTAGGAATTTTATTTGATGATGTAATTGAAGAGATTTCACAAAGCGGTGGTTTTTTAGGAATTGCATTCCTTATAACTGCAGTTGTATTATGGTTGTCTGAAAAAATTGGTAAAAAAGTTAAAGACAAAGAAAATATGACATATAAAGATGCACTTGTTATAGGTGGTGCACAGGCCATTGCTGTGATGCCGGGTATTTCCAGATCAGGAAGTACTTTAAGTGCCGGTCTTATCACAGGTCTTAAAAAAGAGCCTGCTGTAAACTTTGCATTCCTTATGTCCATACCAATTATCGGCGCATCTGCTGTGTTGGGTGTAAAGAATATTTTAGAAGCACCTGCAGCTTTTGATTGGACTATAGTAGTAGCAGGTATGATTGCAGCGGGTATATCAGGATATTTTGCAGTTAAATTTATGGTTGATTTCTTCAAAAAGCACAGCACTAAAATATTCTCAATTTATGTTGCTGTATTAGGTCTGTTTGTATTGGTTGATCAGTTATTCTTCCAGATGTTTTTTGACACATTTTTAGTTTTTAAAATGTAAGAGATTTTTATTACCAATGAAAGATATTTTGACATTAGGAATTGAATCAAGTTGTGATGAAACAGCAGCGGCAGTTGTTCTTAACGGCCGCACTGTTTTATCTAATGTTATATCCACATCTCTGGATTTACACAAGACCTATGGTGGAGTAGTACCTGAAATTGCATCCAGAAAGCATGTGGAATTTGTTATGCCTGCTATCGATGAGGCACTTAATAAAGCCGGAGTAAAGGCTTCTGATATTGATTATGTAGGAGTTACTTACGGTCCTGGTTTAATTGGTGCTTTGTTAGTGGGTTTATCTGCGGCAAAATCACTAGCGTGGGCCTGGAACAAACCGCTGGTGCCTGTACATCATATTGAAGGACATATCAGTGCAAACTTTTTGCAATATGCTGATCTGGAGCCTCCTTTTGTTTGTCTGGTTGCTTCCGGTGGACATAGTCATATAGTAAATGTTAAGGATTACGGGGTGTTTGAGATATTAGGGCGAACCCGTGACGATGCAGCGGGAGAGGCTTATGATAAAATTTCCAGGGCGTTGGGTCTTGGTTATCCGGGAGGTCCTGTTGTAGATAAAATGGCAGCAGATGGAAATCCTGATGCTATACAGTTTCCAAGAGTGCATTTTAAGGATAGCTATGATTTCAGTTTTTCAGGAGTTAAGACAGCGGTACTTAATTATCTTAATAAAGCCAATATGCAGGGAGAAGAAATTTCAATACCTGATGTATGTGCTTCTTTCCAGTCAGCGGTTATAGATGTGCTTTCTGAAAATGCTTTCAAGGCTGTTAAAGAACTCGGGTATAACAAAATAGCTTTAGCAGGTGGAGTTGCTTCTAACAGACAGCTCAGAGAAACCATGGAGAAGGAAGCCGATAAAAGGGGAATCTCATTTTACAGACCAGCGCCTATTCTCTGTACCGATAACGGTGCCATGATTGCAGCGGCTGCTTATTATGCGGCGGAAAAGAAACAGCGGTTTGCCGGTCTTGATTTAAATGCTTTTGCTAATGTTTCTATAGAGGAGATATGAAAAAGAGGCCGACTCAGAAAATTGAGCCGGCCTTGTTGCATTTTAGAGCGAATCAGGAACTTATAAAAAGTTTGTTGATGTATTTTGCCTTCGTTTCCATGTAACAAAGCAAACTTTCCGGTCCTAGTGTTATTTGTTGGTGTTCAGGTATTTGCTGTTTCCTTTCTGTAGAAACTGCAGAGATTAATCCTGGCACAACCAATACATTTTCACCATTGTATTCTGTCATGTAAGCAAATATTATACACTCTCCGTCGAGCCAATGTTTGCCCTGATTAGGCATTGCGTTTGTTGGAATATATCTACTGTGGGTTATATAAGCTCCCGGTTCGTATTCGTCTGTTAGTTCTGTCATTTCTTCTGTTACCATATAATATGGTTCCAACAGTTTCAGTTTCAGTGTTCTCTGATTAAGACTTTCGCGTACTTTTTCACCAATATGATAGTATCCTGTAATGCTTATATCTGTCAGAGTGCAATATTCATAGTCATATAAATAAGGATTACCGGAAACTTTAACCTGTTGTCCGTCTCCTTTGGCGATACAGCTGAGAATGACTTCGTTTCCGTTTCCCTTATTAAAAAACGCAGTTTCTCTATCCTCAAGGTTATCAGAAATTTCAAGGGGTGATTTGTCTACATGGACAACATTGAAAGACTTATTCTCTGTTTCGGTAAATACATCTGCATATTCGTAGTTAAATGTGCTTTTGTTGCTGTATTTCAGCCAGACACCTGTGTAATAAAGAGTGTCTGACCAGTTGTATGTGAATAGTCTTTCGGAATGAAGACTATCTTCGCTGATGCAAAAACTGTTAAAGTACATGCAAGGTGTCAACAATTTATTGCCTTCGTGATCTTCTCCGAGATTTGCATACAAGATATAACGCTTTCCAAGCATCATAGGGTAATATTCGGTTGTCGTGATATATGTACCGACCTCATAATCTTCTATAATACCATCCATTTCTGGGGTAATCCAAAAATATGGTTCTCCCACATTTATTTCATCTCCGACTTTGATTTCATAGGGGAGACTTTCTGATTGATCATGGATTTTAAGGATTTTTACCGGAGTAATAACATGGCTGGCATAATTGTGTTCTGTATTACAATAAAGAGTTCCTCCTTCGATCATTTCACATTCTACTATAATATAGTTATCTGCATAAGTTTCTCTGATTTTTTCTTCAAAGTCTTTAAAAGTTATTTCCGGTAAAGCTTTGTCTGCTTCAGGATAACCATGCTCGTGACCTAATTGTATATTTACAACATGTGGAGGAGTTTCTCCTATGTTATAGGTGTCAACAGCAACGATGTGTGAATTGCTGTTGCATGAACTCAACAACAAAAGAAGAATTAATATAATTAAAATATGAATGTTTTTTTTCATTTAATCCCATCTCCTTTTTATATTATATTGGTCATATATGGATGGTGTTGGTGTTCTCATATGTTTAAAAGAACCTCCGTTCATTATGCTTGCAACACGATAATTATAGTGTTGATCATCTGGATGTTCCAAAAGAAATGCGTGCCCTGCTTCGTGCATTGCTGTGATTTTAGCTTCTGACGAGGACTCTGGAAGATTTGAACGGTTCATTTGTATTTCAAACGGTAATTTTTGTTCGTAATTGTTTTTTCTATTTGTGTATGAGCAAAATGTACAGATGAATATGGGGAAACAAAAAACAATAAACAACTCATCACCAATAAAGCTAATAGTCTTATAGACATCTTACGTTTCACAAATACGCTTCCTTTTCAATGTTCAATTTTCAAACCGATCGTCTACAATCAAACAATACCATATATACCATTTTATGTCAATGTATAGCTTAATTGTATAAAATAAAACCGATCAAAGTACAGTGTACTATAATCGGTTTAAATCAAGGCTTTTTTTGATTTATATATTTTACAATCCCAATTCTTTATATATTTCCTTAAGTTTTTCACCTACAACAGGAATATCTCTTTCTTTAACAAAGTTATATCCTTCTTCAAAAGTAGAAGGATAGGTACCTGTAAGAATTCCCTTTATCCTACGCTCAAATTCATCTAATGTACCTGCTTTGTATACATTATACCCACTGGTAAGCATATCTTTGTAAATTGGTATATCTCTTACCAGAACGGTAAGTTTCATGGCCATAGCTTCCAATAATACAATACCTTCAGTTTCTTCGTGAGTAAGAAACAGAAACATATCGCTTCCGCTATAGGCATCTTTAAGTTCTTCCTGTGTGGCAAGCCCCGGGAAATGAAGGTTTGGAAGTTCTGTTTTTACAGCTTCTCTTACATCAGGAGTACAGGCAGCCGGTGGGGTATATCCAAACCAAATAAACTGATATTCAGGCAGACGCTTTGCAAGCTCTACAAAATCTGTAATGCCTTTTCGATTCATGTAGTGTCCAACGGAAATAATTATTTTATCTTCCGGTGAGAAACCATATTTTTCTCTGAATCTGCACCCTCCAAGCTGTGAGTTGCTATAATCTTTTAAGTTGATGCCGTTGGAAAGAGGATATATTTTCTTTTTGATACCGTAGCTCTCTAATAAACCTTTTGAGTAAGAGGTAGGAGTGATTAATACATCTCCTCTTAAATAGCATCTTTTAATCCACCATTTAAACACCGGTGCAAGAAGGTTTGAACCAACAAAGGAATTTTTGAAATCTTCTTTTGTGGAATGAGCATAATATACGACTTTTTTACCTTTTGCTCGGGCTTTTAAACTCATAAAAAATGAATCCGGAAAAATGGTGTTGATATGTACTATGTCGTAATCTTCATTTTTATCAAATGTTACCGGAATACCAACACTTTTAAGAGCATCTTTCTGATGATAGATAGCCTGGCCCACACCACTTTTTTCAACTTTTTTTAATGCACCTGCGTATATAAGAACTTTCATTGTATATACCTTTTAATTTCTTTTTCATAAATTTTTTCTATTTTCTCTGCAAAGGCTTTAGTAGAGAATTGGTTTTCGGTTATTTCCTTGGCGTTTTTCGACATGGATTCTTTCAATTCAGGATTATCAAGAATTGAATTAATATATTTTTCGAAATTTTCGTAGGTGTCATATTGATAACCATTTTTACCATCGATTACAATGCCATTTAGGCAGGTGTCTTTGTGGCAGACGCAAGGAAGTCCACTGGCCATAGCTTCCATGTAAGTAAGTCCCTGAGCTTCGCTGGTGGAGCCGCATAGAAAAATGTCACCCAGTTGATAATATTTTGCTACAAATTGTGGCATAACCATGCCGGTAAAATGTATGTTTTTGTTTGCACCGATCTTTTCAGCATATTCCATAAGTACTTTTTGATATGGCCCTCCGCCTACGATTATAAAATCAGTGTCGGAACGGTTCATTTTATGGAAATACTGAATAAGCTGTTCTACATTTTTTTCTTTTGCAAGACGGCCTACAGTAATAAGAATTTTGTTTCCTTCGGGAATACTCAGTTCGCCAAGTAATGCACGTCTTTCTGAAGGTAAAAGAGTAACATTAAACTTATTTAAATCAATTCCTGATGGAACTACATATATTCTTCTTAATATTCGATAACTATACAATACCCTTTTAATTTTCTCAGAGGGGGCAATAATACTCTGTACACGACTTAACAGATTTCTGGACAAACCGGAGACAATATGTTTACCCATTTTCTTACTAGGGGAGAAATAGTGGGTATAGCTTTCGTATAGAGTATGATATGTATGTACTATCGGAATGTTAAGTTTTCTGGATATTTGTTTTGCATATTGAAAACTGCTGAATTCACATTGCGAGTGAATAATGTCAGGATGCCATCTTATAATAGAGTCAACCATCTTACGTCCGGCATACAGAGTAGCTCTGGCATCGGGGTAAATTCCACCTATGCTTATAGAGGCGATATAGTAAACTCCCTGACTGTAATATGAATGAGCACCATAGGAAAGAGTAAGAATTCTTACATCATGTCCTTTGGCTGTCAGTTCCTTAACCAGATTTAATACAGAGGTTACAACGCCGTTGATAACGGGTTCGTACCAGTCCGTAGTAATCAGGATTTTCATACTATTCTACCTCCATGTAATTATAGAAATAATGTTATTAAAATATACCTGAAAAGTCAAGATTTGCAAAGTTGAATTAAACAAAAAAAGTTTGTCAAGTATAAGTTTTTTGGGAAAAGATGGAAATAAAGAGAGTTTTTTTATGCACACCCCTTGTGCATAATTTTTGTGAATAGAACAAATTTAAATGTGCATAAATCTGTAAAAATGAGATGTTATCAACATTTTGCCTGTGCATAAGTCTGTGGATATGTGCATAACTTCTGTGGATAAATTGATGTTTTATTAACGTACAAACAATAGATTTGGGAAATAATGGGAATAATGTATATAAAATACATTATTAAATTTACCTTACTTTTTAAGTTTTGACCTTTTTGTTTATCATAATAAAGAGTTAAAAAAATGACATTTTTTTTGGGCACAAAACCCCTTGTAAAAGGCTCTTTTTACTGTGTTGCCATTTAATGGAAAATCATATTATGCTTGTAACAAAATTTGCTAAATGATATAATAAACTATCTGATATTATTTAGGAGGAATTTAACAATGAGCGAATACTATAACAAAATATCAAAGATTAAATATGAGGGTGCAGGTTCTGACAACCCACTATCATTTAAATACTATAATCCTGATGAGATAGTTGCGGGAAAATCCATGAGAAATCAGCTTAAGTTCGCTATGTCATATTGGCATACAATGTGTGCAGAAGGTACAGATATGTTCGGTGTGGGCACTGCTGATAAGAGTTTTGGTGCTACTGACTCTATGGCTCATGCAGAAGCTAAAGCAAATGCTGCTTTTGAACTGATGGATAAGCTGGATATTGATTACTACTGTTTTCATGACAGAGATATTGCTCCTGAAGCTGATAACTTAAAAGAAACAAATGCACGTCTGGATAAGATTCAGGGTATTTTGGATAACCTTATGAAGTCAACAGGTAAGAAACTTCTCTGGGGTACAGCTAACTGTTTTGGTAATCCCAGATACATGCATGGTGCAGGCACAGCTCCTAATGCTGATGTATTTGCTTTTGCAGCAGCACAGATTAAAAAGGCTTTGGAAATTACAACTGCTTTAGGTGGCGAAGGTTATGTATTCTGGGGTGGAAGAGAAGGTTATGAAACACTTCTTAATACAAACATGGCTTTAGAGCAGGACAACATGGCAAGACTTATGAAAATGACAGTTGATTACGGTCGTTCAATAGGTTTTAAGGGTAACTTTTACATTGAGCCTAAGCCAAAAGAACCAACAAAGCATCAGTACGATTTTGATACAGCAACAGTTCTTGCTTTCTTAAGAAAGTATGGTTTGGATAAAGACTTTAAGATGAATATTGAAGCTAACCATGCAACACTCGCAGGTCACACATTCCAGCACGAACTGAGAGTGGCTGCCGATAACGGTGTGTTTGGTTCTATTGATGCTAACCAGGGTGATATGTTACTTGGCTGGGATACAGACCAATTCCCAACAAATGTTTATGACACAGCTATGTGTATGTATGAAGTTTTAAGAGCAGGCGGATTTACTACAGGTGGTCTTAACTTTGATGCCAAGACAAGACGTGGATCATATACTCAGGAAGATGTATTCCTTGCTTACATTGCAGGTATGGATTCCTTTGCTCTTGGCCTTAAGGTAGCAGATAAGATTATTAAAGACGGCAGAATTGATAAGTTCGTTGAAGAGCGTTATGCGAGCTACAAGACAGGTATCGGTGCTAAGATTGTTGCCGGCACTGCAACAATGGAAGAACTTGAACAGTATGCTCTTAACATGGGCGATGTTACAACAAACATAAGCGGCAAACAGGAATACTTAGAAGCTGTTATTAACTCTGTAATGTTTGGTGTTTAATATTAAGGAGAAATTTTACCATGGCATATGTATTAGGTATTGATATTGGTACTTCCGGTACAAAGACGGTGCTTTTTGATAAAGAAGGAACGGTGTTGGCTTCTTCTACAGTGGAATATCCTCTTTATCAGCCTGAGAACGGCTGGGCTGAGCAGGAACCTCTTGATTGGTGGAATGCAGTTAAGTCAACTGTCAGCAAAGTTATTTCGGATAGTGGTGTAGTTGCTGAAGAGATAAAAGGTATTGGGCTTTCCGGTCAGATGCACGGCCTGGTTATGCTGGATAAGGATAACAATGTGCTTCGTCCTTCTATTATCTGGTGTGATCAGAGAACTGCTAAAGAGTGCGAAGAAATTGAGGCTAAAGTTGGTAGGGAAAGGCTTATTGAAATCACGGCTAACCCCGCACTTACAGGTTTTACTGCATCAAAGATTATGTGGGTTAAAAACCACCAGCCTGAAATTTATGCTAAGTGTGCACATATTTTACTGCCTAAGGATTATATCAGATTTATGCTTACAGGAGAGTATGCTACGGAAGTTTCTGATGCTAGCGGTATGCAGCTTTTGGATGTTCCCGGAAGATGCTGGTCTGATGAAGTCCTGGAAAAACTGGATATTGATAAAGCTTTGCTTGGTAAGGTATATGAGTCTCCTGAAGTTACAGGCTATGTAACTGAAGAGGCAAGCAAGGCTACAGGCCTTAAGGTAGGTACAGCTGTTGTAGGCGGTGCCGGAGATAACGCAGCAGCTGCTGTGGGAACAGGTGTTGTGAAAGAAGGAAGAGCTTTTACCACTATTGGTACCAGTGGTGTTGTGTTTGCTCATTCTGATAAGATAAGCATTGACCCAAAGGGAAGGGTACATACATTCTGTTGTGCAGTTCCGGGAGCATGGCATGTTATGGGTGTTACCCAGGGTGCGGGATTATCTCTCAAGTGGCTCCGTGATACGGTTTGTTCTCCTGAGATTGCTGAGGCAGAAGCTCAAAATAAAGATCCTTACTATATAATGGATAAGGAAGCAGAGAAAGTGACTATTGGAGCTGAAAGACTTTTGTATCTTCCTTACCTTATGGGTGAGAGAACACCTCACTTAGATCCTGATGCAAGAGGTGTATTCTTCGGGCTTTCTGCTATGCACGGAAGACCTCACATGATAAGAGCTGTTATGGAGGGTGTGAGTTATTCTCTTATGGATTGCTTAAGTGTGTTCTCTGAAATGGGAATTTATCCTGACTCTATGATTGCTTGCGGTGGCGGTGGAACCAGTAAGCTCTGGAGGAAGATGCTGGCAGATATTTATAACTGTCCTATTTCTACCATTGCTTCAAAGGAAGGTCCTGCACTTGGAGTAGCAATCTTAGCGATGGTGGGTACAGGAATGTATGGTTCTGTTGAGGAAGCTTGTGAGGCAGTTATTAAGCCGGGAACAACGCAGAACCCTGAAAGTGAGAACCATGATAGGTACATGAAGTTCTATGAAAGATATTGTGCTTTGTATCCGGCGCTTAAGGAAGAGTTTTCTAAATTGGCAGCAGTGTAAAAACATGTTTTTTTAAGAGGTGACTCAAAATGGGTTGCCTCTTTTTTATTTGTGTGCAAAACAGCCCTCATGATAAGACTGAATCCTTTATAAATAGGTTGGATAAAAAGTATAAAAGTCCTACTTGTTTTTTATAATAAACGGTAAAAAGGTTGGACTAAAAGCTATAAAAACGTAAAAAAGTCCAACTGAAATAAGCCTCTTAGCAGCCAATAAGTAGGAAAAAAGGACGAAATATCCAACCGAAAGTGAAAAAACAGAATGAAACGGTAGGTTGTAACAAGAAAATACGGTTTTCGACCTTGACACTCTTTACAAATTATATTTAAAATGTTTTATATCACTGTTGCAGCAATCGGCAAGGAGTGATAAACATGAAAAAATATTTTATCGGTAAAGCATTGGCTTTACTGATTGTTTTGTGGTGGTCTTCAGGCGCTATGGCCGGTTCCATGGGAACGGCATTGGCCTTGGCAGGGTATAGGGATGCAGAGTGCAGAATGATACCTAATAGGGTCTGTGTGCTTGTAATGCTGCTTGGTGTGTGTGAAATTGGTTTCGGACCTTTTGAAATGGTAAAATGGCGTGTTATAAGCATAGGTGTTGCCATTATAATGCTTTTCTCTGTTAAGACAGCACTTAAGAATAATATTGGTATGGGTGATATAAAACTGTTGATGGCATGTTCTTTTTGTATGAATATATCATCGCTGCTTACCGGTATGGCTGTTGCTTGCTTTTTTGCAGGGGCTACAGGAATTTTAATTACAAGATCTCTAAAAAAAGAAATGCCTTTAGCTCCTTTTATTGCAGTAGCAATGTCTGTTATAAAGATGGCAGAAACATTCTAAAAAAATGCGAAAAATATATTGACTTTAATTTGACTACTGTTGTATAATTGACCTGTTAGTTTTTTACTGACAATAATTTTAGTATTTTGGTTATTCGTTATAGATGATGTTGTTGGATTAGCCACTGTCAGGCAGTGTGTTACCGAAAGACGTTATCAACCGTACCGCTCGGAGGGAGGGAATGTAATGTCAGAGATTAGGCTTAAAGAAAATGAATCACTGGAAAGTGCTTTAAAGAGATTCAAGCGTTCATGTGCTAAGTCAGGTGTTCTTGCAGAAGTAAGAAAGAGAGAGCATTATGAGAAGCCCAGTGTAAAGAGAAAGAAGAAATCCGAGGCTGCTAGAAAGCGCAAGTACAGATAAGGATTACATATTCTTTTAAATTGATACATAAAGACTCGATTTTTCGGGTCTTTTTGTTTTCTTAAAAAGTAAGGTGCAGAAGATAAGCTATATATGTTTGATAAGATTTGGAAGTTAAAACCATATATGAATGAGACAGATGCTATTGACAGGTGGCAGAAAGAGCTGGCTGAGAGTAGTGGTCTGCCTTTTTTTGTTGCGGAAACTCTGGTAAAGAGAGGTATTTATACAAGTAGTCAAGTTGATAAGTATTTTTCTTCTTCCGGCGAAGATCTCTGGGATCCATTTTTGTTTGAGGGGATGGATGCTGCTGTTCAGAGAATTCTGGATGCTGCAGATGTGGATGAGTATGTAACCGTTTACGGAGATTATGATGCCGACGGCATTACGGCCACAGCGATATTGTGGCATTTTCTGATGAACAAACTTAACGTTCTGAATGCAGATTATCATATTCCTGATAGATTCAGTGACGGATACGGCTTATCCTGCCAAGCTATCGATAAACTGGCTGAAAAAGGAACTACTCTTATCATCACTGTTGACTGTGGTATTGTAGGCCATAATGAAATTGAATATGCAAAAACAAAAGGAATAGATGTAATAGTTACAGACCACCACAGAAATGGGGACACACTACCTGATGCTATAGCAGTAATCGACCCTATATGTCCTGGGTGTTCATATCCCTTTAAATATCTTTGCGGTGCAGGTGTGGCTTTCAAACTTGTTCAGGCTTTAGCTGAAACTGTCGGACTTGAGGATGAGATTAAAGAATACCTTCCTATAGTTGCCATTGCTACCATAGGAGATGCTGTTTCCCTTACAGGAGAGAATAGAGTAATTACTTCTTTGGGTCTTAAAATGATGCCTGATTGTAATTGGGTTGGTCTTAAGAAACTGATGGAAGTATCAGGTACGGGAAGTCCGGTAAGTGTAAGGGATGTATCTTTTGGCTTGGTCCCAAGACTTAATGCAGCAGGTCGTATTGATAGTGGGGAAAAAGCTCTGCAGTTATTGCTGGCAGACAATATTCATGAAGCTGAAAGATTAGCAGAGGAACTGTCTGAAGATAACAAAAAAAGGCAGGAATTAGAAAGCTGTATATATGAACAGTCAATTTTACCGGAATCTATAAAAACACAAGATCAGGATTCTGTGGTTATTTCCGTGGGGAAAAACTGGCACCATGGTGTTGTAGGCATTGTGGCTTCCAGACTTGTGGATCGTTTTAATAAACCGGCTCTGGTTTTTGCTTTTGAAGAAGATGGAGAAACCATAAGGGGGTCCGCCAGATCTGTACCAGGATTCAATATACATGAGGCTCTGTCTTCCTGTAGTGATTATCTGGAGAAATTCGGAGGACATGCCATGGCTGCGGGTATGTCACTTAAGATACAGAATTTGCCTGAATTGATAAAAGGTATAAATGATTATGCAGCTTTAAGAGATATACCGCCTTACAGAGTCAGTCAGGTTGAAGCGGATTGCGTAATAGAACTTAAGGAACTTAATCTTGAGGGGGCAGAAATTGTGGAGCAATTGCAGCCTTGTGGTGAAGGAAATCCGGAACCTTTATATATTGCAAAAGGTCTTGATTTTATCAGTTGCTCAAAAGTGGGAACTAACGGAACTCATTTAAGACTACAATTTTCAGTCAAAGATGGAACTACAGGTGGTTACGGAAGACCTGTGTCCGGTATCGCTTTTGGTGCAGGAGCCATGGAACAATATGTTTCAACACTTACTAAATGTGATGTACTTTTCAAAATGTCTGTGAATGTGTGGAATGATAAAAGAAGTTTGTCATTGCAGGTATTGGACATAAGAGAAGCAGATGTGTATAATACTCCCTATAGCAGGAAAGACCTGGTTGTGTTATATAATATAATAAATAAAGGATATTCAAGTGGTTTTGCATCAGAACAATTAGTGGAAATGAAAGAAATACTGTGTCAGAATGATAATGAATATACCTGGTTTAAAATTTTTAAGGGAATTGAAATTTTTACACAGCTTGGAATACTTAATAAAGATAATAAAGGGAATTATACATATATACCGCCTGAGGGCAAATTAAACTTGGAAACCTCCGGTATATATCAAGCTATAAATGGTTTAGCACAGGGGGAATTACAGTGAATCCGGAAATGGAAAAACAAATAGCCGAAATAGAAGGCATAATACGTAAATACAATCCTAACGGTGATTTTGCCAAATTATATAAAGCTTTTGAATATGCGGAGCAAGCACATAAAGGTCAGCTGCGTAAGTCAGGTGAGCCTTTTTTCATCCATCCTGTAGCTGTTGCTAAAATGTTGGCAGAAATGGATATGGATTTATCCTCTATAATAGCAGGTATATTACATGACGTAGTTGAGGATACAGAGGCTACGTCTCAGGATATTGCCAGAGAATTTGGTGAGGATGTGTCATACCTGGTAGATGGTGTTACAAAACTTAAACATATTCCTACCAGTACAAAAGAAGAACTTCAGAATGAGAATCTTCGAAAAATGTTCCTTTCTATGGCATCGGACATACGTGTAATCCTTATAAAATTAGTTGACCGCTTGCACAATATGAGAACTCTTCAGTATGTGAATACAGACTCTCAGATTACAAAAGCAAAAGAAACTCTGGAAATATACACACCATTGGCTCACAGACTTGGTATGACCAAGATTAAGTGGGAGTTAGAAGACCTTTGTTTTAAATATCTGGAGCCTGACACATATAAACAGTTAAGTGCAAATATTAAACAAAAACGTGAAGAACGCGAGGAGTATATTCAAGGTATTCTGGAAACTATCAGGGAAAAAACTTCAGAACTTGGAATATCAGCTTTCCTTGATGGACGTCCAAAACACCTTTTTAGTGTTCACAAAAAAATGGTGCGTCAGAATAAGACATTAGATCAGATTTATGACTTGTTGGCAATTCGTGTAATTGTAGATTCAGTACAGGATTGTTATACAGTCCTGGGCATTATTCATGAATTGTATAAGCCTATGCCCGGGCGGTTTAAAGACTATATCAGTATGCCTAAACCTAATATGTATCAATCTCTGCATACAACTTTATTAGGTCCTAAAGGTATGCCTTTTGAGGCTCAGATAAGAACCTGGGAAATGCATAAGATTGCTGAAGTAGGTATTGCTGCTCATTGGAAATATAAAGGTGGCGGAACCACAGACGCTGCTACAGATGAAAAACTTGATTGGGTAAGACACCTTCTGGATATTCAGAAAGATACCGGTGATGCCAGCCAGTTTGTTGAAACATTTAAAATGGACCTTTTTACCGACGAGGTATTTGTATTTACTCCTAAGGGTGATGTAAAAAACCTTCCGGCGGGCTCCACTCCTATAGACTTTGCGTACAGTGTGCATAGTGCGGTAGGAAACAGAATGATAGGTGCCAAGGTTAATGGTGAAATTAAACCCCTTAACTACAAATTGGTTAACGGTGATATTGTTGATATTATAACCACCAAAGAAGTTCATGGTCCAAGCCGTGACTGGTTATCTATTGTAAAGAGCTCTGAAGCAAAGAGTAAGATAAGACAGTGGTTTAAGAAAGAACGACGTGAGGAAAATATTGAACACGGTAAAGACTTTATTGAGCGAGAGCTTAAAAAACAAGGCTATACCTATAACGAGCTTTTCAGACCTGAATATCTGGATGCTTTGTTAAGAAGATATAATTTTAATTCTCTTGACGACCTGTTGAATGTGGTTGGTTTTGGCGAATTGACAGCCCAGAAAATTGTTTCCAGATTAAGAGATGAGTTCTTAAAAGATGAAACTAACCATGAAGCTAAAATAGGTAAAAGACCTGGTCAGAAGGAAAAACGAGAAAGTAAACAGACCACAGATCATGGTATTGTGGTTAAAGGTATTGATAATTGTCTGGTTAGATTTTCAAGATGCTGCAGTCCTGTTCCGGGCGACATGATAGTAGGATATATTACCAGAGGTCGAGGCGTGTCCGTGCATAGAGCAGATTGTCCTAACATAAGGGCAATGGAAGACTTTGAAAGCCGAGCTATTGATGTAAGATGGGCACAGAATGCTCACAGCGTATATAACGCAGAACTTGCTATCAAAGCCTTTGACAGGTCTAATTTGTTGTTGGAAATTGCCGGTGCATTAGCTGAACTTAAACTTAACACCAAGGCTATTAATGCCAGAATCACAAGAGATAATTATGACGTGATTGATCTGACTGTAGAGATTACTGAACGTGATCAGTTGGATAAGTTAATTAAGAGGCTTATGCGTATTGAAAACGTGGTTGAAGTAACCAGAAAATCAAACTAAAGAGGTAAAATATGCGTGCAGTTGTTCAGCGGGTTACATTTTCCAGAGTTGTTTCAGAAGGTGTGGAATCCGGTAAAATAGAAAAGGGTTTCAATGTACTTCTTGGTGTCAGTACAGAGGATGCTGACGTTGATTGCGGATATATATGCGATAAAATTGCCAATTTAAGAGTGTTTGAGGATGAAGATGGCAAACTTAACCTTTCAATTCTTGAGAAGCTTAAAAACGGTGAAAATTATGGAGTCTTATTGGTTAGCCAATTTACTCTTTATGGTGACTGTAGAAAGGGAAGAAGACCTTCTTTCGTTGAAGCCGCAAGACCTGAACAGGCTGAGATTCTTTATGAAAAAGTTAAAGCAGGTTTGGAAGCATATGGTCTTAAAGTTGAAACAGGCGTTTTCAGAACAGACATGAAGGTTGAAATTGTTAATGATGGTCCTGTGACACTTCTTCTGGACAGTAAGAAAGGGTTCTGATATGGGATACGAATATAAACGTTTTACAGAGGGAATGTTGGGCTCTAACACCTATGTGTTGTGGGATACAGATACATTGGAAGCTCTGATAATTGATACAGGTAATTCACCAGCGGAGCCGGCTGAATTTATTTCCAAAAACAATCTAAAAGTTAAATATATTGTTTTTACACACGGTCACTATGACCATGTGTGTTATATTGAGGCATACAAGGAAATTTTCGGAGTACCGGTAGCCTGTACTCCGGAGGAAAATAAAAATCTTTCTATGCCATATCTTAATGCATCCGTTTTATTTGGTTCGGCTGTAGTTTATAAGCCGGGAGATGTTTTAGTGGACGAAGGATTTGTGTTTAATCTTGGTAAAAGTGATGGTCCTGTGGTAATACGAACACCGGGACATACTTCCGGTGGGATTTGTATACTTGCCGGTAAATTACTTTTTACCGGGGATACGCTCTTTTACAACAGTTTTGGAAGAACTGATCTGGGAGACGGAAGTACACCGGTGTTACGGGCTTCTGTTGAGAAACTTTATGAGATGGAAGATGATATAGTTATTTTACCGGGACATGGAACTAAATCTACCATAAAACGTGAAAGAGAGGAGAACCCTTTCTGGGATTTCTGATATGAAAGAATGTAAAATTGTTATAAATCACCCGGGAGATGTAGCTCCTTATGCAGTTATCGAGGTTGCGCAGATTTTTGATAATGTGGCAGAAATAGAAACTGTTTCCGGTTGCGAAAAAGTTGCTGTAAATAGTATTGACGCACCTTTATATGATGACACGAAAGAACTTAAAAGATGGCTTTATCGCACCATTTCTGAAGTTACAGGCTATAAATCCCCTTGGGGTTGCATGACAGGTATCAGACCTGCAAAAATAGTAAATACATTACTGGAATCAGGCATGAACCGTGAACAGGTTCTTAATGAACTTATGGATTTTTACTATGTAAGTGAGAAAAAAGCTTCACTGGCTATGGAAACTGCTTTAGTGCAGGCTCCTTTTCTAAACGGGTTTGATGAAAAAGTTGCAGATTGGTATGCTAATATGCCTTTTTGTCCGACCAGATGTCTGTATTGTTCCTTTACCTCTAATTCAATAACCAAGTATAAAAAAGTGGTGGACAAATACCTTGATTATATGGAAGCTGAGTTGAAAGCTACTTCTTCATTGGCTGAAAAGAAATTTACCTACTATGAGAATTTATATCTGGGTGGAGGTACGCCGACATCACTTAATGAGGCACAGTTCGAAAGATATATTTCTATGTTCGGCAAATATATAGACATAGGAAGCCTGAAAGAATTCTCTCTGGAAGCAGGTCGGCCTGACTCTATTACTTCTTTGAAACTGAAAGCTGCTAAAAGGGCCGGTGTAACCAGAATCAGTATAAATCCCCAAACTATGAACGATGTAACTCTTAAACGTATCGGACGTGCACATACGAAGAATCAGGTTATAGAAGCCTTTACTATGGCAAGGGAAGAAGGCTTTGATAATATAAATATGGATTTAATAGCAGGTCTTCCCGGAGAAACTGAAGAGATGTTTCGCTATACGCTAGATTGTATTGAAAAATTAAATCCGGAAGGCATTACTGTACATACGCTCAGTATAAAGAGAGCAGCTGATCTTAAACGGGATGAAGAAAATCGCGGAGCACTTTCTGAAGATGTTGTTGGTAAAATGGTGGATATGGCAAAAGAGTCTGCCGGTAAAATGGGTATGCATCCGTTTTATATGTACAGACAAAAACATATGCTTGGGAACCATGAAAATGTTTCTTATTGTAAGCCGGGATTTGAAAGTCCTTACAATATTCACATTATGGAAGAGGATAGAACAATACTGGGAATTGGTGCCGGAGCAGTCACTAAAGTGGTAATGGACGGCGGCAACAGAATTGAAAGAGCTTTTAATGTAAAAAGTGTTGAGTACTATCTGGAACGTATGGAACAGATGGTGGAGAGAAAGAAGAATCTGCTTCAAAGTGAAAATTGAGCGTCCCGTGCTCTTTCTGCAATATTAATACAGAATGTGAACCTGTTCCCCCCTTGATAGAAGAGCTTTTTTTTAATATTATCAGGGGAAATCCCCTTGATAATATTGTTGCTGGAAACAAAAGTATAGGGATTTTATAGGCTTTTCTATGTTTTTTACACATTTTCCCCTGATAATATAGTCTTATAAAGGATTATATCGAGGGTATTTCCCCTGATATTTTATGAATTTACATGGCGCATCTAGGGGCAAATTTACAATGTAATGTATTTTTAGTAAAACTAATCAAAGAAGCGAAGAGAAATTAAGGGAAAAATAATTGAGCACGTTCAAGTTGTATCTTAATAATTTAAACGCAATGTAAGCAAAAAAACAGGAGCTGTCTCAAAATAAAAATTGAGACAGCTCCTGTTTTATGATATTTAAAGTTCGTCAGAAAAATCTGGTGGCAAATCATCCGGTGGAGCAGGAGTCGGCTCGGCAGGAGCTTCCGTAGGAGCTTCTGTTGGTTCAGCAGGCTCTGCTGTTGGTGTGACTTCAGGCTCTTCTGTAGGAGCTTCTGTTGGTTCAGCAGGTTCCTCTGTTGCATTCGGTGTTGCAGAAGGACTTGATGTAGCTGTTCCTGTAGGTACCGGTGTAGCTTCCGGCGCAGTAGTAGGAGTTTCTGTCGGTTCTTCAGTAGAAGTTTCTCCGTCAGAATTGTAGTCTCTGTCCGGTGTGGCATCAGGATCTATCATTCCGCCACTATTTGGTGCTGCAGTAACTATTGTTCCATCCGGAAGAATTGTAATTCCCGGTGTTGGTTTAGGTGCCACTGTTGCTGTAGTGCCCGGAATGTATGTAGGCATTCCGGCATTGTCTCTGTTTCTCAGGAAAAGGTTATATCCGAATACAGAAAGCACCACCACTGCAAGAATGCACACAGCAAATATAATCAAAGCAGGCCAAAATTCGTTTAAATCACGTGTGCCTCCTCTTCTGAATGGTGAAAGCAGTTTTCCTATGAAACTGTCAACATCTTCTGCAGAATCATCGTAATTTTCACTATATTCTTCATAACTTTGTTTTGCATTTTCTGCAGCAGTAAGCTCGTCATCGTGAGCAAACAAAGTAGATACTTCGGGAGTTTCAGAAGCTGAAACTGCAGTCGTGGTTGCTGTAGCTAAAGGAGCGATAGATTTGTTGTTGTCACAGGCAGTAACAATAATAACAGTTGCATCATTTTTTATTCCCTTATCCATGGCATACGCCATCAATTCATCTACTGTGTCTGCCGGAGGAAGTCTTTTAGCAAGAACTGTGGACATGATTTTTTCAGGTACTGCATCATAAAAACCTTTTGTGCACAGAACAAAGGTATCTCCATTGTTAGAAATCATAGTTTCCATAAATGGTTTGATTGTCATTCCAGCAGGCATGGAGCCAAAGTACTGGGTTAATTTTTCTCTTTTAACATGACTTGATGCTTTCTCCGGAGTCAAAAGTCCTAACTGAACCATTCTCTGAGCCTGTGTGTGGTCTTCGGTGATTTGTGTAAGTTCACCGTTGATGTAACTATACACACGGCTGTCTCCTACGGAGCAGATAAGAGTACTTTCTCTTTCTACACACAATAATGCTAAAGTACTGTAAATGTTCTTTCCCATTAACTGCTGAATCTGAACGTTTACTTTTTCATTAGAAGAAGCTATGTACTCGTTAATTGTTTGCGGAACATCGCAACTTGGATTATCCACCAACTTTTTGTGATATTTTAAAAGATTTTTTGCAAGGATTAAAGAGGCTTCTTCGTTAGGGGTATCTCCGTTAGAACCATCATATACGGCGTATATCTGCAAACCTCTTTGGTTCTTTTTATGTGATAATAAAACCTGAGACTCTGTAAGATCTTCAGTTAAATATCTGGTGTTAAAATAAAAGTTGTCTTCGTTATGAGCATTTTTTCCTCCGGGTGCAGAGGCAACGGCTGCTTTATAAGATATCATTAACTCAACTCCTTAAAACTAATCTTATATATCCAATATTTCATTATAGCAGTCATTGATTAAAATGGCAAGAAATCAAAGGTTGAGAAAACGTATAAAAAAGAGCAACTGCCTTGTACAGTTACTCTTTTAAAAAGTTTATTCTTCCTCTGTCATATCTATTGCCCGCCTAAATGTAAGTGGCTTATTTTCTTTCGGTGTTTCCTGAGGAGGGTCAGGAAGAATTTCTGTAAAATCTTCTTCAATATTTTCTTCAGAAGGTAATTCAACATCTTCGTCCGTTTCTTCTATAACAGGTTCCTCCGAAGGTAAATCATCTGCTGTGAAAACATCAAACTCACCTGTAAGAGTAAGCTGGGAATCTTCCTCTGATATATTTTCCTCCGGCAAAGGTGGAACCACAGTATTACATAACGATATTGTACTTTCTGGAATGTTTTCGATAGTGAACTCACCGGTATTGCTGATTTCGTCAGCTGTGGTTACGGAAATTTCCGGTTCTTCTTCCGGTGTTTCGAAACTTGTACCTGAATCTTCTGTATCAATTACCGGATGATAACCAAAATCTTCGTGACGACGGAATTTAACAGGAGTTTTGTTTTCCTTTTCCAAATTAGGTATATCCTTTGGACGGGCTTTACCTTTAAAAGATATTTTTTTATTTTTTAGTTTTTTCAATTTCTTCTTTAGAAGATCAAATCCGGAACTTGGCTTTTTACCAAACAGAGTACAGATTATAAAGAAAAACAAAGCATATACAGCTGTAATTATCGCTGCAGTGTAAAATACAACAGTTACAAATTTGACTAAACCTGACCAGGTTGGTTTGTTTTTGGTGGGTGCCTCGGTAACTTCCGGTGAAGGAGATGGTGTCGGTGTCGTCGGAACTGGAGTAACGTCATCCTGAAATGCATCCGGGTTCAAAGTTGCTTCAGGCGCAGCTGTTGCCGGATAAGTTAATCCCGGAACTGCAACCGGAGGCAATTGTGGCCTTTCCGGAGTTGGAGAAGGTGTAGGGGAAGGGGATGCAAAAGGATCCGGCGTAGCAGAAACTTCCGCAGTAGGCGATGCTGTAGGAGCAGATGTAGGAGTAGGTGTAGGCTTTGACGTAGGCTCAGGTGAAGCTGTAGGTCTTGGCGTATTCCAAATAGGTTTTTTTGTTGCAGTAGGAACAGGTGTACTCCAAGTGAATGCACTTACTTCTTCCGGATAACACTTTTCAACTAAATTTCCTGCAAAAACAAAAACAAAACTAAGAAAAATTAAAATAAGGATTTTTCTTTTCATGGCCATACTCCCAAAAACATTATACACCTCAAAGTATAACCTTTTTTTTAACTGAAATCAATTGGTATTTTATAATTAATAATAAGGTAGTTATTCCTTGACAAAGTTGCGTAAAAAGACTAAAATTTCTAAGATAGAGATATTAATTTTGTATCACATAAATTTTATTGTTTTAGGAGGTCCAATTATGGCAATCAAACGTAAAATGAAGACCATGGACGGTAACAGTGCTGCCGCTCACGTGTCTTACGCTTTTACCGATGTGGCAGCTATTTATCCTATTACTCCTTCTTCTAACATGGCAGAAGAAACTGATAAGTGGGCAGCTTCCGGTAAGACAAACATTTTTGGTGAAACAGTTAAGGTAACAGAGATGCAGTCTGAAGCTGGTGCAGCAGGTGCTGTTCACGGTTCTTTGGCAGCAGGTGCTTTAACAACAACTTACACAGCGTCACAGGGTTTGCTCCTGATGATTCCTAACATGTATAAGATGGCTGGAGAATTGCTCCCTAGCGTTATTCATGTATCTGCAAGAGCTATTGCCGGACATGCTCTCTCTATTTTCGGTGAGCACAGTGACGTATACGCTTGTCGTCAGACAGGTTATGCAATGCTTTCGACAGCAAATGTTCAGGAAGTTATGGACTTGGGTGCAGTAGCACATTTGGCTGCAATTAAAGGTAAAGTTCCATTCCTTCACTTCTTCGATGGATTCCGTACTTCTCATGAAGTATCAAAAATTGAAGTTTGGGATTACAAAGATCTGGATGAAATGCTTGATCATAAGGCAGTTGCTGAATTCCGTAAGAACGCTCTTAATCCTGAACATCCTGTTATGAGAGGTACAGCTCAGAACCCTGATATTTTCTTCCAGGCTAAAGAAGCTTCTAACGAGTACTATAACGCACTTCCTGCAGTAGTTGAAGATTACATGAAGCAGGTTAACGCAAAACTTGGTACAAAATATAAATTGTTCAACTATTATGGTGCAAAGGATGCTGAGCATGTAATCATTGCTATGGGATCTGTTTGTGATACTATTGAAGAAACAGTTGACTACTTAAATGCTAATGGTGGTAAGGTTGGTATGATTAAAGTTCACCTTTACAGACCATTCTCCATTAAGCACTTTATTTCTGCACTTCCTTCAACAGTTAACACAATTTCTGTTCTCGACAGAACAAAAGAGCCTGGATCCATTGGTGAACCATTGTACTTGGATGTATGTGCAGCTATCAGAGATACTAAATTTGCTGATGTTAAGGTTTATAGCGGCAGATACGGTTTGGGTTCTAAGGATACAACTCCTGCTCAGATTCAGGCTGTTTACAAGAACATGACAGCAGCTAAAGCAAAGAAGAGATTTACAATCGGTATTGAAGACGATGTAACAAACCTCTCTCTTAAAGTTACAGGTCACTTGGACACAACTCCTAAAGGAACAACATCCTGTAAGTTCTGGGGCCTTGGTGCTGACGGTACTGTTGGTGCTAACAAGAACTCCATTAAGATTATCGGTGACAACACAAATATGTATGCTCAGGGTTACTTTGACTATGACTCAAAGAAGTCCGGTGGTATCACAGTTTCTCACTTGCGTTTTGGTAAAAAGAAAATTAAATCTTCATACCTTGTAAGTAAGGCTGACTTCGTTGCTTGTCACAATCCTTCTTATGTAAATAAGTATGATCTTGTTCAGGATCTTAAGAAGGGCGGTACATTCTTACTTAACTGTTCATGGGACATGGCTGGGCTGGAAGAAAACCTGCCTGCAGCTATGAAGCAGTTTATTGCTAAAAACAACATTAAGTTCTATACAATTGATGCTGTAAGTATTGCTAAGGAAATCGGACTTGGTGGTAGAATTAACACAATCATGCAGTCTGCATTCTTTAAGCTTGCTAAAGTTATTCCTGCTGAAAAGGCAGTTACACTTATGAAAGATGCAGCTACACGTTCCTTCGCTAAGAAGGGTGAGCAGATTGTTGCTATGAACCATGCAGCTATCGATCAGGGTCAGAACGGTCTTGTAGAAGTTAAAGTTCCTGCAAGCTGGGCTACTGCTGAAGATAAGGCTAAGAAGGCTGCTAAGCTTAAGGGCGACAAGGCATTGCTTGATTACGTAACATCCGTAATGCAGCCTGTAAATGCTCAGAAGGGTAACACATTGCCTGTATCTGCATTCGTTAAGTATGCTGACGGTACTACTCCTTTGGGAAGTGCTGCATACGAAAAGAGAGGTACAGCTATTGACGTTCCTGAGTGGGATCCTACAAAGTGTATTCAGTGTAACTTCTGTTCTTACGTATGTCCACACGCTACTATCCGTCCTGTAGCTCTTTCAGAGGCTGATATGGCTAAGGCTCCAAAGAACATGAAGACAAAAGATATGACAGGTATGCCCGGCATGAAGTTTGCTATTACAGTTTCTGCTTATGACTGTGTAGGTTGCGGATCCTGTGCAAACGTATGTCCCGGTCTTAAGGGTGAAAAGGCTCTTACAATGAAGCCTATGACTACTCAGGTTGATTCCCAGGCAGGCTTTGATTTCGGTGTTGCGCTTGCTCCTAAGGCAGAAGTTGCTGATAAGTTCAAAGCTACAACAGTTAAGGGAAGCCAGTTCAGAAAGCCATTGCTTGAATTCTCCGGCGCATGTGCAGGTTGTGGTGAAACACCTTACGCTAAGTTGGTTACACAGCTCTTTGGTGAAAGAATGTACATTGCTAATGCAACAGGTTGTTCTTCTATCTGGGGTGGTAGTGCTCCTGCTTGTCCTTACACAGTAAACGAAAAGGGCCAGGGTCCTGCATGGCAGAATTCCTTGTTCGAAGACAATGCTGAGTTTGGTTATGGTATGGTATTGGCTCAGGATGCAATCAGAGCACGTCTTGAAAAGAACGTAGCTGAAATTGCTGAGTCTGAATATAAAGAAGCTGCAGATGCTGCTAAGGCATGGCTTGAAACTAAGGAAGATGGTGCTGCAAACGGTGTTGCATCTGACAACCTTAAGGCAGCTCTTAAGGCTGTTCCTAAAAAGTCCGGTATTGCAAAAGCAATCAAGGCTGTTATGGATGAAAGCGACTATCTCGCTAAGAAGTCCACATGGATCTTTGGTGGTGACGGTTGGGCATACGATATCGGTTTCGGTGGTCTTGACCATGTTATCGCTTCCGGTAAGAATGTAAACATTCTGGTATTTGATACAGAGGTTTACTCTAACACAGGTGGACAGGCTTCTAAGTCTACTCCTGTTGGTGCGGTTGCTCAGTTTGCTGCATCCGGTAAGGCTGTTAAGAAGAAGGATTTGGCTGCGATTGCAATGAGCTACGGTTACGTATATGTTGCACAGATTGCTATGGGTGCTGATTACAACCAGTGTATTAAGGCATTCACTGAAGCTGAAAGCTACAACGGACCTTCTATCATTATCGCTTATGCTCCATGTATCAACCATGGTATCAAGAAGGGTATGAGCGCTGCTATGACAGAAGAAAAGAATGCAGTTGCTGCAGGTTATTGGCACTTGTTCAGATTTGACCCAAGACTTGCTGACGAGGGCAAGAATCCATTTACTTTGGATAGCAAAGCTCCTACAGCAAGCTACAAAGACTTTATCTTGGGCGAAGTTCGTTATGCTTCCTTGCAGAAAGCATTCCCTGACAGAGCAGAGGCATTGTTCGAAGCTGCTGAAAAGAATGCTAACGACAAGATGGAACATCTTAACAGATTGACTAAATTGTACGAGTAATACAATTTTAGAGATTATGCAAGGGCTGTCCTTTAAGGGCAGCCTTTCTTAGTTGCTTTTTTTTACGCTTTAGAGTAAAATTAGATATTAATATTTTACCTTATTAAGGAGGTACATACCATGCATAGAATACTTGAATTAATCGAAAACAACGCGGATTTAACTCCAAAAGATATAGCTACCATGTTGGATGCAGATGTTGCTGAAGTTGAAAAGGCTTTAGAACAGTACAAGGCGGAGGGGGTTATTGTAGGTAAACGTACAATGATTAATTGGCAGAAAACATCTCGTGAATATGTAACTGCAATGATTGAGCTTAAGGTAACTCCTCAGTTTGGCAAGGGCTTTGATGAAATTGCAGAAAGATGCTACCAGTATGAGCAGGTTAAAAATGTATTTCTCATGTCAGGTGGCTATGACCTGGCTCTGACTGTTGAAGGTAAAACTCTTACTGATGTAGCTTTGTTTGTGGCAGAAAAACTAGCTCCTATGGATCAGGTTATGAGTACTGCAACACATTTTGTATTAAGAAAATACAAGGAAGATGGAGTGCTTCTTAGCGGTAAAGACGATGATGAAAGAAGGGTGATGATGTTTTGAGTTACAACCCTTCAGATTTAATAAATCCAAAGGTGTCAGGATTGGCACCTTCAGGTATAAGAAAACTGTTTGATGTGGCACAATCTATGACAGGAGTTATTTCTCTAGGTGTCGGAGAGCCTGATTTTGACACTCCATGGCACATCAGAAATGTGGGTATCCGTTCTTTGGAGAAGGGCCGCACACAGTATACATCCAATGCCGGTCTTAAAGAACTTAAAAGTGAGATTTCTTGTTATCTGAAAAGAAAATTTAATCTGGAATACAATGCGGACAAGCAGGTGATTGTTACTGTAGGCGGTAGCGAAGCTATTGACCTTGCCATGCGCACTGTTATTTGTCCCGGAGATGAAGTTTTAGTACCTTCTCCAAGTTTTGTTTGTTACGGTCCTATTGCAACATTGGCAGGTGGTGTGCCGGTACCGGTCTATACAAGACAGGAAGATAGTTTCAAGTTGACACCGGAACTGCTTAAAAAGCATATTACTCCCAAAACCAAAATGTTGGTGCTTCCATTTCCTAATAATCCAACAGGGGCTATTATGACAAAAAGCGAACTGGAAGCAATTGCAAAGGTTTTGAAAGATACAAATATTACAATTCTTTCAGATGAGATTTATGCTGAACTTACATACGGAAAAGAGCGGCATGTTTCTATTGCTGAAATTGATGGCATGAAAGACAGAACTATTCTTGTCAGTGGTTTTTCAAAAGCTTATGCTATGACCGGTTGGAGACTTGGTTATGTATGTGCACATGAAGATTTTACTGCTACTATGCTTAAAGTTCATCAGTATGCACTTATGTGTGCTCCTACAACTAGCCAGTTTGCAGCTGTGGAAGCGCTTCGCAACGGCGATGACGATATTGCAATGATGCGACAGGAGTATGACTACAGACGTAGAATTATAGTGGATGGCTTTAATTCTATGGGACTTACCTGTTTTGAGCCTGAGGGCGCATTTTACTGTTTCCCATGTATCAAGAGCACAGGTATGACATCTCAGGAATTCTGTCAGGAGCTTTTGATGGACAGCAAGGTGGCTTTGGTTGCCGGTGATGCTTTCGGTGAGAGCGGAGAAGGATATATAAGAGCATCCTACGCATATTCCATTGAACATATTAAGACAGCCTTGGAACGTATTGAGCAGTTTATTTCAAAAAGGAGAAAGTAATGCATACCGTAAGAATTATTCCGTGCCTGGATGTTAAGGACGGAAGGGTAGTTAAAGGTGTAAATTTTGTAAATCTTATTGATGCAGGAGATCCTGTAGAAGCTGCAGCGGCTTATGACAAAGCTGGTGCAGATGAACTTACTTTCCTGGATATTACAGCTTCTTCGGATGCCAGAGAAACTTGTCTTGATATGGTACGACGTGTGGCAGAAAGGGTGTTTATTCCTTTTACTGTAGGTGGCGGTATCCGTACTGTGGAAGATGTGCGACAAACGTTGTTGGCAGGTGCCGATAAAGTTGGTATGAACTCTGCAGCCCTTAAAAATCCTCAGCTGATTCGTGAGAGTGCTGACCGCTTTGGTAGTCAGTGTGTGGTTGTTGCCATTGATGCAAAACGTCGTGCTGATGGTTCGGGATTTGATACATATCTTAACGGTGGACGCGTAAATACCGGAGTTGATGCCGTAAAATGGGCTGTTGAGGCTTATAGCTTAGGGGCAGGTGAAATTTTGCTTACCAGTATGGATTGTGACGGTACTAAAGATGGCTATGACATAGAGCTTACCCGTCAGGTGGCAGATAATGTTGGTATACCTGTTATTGCTTCCGGTGGTGCCGGTAAAATGTCACATTTCTATGATGCAGTTACAAAGGGTGGTGCTGATGCGGTATTGGCAGCTTCTTTATTTCATTTTAAGGAAATGGAGATTATGGACCTTAAGAAATATCTTAGGGAACAGGGTGTGTCTGTGAGAATATAGAAAAAGAAAAGGTTGAGGGCCACTTCCGATTTGGAGGTGGCTTTTGGTTATTAATACAGCTTTTCTTTTACGGTTTTTATTTGTTTATATATCTCCAACAATTCCTTTCTTGAAGACACTCCTAATTTACCGTATATGTTTTTGTTATGATACTTAAGTGTATTTTCCTTAATGTTCAATTGAGCCATTACTTCTTTTGTGGTTTGTCTTGCGATATACATTTGGTATATTGCTTTTTCCGTGGCTGTTAGTTGTTCAATGCCTGATATAAAGGTCTCGAAACAGGTGGGATCAATAGTTTCGCTTTCGGAGTTTGTTATCTCCTGGTGTGTTTCGATATCTTGAAAATTTTTCACAGCTTCAACATGATTAACAATTTCTCTCAGACGTTGGTTTTCTGTCATTACTAAATGGATACCTAATAAAAATAGTTCGCTTATGATATATGAAATTGAAAGCATTTCAAAATTAATGTTGGTAAGTTGCTCTATAAGCCATACCACAAAATTTACAAAAACAGCAATGGTAAGAATAACACCATGAGCAGTTGAACTTACTGTTCTTTTTACAGAAGCTCTGATAATAATTGTTACCATTGTAACAAAATATCCTATTAAATAGAACAAATAAAGAGGGTGTAGAGGACCATATACTTTAATTAAAGTAGCTGCACCATCTATAATTTGGAAAGATACTTCCTTGTAGTATATAGGCAATATTCCGGGGCTGGCTGCAATTAAAAATACTATGGCAGATACAAAAAGTAATGAAAAGGGAACGAATTTTTTGTACCTAATATTAGTTACATTTAATATAATCATTAACATGGCAAAAGGTAAAAATACGGAGCCTAAATATGCTAAACGATTGGCCTGTAATGCCATTTCCAAAGAAGTGGCTACAGATAAAATAGTATATCCGCTGTTAACTACAAAAACGGAAGAAAACAGTAAAATAAACCAGAGCTTATTTTTACGGACAAGAAAATAACAACCTGCTAACAAAAGTAGGGAAAACAAGGCTGCGGTTCCGTAAATAAGTGAAAAACTGGTGCTTTTATCACCTACAGTGCTACATCCTGATGTAAATAAAGTCAAGAATATAGAAACAATTACAAAAAGTTTCCTCATAATATTTTCACACACTCCTTAAGCCATATAGTGGCTTTTTTGCTCTTATGTTTTTATTTCCTTAAAAACATTCAAACCCACACTTTTAGGGTGGGGACAAGGTTGATTATCATGGCTACAATTACACTACAAGAATAAAAAGAGGGTATATACTTGTATCTTAGGGGTATCCAATTTATGAAAGAATTCTTTTATAAATAACTCTGTTGACGCGCCAACGAAATTCAGAGTTCGCCCCGACTTCTTTTTAGTAATTATATTATAAATATTAAACAGAGTCAAAGTTATATTTACTCAGGCTTTGGAAGAACGAAAATTAAAAGGAGGCTTAAACAATGAAGGGTAAATTTACAAGACAGGGTTTAAGTGTTTTGTTAGTGCTTGCAATATTTGTAAGTACACTGCCTATATCACCCCTTACATCCCATGCAGCACATAAATGTCCCGACTGTGAAGACATTATTGACGGCTCGCCATATTGTGACGAGTGTTACAAATGCGACGTATGTGTTGACCTTTGTCTTGAATGCGGAAAATGTTCCGAATGCAGCGGCAATGAGATCTGTGACGGATGCTCCGACGAGGAATGCGGCAAAATGTGTGACGAGTGCGCAAAAGAGAAAGGCTCCCACTGTCCCGATTGTGAAGCTTGCTATTTTGCAGTGGGAGAATGGTGTGAGGAATGCGGTTTGTGCGAGGACTGTATCGACATAGACGTTGAGTGCAGCGCTTACTACGGACTGCGCCTTTGCTTTGAATGCGCCATAGATAAGGGTAAACATTGCCCCGGTTGTGATGTGTGCCATGGCGACGTTGAACATTTTTGTGGGGAGTGCGGTCTGTGTAACGAATGTTCTGACTATGATGAGGAGTGCTCTGTGACCCATGGAATCGATCTTTGTTCAGAATGTGCCATTGGCTATGGAAGCCATTGCCCTAATTGCCAACAATGTTATTTTGACGTGCAAGGTTGGTGCGAGGAGTGTATGCTGTGCATCGATTGCGTGGAACTCGACGAGGGTTGTTCGGGCGAAGTGGGTATGGTGATTTGCGAGGAGTGTGCCATCGATTACGGTCATCACTGCCCCAACTGCGATCTGTGCTATTTCAAATCTTCGGGCTGGTGTGAGGAATGCGGTCAATGTGACGATTGTTCTCCGGCCTGTTTGTACTGTTGTGAGGAGGAAGGACGAGTCATTTGTACTGAATGCGCCATCGACAATGGTATGCACTGTCCTGATTGTTTGGAGTGCTACGGTGAATGTGGGGGAGAGTTCTGCATGGAATGTGGTGTTTGCGGCAACTGTGCCGAGATCAATTCCAACGAGGATCTCTGCTTGGATTGTGCCATCGCCGCTGGTTATCATTGTCCCAGCTGTGAGAGCTACATTGAGGAGGTGCCTCTTTGCGAGGGTTGCGGAGAGTGCTGTCTGGAATGTGCTGAGGCATTCTGCGAAAACTGCAATTTGTGTGCGGAATGTGTTCTGATTTGTCAGGACTGCGGTTCCTGCGAGGGTTGCGCCACCATCTGTCCCAACTGTGAGGAATACTGCTCGGAGTGCGTGGGCATCTGTGATGACTGCGATTTCTGTTTGGTTTGTTGTGAGGATATTGCAAACTTTACCGGCTGTGACTGCGGCGAATGGGTTTGTGTGGAAAGCACCGATTGGGAAGAGCATTATGCCGGCGAGCATACTGATGCCGAACAGGCAGATCATGCTGTCAGATCCACTCCCACGTGGGATTGGGATTCTACTTACCACTGGCACAAATGCGCTTACTGTGACGATGACGTCCATCTCACCGGCAAGAGCAAGCATACATTCGACGGGAATGGTGTGTGTACCGTTTGCTGTTACGTGAAGGATGCGAAGATCCAGATTCTTGTCCAACCCAGCGACTCCAAGTCCGCTCTGGTAACCAGCCCGTATGAAGACTATGACGAGAAAAACGTTGCCCGTTTCAGCGTCAAAGCGGCAGGCAAGAGCAAACTGACCTACACCTGGTACGAGGGCTACTACCATCATGGGCTGGGTAAGATTGTGTACACGCCTTTGACTGATCCTGCAGAAAGAGAATGGTTTCAGGGGGCGGAGATCTACTGGTTGGTTCCCGGCGATGCCTGCACAAGAGATTGGTACATCCGCTGTGTCATCAGCGATATATACGGCAACGAGGTAACCACCCGTGATGCACTGGTACAGGCACGGCATCACTACCAGTATTTTGAGCTGTACCACACAAACCAAGATCCCTACGAATTGGTAGAAAGAAATAAATACGGCCATGTTTTACAGTGCGTGGGCGAGGAGTGTGAAAAGGTCACCCATCTGCGTGCTCACGAGGATGAGGATCGCAACGGCTATTGCGATATCTGCGATTATGAGATCGGTAAGATCCTCATTACCAAGCAGCCCAAGGATTCAGAAAGCGCTTATGTGTGGGGACCATATGAAGATTATGACGAGAGCAATATTGCCCACTTCAGTGTAGAAGCCGAGGGCGAAAGCGAGCTGACCTATACCTGGTGCAGAAAAATGTACGTAAAAGGTGTGTTGACCTACGTTCCGCTGACGCATCCGCAACCAGGCGAAAACTACACGGGAGCAAATCTGGATATCCTGGTTCCTATGGATGCTTGTTCTAACGAATACACCTATGCCTGCATTATTACGGATGAAGAAGGAAATGAGACAAGAACGATAGACGTGACTTTGAAAGCAAAGCATAACTATCAGTATTATAAGGAATATAAGAGTCACGAAAATCCTTATCCTGATGCCAGAAGAAGATATACTGCACACGTGCTTGTATGTGTCGGAGATTGTTGCGGAAAGGTAACGAGATATCGTCAGCATATCGACGAGAATCATGATTATTTCTGTGATATTTGTGATAAGCAAAAAGACTTTTTTGAAATTAATTTAACCATTACTGCCCCTAAGGAAGGTCAGTTGCCTAACTATATGGTTGGCACAGACAGTGTTGCTTACTACGCAATGGGTGGCAGTAGCAACTATACCCAGTACCGTTTCTGGTTTGTGTCAGACAACGGTGTGGACAACTGGAAGCTAATCGACAAAACCACCCCCTTTGTAGCGGGTAAATACTATAAGTTTGTTGTTGAAATGACAACCAAGGCAGGATATACATTTCCGACCTACAATTCCGCTCCTAGTTTCTGGGCAAAGGTCAATGGTGATTACGTGATGCCTCAAAAGACCTATGGTATGGATCCTGCTCGTTACATAACCGTAGAATATAATTTCGGCGAATGTAATGACAGTGTTATTGAAAATATTGTTATTGAAAATGTCACCACCCCTGTTGCCGGGGAAAAACCTGTCTATTCGGCAACTGTTCGCGGTAGTGGATATTACATAGATTCTACCAAGAATGCTCAGTTGGATGATTATTGGAACAATCCTCAAGAAAAACCCCATTACATAAAAAACGGTATCGCTTGGTTTGATATGACCGAGTCGGATTGGGTTTATGAAAACGAATACTTTGTGCCGGGGCACGAATATGAGGTGCGTGTTTATCTTAAGACCGATGACGGATATACATTCTATCACGACGAGTTGCTGGAGATGCTTTTTACCGCATCTGTAAACGGTTTTGCTGCTACGGGTAATACCACAACTTCATGGGGTCTTAACGAGCAAACCATCAGTACCTCATTTACCTGCGAGGGAAAAAAGATTACCACCGTAATGGTCAACGGTCTTAGTGTACCGCGAGCGGGGGAAACTCCCGACTACTCAGCATCGGCAGCTTATCCAGAGTGGTATCAATTAGATCCTAATTATGCTGGTTCGGGCGGCATTGTGTGGTTTGATAGCGAAGGCAATCAAATGGAGCCTACTGATACTTTTGTAGGTGGTAAGGAATATATGGTTGAAATCAAAGTGATAAGTGCGATGATAGGGCAGGTTACCACAAGTAGTTTCCATGCTCCTATTATGGTTACTTTGAATGGTAAAACTGTTGATGATTCTGATGTTATGGCAAACAGTACAGCGGTGTATATATATAAGACGTTTATTTGTCAGGGTGATGTGCCCCCACCGGAAACAAATGGAGTTTATGGAGATGCAGATTCCAGTGGTAAAGTAGATGCTATTGATGCAATGGTTGTATTGCAGTATGATGTTGAAATAATTGAAGATACAGAAATTGATTTATCTGTAGCAGATGTAGATGGAGACGGATCTGTAAATGCAATAGATGCAATGCTGATATTGCAATATGATGTAGAAATCATTAATAAGTTTCCTGTCGAGGGATGATTTACAAAGTATAAAAAACAAGTCTGGCTATATGATGGGTGCCGCTAACACAGTTAAACTGAAAATTTATCTGTTTTACGGCATCTGTTAGACGAATTGGCCAAACGAAGGTTAGCGATGCTTGGTTTGATAGTCGAACTAAAGAACTTTGTCAACGCACCAACGAAAAGGAGAACGGATTTATGAACACGAAAATGAAAATGCGAATAGTCAGCCTTCTGTTGTGCTTCGTAACGCTGGTTGGCTTAATGCCGACAACGACATTTGCACAAGGAACAAAATTGGAAACACCACAAAATCTTAAATTGCAAGGTACTATGTTATCTTGGGATGCCGTTGACAATGCGGATTTCTATGGTGTTACTTTGTATCATCCAAATTACGTATATAGCATTGGTAGTTGGCAAACTGATGGAACCAATATCAATCTTTATAAGTATCTTAAAGACGGAGAAACCTATGGTGCTACCGTAATTGCTTGCAGTAACGGCTCTTATCAGACATCTTTTCCGGCAGAAATACCTTTGACGGCTTGTACTAATGACGGTGTTCCTATTTACAGAGATGTTAACGTGGTAAACGGTACTTCCTCTAATGCTACCGCATACCCTGGTATGTCTGTTCGTTTAGAGGCAAAGCCGGCACCGGATGGCATGGCTTTTGACCACTGGGAGTTGAGTGGTGGATACATCAATATCGGATATAGCGATACAGATACCGTTATTTACGTACAGGCGATTTGTGACAAAGACATCAGTGCCCGTGCTACTTACAAGTATCAAGAAAATGTCACTTCTGCCTTTACAGTTCAACCGCAAGGCGGTGCTGCTTTGGTTGGCGAATCTTTCGATGTTACCTATGCGATGAATTTCAATCCTCAAGGAGCTGTCAAAATACAAGTAGAGGGGAACACGCCCGGTGTTTTTAATGATCTCAAACAAGGTACTATTGATAGTGCCTCGGTTCAGGAAGATAGTGTAGTAACAAGAACATTCCGTATAGTGGCTTCCGATGGTACTCGAAATATTTATAGTGACGAATTTGTTGTATCCTGGGAAGATGGTCCTCGCTTTATAAAGCAACCGGTAGGTGGCACATTGGATCTTAATGTGGATTTTGTAGCCACTTACGCTTTGAATTTTACTCCTTTTAACTGTCGTGTTGAGCGATATAATGATTATTTAGGTCGATGGATTGATCTGTCTTTTGCTTCCGCAACACAGGCAACAATCAGCTCCTACGATTTTAACACTTCAAGCATCTATAGAATTAAGGCTGTTATTGAAGGCGGTGGAGAAGTGTATAGTGATGAATTTGCCGTAACTTGGAGCGATGCTGTTTCAAAGTTTATTCAGCAGCCTGTAGGCGGGACAGTTAACCTTGATGAAGTTTTTTCATTCACTTTTGCTATTAACTTTACCCCTGTATCAAATGTTGCGATTCAAAAGTATAATTCAGGTTTTGACTCGTGGGATACGATTAGTTATTGTACATCTTTGACCTCCGGCACAATTTTCGGTTATGCTTCCGAAACCACAAACAAGTATCGTCTTGAAGCATACGAAAATGGAACTCCTATTCACAGTAACGAGTTTACTGTTACTTGGGAAGGAAGTGATTATACTATATCTTTTGCGGCTAACGGCGGTTCTGGTACAATGACAGATGTAAATAATGTTTCCGGTGAGTATACATTGCCTGCTTGCGGATTTACTGCTCCTAATGGACAGCGATTTAAGGCTTGGCTTGTCAGTGGTAATGAAAAGTCAGTTGGCGACAAGATTACCGTTACAGTTAACACCATCGTAACCGCTATTTGGGAAGCCGCTGAATACAACGTAACCGTAACCGGAGGTACTGCATCCGTTGGTGCAGGCGCTTCAATTACCAAGGCAACTATGGGTACAACCGTTACCTTGACAGCAGCTCCCGCTCCTGCAGGGAAAATCTTTGATAAATGGATTGTAAATGGTGTTACTTTGTTAGATGCAAGCAGTGCAACAACCACATTTGAAATGCCTGCCGGCAATGTGACTGCTGAAGCAACATATAAAGATAATTTTGAAGTAAATGTAATTTATGGAGATGCAGATTCCAATGGCAAGGTAGATGCTATTGATGCAATGGTTGTATTGCAGTATGATGTTGAAATTATTGAAGCTTCAGAAATTAATTTGACTGCAGCAGATGTAGATGGAGACGGAACTGTAAATGCAATAGATGCAATGCTGATACTACAATATGATGTAGAAATCATTAATAAGTTTCCTGTAGAGGGATAACTTACAAAGAATAAAAAAGCAAGTCTGGCTATATACGGATTGGTCAAACAAAAGTTAGCGATACTTGGTTTGATGGCTGAACAAAAGAACTCTGCCAATGAGCCAATAAAAAGTACACATTATCTTCCCGGAAGCCATAATCGGGAGTTTGTGATAAGAATTATGTATGGTAATAAAAAAGGAGAACGGATTTATGAACACAAAAATGAAAATGCGAATGCTCAGTCTTCTATTGTGTTTTGTGATGCTGGTGGGTTTGATGCCGACAACGACGTTAGCTGCACTGAATCTTACTGGTGGCAAAGCTGAGTGGAACGTCCAACTCTCCAATGAAGGCATGCTGTCATGGAATGATATGGGTAGTACAACCTACGATATTCAGGTGGATGAGACAGCGATGGGAGGGACTGTGACCAAGGTTCAAGGTATTGCCGGAACCACGTACAATCTGGTTAATCGCTTCAAAGAACTGAAAATAGAAAACGGTACCTACTATTTCTATATTAAGGCAAACGATACGGACACTACTTCAGGAGATATACGCTTTACATATGTTTCGCCGGAAGCCAAGCTACCTGAACCGCAAAAGTTGCGTTGGGACGGAACTGTAGCTAAGTGGGAAAGTGTTGATAGTGCAACTGAATATACTGTTAATCTTTATAGTGACAGTGGTTCTCTTCAGTTAAGTAAAACTACAACGGAAACACATTATGATTGGGGTATGAACATTTATAATGCCGGTTTCTGGTTTGAGGTTGTGGCAACAGCTGACAACTACCGTAACAGTAATGCTGCCGAAGGTCCAAAGTACGGAAATTATTTATGGACAGCCCCTGCTCTTACCGGCGGCAAAGCTGAGTGGAATGTTATACTCTCTGATGACGGTGTGCTCAAATGGAACGATATGGGTAGTGCAAGTTATGATATATATGTGGATGAGTCCGAAATGGGCGGTACTGTGACTAGTATTTATAATATCAACACCAATGTGTATAATCTCATCAACCGACTCAAAGTGCTTAAAATAGAAAACGGTACCTACTGTTTTTATATTAAGGCAAACGATACGGGCATTACTTCGGGAGATATATGCTTTACATATGTTTCGCCGGAATCTAAGCTGTCAGTGCCGCTGAATTTGCGTTGGGACGGAACTGTAGCCAAGTGGGACAGTGTTGATGGTGCAACCGAATATACTGTTAATCTTTATAGTGACAGTGGTTCTCTTCAGTTAAGTAAAACTACAACGGAAACACAGTATGATTGGGGTACGAACGTTTATAACACTGGTTTCTGGTTTGAGGTTGTTGCGACAGATGACGACTACCGTGACAGCAACGCTGCTGAAAGTCCTAAATATCTTGTGGAGACCTATAGCATTGGCGCTTATCCCTATGACGCAACTGTTTCCAAAACCCAAGCTGGCGGTCAGGTGTATTTGACTACTGATGAGGGTACCGATGGTTGGTCAAGCGATGGATATATTAAAACAGCTGCCGAAGGTTCTACCGTAACCCTAAATGCCATGCCGCTAACCGGCTACAAGTTTGTGGAATGGAGACAAGGAACCGCAGGTGCTACGATTTCCACTGATGCAAACTACCAGTTTAATGCAAGCGAAAACAAATATCTGTATGCTATCTTTGAAGCTGTTTCAACGACGGAATATCAGATTGAGCTGCAGGTTTTTGATATCACAAATACAGCAAATCATACGGGTGGAACTGTAAAGGTGGAGACCAACAAGGGTTCTGCTGAAGGTACAAATCCAAAGGCGTATGCAACAAAGAATACTGCGGTAACAATCACCGCAGTACCTGCTCAGGGATATGAGTTTATTGCATGGAAAAAGTGGACACCGTATATGAGTGCTTCATTCTCCACCGATGCCACTTATACTTTCACTGCAGCAGATAACGTTGTTGATCCCTCTGAAAACCCACCGCTGTTTTTGTATGCAGTATTCCAAGAGGTCCAGCAGATAGTGCCGAAATATGAAATCAACTGCGTTGCACACAATCTGTCAGATAATGCAACCGCCGGAACTGTGTATGTAGAAACCGATATGGGCGGTGCAAACGGTACAACAGCACAGAAATATGCAACCGAAAACACAACTGTAAAACTTAGAGCTGTTGCAGAACAAGGATATGAATTTGTCGCATGGAGAAAGGACTCTCCGTCTGATGCGAATGCTACCGTTTCTACCAACGCAGAGCATGAGTTTACCGCTGCCGAAGCAGTTTGGATGTATGCAGTTTTCCGTCATACTACTACCTGTACCATCGAGTGCGTTCCTTTCGATATCACCGGAGGAGTAAATAACGGACAAAATGGCGTTGGGGGAACGATATTCATTGAAACGGACAAAGGTACTACTAGCGGCACAATTACGCAGTCGCTCCAGGCAACCAGAAACTCGTCTGTAACTATCAATGCAGTAGCAGCACAGGGCTACGAGTTCCTTGGCTGGAAAAAGGCATCGCCTTACGTGCAGGAGTTCTTCTCTGCAACGGCATCTTATACATTCGATATTAACGAAGAACTGTACTTGTATGCCGTGTTCCAGGAAACTGCAAATATTCCTACCTACACAGTAACTTTTGCGGCTAACGGCGGTTCTGGTACAATGACAGATGTAAATAATGTTTCCGGTGAGTATACATTGCCTGCTTGCGGATTTACTGCTCCTAATGGACAGCGATTTAAGGCTTGGCTTGTCAGTGGTAATGAAAAGTCAGTTGGCGACAAGATTACCGTTACAGTTAACACCATCGTAACCGCTATTTGGGAAGCCGCTGAATACAACGTAACCGTAACCGGAGGTACTGCATCCGTTGGTGCAGGCGCTTCAATTACCAAGGCAACTATGGGTACAACCGTTACCTTGACAGCAGCTCCCGCTCCTGCAGGGAAAATCTTTGATAAATGGATTGTAAATGGTGTTACTTTGTTAGATGCAAGCAGTGCAACAACCACATTTGAAATGCCTGCCGGCAATGTGACTGCTGAAGCAACATATAAAGATAATTTTGAAGTAAATGTAATTTATGGAGATGCAGATTCCAATGGCAAGGTAGATGCTATTGATGCAATGGTTGTATTGCAGTATGATGTTGAAATTATTGAAGCTTCAGAAATTAATTTGACTGCAGCAGATGCAGATGGAGACGGAACTGTAAATGCAATAGATGCAATGCTGATACTACAATATGATGTAGAAATCATTAATAAGTTTCCTGTCGAGGGTTGACTTACAAAGTATAAAAAACAAGTCTGGCCAAATGGTCAGGCTTGTTTTTTTACTGATTATTAATATGATTTTATCTATACTTAGCAGCTATCTCCGCTACCATATTGTTAAGTTCAGGGAGCTTAGCTTCCATTTCTTCAACTAAACGGAACTGGGTGTGGGTTCTGTCTAAATTCTGACCGTCTCTTGTTGTGTGGAAATAAACATCACCTTCTAAGTAGTCAGTTAGGAATCGCATACCACATTCCAAAGTCATAATAATTGCTGAATTTGCAAGGTTATCAATTTCAGCCTGTGTAAGAGCAGGGGCTACCTGACTTAAGAAACCTTCTGTATATTCTCTGAACAAGTTAATGTCAAAATGAACCTTGTCTAAATCCGGCTCATCCTCTGCTGCGGTGTTAGTGCCGAATCTGATGCTGTCACCAAAATCATAAAGGGCAGAACCAGGCATAATTGTATCCATGTCAATAACGCATACAGCCTCATCTGTAACTTCATCCATAAGAACATTGTTAAGCTTTGTGTCATTATGTGTTACACGAAGAGGAATAGAGCCATCTGCCAAACCATCTACAATAATACTGCAATAGGGTTTATGGGCTATTGCAAAATCAATTTCGTCCTTTACAGAAGAAACACGACCTACTACATCTGCTTCCACAGCTTTCATAAGATTGTTGTATCTGTTTACAGTGTTATGAAACATTGGAATTGTTTCGGTTAAGCTGTCAGAAGGGAAATCAGAAAGAAGGTTCTGGAAATGTCCGAATCCAATTCCTGCATTACGAAATTGAATTGGCTTTTCAATTTTATTATGAGCAACAGTTCCTTCCACATAAAGATATGTACGCCAGAAGTCACCGTCTTTATCGAAATAGCCATTCTTACCATCTTTTGTTTTGATAAAATTAAGAGCTCCTCTTTTAGAATCCTTACCGGCAGCTTTAAGTTTGGCCTGTAAATGATTGGATACACTAAAAACATTGTCCATAAGAGCAACAGGATTTTTGAAGACATTAGTGTTTACTCTCTGTAAGCAGTAATGAATGGCGGAACCGTCATTACCGACAAAATTTAAAATATATGTATTGTTTATAAGGCCGGAATTGTTTACTTCGTAATCAACGTACTGACCCTCATAATCGAATTGACTGATAACAGAATTATCAGGTGCTTTCATTTAAATTACCTCTTTTCTCTTTTCATCCTACATATATAGATATGTTAACATATTATTAACCTCTTGGCAATGGCTTGACTCTTATTGTGCTGTAGTTAAAGTAATTTACCATTCCTGGTTTTGCACCTGATGGTTTCTTTACATTTTTAATAGTCGTATAGTCTACATCAACAGCAGTAGAGTTTTTAACGCTACTATACCAGGCGGCAATTCCTGCTGCTTCTTCAATAGTGGTATCAGGTATAATTCCTCCCGGGACACTTGCTGCACGAATAATAACGTGAGATCCCGGTGCGTTTTTAACGTGGAACCAGATATCTGCACCTGATGCGATTTTTGTAGTAATCATATCATTCTGCTTGTTGTTTTTGCCAACCCAGATTTCAAAGCCGTCTACGGAAGTAAACTTAAGAGGTTTTGTTACAGCAGGTTCCTTAACTTTTTTACCGGGTTTCTTTTTTTTGTCTGTACCATCAAATTTAATATATCCCTGTTCCTTAAGTTCCTGGCGCACCTCGGATATTTCATCTGCCAATGTGCAGGTGTCCAACATCTGTGCTACGTTCTCAAGATACTCAATTTCCTCTATTGTGTTAAGGCAATGCTCCTGGTTTTGCTCATATGTGCTTTTAGCTTTCCGGTATTTCTTAAAGAATTTCTGAGCCTGAAGAGAAGGAGCTATATTAGTATCTAATTTTATAGTTCTTTCCGCAGGCGGATTCTGATAATAGTCATCTACAGTAACTGCTTCCGTTCCAGGTTTGATTTTGTATAAATTAGCAGTGAGAAGTTCGCCTGTAATCTTGAACTTTTCGTAGTCGTCATTGGCTGTTACTGCTTCCTGTTGTTCTGCCAGTTTTCTCTTACAACGATCTAGTGCCAGCCCTATATTCTTAGCAACATTTGACTTTTTCTGGGCCAGCCTCTGCACAGCATCAATGCTTCCGTAAAACTCGTCCAGCATAAGGTTTACTGTATTGTAAACTTTTACATATTCACCTGATACCACAGAAAGACAATGCACATCTTTTGGTGCAGGAGGCAAATAGGGGTTATCACTTTCAGCCAGCAGCATTTTTGGTTTGAAGTTATTATTTTTAATATCGTTACATACGGAAAGGAGAGTGTCTCTCAAGCTTGCTATGTTGTTTTGAGAGAAATCTCCCATTTTACCGGTAAAATCCACTCCGGCCTGAATACATACAGCTTTGCATAAAAGAGGACTGAAACCGCTGATGTTATTAAGTAAAAACTTATCTGCTCTTAAATTTTCGTTTTCAAAAGAAAGAGCAGAGTCCATAAGTAAAGACACGGCATCAATGTCAGACGGCAAAATTTTCTTCTGCTCCGGCGGTAAAATATACGGTCTGGCAGGCATTACTTCTCTGTAACTATTTACGGAACTGTCAATATGCTTTATGGCGTCTAAAATTGTACCGCTTTCGTTGGTTAATATAATATTACTGTGTTTACCCATTATTTCTACAATGAGCGTGTAAAGACAGAAATCACCCATTTCATTAGGGTGTTCAATGGAAAATGTTACTGTTCTATCGTAACCGTTCTGAGTTATATCTAAAATACGTCCCCCTTGAATGTATTTACGAAGAACCATACAGAATGGTGGTGCTATCATAGGAGCTTCTTTTTTTGTACGGGTAAGATGCATGCGTGGATTTCCTGCGTTGGCACTTAAAAGCAGACGGTAATTTTCACCGCCTGCATAACAGCCTATGTGTATTTCGTCTGCTTCGCATTGTACAATTTTATCTATACGACCGTTTTTTAAAAGTCCTGACAGTTCATAAACTGCAGCAGCGGTCACTATGCCGTCGTAGGCCATGTTTTCTCCTTAATGTTTATCCTTTAAAATGGTAATCCGGAAATTTTTCTGTAGCTTCCAATATTGAATTATATCTTCTGCACATAAGACCTACTTTTATTATTGTCCTTATAGGGTCATCTGTATCCTCTCCCATAGGGATAATAGCTATGCTGAAGGGCAGACCCAAACTCTGTGCTAAACGACTGTTGATAAAGCCGGCACCGGAGCAGTCTTCAATTTCTCTTGAAACCAAAGGTTCTTTGTGGATTTTCTTTGCTTTGGCAGCTATGGATTTTGCAATATCTTTTCTGCCGGAGAGAAGGCTGGTTATGTAATCCTGCAGTAACATAATACCACCTTCAACAGGAATTTTTACATTTACAGTAGAGGTAATACCCATACCGGCGCCACCAAGTTCCTGGCCAAATTCGGAAATGGATTTCAAAAGTTCAAACACAGTTTCCTTGATGCCTTCCAGAGTCATATCCTTGTAGCTCATTCTGTTCTGACCTCTTAATTCTCCTGTGGCCTGATATATAGTGAATGAACACTCATTTTCTCCCAAATGAAGTGCACCTAAATGTTTTCTCATATTAGCACCTGACATAGCTAATTCCTCCATGAATTTAATACGTTACTATTTTATATTATTTTTGTTTCATAATCAACAATACCCTTGATGTCAATGTAAATGTAGGATTTTGTTACTGACATTTAATTAAAAATCAGACCAAACGGCAGTAATTACACTGCTAAACTTTTCAAATTTGAACGATTTAGCAGTGTATTTTTACGAAAATTGACCTAAATTACATTAAAAACGCCGGAAAAGTCCGATTTTACACTGACAAAGTTTTGTGCTTTGAAGGAGATGTCAGTGTAATTACTGACATTTTTAAATATTTTAAGGCTTTTGGCAGTAACTAACGGCCACCTTTAACAAATCTTCCTTTGAGTTTTCAATTTTACTGTCCATAACCAGTTCCAGCAAAAATTTAAGAACCTCGCCTAGCTCAGGTCCTGGTTTAAAGCCGACAGCCATAAGATCACTTCCGTTTACAGCAAGGGTTTTAAGAGAAAAACACTCCTCCTGATTTATAATACTTCTTGCTGTTTCTTCCACTAAATCCAGGTGCTTCTGGCGACTTCTGTATTCAGGAGCCTGTCCCATGTTGTCCCCACGACAAATATCAATAAGATCAAAAAACAGCTGCTCTCCCAACTTGTTGAGCTTTCTCTTTATTGCTTTAGAATCGGCTTGTAAAGGAGTGTCGTGATGGCGAACTAATTCAACAACTTTGTGACGGGTTTCGTTATCAACTTTTAGTCTGTTTAACACATTTCCTGCCAGCACTGTACTGATCTTAGGGTGTCCGTAGAAATGCCCCACACCTTTATCATCCAGGGAAAAAGTCCCCGGTTTCCCCATATCATGCATTAAAGCAGCTAATCTTAAATGAGGGACTGCCGGTACATTTTCCACTACTTTAACAGTGTGCTCCCACACGTCATATATATGATGAAAGTTGTGTTGCTTAAATCCCACCATAGGTAAAATTTCAGGAACCCACACTCCCAAAATATCAGGACAACTCATTAGAACAGAACCGGTATTTTTGCCGCACAGAAGCTTTGTAAACTCCACATACACACGCTCTGCCGCCACGTTTTTAAGCGATTCTTTTAGCTCACGGGCCGCCTGCAATGTATTTTCTTCAATATCAAACCCTAACTTGGAAGCAAAACGCAGAGCTCTCAAAATACGAAGCGCATCTTCCGAAAATCTTTCTTTTGCTTCTCCCACAGTACGGATAATCTTATTCTCCAAATCTTTTCGACCGCCGAAAATGTCAACTAAGCCCACAACCGGATTGTAAGCCATAGCGTTAACGGTAAAATCTCTTCTTGCCAGATCTTCCTTAAGACTACGGGTAAAATGCACATGGTCTGGGTGTCGGTTATCACTGTAAGAGCTCTCGGTTCTGAAGGTGGTGATTTCCAAATGAAAGTGTTTTATAACCACAGTGACAGTACCATGCTTCAATCCGGTTTCAATAACTTTAAAATCCTTAAATACTTCTTTTATCTCAAAAGGAAGGGCACTTGTGGTAATATCAAAATCATCAGGATCTGTCCCCATGAGAAAATCACGGACACAGCCACCTACAATGTAGGCCTCAAAACCTGCATTGGTCAACATATCAAAAGCAATATTTACTTCTTCCGGTAACATAAACATTGTATTTGCCCCTCGCTTTCTAAAGTATTATAATACAAGAATATGAAATATACAAAAATCAAAAAGGGAATATTTAAAGAAAGACCAAACCGTTTTATTGCCTATGTGGACATAGCCGGTAAAAGGGAAACTGTCCATGTAAAAAATACCGGTCGTTGTGGTGAACTTCTGATACCAGGTGCAAAAGTTGTGTTAGAGGACTTTTCAGACAGAGCAGACAGAAAGACAAAGTATGACTTAATTGCCGTGTACAAAGGGGACAGGCTTGTTAATATGGACAGTCAGGCTCCTAACAAAGTGGCTGCAGAATATATTAAAAGAATATATCCGGATGCAAAGCTTATTAAGCCTGAGGCTAAGAAAGGAGATTCCAGATTGGATTTTTACATAGAGCCGGCTGAGGGGGTACCTTTGTATATGGAAGTAAAAGGTGTCACTCTGGAATTTGATGGTGTGGTGTCTTTTCCGGATGCACCTACGGAAAGAGGTATCAAACACATCCGGGAACTGGAAAAATGCATAAAGGAAGGATTTGAGGCTGTAGTGCTGTTTGTGATACAGATGGAAGATGTAGAGTATTTTACGCCCAATGATTTAAGACATAAAGCTTTTGGGGACGCTCTTCGTCATGGCGCTGCCAATGGTGTTAAAGTGTGGGCTATAGATACAACAGTGGGAGAGGATTCTTTAGAACCCGGTAAAATGGTGGAGGTAAGACTATGAAAATATACGGACTTCAGAAATTAACATTATTGGATTATCCGGGACTGGTGGCCTGTACCATTTTTACAGGTGGCTGTAATTTCAGATGCCCTTTTTGCCATAATGCGTTGCTGGTAACAAGACTTGAGGAAAGTAAAAATGGTGTTATGGAGGAGGAAGAGGTGCTTTCTTTTCTTAAGAAAAGAGTTGGACTTTTAGATGGAGTATGTATTACAGGTGGAGAGCCTTTAATGCAGAAGGATTTAACACAGTTTATTGAGAAGGTAAGATTACTTGGTTTTAAGATTAAATTGGATACAAACGGAAGCTATCCGGAGAAACTTAAGGAATTACTGGAGAAAGGTCTTTTAGACTATGTTGCAATGGATATAAAAAATTCGCCTGACAGATATGCTGAAACTTGTGGACTGGATATCTTTAATGTGGAACATATAAAGGAGAGCGTGGAAATCCTTAAAAACAGTGGAGTGAATCATGAATTCAGAACTACTGTGGTAAAGGAGTTTCATGACAGAAAAAGTTTTGAGGATGTTGGTAAGTGGCTTTCGGGAGAGGATAAATATTATATTCAGAACTTTAAGGATTCGGGAAATCTAATTAAGGAAGGTTTAAGGGGCTTTTCAAAAGATGAGCTTAATGAGTTTTTGAGTGTGGTTAAAAAATTTATACCCGGAGCCGAGCTGAGGGAAGTAGAGTAGGCGAAGAATGTACATATTTTTCTTCCTCTGAAAATTGCATTTTAGAGATTAAAATAGTATAATCGTTTTACAAATAAAATTAGTGTACGAAAGGAAAAAAGTACAAAAATGAAAAGAACAATTTTATCTATTATTTCATTAGTTTTAATTGTAGTTCTTCTTGGTGGTTGCCTTGCCGGTTGCCAGAAAAAAGAAGAAACTCCTAAAGCATTAGCAGCACAGCCTGCAATTGAAGATCCGGGCAATCCTGTTACATATAAAGTTTCCGGTGCTATTTCCTCAAATATGGTACTTCAGCAGAATAAGTACATTCATATCTGGGGCTTCAGTGATAACATTGGTGCATATATGTACGGTGAGTTCATGGGAGAAAAGAGATATGCTCAGGTTGATGAAAATGGTGTTTGGGACATAGAGTTTTCCGCACATCCTTATACAACAGAACCACAGACATTGAAGGTTTATCCTAAAAACGGTGAAGAAACTGTTTTTGAAGATATTCTTGTGGGTGATGTATGGATTGTTGCCGGTCAGTCAAACGCTGAACTTCGTGTTATGTATACAGTTGACTACAGTACTGAGACTGTAGCTGAAATCAGTGAAAATGATAATATCAGACTTTACTTCCAGAACCATGATGCAATTATGTACGGTTCTGATACAATTGATTTGGCAGTTCCTCAGAAAGATGTAATTGATCCTACATATCACTGGGCTAAGTCAACTAAGGAAGATGTTTATAACTTCTCAGCTATAGGTTATTACTTTGCAAAAGAAATAAGCAGAAATACAGACGTACCTTTAGGTCTTATCAATACAGCAGTTGGTGGTCAGCCATTGAGACAGTTCATTTCAAACGAACTTTATGAAGAACTTAACGGGGCTGAAGTTTTTGGCGAAGGCGCTTCTCACTCAAGAGTATTTAATGCTTTCACATATCCATTCCTTCGTATGCCTATAAGAGGTATGCTGTTCTATCAGGGTGAAAGTGATAACTGGACAACAGATGGATGGGATCCTGAAATGTATTCAGATCATTTTGAAGAATTTGCAAAAGAGCAGAGAGAACTTTACGGATATGACTTCCCAATTCTCAATGTTCAGCTTTCTTCACATCCGGGTACAGACTGGGATGGTATTTATGAAATTCGTTGCGAACAGGTTGAACTTCTTTCAAAGGTTGATAACTATTATGTTGTAACTTCTTTTGATAAGGGTTGGATGGATGCTTACGGAGTAGACGTTGCACATCCTCAGAATAAAGAACCTATTGGTAAGAGATTGGCTGCAATTGCTCTTGCTGAAATATATGGTGAAGGCAAACTTAAAAATAACGGATGTCCTGTACCTGTAAGTGCAGAGTGGAAAGATGATTCTGTTGTTATCAAATTTGAAAATGTAGGTAGCGGTCTTACTACTATTAATGATGATACACTTCAGGGCTTCTTCTTGTTGGATGAAGAGGAAGTAGTTCTTTCTATGACTAAGGCTGAAATTACAGGCAAAGATGAAGTGACAGTAGCTCTCAAAGATAAATTGGCAGACAGAACAGCTTCTGTCGGTTATGCAGTGGATGATGTAGCAAATCCTGATTACAACAATCTTATTAACAGCGAAGATATGCCAGCTGTTTCATTTAAGTTTGAAAAAGCAAAATAATTACTGATTTTGTGAAAGCTCCGGTGAAAATCGGAGCTTTTTTCATGTTTTACTTGACCTTAATTATTATACTTGCTAAAATAACCCGGTACTGTAAACAATGTTGCATAATTATGCATAAAGATGTATAATTATAAATGATTTTTTCTAAATAAAAGAGGTATTTTAAAGTGTCAGCAAATTTAACACGTAAAATAGGTATTGTAGGCTACACCGGCATGGTGGGTATGGAATTAACTTCCCACATTGAGAAAATGGACGGCGTGGAAATTGTATATACAAAGAATTCGAAGGGCGAGACAGGTAAAATGTCTGACTGTGACCTTATATTCCTTGCTACAAAAGATAAGGAATCTATGGTAAATGCAAGGCTTGCATTAGAAGCCGGATGTAAAGTGATTGACATGAGTGGTGCATTCCGTCTTTCTGAGGAAGAATTTGAAAAGTGGTACCATATGGACCATGAGGCTAAGGACATTTTACCGGATGCTGTCTACGGACTTCCTGCTATAAACAGGGAAAAAATTAAAAATGCAAAGCTTATAGCTAACCCGGGATGTTACGCAACTTCCGTTATTTTAGCACTGCGTCCGGTGGCTGACCTGGTTGAAGGTGAGGCTACTGTGGTTTCAACTTCAGGAAACTCCGGTGCAAGAAAAGAAGCTGAAGATGTGGCTGATGACATTGCCTATTCTTATGGTAAGAAACACAAGCACGTACCGGAAATGGCAAGATACTCGGGTGTACCGGTGAATTTTACTCCGGTGGTTCTTCGTTCTGTGTTCAGAGGTATTAATACAAATATAAGAGTTAAGCTGAAAGATTCGGCTACTACAAGAGAGCAGCTGGAAGAAGCTGTGAAGAAAGCTTATGTTGCTGAAGACCTTATTACTGTAGTAAGGGACGAAAATGGTGAGATGCACGGTACTAAAGATGTAAACGATACCAATGCCGCAATTATTAAGATAAATGTAGACGAAGGATATGCATACATAAATTGTTGCATTGATAATTTAGGAAAAGGCGCAGCAACTCAGGGTATCGAAAATATGATGCTTATGCTGGGAATGTAAGGAGAAAGAAAAATGCAGGATTTTGATCAGGTATTAACAGGTGGACAGACCATAAATGATATTATAAAAAAGGCAGAAATTCTTAACGAAGCTCTACCATATATTCAGAGCCTTAGCGGTAAGACCGTGGTAATTAAATACGGCGGAAATGCCATGATAAATGAAGATCTTAAGAATTCGGTAATGAAAGATATTGTGCTTCTTAAGTTTATAGGCATTAACCCTGTAGTAGTACATGGCGGCGGACCGGAAATAAACAGAGCGCTTCAGCAGTATGATGTTAAAAGCGATTGGGTAAACGGCCTTCGTGTAACAGACAAATTTACCATGGAAATTGCCCAGATGGTACTTATGGGTAAGACCAACAAACAGATAGTTTCCGGTATTAATGCTAAAGGTGGTAAAGCACTTGGCTTCTGCGGTATTGACGGTAAACTTATTGAGTGTAAAAAGCATTACGAAGAAGTTGACGGAGAGCTGGTTGATATTGGCTACGTAGGTGAAATTACCAAAGTTAACACAGATATGCTGAAAATAGTGGCACAGGATGCATATATTCCTGTAATCGCTCCTATTGGCATTGGTCCGGACGGTGAAAGCTACAATATTAATGCTGACACTGTTGCCGGTGAGATTGCCGCATCCTTGGGAGCTGAAAAACTGATTCTTCTTACTGATACAGAAGGAATCAAAAATACCATAACCAATGAGCTTCTCTATGTGCTGACAATTGACGAAGTACATAAGCTTATTGATGAAGGCATTATTACCGGTGGTATGATTCCTAAAGTTCTTGGCTGTATTGATGCTATTAATAAAGGCGTAAACAGAACCCATATTATTGACGGCAGAATTCCTCATTGCTTATTGATGGAGATATTCACCAACAAAGGTATCGGTAGCATGATTATGAAAGAGAAAGTTCGTTATTTCGAACAGGAGAATATTTAAAATGAATCTTAGTGAAATACAAGCATTAGATGAAAAATACTATATGAATACCTTCGGTAAGAGAACCCCTGTTGCTTTTGAGCGTGGGGAGGGCATCCACCTCTGGGCTACTGATGGTAAAAAGTACACTGATTTCTTTGCAGGAATTGCTGTAAATGTACTTGGACATTCCCATCCTGATATTGTAAAAGCAGTTCAGGATCAGGCCGGTAAAATGTTACATTGTTCTAACCTTTATTACATTGAGTCCCAGGCAGAGCTGGCCCAGATTATCTGTGAAAATTCCTGTGCTGACAAAGTTTTCTTTGCCAACAGCGGTGCTGAAGCAAATGAAGGTGCAATTAAACTTGCCAGAATTTATTTCAAGAAAAAAGGTCAGTCTGAGAAAACAGATTTTATCTGTCTTAATAAGTCATTTCACGGAAGAACATTGACTACAGCTACGGCTACAGGACAGCCTAAGTATAATAAGCCTTTTACACCATTGACACCCGGTTTTACCCACGTGAATATAAATGATTTTGAGGCACTTGAAGCTGCTGTTACAGATAAGACCTGTGCCATTATGTTAGAGCCTGTACAAGGTGAAAGTGGTGTATATCCATTAGACCCTGACTATGCAAAAAAAGTAAGACAGCTTTGTGATGAGAAGGGCATTTTACTGATATTTGATGAGGTTCAAACCGGTATAGGAAGAACCGGTTGCTTGTTTGGATACGAAAGATTGGGCGTGGAGCCGGATATTTTTACCTTGGCAAAAGCCTTAGGTGGTGGCGTGCCTATCGGTGCTGTGTGTGCAAAGGACGCAATAGCCACTGGATTTGAGCCGGGAGATCACGGTAGTACATTTGGCGGTAATCCTTTGGCTTGTAGTGCAGGTCTTGCTGTTATGAGGAGAGTGTTGATTGACAATATTGTTGAGAAGGTTGGAGAAGTCAGCACATATATGATGGAAAAGCTGGAGGCACTTAAAAAGTCTACCGGTAAAATATCAGAAATCAGAAATGCAGGTCATATGTACGGAATTGTACTTGCCAGCGAAACTGCAGGGGTGGTACGTGGTAAGCTTTTTGAAAAAGGATGGCTGGTAGGTAGTGTAGGTACTAATGTACTTCGTGTATTACCACCACTTATTATTGAAAATAAAGATGTTGACGATTTTATGGAGGTGCTTAATGAAACACTTATTGAGCTTGTATGATTGGTCTCCTGAGGAGATTTTAGAAACTTTGGATTTAGCTGATGAGCTTAAAAAGGATAATAAAGAGGGCAGAGAACACCATTACCTTAAGGGAAAGACTTTGGGTATGATTTTCTCCAAGTCTTCTACCAGAACAAGAGTTTCTTTTGAAGTTGGTATGTATCAGTTAGGTGGTCATGCTTTGTTTTTAAGCAGTAACGATATTCAGCTTGGCCGTGGTGAGACTATTTATGATACTGCAAATGTATTGTCCAGATACCTGGACGGTATTATGATCCGTACATTTAAGCAGCAGGATGTGGTTGATTTGTCAGTGTATGGTCAGATTCCGATTATTAACGGTCTTACAGACGACGAACATCCTTGTCAGGTATTGGCTGACCTTCAGACTATAAGGGAGAAAAAAGGCACTCTTAAGGGCTTAAAAATGGCATATATCGGCGATGGAAACAATATGGCACATTCATTGATGCATGGCGCTACAAAAACCGGTATGGATATTTCTGTAGCCACACCTTCTAACTACCAGTGTCAGTCCAAGTTTGTTAACCAGGCTATTGAGATTGCAGCTCAGACAGGCTCTAAGGTTACTATTACTCAGGATCCTGTTTTGGCGATTAAAGATGCTGACGTAGTTGTTACTGACACATGGGCAAGCATGGGACAGGAATCTGAGAAGGCTGAAAGAGTAAAAGTGTTCGGACCTTACCAAATTAACAAAGAAATGTTTGATCTTGCTAAGTCTGATGCTATATTCATGCACTGTCTCCCTGCTTACAGAGGATATGAGGTTACAGATGATGTAATTGACAGCCCTCGTTCTGTAATCTTTGATGAGGCTGAAAACAGACTCCATGCACAGAAGGCTGTAATGGTTAAATTGATGAAATAATTTACAGGCGGTAGGAATGGATTATTCTTTTATTATAAGACGAGCAACTCATTGTCAGGAAGATGCTTTAGCTGTAAAACAGGTTATGGATGACTCTTTTAAAAAGTACATGGAGGACACAGGTCTTAAACGTACTATGGAGGCTTTGACTGAGGATGTTTCTCAAATTATGGATGATATTGAAAGTAAGCATGTGTACCTTGCTTTTGTGGATGGGGTTCCTGTAGGAAGTATCAGAGTGAAAGTAAATGCTCAGGAGGGTACTGCTTACATCAGTCGTTTTGGTGTTTGTCGTGGTTACCAGAATATTGGTATCGGGAAATCCTTTATGAACCTTATTGATAAGTTGATGGTGTCTAAGGGAATTCATACTGCTATGCTACATACTGCTTCTAAGTATAAAGAGTTGGTAAGATTTTACTATGGCTGCGGGTTCTATATTAAATCTACTTCAGAAGATAGAGGCTATGTGAGGGCTTTGTTTGTAAAGGAATATAGATAAATTAAGGCGGTTGCAATTTTTGGTCTGCAACCGCCTTGCTTTTTTGTTATTTTACATAAAAATTAAATGCATCTGTGTATGGCTGATTGGTAAGCTTAAAGTGCCACCACTCAGTGTTACTGGCTGTAAAGCCTGCATCTTCCATTGCTTTTCGTAAGATCTTTCTGTTGGCCAGTTGCTCTGCAGAAATCTCTGTGGAGAATGTGTGGGATATTTCACCGAAGAAATCAAAATGGCCACCCATGTTAACTTCTGTGCCATCTGATTTTACAATGGACAAATCTATGGTACTTCCACGGCTGTGGTTGGAATCTGATGAAATATACATTTTAAAGAGATCTTCTTTTTCAAGGTCAGGGTAGTAGTCTGCCTTTTTTATGGTGTCAGATGAATCTTTGCCCCAGGTAACAAAATATTTTACTGCGTCTGCCGGTCTGTAAGCATCGTAGATGTATATTTTGTAACCTTTTTCTCTTAATGTGTCAGCAGCTTCTTTTAGGGCTGTGCAGGCTTTTGTTGTGAGAATTGCTCTGTTGGCTTCATATCCGGGAATAGGTCTTCCAACAAAGTTCTCATAGCCTGCATATCTCATATCTATAATTGCATCAGGCACATAATCTTTAACATCTGAAAAACCTTCCGGCAATGGTACTTTGGTAGGTTCAGGTGTTGGTAACTCTGTAGGAAATTCTGTTATAGCAGGAATTGATGTAGGAGTAGATGAGGGGGCTTTTGTGTTGTTTACTAATATAACCAACAATCCCATTACGATAGCTGTAATTATAACTAATATAAGTGATGCTTTGTTATTTTTATTCATTGCTTACTCCTTGCTTTAAGTTACACACTAATTATAACATTTTACCGAGAGCTCCGTAAACAAGTACTCCCAAGTTCTCTTTATATATTCCCGGGAATTGAGAGATGGGTAACGGATTAAGTCCGCGACCTGCTTCCATGGTGTATCCCGGTTGGTTGTAGTTTTGTATAAACCAGTCTTTGTAACCTGCAAAGGCGGAGCTGTATGGAGTATCCTCCAAGGTATAGCCTGAAATACGGCTGAATGTTTCTCCAAAGGCTCTTGCATCCGGTGGCATAAAGTCTGCAAATTTCCAGTATATAACCCGACCTTGAGTGTGGTATGAAATTGTGAGAGCAAAGTTGTTATTAAGGGTATAACTATATACTGCCTGTGATTCAGATGCGGATAAGGGTGACGTTCCTACAAAATCTCTTGGGGCAGGTGTCGTAAATCCCTGGCCGTATTTTATTTCTCTGGCAGTTTCCCACAAAGCCGGATAATTAAGATTAAGATCTGTACCTTCTATGTTGGCTTTCCAGCCTTCAGGGAATGGAATGTCGGGATAGTTATTAGCGATTTGTAAAGCGTTTTGGTAGACTGCTGTGTTATTCAGTGCACCTGTTACTAAATCAACCCCGTCAGGGTTTACTAAGGAAAGAATGTGTATTGTTGCCGTATTGAATAGTTCTTTTGAATCTGTATCGTATATAGGTGTGTTTGTTGTGTATGCTTTGGCAAAATCTTCAATAAATTTTAGTAGTATAGGTATTGTAATCCATTCATTGGCATGATGGGCGGCATTGTAGAATACCTGCCTTGGCCCGTTTCCTATGGTGGCTACAGTTAATGGTGTTTCAAGCTGGCTTCCTCCTATTTCCTTTAGGGTTATGAATGGGTATCGGGCTTTAAGTCCTTGCAGACAATAGTGATTTAACAAAGATGTATAAGAAATTGCAGTTGGGACTATGTTGAAGTTAAGTGGTACATTTATTATTTGTCCGGGAACCATGTTTAACGGATTAATGCCGGGATTGGCTGTTATTATTGTTTCAGATGTTGTGTTATATCTCCTTGCCAATCGATAGAAGGAGTCACCGGATTGTATGGTCACAGGTACATAACCTGTTATATATGGAATCAAGGCATCTTTTGTTTTTTCTCCTACGATACCGTCCGGAGCAAGTCCGTTCCGACGTTGAAAAAGTATAACTGCTCTTAATGTAGTCCTTCCGAATATTCCGTCTATGAAACCGGGATTTGTATCTGCTCGGGTAAGTGCAAGTTGTAGTATTTCTACATAAGGACCTTGACTCCCTTGTTGCAGGGTTGGTAAACTTTGTATCATTGAAATTAGCCTTTCTTTTTTTGTTTATAGGTATTATATGCAGGTTTTAAATGTAAAGTACGTGTGAGCTTTGTTTTTGTCCAACTGTTTGCCGAGATTATATGGTAATAGGTTGGATAAAATGGCTAAAAAGCCTACTGAAATGCTATATGAGCAGGCAATTAGGTAGGACAAAATCCTAAAAAACAAAAAAAAGACCTACTGATTTAATGTGATTTTAGGTAAAAAGGTAGGGAAATTTGCTAAAAAGTCCAACTGATAGTATATGAATACGACATATCAGTTGGACAGATGTTACTTTAATATACAGTTATATCTTTCAAGAGTAAAAAGTTGTTTGATTATATGGTCTAAATTGTTTAGGTCGTCGGGATAAATAGTAATCAAATAATTTTCTTTAATAATGTTACTTTCTGCAAATCGTGCCAGCTTGAAATCCCATGCTTTATTATATTCTTCGTTATTTAAACCAAGAAATTCTAAATAATATGTTTTTTTGTTTATAGGATTAATTATAGTGAAGTCAGGGTATATAATCGCATTGCCTAGTTGTAATGCTTTTTCATATTTGTAGTCTAAATTATATCTGAATAGTGCATCTGCTATGGTTCTTTCGGAGATGGAACGAACAATTTCTCCGCGAACGGTTTTGTATCTCAGATAATCAGGGTGTTTCGGATTTTCACTAAAGGAAGGTGGATAGCTTTTTTTGTCTATTCTAATTTCAGATAATATTTTTATGGCTACAGGACAGAAAATATTAAAAGATCTTTGTGTTTGTCGCAATTCTTTTTTCACTTTTTTAAACTGCTCTTTTTTTAGAAGTAAAGCATCTATTAATTTTCTATCTGTTATAGCGGATAAATATTTTTGTTGATACTTTCCATTTGAATAAATCCGGTGATAATATTCTGTTTTGTTACCACTGTTTTTTTTAGCTATAGTTATAAATCCGTCGGGATAACTATTTAACTCTTTTTTCAGACCGTCAAGTATAGCTTTCAGCTTTCTTACAAACTCGATAACATCATATTCCCAATCATACATAAAATTTCAACCCTCCTCAAAAATAATTAATATAGTTGCACTATACCAAATTTAAAAAAATTTGTCCGTCGAACCATATCGAAGAAGGTCTTGAAATATCAAACTTTCTGTTAACAAAAAAGTCGCCCCGGTTTAAAACCGAAGCGACCGGCAAGTCATATGGAAAATTTACAGCAATTCGTTTATCTTCTCACGAAGCTTAATCATCTTGTTAGGATCCATACTGTATTCTGTAAAGGAAAGCTTCTTGCCAAGCAATTTCTCAACTTCTTCACGACCAAGCTTTTTCTCTAAAGCCTGTAAAGCACGATGATCCTGTAAAGCTTCTCTGAATACTTCAAAACGGATTGAAGAGAGAGCAGTACCATCATAGTTAGGATATACTACGAAAGTATCACCACCGGGAACCCAACCGCCACCTGTTGTAGTTGAATATGGGTCAACAGGTCTTATAGATCCCTGAGAGTTATAGAAGTTATATCCCCACTGCAAGAAACCTTTAATATCATATTTGTAAAGCTGCTGACCTAAGATTCTGTTACGAACAGAAGGGAATACCAAAAATCTGTTAGTAACCTTGTTGATTTGTCCACAGCAGTAATATGTCCAACGTTCTTTAATGTTTTCTTCCAGGAACTTATCCATGTGGTCTACAGCAGGAACAGGGCAAGGAATACAACCTGTTTTGAAAATTTCAATATCACTTAATGCGTCAAAACGTTTAAAGTCTTTCAGGTAGCTCATAAGGAATTCTGCACCTTCCTTGTAGCTTTCCAGCATATCGACATTTGGTTCGTCTGAAACGTGGAAATAACATTTCTTTGCAATACCTTCGGCTTTGACAAATTCAATTAACTCAGGCAAGAACTGCCCAAGAAAGTTCTTGTATTCTTCTCCGTGGGAATCAGTTTCCCAACCGAAAATCTTTTTGTATTCACCATCAACAGTTGCCATAATCTTAGGAGCGTGGTAACAACCCCACTGAGTATAAAGGTGAGACATTTCTATGTACTCGATGCCGATACGTTTGCACATATCAATCCATCTCTTAAGCAGTGTAAAATCAAACTTGTATTTATCTCCCTTTTTCTCAACACCAACCAACTGAATGGTCATTCTTTCTCCACCGGGTACGGTATCCAATGGGGGCGTGAATAAAGGAGTAAGTAACATGTTGTTACCGTGTTCGTAAGCGGTACGAGCAAAATTTTCTGTGATTTCCCAATACCTTTCACTATTGAATTCAACATTATAGTACTGACAGAGACAGTCAGTATGGAACCAGTTGGTACATACCAATTTCTGCTTCGGTAGCTTCTTGTCCTTGATATCAATGGTGAAAGCAGCTTCAGCTTCTTCATTCATACACTTAACTTTGATTTTAATCTTGTGTTTGCCAGGTTTAACCTTGTACTTAGATCCGTCAATAGTAAACCAAAGAGTGCACCAACGATCATTGTAAATCCAGAAAGGACAGTTTCCAGGTCTCAAAACATCAGGATAAGCAAATGCTTCAGGATGTTCAAGTCCTGCAGGATCCTGACCCGGGTACATAGGAAAATCACAAGGTACTAATTCTACATTACGCCATGAAAGAGCCTCTCCCAAATCGTGGTCAACCTCAAGACCAATAGAAATACTCCATGGAATATTTCCTTCGAACTTATATGCCAATTGGAAAGCATATACTTCATTCTTAAGCATAGAGCCTTTTGTTTTCTTACAGTCAATAGGCAAATCATAAGTAGGGAATACTCTTGCCAATGAGTTAAGAGTTACTAAATTAATCATGTTCATTCCTCCGAAATATTAAATCCTTCTTCTTTAGAAAGTTGCTGTAAAATGCTTAAAGCATCCTCCAGGCTTTTATCGTTCTCAATTGGTTTTGACTCTTCAACAACGGAAACTGCATCCTCTGCCTTAATTGAAGACTCCTTTTCAGCCAAAGAAATTATGATGCCCATGTCTTTTCCGAAAGCTCTTGATGCACACTGGGCAAAAAGGTCACAATCTCTTTTATCAATCATATTCATCATGGCAGAATTTTTAAATAAAATGCACAATGCATTAAGGGGTTTTCCCTCTACAGATGTAATAACCTTAGCATATGCATTTGTTCTTATTACAGCTGCCGCGGCGGCTTTGCCTCTTTCACTTAAAGCAGACAGGAAATCCTCCCAGTCTCTTGGGTCCGGAGTGTCGCCTACAGATTCAGCATTTTCAACAGTGGGTAATGCCTTTTCATCCTCTATAGGTAAAATATCCTGTTCCACAGTAACCGGAGCTTTCACTGCAACGGGCTGAGGCTTTGGTGCTTCCACAGGGATGTTGTTTCCTCCCTTGTACGAAAGCTTAATGCCGGAAGCAACCAGATCAGCAACTCTTTGTTCTAAAATACTTATTTTATCTCTTAGGGCCATTTCATTATCTGAAGAATGGCGATCACACAATTTTAAAATGCCTGCTTCAAAAACAATCTTTCGCTGAACAGACCATTTTAAAGAATTGTCCAGTAAGGATAGTTCTTTAATTAAATAGGCAAGTTCAGATGTGGAAGTGCCATTTGCAACCTCCTTAAGTTCCTCTATTTCTTCAGGACTTTCAGCCAACATGTTTCCCGGCTCCTTAACAGTAAGAATTACCATCATATCCCTTAACATGTTCATTAATTCGCCGATGAAGTTTGAAGGATCACGACCGTCTGAAAATATTTTATCAATATGTCTCAACAGGGCAACACCATCTGCTGCCAACAAGCTGTTACAGAATTCCAACACTGTGTTTCTGTCTAAAGAACCTGAGCTACTTCTGGCAGCAGCCATGGTTATATTTCCGTTTGAAGATCCTATAGTCTGATCTAAGATACTTATTGCATCTCTCATGGCACCATCTGCCTTTTGTGCAATAAAATTAAGAGCGGCTGGCTCATAGCTTACATTACTGTAATTACAAATCTCTTCCAATCTGGAAACAATACCTTCCCTGGAAATTCTTTTGAAGTCATAACGCTGACATCTTGAAAGAATAGTGACAGGAAGTTTGTGAGGCTCTGTAGTAGCCAGAATAAAAACAACATTCTTAGGTGGTTCTTCCAATGTTTTGAGAAGGGCATTGAAAGCTCCCACGGAAAGCATGTGAACCTCGTCTATAATATACACTCTGTATTTTGCATGGGTTGTGGCATAAACAGATTCTTCAATAATAGATCTTATATTATCTACACCGTTATTTGAAGCTGCGTCAATTTCAGAAACATCAAGGATACTGCCGTCTAAAAGACCTTTGCAGATAGCACATTCATTACATGGGTTTCCATCTTCCGGATGCTCACAGTTAATGGCTCTGGCAAAAATCTTGGCTAAAGTAGTCTTACCGGTACCTCTCGTTCCGCAGAAAAGATAAGCATGGGCAATTCGCTCTTGTAAAATTGCATTTTTAAGAATTGACACTACAGCATCCTGTTCAACAACCTGATCAAAAGTCTGTGGTCTCCATTTACGATATAAAGCGATATATGCCATGTCCGATCACCTTTCAAGTTTTTGGAAAATAAAAAGCCGGGGAACTTACGGCACACACAAGGGTTCGCTTACCGCTGCTTCCTTCCGGACCTGACGGGGTTCACGAAATTATGTCGCGTAAGACCCGGCTACAGCTAATTATACACTAAGGGAGAGGTATTCGCAAGATTAAAATACCTCTTCCAGCACCTTTAAATTTTCTTCCATAAGCGAAATATAGGTAGCTCCATTGTTAAGTTCTTCCTGGGTTACATTATGACAGGTGTGGAACTGTCTGATTTTTGCACCAGTAGCTTCTGAAATGCTTTCAGCCACTTTACGATTAGAAAACTCAATACAGAAAATAGTGTCTATGTTCTGTGTTTTAACTACTTTGATAATATCTGCAAGTTCAGCTGCACTTGGCTCTGTTTCGCTACTGCAACCATCAAAGGCAGAATAATATGTAACCCCATAAAGCTCTGCAAAATGCTTAAGAGGAAATCTGTCGCCAAAAACCAATACAGGATTTCTGGCATCAAAGAATTTCCTGAAATCTTCGTTGAGCTTTCCAAGGTCAGTAGAGTATGCCAGGTGATTTTCACTGTAAAATATTTCGTTTTCCGGATCAATTTTACAGAGCGCGTCTTTTACAGACTCTGATATTTTACCGGCGTAAAGAGGAGAGGTCCACACGTGTTCATCGTCAGTGGGATATTTAACAACATCCAACATTTTTACCATGGTGGGAGAAGTATCCAAAGAACTTAAAATTTCTTCCACCCAGGCATCGTTTTCACCACCGGTGTATATGAACAAATCACAATTCTGAATTTTTACAATGTCCTTTGGGGTGGGCTCAAAGTGGTGGCTTTCGCTACCGGCGGGAAGAAGTATTGAAACATCAACCTTTTCTCCACCAATCTGACGAGCAAAATCGTATCCCGGAAATACAGTAGAAATCACGGTCAGCTTATCACTAGCTGTAGTTGTATTATCACAGCCTGTGAAAAGTGAGCATAAAATCAATATAGTCAATAAAAGTGTAAGAACTTTTTTCATAATGTGTATACCTCCAAAGACAAAATTTATTATACCACAAATCAGGAAATTCGTCTTGCCCGTAAAATGCTTTTGTAGTACAATAATATGACTTTGAGAAAGGAGTTTTATGGGGTGCTAGAGAAAAATATTTCAAAGCTGGAGGGTATGTACACCGGTAAAATGAAACTTGTGGCTCATGATGTGGACTACAATAACAAATGGAAAATTTCTTCTTTCTTAAGTAATATTCAGGAAGTGGCAGGCTTCAACTGTAACGATTATGGTTGTGGCTGGTCAGTTCTTAAGGATAAGTATAATGTGTGTTTTGTTCTTACCAGGATGAAAGTTAAGTTCCATTTTTACCCGGGAAGTGGTGATAAGGTAGAGCTCAGTACCTGGCCGGGGCCAAAGCCAAGATTGGTGTTTCCAAGGTATTTTACTGCGAAGACAGAAGATGGAAATCAAATTGCAGAGGCAGTTTCTCAGTGGGTGCTTATGGATATGACTGCAAGAACTGTTAAGAAACCGGCCGACTGTCCTTTTGAAACCCCTGATACAAGTCATATTCCGGTGCCCTTTGAAATTGAAAGAGCTGATTTTAATTTCGAAGCTGACAATAAGGTGGAAAGAAACCCTACCTACAGTGATCTTGATTATAACGGTCATGTTAATAACGCAAGGTATGCAGAGTGGATTATGGATTTGTTTGCTGATAAGCTTTTACAAGGTATGGAAACAGCAGAAATTGACATTAAATATGAGCAGGAAATAAGGTTCGGTAATAAGGTTTTATTGGACTATAAATATAATGAAGACGGGAGCTTTTTTGTTAAGGGATATAGTGAAGATAATAAAGTATATTTCCGAGCAAAGGGGATTTTTCGGGAAGGAGTAAATAAATGATAAGAAGTATGACAGGTTTCGGAAGAGGTGCATTTGCCAGTCCGGAGAAACAGATAAATGTTGAAATAAAGACAGTTAACCACAGATTTCTGGATTTGTCTGTAAAACTTCCAAGGATGTTAATGTGTTTTGAAGACAGAATCAGAAAAGGTGTTCAGGCCAGACTTAAGAGAGGTAAGGTAGATGTTTTCGTTACTTATGTAGAGTTACAGAAACCATCTTCTGAAGTTCATGTGGATAAGGGCCTTGCAGATGCATACCTTAAATCTTTCGGTGAAATTGTGGAAGAGTACCAAGTTAAGAATGACGTTACTGCTACTACATTTTTAAGACTTCCTGATGTTATTACCGTTACAGGTGGTGAGATGGATGAAGATGTTGTGTGGAGTGAAATAAATGTAGCTTTAACAGAAGCTCTTGATAACTTGATTTCCATGAGAGAAACAGAGGGCGCTACTCTTAAGGATAACCTTATGGGTATGTTAGACAATATTGAAACTGAAATGTCAGTGGTTAAAGAAAGAGCACCCCAGGTACCATTAGAATATAAGGAGAAGTTGGAGGCTCGTCTTGCTGTTTTATTACAGAATGATGCAGTTGACCCTCAGAGACTTGCGCAGGAAGTTGCTTTCTTTGCTGATAAGTGCAGTGTTGATGAAGAAATCACCAGAATGTACAGCCATATTTCTCAGTTCAGAGACATTCTCAATAACGGAGAAGAGGTTGGTCGTAAGCTGGACTTCTTAGTACAGGAAATGAACCGAGAAGCAAACACAACAGGATCTAAGGCTAATGATATTACATTAACCGGTAGTGTTCTGAATATTAAGTCCGAAATTGAGAAAATAAGAGAACAGATTCAGAATCTGGAATAAGGAGGAAGCTTATGCGTCTTATAAACATTGGTTACGGAAACATGGTTATGGACAGCAGAATTATTTCTGTGGTAAGTCCTGAATCAGCTCCTGTAAAAAGAATCGTTCAGGAAGCAAAAGATAGAGGTATGTGCATAGATGCTACATATGGTCGTAAGACCCAGTGTGTTATTATAACTGACAGTGATCATGTGATTTTATCAGCATTGTCCACAGAAAGTATTGCAGAGAAGATAGATAAGGAGTAGTAAAATGTCAGAAAAAGGTATGATTCTTGTTATTTCCGGACCTTCAGGTACCGGTAAAGGTACGTTGTTGGAAAAGGCGATGACTATTAATCCTAATATGAAGTATTCTACTTCGGCAACCACTAGAAAACCAAGAGCGGGAGAGGTTCCTGATGTAAGTTATTTCTTTAAGACTGAAGAAGAGTTTAATGAAATGATAGAGTCCGGTGAGATTCTTGAATGGGATGAATTCTGCAAGAATAAGTATGGAACCCCAAAGACTCCTGTGGCCAAAGCTCTGGAGCAGGGTATTGATATTGTTATGGATATTACAGTACCGGGGGCTATGGCTGTTAAAGAAGCATTTCCGGAAGATTCTGTAACAGTGTTTATTTTACCACCTTCTCAGGAAGAACTGGAAAGAAGATTAAGAGGCAGACAGACTGAAACTGAAGAGGAAATCCTTCGTAGACTGGCAGCTTCAGCAAAAGAATTGGAAGCACAGGATTTATTCCAGTACAAAGTTGTAAACGACAATCTGGAAGAGGCAGCAAATGAATTGCTTGCCATACTGGAAGAAAATAAGAAGAAAAGATGAATTAAATTAATAAATTGTTAATAAAAGCTTTACGGGAGTAAGGCTTTTATTATATTATGTAAGTAAGCTTGTTTTAAAAGCTATTTTACAGAAAGTGAGGGATTTATCAATGACTATGATTGAGCCGCCTATTGCGGATTTGTTGGCTAAAGTTGACAGCAGATACACATTGGTTATTCTGACAGCTAAGAGAGCAAGACAGCTTACTGCCGGTTCTGTAAGAAGAATCAAGGTGGACACAAACAAGAATGTAACTGTTGCAGTTCACGAAATTGCGCAGGATAAGGTTACTTACGAGAGCCTTTCTACAGGAATCAAGTAATTATACCGTTATTTTAGGAGGATATGATTTATGGCAGTTGAAAAGACTATGGAAAAAATAGTTGCCCTTGCCAAAAACAGAGGTTTTGTTTATCCCGGTTCTGACATTTACGGTGGACTTGCTAACAGCTGGGACTATGGTCCTTTAGGTGTTCAGCTTAAGAATAACGTAAAGCAGGCATGGTGGAAGAAGTTTGTACAGGAAAATCCATATAACGTTGGTGTTGACTGTGCAATTCTTATGAACCCACAGGTTTGGGTCGCTTCCGGTCATGTAGGAGGATTTAATGATCCTTTGTTGGATTGCCGTCAGTGTAAGGCAAGACACAGGGCTGACAATATTATTGAAGATTGGAATAAGGAAAACGGCATTGAGCTGGCTATTGAAGGCTGGAGCAACGAGCAACTTTCCGAATATATTAAGGAAAAGGGTGTTACCTGTCCTCAGTGTGGTTCTAAAGATTTAACTGACATCAGAAAGTTTAACATGATGTTTAAGACTTTCCAGGGTGTTACTGAGGATTCTCAGGCAGAGCTTTATCTCCGTCCTGAAACAGCTCAGGGTATATTCGTTAACTTTAAGAATGTGCAGAGAACCACAAGAAGAAAGATTCCTTTTGGTGTATGCCAGATAGGTAAGTCTTTCAGAAATGAAATTACACCTGGTAACTTTACTTTCAGAACACGAGAGTTTGAGCAGATGGAACTTGAGTTTTTCTGTAAGCCGGGTACAGACCTTGAGTGGTTTGAATACTGGAGAAATTATTGTCACCAGTGGTTACTTGGTCTTAACATTAAGGATGAACACTTGAGATTAAGAGACCATGCTAAGGAAGAGTTGGCATTTTACAGTAAAGCAACTACTGACTTTGAGTTCCTGTTCCCATTTGGTTGGGGTGAGCTCTGGGGTGTGGCTGACAGAACTGACTACGACCTTAAGCAGCATATTGAACATGCTAAGGATGATATGTCTTACTTCGATCCTGAGACTAATGAGAAGTATGTACCTTACTGTGTAGAGCCTTCTCTTGGTGCTGATCGTGTAACTCTTGCTTTCCTGTGTGAAGCTTATGATGAAGAAGAAATTGCAGAAGGTGATGTAAGAACTGTTCTTCACTTCCATCCTGCATTGGCTCCTATTAAGGCAGCTATTTTACCTTTGTCAAAGAAGCTTTCTGATGAAGCAGTTAAGATTTACCATGATCTTTCTAAGGACTTCATGTGTGAATTTGACGAAACAGGAAGTATCGGTAAGAGATACCGTCGTCAGGACGAAATCGGTACTCCATATTGTATTACATTTGACTTTGACTCTTTGGGGGACAAAGCTGTTACAATAAGAGACAGAGACACAATGGAGCAGATAAGATTGCCAATCGCAGAACTTAAGGCATGGCTTGCTGAAAAAATGCAGTATTAATATTGCTTTTAGTTTATGGTTTTTACCATAGGTAATATACAGAAAAATTATTTTATAGGAGGAAATCCACATGACAAAATTTGTTTATCAGTTTAAAGAAGGTAACGCTGATATGAGAAACCTTCTTGGTGGTAAGGGTGCAAACCTGGCAGAAATGACAAAGCTTGGCTTGCCTGTGCCACAGGGCTTCACTATCACAACAGAAGCTTGTACACAGTATTACGAAGACGGCCGTAAAATTAACGACGACATCATGGCTCAGATCATGGATGGTATCGTTAAAATGGAAGAAACAACCGGTAAGAAGTTCGGTGACAAGGAAAACCCATTATTGGTTTCTGTTAGATCCGGTGCAAGAGCTTCAATGCCTGGTATGATGGATACAATTCTTAACCTTGGTCTTAATGAAGAAGTTGTTGAAGTATTGGCTGCAAAGTCCGGCAACCCACGTTGGGCTTGGGACTGCTACAGAAGATTCATTCAGATGTATTCTGACGTAGTTATGGAAGTAGGTAAGAAATACTTCGAAGAGCTTATCGACGAAATGAAAGAAGCTAAGGGCGTTACTCAGGACGTTGATTTGACAGCTGATGATCTTAAGGAATTGGCTAACCAGTTCAAGGCTGAATACAAAGCTAAGATTGGCGCTGACTTCCCAACTGATCCTAAGGAACAGTTGCTTGGTGCTGTTAAGGCAGTATTCCGTTCATGGGACAACCCAAGAGCTAATGTTTACCGTCGTGACAACGATATTCCTTATTCATGGGGTACTGCTGTTAACGTACAGATGATGGCTTTCGGTAACATGGGTGAAACTTCCGGTACAGGTGTTGCATTTACTCGTGATCCTGCTACAGGTGAGAAGAAGCTTATGGGTGAATTCTTGATGAATGCTCAGGGTGAAGACGTTGTTGCCGGTGTTCGTACACCTGAAAAGATTGACAGACTCCAGGAAGTAATGCCTGAGGTTTATGCTCAGTTTGTTAACATCTGCAATACTTTGGAAGATCACTACAGAGATATGCAGGACATGGAGTTCACTATTGAAGATAAGAAACTTTACATGCTCCAGACTCGTAATGGTAAGAGAACAGCTCAGGCTGCTTTGAAGATCGCTTGCGACTTGGTTGACGAAGGCATGATTTCTGAAGAAAAAGCTGTTTCTATGATTGATCCTAGAAACTTGGATACATTGTTACATCCACAGTTCGACGCTAAGGCTCTTAAGGCTGCTACACCAGCTGCTAAGGCTTTGGGTGCTTCTCCGGGAGCTGCTTGCGGTAAGGTTGTATTTACAGCTGAAGATGCTAAAGCATGGGCAGAAAAGGGCGAGAAGGTTATACTGGTTCGTCTTGAAACATCACCTGAAGATATTGAAGGTATGAAGGCTGCTCAGGGTATCTTAACAGTTAGAGGTGGTATGACATCTCACGCAGCTGTTGTTGCCCGCGGTATGGGTAGATGTTGTGTTTCCGGTTGCGGCGACATTAACATGGACGAAGCTAACAAGAAGTTCACATTGGCAGGTAAGACATACGTTGAAGGCGACTTCATTTCATTGGATGGTTCTACAGGTAACATCTACGACGGAATTATTCCTACTGTTGATGCTACTATCGCAGGTGAGTTCGGTAGAATCATGGCTTGGGCTGACAAGTATAGAACAATGAAAGTTCGTACAAATGCTGATACTCCTGCTGATGCTAAGAAGGCTCGTGAGCTTGGCGCTGAAGGTATCGGTCTTTGCCGTACAGAGCATATGTTCTTCGAAGGTGACAGAATTGATGCTTTCCGTGAAATGATTTGTGCAGATACAGTTGAAGCTAGAGAAGCTGCTCTTGAAAAGATTCTTCCTGTACAGCAGGGCGACTTTGAAGCTCTCTATGAGGCGCTTGAAGGAAATCCTGTTACTATTCGTTTCTTGGATCCACCACTTCACGAATTTGTTCCTACTGAAGAAGCTGATATTAAGAAGCTTGCTGATGCTCAGGGCAAGTCTGTTGAAGAAATCAAGGCTATTATTGATTCTCTCCACGAATTTAACCCAATGATGGGTCATCGTGGATGCCGTTTGGCTGTAACATATCCTGAAATTGCAAAGATGCAGACAAGAGCTATTATCCGCGCTGCTATCAATGTAAAGAAGGCTCACGCTGATTGGACTGTTAAACCTGAAATCATGATTCCATTGATTGGTGATATTAAGGAATTCAAATTCGTTAAGGCTATCGTTGTTGAAACTGCTGATGCTGAAATTGCTGCTGCAGGTAGCGATTTGACATACGAGGTTGGTACAATGATCGAAATCCCAAGAGCTGCTCTTACAGCTGATGAGATTGCTAAGGAAGCTGACTTCTTCTGCTTCGGTACTAATGACCTTACACAGATGACATTTGGTTTCTCTCGTGACGACGCCGGTAAGTTCTTGGATGCTTACTATGATACAAAGATCTTCGAGAACGACCCATTTGCAAGACTTGACCAGTCTGGTGTTGGTAAGTTAATGAACATGGCTATTACTCTTGGTAAGCCTGTTAACTCTCACTTGCACGTTGGTATCTGTGGTGAGCACGGTGGTGACCCAACTTCTGTTGAGTTCTGTAATACTCTTGGTTTGGATTACGTTTCATGTTCTCCATTCAGAGTGCCGATTGCAAGACTTGCTGCTGCACAGGCTGCAATTAAGTCTAAGTAATTAGATTTATAAAGCAAACTTATCGCCCTGCCGAACACTCGGCAGGGCGATTTTTTACAATCAGTTCACTTTTTTATATGTAAATATGTTACAATAAAAACATCATATTATAGTTTATCGAGGTGCAATATGAAAAAAATATTAGCGTGTTTTGTGGTGCTAACTCTTTTGCTTTCGGGTTGTCGTTCTAACGAACAAAAAAATGAAGGAACTCAAATCAACTTGTCCGATAACAAAATTACAGTTGACGGACAAGAGATTACAAGTGATGCTACACAGGCGGTTTATTCTG
>SVJE01000011.1 GCA_015069135.1 Oscillospiraceae bacterium | reverse complement strand
TTTATGATGATATCTTCTCCATTTTTACCTCGGCAATTTTTCTTTCCGCCTTCTTCACCATTTTCAGCTGCATATTTTCTAACATGCCTGAAGTCAGTCAGTGTATTCAAACCTTCATCTACACGAAAAACAACACTTCCTCCATGACCTCCGTCTCCACCGTCAGGACCGCCATCCGGAACATACTTTTCGCGCCTAAAGGAAACATGTCCATCTCCGCCTTTACCGCTTTTCACAAAAATTCTAGCTCTGTCTGCAAACATTATTTTCTCCTAAACAAATACATAGGCAGTCTGTGTATCTCACCTTGACTGCATCACAATCTTATGATAAACAGGCTTAATAATTACCTGCCATACTTTTGTTAAAAAAGGCTTCAAACACCTGGTTTGAAGCCCTAAAAATGTCCGTATTATTCTGCTACCGGATATACAGAAGCCTGCTTCTTGTCACGGCCCTTTCTTTCAAAACGAAGAACGCCATCAACTAAAGCGAACAATGTATCATCACCGCCGATACCAACATTCACACCCGGATGAATCTTTGTACCGCGCTGTCTGTATAAAATGTTACCAGCCTTAACGAACTGTCCGTCAGCTCTTTTCGCACCAAGTCTCTTAGCTTCGGAGTCTCTACCGTTCTTAGTAGAACCAACACCTTTCTTATGAGCGAAAAATTGAAGGTTTAATTTTAACATGGTCTACACCTCCTTGAAATTTACGTTGCAATACCTGCTGCCGTATTCACGGCAAATTTCTTCTAAACCAAGGATCATAGTATCTATAAGTACATTCGCCTTATCGGATAAGCTATCCTGAAACACACATCTTAAAAACCCTGTTCCATCATTTGACGTAATTTCCATTTTAGTATCTGTAAATTTCTCCAAACCATTCAGAGTATTTAACACTAAAACAGAAACCGACGCACAAACTAAGTCTTTTTCAAACCACAGTCGTTTCCGTCCTGCATGTCCCATACAAGTAACACTCTTGTATGAATCACTTGATTTTTCAATAATAATTGTCGTCATATTACTAATTAAGCATTAATCTTGTCGATTTTAACCTGAGTGTATGCTTGTCTATGACCGTTCTTTTTGTGGTAACCGGTTTTTCTCTTATACTTGTAAACGATAACCTTCTTACCTCTACCCTGCTCTAAAACAGAAGCTGTAACAGTTGCATTAGCTACATCTGCACCAACCTTAAGGCTGTCATCACTTACTGCGATTACCTGGTCAAAAGTAACTTCACTTCCAACTTCTACGTCAAGCTTTTCAACTTTGATGATATCGCCTTCAGCTACTTTGTACTGCTTTCCACCTGTTGCAATAATTGCGTACATAAGGCACCTCCTAATACTTTACTCGCTAACTTTGGTGATGTCAGGACATACTTATACCTAGTTATGCGGCATACTTAAACAGTATATCAAGGTGCCTTTAAAATGTCAATATTAATTTTAATTTTTTTGTATTTTTATTTCAATTTTTTGCCATTTTTCTATAATGTAATCTGCTAATGACAGTAACTTTATTATACATTCTCAAAACGCTTAACATAATCAATAATAAAATCGACTGTGCCTTCAATACCAAGCTTACCACTGTCAATGCACAAATCATAGCTGTCAGCGCGTCCCCATTTTTTACTTGAATAATAATTGTAGTAGCTCTGACGCTGTTTATCACGCTTGATGCACATATCCCTCGCATCTGCTAAAGAAACATTATGGCGCTCACTGATGCGCTGCGCTTTTGCATCTTCTTTACCATAAATAAACAGATTCAGACAATTCGGAAATTCACTTAAAGCATAATCTGCACATCTTCCTACAATAACGCAGGAGCCTTCTTTTGCAATCTTCTTTACAGTATCAAACTGTGCCAAAAAAACTTTCTGGCTCATAGGCATATCCACAAAAGCGGTATTATAACCAAAAGAGTATGTATCCATTACAACATTGTACAAAAAGGAGTTAGTAGGACGTTCGTCATGACTGCGAATCATTTCCTCACAATATCCGCTCTCTTTTGCTACTCTAGCCAAAAGTTCCTTATCAAAATACGGAATACCCAGCTTTTCAGCCACTTTCTTTCCAATTTCTCTACCGCCCGAACCATACTGTCTGCCAATTGTAATCACTGTATTCATAAAGTATTCCTCCAATTTAAATATTAAACATTTAATGATATATGTTATGTATAAAGTATACACGATTTGAATAATATTTTCAATAATTTTATTACTATTTTACAAAAATTATAAATACAGACTTGATTTTTTGTGAATTTTCAACTTTCAGGCTCACACATTCGATATCCTACGCCCAGTTCATTAACAATATAGTTCTTTTTTCCGGGTTGAGCTCCCAGTTTTTTTCTTATATTAGCCATATTTACCTGTAGTTTTTTTGTACTTCCAATATCATTATAACCCCAGATCTCCTTTATGATAAAGCTATATGTCAGTACCTTGCCGCAGTGTTCCGAAAACAATGCCATAATATTGTATTCAGTCTGTGTTAATTTTATTTCATTTCCTTCTACATAAACTCTTCTGGTGTCATAATCAATTATCATGTCTTTCAGCTCAAACTTACCACCTGTTAACAGCGCCTGAGCAGCACGATGATGCGCTATACGGAGCGCAGATCTGACTCTTGCCATAAATTCACCGGAACCGAAAGGCTTTGTAATATAATCGTTAGCGCCATAATCCAAAGCAAGTACTTTATCATGCTCGTCCAATCTGGCAGACAATACAATTACAGGTGTAGAAGCTTCC
>SVJE01000004.1 GCA_015069135.1 Oscillospiraceae bacterium | reverse complement strand
AGTGTGTCCTGTAAAAGTTCTGTATATGTTGCTTCATTTCTTGAAACACCTATACCACTTACCGTATTACCACCAATTGCTACATAATAGTCATTTCCTGTAATAGCATACTCTCCGTTAGTTGCATAATATACCAACTCAAACAACTTAGTTGTCTGATTAGCTAAATATGCTTCTACGAAAGCTTCTACATCTTCTTTTGAAAGATTCTTTATTGTTTCGATAACTGATTCAATCTCAGCTATAACTTCAGGATCAATTTCAGATGCCATATCCTCAAGCATTGACTTCAAGTTGTTAAGTAACTGTAATTTAATTTCTGCAACATCAATGTTTTCCAATGTTTCTTTAATTTCTTCTAACGCAGAAATTATTTCATTTACAATAGCTTTTACTTCGTCTATTGTATTCTGAACAGCTTCATCATCAATCAAGCCCTTCTTAACAGCTGCCTGATAAAGCTCCCATGCAATATCTTTACATACCTGAAGCTTCTCTTCATCTGTTTCTGCACTATTCCAGGCTTCTTTCCATGCTTCCAGTCTGCCTGTCCAGTAAGCTACTTCCTGAGGATCAATATATCCTTCTTCAACACCATAGTTGTAAAGAGCCTCTAAAGCTACAGGACCGTATTTAATCAATAATTCTTTTAACTGACCGGCAGCTATTATCAATTCATTCAATGCAACATCTTTACCTGTAATATCATTCTCAATAGCATTAACAATAGCATCCTTCAACTGAACATGACCAACTCTATTAGGATGACCATAGAAACTATTACCTATAGATGTACGAACACCCAAAGATGCTACTGTGTAGAGCAAGCCCTCAGGAATATTATACTGCATAGCCAATGTTTTAAAGAATCCTTCAGGATATACATCTTCCATAGCGAAAGAATATCCGGGGTTTGCAACTACCATTTCTACAGCAGCCACTACTGTACCAAAAATTCCATCAAGCAAAGCGTCTTCCACAGCTCCAAAATCTGCATTTATACTAGCCAGCTCAAGAGTATCCAGACCGGCACCCTCTCTCATAATCTCGGCTAAAACATCATATGCTATTTCAAGTGCCATTGCTTTTAAAGCTTTAAACTCATCAGAATTTACAAGTTTTAAATATTCGCCATAAGCATAATTAAACATCTGGAGGAAACCTGCACCTTCCGGATGTGCATTTAAAATTGCACTGGCATATGTAAATCCACTTGCTCCATCTGCTAAAAACTTCTCTAAAAGTTTACCTGCATCTGTAGTACCATAAACCATACTTAAAACATCAGCATATGGCATTAACAAATCCACAAACTCACCCTGAATATATTCATTGGCCAAAGCCTCTATACGATCACTTGCCATCAAGTTATCATCGTATAAATCAAAGCAGTCTTTCATGTCTTTGCTTAAGGTAGCAGGATTTCCATCATAATTTAAAATATCATCCAGGAAGAATTCAACTCTGCCATCTTTTCTTACATCAGCATACATATATCTATCACTGTAAGAAGAACCAACAGCAACGTAAAGGTTTGCAGTATTAACTAATGAACCAAAAATTTCTCCGAAAGGAAGTGGCTCTTCAATTCCCGGAACAGTAATTTTAAGACCACTCATTAAATTCTGAATACTAACAACTACTACATTAGCATCAGGATTTAATTCATAAATTTTCTCCATTACAACTTCAAAGTTAACGCAAAAACCTACAAGAGCATATGCCATTGTGTCAACCATGTCTTCCATTTCAACAATGTTTGCTGCATACTCACTTGCATGTTCAGCAATTAATTCTTTGATATAAAGTTTAGCTTCTTCATACTTTGCTGCAATTTCCGGATCAATATTGTTAACATCATTACCAAACATGCCACCGGTAAGTTGGTTGCTGACATAAACACCGAAATTATTAACACCGATGTCAACAGTAATTAAATCTGCATTTGCAATACTATCCTGATATACATCACGTAAAGCGTCAAGTCCACCCGGTTCTGCCTGATTAAACCAGTTGTGACCTGCTGTAAAACGCCATTTTGTATACTCGTCACCATAATAGCTGTTATCTAAAAGAACTCTCAGTTCCTCTACCCTCATGGAGCTTATTGCAAGCTGATCAAGATTCACTGTATAACCTTTATCAACAAGATAATCTCTTACCAAATCAGGGTAGCTACCCTCAGGTACTCTCTTGTAACCATATACGTTAGCATTATTCTTATTTGCTGCAGTTGTTCCTTCAGGCAAATAACCGTCCAAACCATATCCGTTAGTGTTAGACGCACCTAAAGAAACATAATTGATAATACCATCGTCTTCATTATCAACTGTTGTAGCAAAAGAAACAGGACAGATACCTGTCATCATGCAAAGAACCAAAACAATAGCAACGCATGATTTAGCTACTCTTCCAAAAACATGTTTCATAAAAAACATCCTCCTTAATAAACATATTATCTCAAACACAACCTAATTACGAACACAAAGTTGTGTAATCAAACGTTTTATATTCTTTCTCCAGAGCACGATAGTCATTTTTACCCATGCCGGTCAATGGAATTTCCGGAATAGCCACAACAGCCACAGGCTTACCTCTTTCTTCCAGATTCTCCATGCAGTAATCATAAATCATTTTACAAACAGAGTCTCCATCTGCGCCCGGAACTACCTGTACCAAGATCATAGGATACTGACCCTGGCTGTGCTCACGATCATCCACACCGATAACGCAACAGTTACTTACGTCATCACGAGCTGTTACAATACTCTCCATCTGTACAGGGAATACTTTGTGACCATCAAAACGTGTAATCATACGTTTTACACGGCCTTTTATAAACAAGAATCCATCTTCATCCATGTAACCTATATCGCCGGAATGAACCCAAATTTGTCCATCATCATGCATGCGCATAACATTAGCTGTTTCTTCCGGTTGGTTAAAATATCCTTTCATCATTGAAGGACCTGTAATGCAGATTTCACCTTCCTGATAATAATCCAGTTCTTCTCCCGTGTCAGGGTCAAATACAGAAACTATATTAAGAACAGAAGGGATACCAACACTACCTTGTTTATATCTGTTATTTACACAGAAAGAAGCAGCAGCAGATAATTCGCTCATACCATAACCCTGTGCTAAAGGATATTTAATATTATGTTCTTTCATAAAGGCTTTGAGTTTGTTCTCTAACCCCTCGTTCATGGTATCTCCACCTGAACCCATGGTGATAAGGAATGATAAATCAAAGTTTTTCATTTCCTTACTATTCATAAGTATCTCATAGAAAGCAGGTGTGCTTATCATGTGATTCGGTTTGTATTTCTTAACCAGCTTACCAAAATCAGTAGGTACGAACCTTGGAATAGGTATTAACTCTACACCCATACAAAGAGGCATATGCATACCACAAACCATGCCATAGGATGTAAACACCGGAATAATTCCAAGAAAAGTATCTTGTATACTAAAATCAATACCTGCATATTTAAAGTTAAAAGAAACGGAGTTCATACTGTCATTGGTCAGCAAAACACCTTTCGGGAAACCGGTTGTTCCTCCGGTATATGTAATGGCTACAACTGCATCTCCTACATATTCTGCCTCTTCCGGAACGACACCTTTACCGCCTGCCAGGAACTTGTCCCAATCGATAATAGTATCACTATATGGAATATCTGTTCTTACTGCTAATTTCATTGCCATCTTTTTAAACAAAGGCAATGATCTGGATGCAGACTGAACAATAATTTTCTTTTGATTGATTTCATCGATTATCTTTTTTACTTTCGGAAAAGCAACATCTATAGTCACAAGATATTCAGAACCTGATTCCACAATCATGCGCTTAATGCTACTTGTATCCATACGTGGATCGATGGTGTTTGCTGTAGCACCTAAATAGTTAAGAGCATATATGGAAGCAACACATTCAGGAACTGCAACTGAAAGGAAGGATACAGTATCTCCCTTTTTTACTCCCATTGCAGCATATGCTGCAGCAGCTTCTTCTATAAGTTCAAATAATTTTTTATAGGAAATCTTTGTGCCATAGTAATTAAGAGCTGTATCTTCCACATGGTCTTTATTAACTTCTTTAAGATATCTATAAACCGTACATCTGGGTACAGGTAAACTTGCAACTTCAGGAGAATAGTGTTTCATCCAGATTTTTTCTTGAGATATGGGCTTTCTTTTGTTTGTTTCGTTCATAGTCCACCATCCTTACAGCTAAATACATAGTAATTGTACAATAATATGTCGAAAAAAACAACTATTACCATCATTTAACAACAAAAAAAGACGTGGCTAAAAGTAACCACGTCTGTTTCTTAATTTTTTAATTATTCCTGCTCTGCAAGGAACTTATTAAGATCATCAATCAATTCCTGTACATCAATACCATGTACACCACAAGCATCTTTCAAAGACTCGCTTGTTGCGTGCATACAACCTAAACAGTGAAGACCATGCTGGAACAAAATAGCGGCAGTACCGTTGTGCATAGCCAGAACCTCAGAAATAATCATATTTTCATTTACTTTACTCATTTCTATTCACCTCGCTAACCTATGACATGATACCAAAAAAAATCATATAGCGCAAGTAGGAAAACTCATCGACAACTTTTGTTTTTTTATATTTCGTCGGCGACATTCTGTGTTTCTCGCCTACAAACCATATAAAAAGGTTGTTTCTTCGATGACTCAAACTTGCTTTTTGACAAAAAGTCATCGATAACTGCCCCATGTTTATAGGTTCGCCGACCTTCAGGACATTTTTATGATTTGTCGGCGACTTTTGCCTTTCCATCCCAGATTCTCCACAAAAAGAAACGGTGCAACTTCACTTGGAAGTCACACCGAACTTTTTACAACATTTTGTAGTCAATAATTATTTATTAACTGTGTCTTTAAGAGCTTTACCAGCCTTGAAGTAAGGAGCCTTGCATGCAGCAATCTTAATCTTCTCACCTGGATGTCCTGGCTTAATAGCTTCTCTTGCTGGTCTGTCCTTAACACCAAAAGTACCAAAGCCAATCAAGCTAACTTTGTCACCCTTCTTCATAGCATCAGCAATTGCTGCGAACACTGCGTCAACAGCTGCTGCACTATCTTTCTTTGTCAAACCTGAAGCAGCTACTACTGCCTGAATTAATTCACCTTTGTTCATAATAATATACCTCCTATAAAAATAATGGTCAAACACTTTAGGTTGATTATACCATATATTGTGGCTATGTCAAGCTTTTCATTACAATATAGGCTCTATTTTAGGTGGTTTAGGACCAAAATACTGATAATATTCACATTTTAACATGGCATTATACAATTTTCGCTTCTTATCAGCCTTCCTGCCAAAGTACTTTTCAAACTCCGGATAAGAAGTAATTATATAATAGGACCATGTGTCGAATTTCTTAAAATGGTCGCCCATTTTACTATAAAGAGACTGAACCTCGGTCTTATCAGAAAGTCTTTCACCATATGGTGGGTTTGTTACAATAAAGCCATACTTAAATCTGGAAGAAGTGTTTGCAAAGTCCAACTTCTGTAAATGTATTTTACCGGCAACTCCTGCATTTTCTGCATGCTCCTGGGCAAGTTTAAGTGCAAAGTAATCAATATCAGAGCCGTATATGCGAAGTTCTGATTCCTCATGGATCGAAGCCTTAGCTTCTTCCTTGACCTTTTTCCATATCTCAGAAGGAATCTGGGGCCACTTTTCAAAAGCAAAGCTTCTCTTAAGACCCGGTGCCATATTCATAGCTATCATAGCAGCTTCAATAGGGATAGTACCTGAACCACACAATGGGTCCATAAGAACTCTGTCGGGCTTCCATCTGCTTATATAAAGCATGGCACAAGCAAGAGTTTCTTTAAGAGGTGCCTCACCTGCTTTTTCACGGTATCCTCTCTTGTGAAGACCCATACCCGAAGTGTCTACAGTTAAAGTAACTTCATCATTAAGGATTGCAACTTCAATTTTATACTCGGGACCTTTTTCATCCAGCCAGTCCCCTCCATACACACTTTTAAGTCTTTCAACAATTGCCTTTTTTACTATCTTCTGACAGTTTGGAACAGAATGAAGTGTTGACTTAACAGACTTACCTGATACAGGAAAAGCACCATGCTTACCAATCAGATTCTCCCATGGAATTGCTTTTGTCCCCTGAAAAAGTTCTTCGAAGGTTGTAGCTCTAAACTGTCCCATGTTTATAAGGACTCTTTCTGCACAACGAAGCCATAAATTTGCTTTACAAATCATTTCCTCATCACCACGAAAATACACACTGCCGTTTTCAGCATAAGTGTCTTCACAGCCAAGCCAACCTAATTCTCTTTTAACCATAGCCTCTACTCCAAAAGCAGCAGTTGCTATTAAATTGTAAACCATTCTTTTATCCTTTCCAAAGAAATACCGGCACCCTTTTTATATTCAGAAGTTTCAAAGGTGCTCCACACGCCTTTATTTTCCGGTATTGAGGTAAAATGCATTGTTTCATCTTTAACAGGGTGTTTTACTGCCACATGGCAGGACCAGAGTCCCATGTCAGCTGCATCATTACCAACTAAACCTTTGCCGTATTTCCCATCTCCTAAAAGAGGCATTCCCGCCATTGAAAGCTGTGCTCTTATCTGGTGAGCACGACCTGTTATAGGAAGTGCCAGAAACAAAGTTCTACCACCATTTTCTTTTGTTTCCGCCAGCCTTATAACTTTAAGAACTGACTTTTTACCCTTTTCTTTATCTTGACGAACAATGTTGTTTTTCTCGTCTTTATATAAATAATTCACTAAAACTTTTTCGTTTTCCGAAGTTAAACCTTGAGCCAATGCAAAATAGGCTTTGTAGAATCTTTTATCCCTTAACTCAGCCGAAAGTCTGGAAGCACCTTTGGAAGTTTTGGCAAAGACCATAGTCCCCCCTACGTTTCTGTCCAGTCTGTGCACCAGGCCTACAAAAACATTGCCCGGCTTTTCATAACGCTCCTTTATATCTTCTTTAAGAAGATTGACCATATCAGGAACATTACTCCCGTCTGCCTGAGAAAGCACACCGGAAGGCTTAACCACAGATATTATATGATTATCCTCATAGAGAATCTGCATCCTACACCGTCCTATTTATTTGTAAATCTTGCATAAGAACCACAAGGGAGTACAATTCTTGAATCAGCAGTTACAGGAATGCAAAGATCACCTGAAGAAACCTTACCCTTACGACCTTTAGCTGCAGTCATATTAAGTATATTACCTGTTACCAAAGAAGAAAGTCCTGTAGTATATGAATTAAGCAGGAAGAACAAAGGATCATCAGAAAGAAGACTTGCTGCTTCTTCCACAAAATCATAAAGGCTGTCTTCTAGTTTCCACACTTCTCCTCCGGGACCTCTTCCGTAAGACGGTGGATCCATTATAATACCATCATATTTATTACCACGGCGAACCTCTCTTGAAACAAACTTAAATGCATCATCTACAAGGTAACGCACTGTTGCCTTTGTAAGGCCACACAACTCCACATTTTCACGGGCTCTTGTTACCATACCTTTAGAAGCATCCACATGACAAACCTGAGCGCCTGCGGAAGCACAAGCACAAGTGGCACCACCAGTATAGCCAAAAAGATTTAACACCTTAACTTCCCTTCCCTGGGCAACTCTTTCAGAAACAGCTTCCATCATCCACTCCCAGTTAGCAGCCTGTTCCGGGAATAGACCTGTGTGCTTAAAACCGGTAGGCTCCACGTAGAACTTAAGATTTCCGTATTTAATAGTCCACTTATCAGGAAGTTTTTTGGTAAAATCCCACTGCCCCCCGCCTTTATTACTACGGTGGTATGTAGCATCTGCTTTCTTCCATAGCTGTGGAGCGGACTTTTTCCATATAACCTGTGGATCAGGACGAGCTAAGATAACGTCTCCCCAACGTTCCAACTTCATTCCGTCGCCGGTATCCAATATTTCGTAATCTTTCCATTTGTCAGCTGTTAAATTCATTTTCCGTAAAATACCTCTGTTAATATATTTGCAAGTTCCGGTAAAAAGCCTGCATTCTTTGCATAATTAAATATTGTATATCTTGGTCTTATTCTGTATGCGTTATTTATACAATCATTAAAAACATCTCTGGGAACTCCTATTTCTCCCGGTGTAAGAGCTGAACCTGTTTTTCTGTATATATCTCTGATAAAATCAGGATCAGGTACTTCTATTTCTCTTACATCTTCATATCTTTCCTTCATAATTTTGTAAGCTTCACAAGCCACTATAGAACCTACGCCTACGGAGTTTCCATGTAAAGGATGATCTATACCTTTTTTAAGAGCATCCAATTCCCAAAAATGTGCCATATGATGTTCACAACCTGACGCAGGTCTTGAAATGCCTACCAGTCCCATAGCAATGCCGGAAAGAAGCAATGCATCGTTCATTGTATCAATAGCATCATAATCTCCTGCCATATATTTTTCTGCATTTTCAACACATAAATTCACTGCATTCCTTACCAATTCAGCTGTGGTTTCACAGTAATATTCACCATTCATTTTAACAGTAAGTTGCCAGTCTGCCAATGCCGTATACTTTCCTACAATGTCACCAAATCCCGCCTGGAACATAATTTTTGGCGCTGTAGCCATTATTTCTGAATCACAGACTATGGCCACCGGATAATGAGACAGGTATGTTACTTTGGAATTATTTACTATTAGTGGAGACATTGGTGAAGCATAACCATCCATAGAAGGAGCTGTTCCAATGGTAGCAGATGCAATACCCATCTTATATGAAACTATCTTACAAAGGTCATTTATGGTTCCTGATCCTACCGCCAATAAAAGAGCGGTATCATTTGGTGTCTCATAAAGAAGCCTTGCCACTACTCTTTCATCAGGCACTACTATAGGATAATCTTCTGACTCTGCAATATATGTGGAAACCTGAGTGAAATCACTTTCTTTTAAAATATCACAAACTTTCTTTCCCGCTATCTCCCAGGTATTCTTATCACTTACAACAATTATCTTCTTATCTCTATATTCTTCCAGCAGTTCAGGTACACGATTTACTGTACCCTTCCCCACAGCAATTTTCTTTATATCCACACTATGTGTTTTTCCACAGTTGCACAGGTAAGAATATCCTGTCATTTCCTGAGGTTTCATATTCAAAATCTGCATCTGAGACATTATATTTCTCCTTTAAACCAACCTTCTGTGAAAGTATAACATAAAACAAGGGGCAAAGTACAGAATACTTTGCCCCTTAATTATTACTTAAGAATTAATCTTATTTGTAGATATCCAATGAACCATTAATATATCTCTTAATTCTCATGTAGTCAGCAGCCTTAACCTGACCGTCACCAGATACGTCAGCAGCAGCTTTCTGTGCGTCTGTATAATTACCTGGAGTACCGATAAGTTTCTTAGTCTGCATGTAGTCAGCAGCCTTAACCTGACCGTCACCAGATACGTCACCCTTAACTACGATTACTTCTGTATAAGCAACTTCGCCTGTAGCAGTAACTGTAATTGTCATCTCGTAACCTGTTCCCAAGAATGCTGTTCCAGCAATAGGATTACCCTTCTTTGTTACTGTAACTGTGTAACCTTCTGGAATTTCAGTTTCAACAAAACTATTCAAAGTTGTTTTTTCTTTAATCTTCCAATCTGGGTTGATTGGTTCAAGAGTTGGCTCATCACCTGGCATAACAAGCTCATAACCACTTTCCGCAGCCATAGCTACCAACTGTTCTTCGCAAACAGCTTCTTTATAAATGTTTACGAAAGCCATCTTTCCGTAGAAAGCTGTAGATCCCCACATTGAACCGAGCATTGACTCACCAACGTAAATACCATCATCGCCCTGGTTAAACTGAGACTTAAGCTGTGTATATGTTCTCTCATATGTTGCTACTAATTCGCCATCGATATATGTCTTGTTTGTATATCCGTCAGATGTACCAACAATATAAGTCCACTCCATATGTGGGAATGTTGCCTCGATATAAGCATTAGCCATATCCCAGCCACCTAACTTGTTGTTGTCACCAGCACGGAAACCTGCAAGAGTTTCTCCATCATTGTATTCCTGCAAATGGAGACCAGAGTCGTTTGCTTCAACAATAAGCATGTTCTGCAAGAATGTTGCAGGATCTGTGCTGAAGTATACCAAAGCTTCCAATGTAATACCATTTGTAGCCATATCTGTACCGTTCAAGCTTAAACCTTCGTTATGTCTCCATACCAAAGCACCGTCGCCTTCCAATAGCAATACGTTTCTGCCAAGTTCTTCATCATACACAAAAGTTAAATCCTCTTCCATAAGGATTTCGCCTGTGAATGTATGATTTCCTGACTTATCTACTACTGGAGTTTCGCTATTGAAGTCTACACCAAAGTAAAGATTTGAAGGAGCATCAGAAGGAGCAACTGTTGGCTCAACTACTGGAGCTTCTGTTGGAGTAGGAATTACAGGGTCATTACCTGTAGTAGCTTTGTACAAAGCTGCTACGTCTGCATCTGTTGCGGAATTTGCATACATCTTAGCATAAGCAATCTTTCCGTAGAAAGCTGTAGAACCCCACAAAGAACCGAGGCAGGACTCACCAATGTAAAGACCATCATCAGCCTGATCATGCTGATTTGTCAAGAGATACTGTGTTCTCTCAGTAACAGCAGACAAAACACCATCGATATACAATTTGTTTGTAGAACCGTCAGATGTACCAACAATATGTGTCCACTTCATACGAGGGAATACACTTTCAACATAAGCATTTGCCGGGCTGTAAGCACCAGGATTTGACTTTGCTCTGTCACCTGCACGGAAACCGGAAGAAATTTCTGTACCATCATTGTATTCCTGCAAATGGAGACATGCTGAGTTTGCTTCCATAATGAGCATGTTAACCTGGAATGTTGCAGGATCTGTATCCATGTAAACATAAGTTTCCATTGTGATACCCTTCTCATTCAAATTCATGCCTGCAATAGAAGAACCGTCGATAGTTCTGAATACCAAACCACCGTCACCTGCAAGTACCAATACATTCTTACCAATTGTTGCATCATACTCGAATACTAAATCTTCTTCAGTTAAAACCTCAGCAGTGAATACATACTTGTTAGCCAAGTCTACTACGTCCTGATTGTTAAAGTCAACGTTGAAGATAAGATCAGCATCGCTCAAGTTTGCAGCACCAGCTGCTGTTGGAACTAAGAATAAAGCTACCAACATAGCAAGAGCTACAACAAAAGAAATTACTCTTTTAAACATAAAAAACCTCCTATAATTTTTGTATTGTTTTATACTGACTAAAGTATATAACAACTTAATACAAATGTCAAAGTCTATTTATAAACAAACATACTTTTTATTTTTTGTTAACATTTTCATTCATTTAGATAAAAACTCTGTTTTTTTACATTAGTTCACAGGCAAATTCTCAATAAGGCCAACGTCAAATTGCAAAATAAGCATTGCATCTACAGAATCAATCTTTCCATTGCCGTCCACATCTGAAGCTGTCATATTGATCTGATCATCAGTGATAATTTCTACTGAATACTGGAGAACTGTCATAGCATCAACGGAATTTACATCACCATTATTATCAGCATCCCCCCATAAAATGGAAACAGGTGGATTTGTAGGTTCAGGTGTTGGAGCAGCCGTCGGTGTTGCAGACGGAACCGCAGTTGGCACAGGAGTAGGTTCAGCTGTAGGAACAGGTGTAGGTTTAGGAGTTGGCTCAGGTGTTGGTTCAACATAGCCAGGTTCTCTTATTGTTACTGCTGCTTTAATCTGTTCATATATATATTTATGCCCGTCAGCATTTGCATGCATAGCATCGTTAAGAGTAACTATTTTCTGCACAAGTCCCATCAAACTCTTTACAGAAAGCTCAGCTAATGCAATGTTTTCATCAATCCCATTTGCTTCAGCATCTGACACATCAACAAACACAGTTTTACCATCCACAAAAGCATATGTGGTGTTGTAAATATCCAAAACCTTAATAAGATATGAACACAACTCTGTTACATCAATACTTTCACCTTCAAGAGTAATCGTCAGTTTTTGCAAGGGGTTATACATTCCTATACATACTAGAAGGGCATCAGGATTAATATCCTGTATTGTCTCCATAGCTCTTACTGTTTTTACCATATACTTAAAAATTGAAACTACAAATTTTTCAGCTAAACTGTACGCTAATGTAAGTACGTCTGCATCCCCTTGTGTTAAGTTCAACAATGTAGCTTCCTCGTTTCCGGTAAATTTCTGAATTACAAATTCAAAAATCATAGTTATTCTCTCAACAACAGAGAGAACTGTAACATTTTCACTTTCAAGAACATCTTCGTATTTGTCCGGAATTTTTGTATTTACCTCGTTTGCGATTATTTCGGCATTAAGGTGAGCCCCATGGTTAGTCCAGTCTCTTTTTATAATTTCAACTGTCTGATCTGTAATATACTGTATAGCTAATGCAAAATTATTATAAAGGCAGGCATTCCAGTCAGGCTTTCCGTCATCAAATAATGACATAATAAAACTACTTGCATCCAACTGATATGTAATTAATGTAGCTTTAGATATTTCCGCTGAATTAGAATTTATAAAATCTACTATATTGCTTGCATTAAGGTTTTCCTCTGACAACACTTTAGTTTTGAAACCTAAATCCTCTTTCAGAAGATCTGCGTATGATTTTTCTCTTCTTCCGATACCAATTCCATATGTGGTATTTCCGCCTATTGCTACATAATAGTTGTTGTCTTTAAGTATGTAATTGCCTTTCGTAGCTTTTTTACGGGCAGCATATAACTTTGTGGAAGTATCTTCTGAGTAAGCCATTAATTCCGCCATGATTTCTTCAAAAGAATCTCCATTAATGCCATTTGCCACTTCTATAATCTCATCAACAACTTCTTCAACCGCTGCTCTGTTTTTTGGTCTTACCACAGACATATAGTTTTCGTACATGGCGACCAATCGTTCTTCCGGGCTACCGGTTTCAACTGAAGGTTCAGCCTCAGCAGGAACAATGCACATTGTTACCAGCATAACAACAGTCAGAATCATTGAAATAAATTTTTTCGTCATTTTTTTAACCTCTCATTTTTATTTTGTAGAAAAAATTATATCCTTTATGACGATATCTGTCAAAAATCCACCTTGTATTAGCACCTTAACATATTTTTGATTAAATCTGCATATTCTAACTAGTATTAAGGGCGGGTGATTAAATGCTTAATTTTACAAAAACGTTGGCAGAAAACTATTTGAATAAACTTAAGGAGCCTTGGGAGATTTTACCTATAATTAAGGACATTTTACCGGAAATCATCTGTAAACTCCCACGGAAGGAATACCGGGAAATTTCACCACAGGTCTGGATATCAACTTCCGCTTCTGTAGCAGACACAGCTTATATAAAAGGCCCTGCCATAATTGGTCACAACACAGAAGTAAGGCATTGTGCTTTTATAAGAGGAAACGCACTTATCGGAAACAACTGTGTTATAGGAAATTCTACGGAAATTAAAAATTCCATAATTTTCGACAATGTACAAATACCACATTTTAACTATGTAGGAGACTCTTTATTGGGCTATAAAGCTCATTTTGGAGCCGGTGTTATAACATCCAATGTTAAAAGTGACCGCAGCACTGTAGGCAATACCGGTCTTAAAAAATTCGGTGCTATTGTAGGCGATTACGCAGAAATCGGTTGCAACACAGTGCTTAATCCGGGGACAATAATCGGAAGACACTCAACAGTCTATCCTTGTTCCTGCGTAAGAGGCACTGTTCCTGAAAACAGTATTTACAAATCAAGAGATTTAATTGTGAGAAAAGAGGGTTGATTATGGGAAAATATTTTGGCACAGATGGTTTCCGTGGTGAGGCCGGTAAAATACTTACAGCTGACCATGCATACAATATCGGCAGATTTTTAGGTGCACATTTCAAAAAAAACTATGGAGACAGACCCCGTATTGCCATTGGCAAAGATACCCGTCGTTCCAGTTATATGTTTGAATATGCTTTAGCCAGTGGCATAACCTCTTCCGGGGCAGATGCTTACCTTCTTCATGTAACCACCACCCCATCTGTTTCACACATTGTAAGAACCGACGGACTGGATTGCGGAATTATGGTTTCAGCCAGTCACAATCCATTTTACGACAACGGAATCAAGCTCATAAATCGCTACGGTGAGAAAATGGAAGAGTCCCTCATTGAAAAAATAGAGGACTTCCTGGACGGTAACACTCCTCCGCCGGATTTCGCCACCGGTGAAGAAATCGGTTGTTCTGTTGACTATGTTTCAGGACGTAACAGATATGTGGGATATCTGATTTCTTTAGGAGTATACTCCTTCAAAGGTCTTCGTATCGGTCTTGATTGTGCCAATGGTAGCGCATGGCATATTGCAAAATCTGTTTTTGACGCACTGGGAGCAACCACCTATGTTATAAACGCGCAACCCGATGGCACCAATATAAATGAAAAAGCAGGTTCTACTCACATTGAAGAGCTGCAGAAATTTGTCAAAAATAACAAACTGGATGTGGGTTTTGCTTTTGATGGTGATGCAGACCGTTGTCTCTGTGTTGATGAAAAGGGAAATGTAGTAACAGGAGACCATATTCTTTATATCTGTGGAAAATATATGTATGAGCAGGGAGAACTTTTCAACAACACTGTAGTTACCACCGTAATGTCAAACCTTGGTTTGTATAAAGCCTTTGACCGACTGGGAATCACCTACACAAAAACAGCTGTTGGGGATAAATATGTTTACGATTATATGACTAAAAACGGTTGCCGCTTAGGTGGTGAACAATCCGGTCATATTATATTTTCAAAATATGCAACTACAGGCGACGGAATTCTTACCAGTCTGAAGATTATGGAAGTACTTCTGGCCAGAAAGAAAACCCTCAGTATGCTTTCCGAAGGATTAATCATTTACCCGCAAAAACTTGTAAATATAAGAGTTACTGATAAAACAGAAGTAGTTGAAAACTCTGATATTAAAAATGCAGTGAAAGAAGTTTCCGTATGGTTAGGAAATTCCGGTAGAGTCTTACTGAGAGAATCAGGCACGGAACCTGTAATAAGAGTAATGGCGGAAGCTGACACTTCAGAAAAGTGTAATAAAGCTGTAGATGTTCTGGTAAAAATTATTAAAGATAAAGGGTTTTCCATCTGAGTCATGAAAGGAATTTGTTATGTGCGGAATTGTTGGATATGTAGGAAGCAAGCAAGCTGCCCCCATTCTTTTAGAAGGTCTCTCAAAGCTTGAGTACAGAGGATATGACTCTGCGGGAATTGCCACCAGAGATACTGAGAACCATATAAATATAATAAAATCCCAAGGGCGGCTTTCTTCTCTTGTGGAAAGAACCAAAAAAGGTCAGCTTCTAAAGGGAAACATAGGTATAGGTCATACAAGATGGGCTACTCACGGCATACCTTCAGAAGAAAATGCCCACCCCCATTGTAGCAATGACCAAAATGTAGTGTTGGTTCACAATGGCATAATCGAAAACAACAAGGATATCAGGAGTAAGCTTGTAAAAAACAACTATACATTTTACTCACAAACAGATACAGAAGCCCTTACTAAATTAATAGACTATTACTATAAAAAATACGGACTGGGACCTGTAGACGCCATTGCCCGCACAATGGTAAGGGTTACTGGTTCTTATGCCGTTGCGGTTATGTTCAAAGATTATCCTGATAAAATATTTGTAGCCAGAAAAGACAGCCCCTTAGTAATTGGCACCACACCCAAGGCCGCATTTATTGCTTCCGACGCACCTGCCATTTTACAGCACACAAAAGATTTCTACTATATAGATAATATGGAAATCGGAGCAGTGTCCCGGGATAATATTGTGTTTTACAATTTAGACGGAGAGCCTGTCCCCAAAGAAAAAATCACTCTCCAACTGGATTGCCAATCTTCAGAGAAAGGCAGTTTCCCTCATTTTATGCTTAAAGAAATACACCAGCAACCGGAAGCGATAAGTAATACCATAGAATCGGTTTTTGAAAAAGACATATGCCCTATTTTTAAAAATATATCTTCCATATATATAATAGGCTGTGGTTCTGCTTATCACGCAGGACTTGTAGCCAAAAGTTTCTATAGCCAGATATGTGATTTACCTGTTTTCGTGGAGCTTGCCTCTGAATTCAGATACAACCGACCACGTCTTACAAAAGACACACTGGTGGTAGTCATAAGCCAATCCGGCGAAACTGCAGACACTCTGGCAGCATTAAGGGAAGCAAAAGTAAAAGGTGCACAAACACTTGCCATTGTCAATGTGGAAAGTTCTTCAATTGCCAGGGAAGCAGACTTTGTAATGTATACAAAGGCAGGTCCTGAAATTTCCGTAGCCACTACAAAAGCATACAGTACACAGCTTATTGTCTGTTATCAATTAGGTTTAGAGATTGCTCTGGCAAAATCCTATATAAATGAAAATGAGTATAACTCTTACCTTGAAGAGCTTAAAACTCTTCCCGGCAAAATAGAAAAAATCCTGGAGCACAAGGAAAGGCTTCAATGGTTCGCTTCTAAATATTCAGTTACAAAAGATATTTTCTTTGTTGGGAGAGGTCTCGACTATGCTGTATGTATGGAAGGCAGTCTTAAAATGAAAGAAATAAGTTATATTCATTCTGAGGCCTACGCAGCAGGAGAACTTAAACACGGTACAATCAGTCTTATAGAAGAAGGTACTTTGGTTATAGGAGTGCTTACACAGCCGGAACTTTACGATAAGACCGTCAGTAATTTGACTGAAGTACAAAGCAGAGGTGCCTATGTCATGGCTCTTACCAGCCATGGAAATTATAACATTGAGGATGTGGCAAATTTTACCCTATATATTCCCTCTACTCTACCCTGTTTTGCCGCAAGTTTGGCCATTATTCCACTACAGCTTATGGCCTATTATGTCAGCGTGGCAAAAGGACTGGATGTAGACAAACCAAGAAACCTTGCAAAGTCCGTAACGGTAGAATAAGTTTGTCGCGCAATCCATTTGATTGCTTTCCCCCTAACTATCTGCTTCAATTTATTAGCATTATCATGGGAAATACCCTTGATAAGTTACTTGTTTTCATTATAACAGTTAGGGGTTTCATGTATTTTTTGCAGTTTTCGGCCCATTTCCCCATGATAATTACTCTAAAAAAGAGTTTTCAGTTAGGGTATTTCCCCTGACAATAGTTCTGTTTCCAGGATTGTAGTTAGGGGGGCATATTGAAAAAAGCTACCGATTCCATACTACCATTTGCATTATATAATAATATAGTAAACCATTTCCTTCCACCGTCAAATAAAAGGTTGACATCCGGCAAAAGTTTTGGTATCATTTCCCGCATAACTAAAAAATGTAAAAGCTTTGATGGGGACCAAGAATTATTTTACCACCTTGCAGAGAGCTGTCGGTTGGTGCAAGACAGTGATGGAAATAATCCGATACTCACCCCGGAGCTTCCGCCAAGAACGTTATATCATAAGTAATGGCGGACGGAGAATTCCACCGTTATCAAGGGAAAGGCATTATATCGATGCCGTAAAGTGGGTATTGTTTACCAATAAGAGTGGTACCGCGGAAGTTAACACTTTCGTCTCTTGCATAAAGCCGGAGATGAGGGTGTATTTTTATTTTACCAAAAACTCCGAGATATTTTACAAGAAAAGGAGAGATTTTTAGTTATGAAATTAGCATTTTCTACATTAGGTTGTCCTAACTTTGGTTGGACCGACATCTATTCTATGGCCAAGGACTTTGGCTTCAGAGGAATCGAAATGAGAGGTCTGGGTGACGACATTTTCTCTGTAAAAGCAAAACCTTTCTGTCCTGAGAACATTGACAAGACTGTTGAACATTTAAGAAATAGACATTTGGAAATCCCATGTCTTTCTTCAGGTTGCGCTCTTAAATATCCTGAAAAGGCAGAGGAAAATATTGCAGAGCTTAAAGAATATATTGACCTGGCTAACAAGCTGGGTACTCCATATATAAGAATTTTAGGAGACGAACATGCTGCTCCTGATGGTGAAGTTAACGATCAGGTTGTTATTGATGTGCTTAACAGCTTAATTTCTTATGCAGAAAAAAAGAATGTTACATTGTTGGTGGAAACCAATGGTGTGTATGCAGATACAAATCGTTTGCGTAATCTGTTAAACAGTATCCCAAGCGATAACATCGGTGCTTTGTGGGATATTCATCATCCTTACCGTTTTATGGGGGAGTCTCCTGAAACCACATTGCAGAATTTAGGTGCATATATTAAACATGTACATACAAAAGACTCTATCATGGATGGGGACAAAGTTGTATACAAGCTTATGGGTGAGGGAGATCTTCCTATCCCTGCAGTTATCCGTGCCCTTCGTTCTATTAACTACGAAGGTTACCTGTCTTTGGAATGGGTTCGTGCATATAACAGAGAGTTAAGTGATGCAGGTATTGTATTCCCACACTATGCTAACTACATGTCAGAGTATGTGGGAACTGACGATAACAACGGCAGACTTCAGGACAATAACCGTAAAACAGGTAAGTATGTATGGCCTAAAGAACATCTTATTGACCTGACTTTTCCACAGGTGTTGGATCGTATGGTTGAGGAGTTCCCTGACCAATATGCATTCCGTTATACAACTATGGACTACACAAGAACTTACAAAGAATTCAGAGATGAAGTTGATACATTTGCCCGTTCACTTATTGCCATGGGTGTTAAGCCAGGTGACCACGTTGCCATCTGGGCTACTAATGTTCCTCAGTGGTATTTGACTTTCTGGGCAACCACAAAAATCGGTGCTGTATTGGTTACAGTAAATACAGCTTACAAAATACACGAGGTAGAATATTTACTTCGTCAGTCTGATACCCATACTCTGGTTATGGTGGACGGCTATAAAGATTCTGATTATATAGGAATTATCAAAGAACTGTGCCCTGAATTGGAAACAGCTGAAAAGGGTCAGCATCTTTATTTGAAGAAATTACCTTTCCTTCGTAACATCATTACCTGTGAATCTTCCCAGAAGGGATGTTACACATGGGATGAAGCTATGGCATTATCTGAAAGAGTACCTTTATCAGAAGTGCAATTAAGAGCCGCTGCAATTAATAAAGACGATGTGTGTAATATGCAGTACACCTCAGGTACCACAGGCTTCCCTAAAGGCGTAATGCTTACACACTATAACGTTGTAAATAACGGTAAAGCTATTGGCGACTGCATGGATCTTTCCACAGCAGATAAAATGATGATTCAGGTACCTATGTTCCACTGTTTCGGCATGGTATTGGCCATGACAGCTTCTATGACTCACGGTGTAACAATGTGTCCGATTCCTGCATTCTCGCCTAAGAAAGGTCTTGCTTGTATCAATCAGGAGCAGATTACTTGTTTCCATGGTGTACCTACCATGTTTATCGCAATGCTTGGCCACGAAGACTTCCCTAAAACTGACTTCAGTCACATGCGTACTGGTATTATGGCAGGAAGTCCATGTCCTATCAAGGTAATGCGTGAAGTAATTGAAAAAATGAACATGCCTGAGATTTGTATCACCTACGGACAGACAGAAGCATCCCCCGGATGTACAATGAGTAAAACAACAGACTCTATTGAAACCCGTGTAAACACAGTAGGAGCTGCTATGTATGGTGTTGAGTGTAAGATAGTAGATCCTGAAACCGGCGACGAATTACCGGATGGTGTTGATGGTGAGTTTGTCGCCAAGGGATACAACATTATGAAAGGATACTACAAAATGCCTGAAGCTACAGCTGCTACTATTGACGAAAATGGTTGGCTCCACACAGGAGACCTGGCTCGTCGTGATGCTAACGGATATTACAAAATCACAGGCCGCATTAAAGATATGATTATCCGTGGTGGCGAAAATATCTATCCTAAGGAAATCGAGGACTTTATATATACTCATCCAAAGGTAAAAGACGTACAGGTAATAGGTGTACCAGACAAACAGTACGGCGAAGAAATTATGGCCTGCGTAATTCTTAAAGAAGGGGAAACTTCTTCGGAAGAAGAAATCAAGCAGTTTGTACTTGATCATATGGCAAAGCATAAAGTGCCACGCTATGTTGATTTTGTAGACAGCTTCCCTATGAATGCTGCCGGTAAAATATTAAAATACAAAATGCGTGAAAATGCTGTTGACAAATTGAACCTTAAAGCAGATAATTCAATTGAAACAGCCTAAGTAAAAAAGGCACGTAATTTATATTGTTGGAGGATTTATTATGATAGTAACAAAGCCACCTATGGGATGGAATTCCTGGAACACATTCGGCGAAAACATTTCCGAAGAACTGTTAATGGAAACTGCAGATGCTATGGTTTCTACAGGTCTTAAGGATGCCGGATATGAATATGTTGTAATTGACGACTGCTGGGCACTCCGAGAAAGAGATGCTTCCGGTAAAATGGTAGCAGACCCTGCTAAATTCCCACACGGCATGAAATATTTAGCTGACTATATCCACTCAAAGGGACTTAAGTTCGGTATGTACTCTTGTGCAGGTGTTGAAACTTGTGCAGGTTATCCGGGAAGCTTTAACCATGAGTTTGTAGATGCTCAGATGTTTGCTGATTTCGGAGTTGACTTCCTTAAGTATGACTTCTGTAACAAACCCGCTCATGCTCACGGCCCGATGCTGTACAACAAAATGGGTATGGCTTTAAGAGCCACAGGTAGAGATATACTCTACTCCGCTTGTAACTGGGGTAGTGACGATGTATGGACATGGATTCGTTCCACAGGTGCTCACATGTATCGTTCTACAGGTGACATCGGCGACAACTTTGGTCTTATTAAAGACATTGCTTTAAGCCAGATTCCAAAGCAGGGCTTTAATGGACCTAACTGCTTTAACGACCCTGATATGTTAGTTGTAGGCATGTACAACCAGGGCAACGTTGGTTGGGGCGGTTGTGATGACCAGGAATATATGCTTCACTTCTCTCTGTGGTGTATGATGTCCGCACCTTTAATGATTGGTTGCGATATCCGTAACATGACAGAGTTTACAAAAAATACTCTTACGCACAAAGGCTTGTTGGCTATTAATCAGGACCCTGCAGTTCGTCAGTGTATTCCTGTTTCAGGTCGTAAAGGTGATACATTAATCCTCTTTAAGCACTTAGAAGACGGCGACTATGCTATTGGTATTTACAACTTCACAGATAAGATTCAGCAGCTCGATTTCTTCCTTTATGACTTAGGTCTTGGTGTAGAAACAGGATATGGTCTTGAAATGGAAAACCTGGTTTCCGGCGACAAAATCCTGGTAGATGGTCAGTTTAAGATGCCTGTGGGATCACACCGTTGCGGTACTTACAGAGCTAAGCTTGTTAAATTATAATACGTTATTATTATGTCATCTTATTGTATGAAATGCGGGGCTGAATTGAAGTCCGACGAAATTGCAATATACAAAAAAATGGTTAACAGAGGTGCAACAGAGTACCTCTGTTGTCTTTGTCTGGGGAAAAAATTCAACATATCACAAGAGCTTATCGCTGAAAAGATACAGCATTTCAAAGATATGGGTTGTACATTGTTTGGTAAGTAAAGAGCTGCCTCTTAAGCAGCTCTTTTCTACTTTTTGAATGCTTGGAACAGGAACTTATTATGCCACATTTTCCTCTTCAGCATGTTTCTTCAGAATTACCATTATTACAACACCTGCCACAATGGCAACACATGCTATTACAACGTAGGGTTTAAAGTTATTATTATCCCCTGTCTCAGGTGGAACTTCTGTAGGTGGAGCTGTTAAAGCAGGGCGTTCCGTAATTTCAGGAATTTTTGTTGGTATAGGCGTTGGGACTGCCGGTTCTTCAGTAGGTGCTTCCACCGGGACAGGAGTTGGTTCAGGCGTTGGAATTAGTTGGTTTGTAAAACTATAGTCTCCTTCCACAGTGCCATCATCCAGCACAACAAACTCTCTTAAAGTTTCATCAAGAACATATCCTACAGGAGCTAGAAATTCTCTTACAAAATATTTTTTACCAACTACAAGCTCAAGTCCTGCAAGCATACCTTTTTCATCAGTGAGACCTGCAAATACCAGTTCATTTTCATGTGTGTATACTGCCAGACCTGCACCTTCAAGAACATTTCCGGTTTCATCAGTCTTAACAACCGGAGATATTATTCTCTTAAGCGTATTTAAAACTTTAACCGACGTTTCTTCATTCCAATTTACAACAACCGACTCCTTATCCGGAACCACATATTTTACTGGGACTTTTTCTTCTTCCAAAATATATCCATATCCATCAGATATAGGCACATTTTCAAATACAGCAGTACCTTCCGAATTGGTAGTTGATCTCATTATAACATTTTCTCCTGCAGCAGATGTTCCGTGCAGCACAAAAGTAAAGCCTTCAACAAAGCCATCTTCTGACGATTTAATCACTTTAACAGTTCCTTTTTTCAGTATATTATTAAACTCAACATTGACCACTTTATCCACTTGTATTTTAACAGAAACAGATTCTTGAGGCTCATAATAATCCGGTGTGTCTGTTTCGGTTATTGTGTAACCATTTTCATCAGATGGCGCTAAACCGGTAAATACCAGTTCCCCATTTTTATCTGTTATGCCTGACAAAGAGACCTCTTTACCATAGAAAGTCCTACCGGATAATTTAAAAGAAACACCTTCAACAACTCCATCTTCGCTTTCCTTCAGAACTTTCACAGAACCTTTCTTTAATATATTATTTATGTTTATAGGACCACCATTTGCTACCATATCCTGCTCTACAAAAATTCCCGTTATAGGTGAAAGCTTTTCATATTTTTCATTACCAACTTCTACTATAGTAAAGCCACTTTCATCAGCTTTATAAACTTTACCGTTTTTCGACACTATATTCACAGGAACCTTAAATGATGCATATCCTTCTTCGTTGGTTACTGCTTCAGCACTGAAATCTATTACATCCAATTCAGAAAAACCTTCAGGATTAAACACTTTGCCGTATATGAGAAATCTATGTCCGCCAAGAATACCATCCTCAGAGGTTTTATGTAATACCACACTACCCATTTTTAAAGAATTGTGCATATATAAAGTAACTACAGAGCCCTCATCCGTAAGTTTAGCAGTAGCTGAAACAAAATCTTCATAAGCAACAGAATTGTCTGTCTCAGAAACAGTATAATCACCCACAGGTAATTTTTCTGCCATAGCAACGCCATTATCATCAGTAATAAGTTCTATTTTTTCAACAAGGCTTCCGTCTGAAAGCAAAATCTCACCACCATTTGTAGCTGTTACAATAAATCTCTTGCCGGAAACCTTACCATTATCTGATGTCTTAATTATTTTAAGGTCGCCCCTCTTAAGTATATTGGCAAAGCTCAACTCTACAGTTTCATTGAAAACAATATCAACTATTCTCTCTCCTTGTGAAACATATTCATCAGCAGCGGTTTCTGTTATGGTATATTTGCCAATTAATAAATCTTTTGATATTTCACCATTTTCATCCGTAACAAGGCTTAAAGGCGAAGAAAGATTTTCCCCGGTAATTGTAAAAGTGACGCCTTCAACAACTCCGTCTTCAGAAGTTTTCTTTATCTTCAAGATTCCCTTTTTAGGTGTATTCCTGAACCACAAAGAACCATTGTCACCTTCTTGTGTTATTTGGATAACATCCGTATTTAAAATTTCCGAAGTAAATTTTTCCCCGGTATCAACCTCTTCAACAGTATAATGTCCCGGTCCCGGTATTCTTACAGTAACCTCTCCCACCTGGACAGTATTATTCTTTATAGATTGTATCCAATGAGTTGTGGCAAATATTGGCTCAGGAAGGTTGTCTCCCGTTATCTTAAAAGTAAAAGTGGCACAGCCTTCACTATATTCAGTTTCCATAACATGTTTCTTAATCTTAAAACTATATTCTACTAATTCATTATGGAAACTAATTTCTTTTGTCACTCCGGCTTCCACATTTATTGTCACAGGGGCCGGTACCACATATTTTTCTTCATTTACCACCTCAGTAACTGTATATTTTCCCGGTTTGAGTCCCGAAAACTCCGTTTTTCCTGTAGCATCTGTAGCTTTAGAAATTGGAGAGGCCAACCCTTTCCCACTCAAAACAAATTTTACATTTTCTACAATACCATCTTCAGAAGTTTTATTTACAACAATCCTGCCATCTTCTTCTGTGGAAAAATTCATGTAATACTTCATAGGATCCCACTTGCCTCGAGTAAGCGACTGTCCGTTACCGTCAAATACCACAAGTTTAAATGTGTTTCCGGAAGCTATAACCCCAGTCGGAATATATTTTTTTATTTCAACTGTATAGTTACTTATTTTTTCAGTAGAATAAAATGTATATTTATTTCCCTGCCTTGAAACTTTAACACTTCCGGAACCAATAATTGTCCAGTCAAAAGAGTTACCGTTTTCATCAGTAACCACGGTTTCATACCGGCCTGCTGACTGATTCCATTTCATTACATAAGATTGTGCAGAAGCTTTATCATTTGCTTTACTTAAAAAAGATGCCTTTACTTCATGAGCCGCTATCTGTTCCAGGATGTAGTTATATGCCACTTCTGCTCTACGGCCTTTTATACAGTTATAGAATAAAGAATTATTTAATGTCGTGGCATTTTTTCTATAGCCCATAGAATACTCCCATACCAAAAACTGTGTTGCAGCTAAATAATCCATTGTGCTGATATTAAGGTTTCTGGCTTTAAGTTGATCCGGAACCTTGTTATCTTTACCATTGTATCCGTAAAGCAATGCATACATAATACCTTTTTTGGTTTCTTCCGAGAAACGCTTCCAAAAGTCCGATCCGTACCCTAAATCACATTCCGTACCGGTTCGTATCGTACCGTCATTAAGAGAAGTTGCATGGTCTATACAGTAAGCCTGATTGGCCAGTACAGAATCGCCCACGTAAAAATAATTGAGAGTCTTTTCTTTTCCGTCTTCTTTCCATTTAAATAGTCCGTCTGAACCATTTACATCTCCGAATCTTCCCACTCTTTCCTCTACTGCTGAACCCGGAACAACAAGAGTAAATACTAAAACAACAGCTGTTGCAAAGGAAACTGCAACCTTAATCAAATTTCTTAACTTATATTTTTTCAACATTACTGACCCCCCTTATTAATAAAAAATTTTTCGTATTATTCTCTCGTACTGTTGTTTTATAACATCCGGCATACTAAAACAGTATGGCAACTGCCTTCTGTTTTCCGTAATTAACCGATTACTGTCATAATATATTTCTCCTATGTATCTGTCCTGACCCACTTTATCGGAAAACCTTTCCGGTGTCAGGCTTACTCCTTCTTTGTATTCCCATGCAACATATCTTACAGAGTTGTAATAAACACAATCCGCAAGATCACCTGCGTCCCCTTCTGCACTATGAATCTCCCACAAGTCCGGATGAATTGCCATAATTATTTTATCGGCAAAATACGCTATATAATCCCTGCCTGCCCTTCCTATAAGTACTGTCAAATCAAAATTATTTCTGGCCCACTGACAAAAAACTCCCCACTGTCTCATTTCAGTATGCCTTAATGTTTCTCTTGGTTGAATAAGAGATACATATAAATTTTTAGACCCTGCACCTCTTACCAAGTATCCTTTTTCCAGCCATGAATCTGTTTTTGAATTTTCCAGAAACTCATATTCTTCTTCGGAAGATCCTAAAGCGCACACCGGCCACTCTTTAACCTTAATTTCCAATCTATCAACCAAAGATGGGTTGTCCGCTTCAAGTACAGAAAAGATTCCTACTTTAAGATTCATGTGTGTAGCCGCCTCGTATGCCATTTCCACGGCAAACCGTGGGTTGTCATTAACAAAAACCACTTTTGATCTGTCGATTACCAAAGAAGATTCTGCAACCATTAAAGTTTTTTGCCTGATAAGTTTCTTAAAATGCTCCGAAGGAAATATTCGAAGCCCCTTTTTTCTTTTAGACGGATCAGGATTTAAAAGTTCAAGCACACCGGCTCCTATAGAATGAGCCTCTAATAATTCTGCATCCCCACACCAATTCCTACCTGTGAGCATATAGTACATAAGTGCTCCCAATGAATAATAATCTGCTTCCGGCTGAACATTTCCCGTAAAAATTTCCGGTGCGGTAAAAGGTCTTGTTCCCATCACCACAGTTCTTCCATCGGAGTCTTTTCTGTCTTCTCCTGCCAAAGCCACACTTTCGAAATCAAGAAGATATACACCACCCTCTTTTATCATTACATTAGCCGGTTTTAAATCCGTATAAACGAAAGGACCTTTGTTATGATTATGTAATTTTTTCAGAACATCCAACAAACGACTGCCTATCTCTAAGGCCTGACTACTTCTTAAAAAACCTCCTGAATCCTCAATGAATTTCTCCAGAGTGACACCACTAATCCATTCCGTAACCACATAAACATACTCTGCGTCTGAAAAAGACCTGACAAACCCGGGAACACCTCTTCCTTCCATAAGTTTCAGCATTTCGGCTTCCCGTGATGCCTTTTCCCCGTCTTTTTTCTCCCATCTCTTAACTGCCACCGGAAAACCTGCTGCGTCTTCCATCTGAATTATTCTGCCGGTTGCGTCCATAAATTTTACACCTCCTGTTTTTTATTTTGGGGAAGGCCATTTTACAAGAGTTTTTTTAACATTGCACAAAAACATGATTATTTCCCATGGAAAAATTTTACAAAAAACTTTAAACTACCCATAACATCGCACAAAAAAGCACTTTGCCGTTTTTTCGACAAAGTGCTCATTATTTCCTGAAAATTTCATTTTTTCGAATCGGTTGCTTCCGGCACCATAGCGGTAAAATACTTATCAATACCAGTCTTTATTCCTTCTGCTAATTTGGTCTGATAAGACTCTTCGGCAAGTTTTACACACTCAGTTTCATTGGATAAAAAGCCACATTCCACAATAACAGTTGTAACTTTACAGTCTTTTGTAATTATTATATCTTCTTTTTTCTGCAATGCCTCTCTATCATTATCAGGGTCTACATTAATTTTCAACGATTCCTGAATAGCCCCGGCAAGCTTCTTACCGGACAAAGAATTTTTTGTGTAAAATGTCTGTGCACCTCTGTATTTTGTTTCAGGAAAACTGTTAAGGTGAATACTTACTACAATATCAGCATTGCTTTCATCCATAATCTTTTTTCTTTTAAGCAAATCCTGGCGCCGTTTTGCCGTCATTGATGCGTTTTCATCATTATAATTAAGAACATCTTCTGTTCTTGTCATAATAACTTTATACCCTGCTTTTTCAAGTAGTTCTTTGGTTTTTTGGGCAATAACCAGTGTTATGTCCTTTTCGCTTACCCCATTAAACTTACTGACTGCCCCAGGATCCTCCCCGCCATGACCTGCATCAATTACTACTGTTTTACCGGCAGTACTTAAAACCGGCACGGTTGAAACTGTTGTGGCTTCGAAAGCATCTTTGTCATAGGAAAGATTCACTCCCAATATTGTTAAGCACAGTGTAAGTACCAGTGCGCAGAATATCAGATTATTTCTTTTTACAAGCAGAATCAAAAAATACACCCCCTGTCAAGCTCGTAATAAAGCATATTCCTGAGGGAGTGTTTGTATGACATATATTATTTAATTTTTAATTGAAAATATCTTTACCACCGGTAAGGTCCTGGGTGGTGCCGCCCATTTTATGAATCATAGAAAGAAGAATATAAATAGGGGTGTTATCTGATTTGATTATTCCTGAAGTTGCTTCAATCTTATCAATAACAAGCTTTCTTAAAGCCGGAATAATTCTTGGATCGCCGTAATCAAACATAAGCATGGCAGCCACAATTTCAGTAGCAGGATCTTTACTTAACGCTTTAAAGTTTTTCTTCATAAGCTTAAATAAATCATCATTTCTTACGCCTGAGTTGCATACCATCTGCATAGCATCTGCTCTCTTGGAAGAATTAAGACTTTCATCTTCCAGAAGTTTTGTTATGTACTCTATTGCCTTTTCAGAGGACAATGCTGTTACCATTTTTTCAAGAAACATCTCGTTGGCAGAAAGACAATTTAAGAATAAAGCTGTAAGCTTCTCGTACATGGCGGAAGATTCCATTTTACCGGCCAGATATATAGCTGAGTTCACCATATCTGTGTCGTACAGCTGCTCTTTTGTAAGACTGGAGCTGTTTACATCCACCTGTAAAATGTCAGATTCCAGATAGCCGGTCAGAAATTCTTCTGATGCCTTTCCTCTTTCTTTCAGACCTTCTTCAATAAATGTAGGAATAGCACCTGTATTGTTAAGCATTACGTATGAACAAAGGTCTAAAAACTCTTCATCGGAAGCCTGTTTTACTTCTTCTAAAACTTCTTTGTGTTGCTCTGTCCAGTCAGGCTCAATTGTTTTAGCAAACTCCTGAATGTCAGCCATTGTGTCAGAAAGAAGCTCTCCTGAAGTGATTCTTTCTTCCATTTTTGTGTCTATAAAATAGTTAAAATCTCTGATTGCATTTATTGCAACTTCTCTGTTCATTTTGAATCTCTCTTTCTGTTTAGCTTTTTATCTTTATCATAAAATTTTTCATTAAGCTTTTCCTGCCAGCCTGTTTTTTTCTTTTTTCTGTGGCCGTAGAAAAGGAATTGAGCAAGCCTGCCTTTTGGCTTGTTTTTGATTAACACTTTTTCTGTGTAACCCATCCAGTAGGCAAAACCATTAAATCCGGCTACAAAAACAGCAGGGATAAGTGCTGTTAAATAGTTTAAAGACGGCATAATAGCATCCGGATTCAGTATCTTGCTTATCCAGAAAAATGTCATGTACAAAACCTGGGTTATATATCCGTGGACACCCTTTATATCCAACACAGGATGCTGCACCACTGCATATCTGTCTGCAATGAAAATAAGTATTACCTCTATGATATATACAGCAAAAAAAGCCATAAGACCCATTACAAGACCTTTTGCCTTATATCTGGCCCATTTATAAGGACGACGGTCTTTAACACCTATATCATACATGCCGAGATAAGTCAGTATTGCATAACAAACTGTAGCAAATATTGAATAAAAAATCTGACCTTTGTCGATGGTTACCCCCATTCTCAATGTTAGCATAGCCATAAAAGGAAATCCTCCCCATGCTACTGCCACACCAAGAATATAGTAATACACAGCACTTCTCATGCCTAATAAATGTGTTTTTAAGTTAATGTTCATATATTAAATCCTGTAAAATATTTTAGACATTACATTTTACCATTGAAATGATAAAACATCAACAATACAAAGCCTCCACCGCTGTTCTTTCTGCAGGAAATGCTTTTTTGTAGTTTTCAGTAAAACGCTCAAAACCTTCTACTTCTGAAGGATCAGCCATTACCACAGAAGTTTTGGCTGTAGCAAACACTTTATTATCCAGGAAATCTTCTAATGTTTCCCCCGGCTCTTTTCTAAGCATATATGCGGCCAGAAGTGCCATACCATAAGCACCACCCTCTCCCGCACTTTCCATAACAGAAACAGGCGCATTTACAGCTGCTGACAATATTCTCTGACCTACTTCAGGTGTCTTGAAGTAACCACCATGGGCATAGAGGCTGGCAATCTTAACTTCTTCCTGTTTAAGAATGTCTATGCCTATTTTAAGGGTTGCTATAGCTGACATAAGATTCATTCTCATAAAGTTAGCTAAAGTGAAATTACTGTCCGGTCTTCTTACAAACAATGGGCAACCGTTGGCTATGTCTGTTACACCTTCTCCTGAGAAGTAGTTGTAGGATATAAGTCCACCAGCGTCAACTTCTCCCTCTAAGGCTTTCTTGAAGAGCAAAGGATAAAGCTTTTCTTTATTACAGTCAGCCCCTACTGCCTCTGCAAATTCAGAAAAAAGCTGTACCCATGCATTTATATCAGATGTACAGTTGTTACACTGAACCAAGGCCACATTTGAACCTGCAGGTGTTGAAACCACATCCACTTCTCTGTGGCGTTTAAGTTTCTTGTCCAATACAATTAAAACAAAATCGGATGTTCCCGCTGAAATACTTCCGGTATGTACTCTTACTGAGTTTGTAGCTACCATGCCGGTCCCCGCATCTGCTTCTGGTGGACAGAAAGGAATTCCCGGTTGTAAATCCCCTTCAGGGTCCAGGAACTTTGCCCCTTCCGGAGTCAGGCTGCCCGCATCTTCACCGGCAACTAATACTTTCGGGAAAATATCTCTTATCTTAATATCATATCCTTTGGAAGCTACCAATGCGTCGAATTTATCACACATTCCCTGGTCATAATCGTTTGTATCGCTGTCCGCAGCTAACATAGCGGAGGCTTCGCAGATACCTGTTACCTTTTTACCGGTAAGAAGATAGTGAGTATACCCCGGAAGTGAAGGCAGATAAGCAATATCTTTAACATGGTCTTCTTTATTCAGGATTGCCTGATATATGTGGGAAATTGTCCATCTCTGTGGAATATTAAAATCAAAAAGTTCTGTTAACTCTGCTGATGCTTCAGGTGTTATTCTATTTCTCCAGGTCCTGAAAGGTGTAAGTAAGTTATCATCTTTGTCAAGAGGCATATAACCATGCATCATGGCAGATACGCCCATGGCACCTACAGTTGTAATAGTAATACCGAATTTTTCTTTTACATCTTTTTTAAGGTCTTTATAGCAAGCCTGTATTCCACCGTGTATATCTTCTATGGAATATGTCCAGATGCCGTTTTCAAATTTATTCTCCCAGCCGTGACCGCCGGATGCAATAATGTTATTGTTTTCGTCTAAAAGCACTGCTTTTATTCTTGTTGAGCCCAGCTCTATACCTATTACGCATTTTGTTAAATCCATAATTTACACCTCTTCGGATATTGATAAGTTTAGTATACCAAATTTATCCCCATATTGCCATACAAACTGTTCCTATTACCATAAGTAATAGTCCTATAAAAGCTTTCAGACTGAGTTTTTCTTTGAATACTATGTATGAGAAAGCTACGGTTACTATTATGCTGAGTTTATCTATTGGAATTACCACACTTACGATTCCGTTCTGTATTCCGTAATAGTAGCAAAGCCAGGAAGCTCCTGTTGCCAAGCCTGATAAAGTTATAAAAAGAAGTTCTTTTTTGTCTATAGCTTTTATTGATTTATGTTTACCTTGGGCAAACACCATCCCCCAGGCCATAATAAGTACAACTCCTGTCCTTACTGCTGTTCCTAAGTTCGACTCTACACCGCTGATACCTACTTTTGCAAGTATTGATGTTGCTGCTGCAAATATAGCTGCAAAGAAAGCATATATTATCCAGGCTTTATTTTTACTTCCTTCTGATTTCTTTTTCTCAACCATAAGGAATATGCCTGCTGCTAAGACTAATGTGCAGATAAGCTTTATCCCCAGGTTGTTGGTTTCCTGAAAGAGTATAATAGCTGCCAGTACTGAAAGAATGGTGCTTGATTTATCTATAGGCACAACCTTGTTTATGTCCCCCATGGAAAGAGCCTTAAAGTAACACATCCAGGATGCCCCGGTAGCTAAACCTGAAAGAATCAAGAAAAGAAAAGACTTTCCGCTTATGTCCCTCAAAGTCCCCTGAGACCCTACTATAAATACCATTATCCAGGAAAATATAAGTACAACTATTGTCCTTATAGCAGTAGCCACATCAGGGTCTGTTTTCTTTATACCGCATTTTGCCAATATGGATGTAAGTCCTGCAAATAGTGCTGAAAATATTGCTGCAATTAACCACATATTATTTCTCCGTTAAATTCCATATTTTTCTTTATGTGTATTATATCAGCAAGTTGGCTTCTGAACAATAAAAAAACACCACATTGTGGTGTTTTTTTAATTCAACAATTTATCATTTTACCGCCAACTTCAGCGCATCACCAATATGTTCACAAATATTTGCTTCACCTATCATTTTACAAAAACCTGATTTCACCATAACCTTCATTGGTTGTTTGCATACGTGAGAAAGTATCAGTTTTACTCCGGCCTCCTCACACTGTTTATAAAGTGTAATCAAAGCATTCATGGCGGTGGAGTCCAAAGAGGATACACTTTGCATGCGAAGCACCAGACTCTTTGTGCCTCCTTTAAGTGTAATTTCAGATACCTTATCGGCTGCTCCAAAGAACAAAGGCCCATTGATTTCATAAATTTGCACACCTTCCGGAAAGTCTCCTTCCCATTCTCTGACAGCGGTTACTTCAGAAGCCCTTTTAAGGAACAAAACAGCTGCCATAATAAGTCCTACCGCAATGGCTACTACCAAATCAAAAATTACTGTCAGTGCAAAGGTAACCACCAGTACAATTATGTCGCTCTTAGGGGCAGTCTTGCATATATACACAAACTTCTTCCATTCACTCATGTTGTAGGCAACCATAAAGAGAATTGCTGCAATGGTAGGCATTGGAATAAGACCTGCCAGAGGCATTAGGAACAAAAGTACCAACAACAAAACTACTGCATGTACCATTCCGGCAATTGGAGTGCGTCCACCATTTTTAGCATTGGCTGCTGTTCTTGCAATAGCACCTGTGGCAGGAATGCCACCAAATAATACTGAACCAATATTTGCCACACCCTGAGCCACCAGCTCTGCATTAGGATTGTGTTTTGAATCCACCATTGTATCTGCAACTACGCAGGAAAGCAAAGATTCAATAGCTGCCAATACTGCAATAGTTACGGCATCCGGAAGAAGTGTCAGCATATTATTTATACTAAAGTCCAGTCCTCCCAGGTCAACCTTAGGAAGTCCTTCCGGAATTGTATAAAGCTCACCGATAGTAAACACACCTTCATTAAGACCCGGTATAAAAGCTACCATCAAAGCACCAACTACAACTGCTATAAGTGACGGTGGTACACGTTTTTCAAATTTAGGGTATACGATGAGAATCGCCAGACACACAGCTCCCACCAACAAAGATTGCCAACTGAATGTGCTTATAAATTCAAAATTGGCTTCCATTTTCTCCATGGCTTCCACAGGCTTTACTCCTTCACCATACTGCAACCCTAAGAAGTCCTTAATCTGACCCAATAGAATTGTTACTGCAATACCGGCCGTAAAGCCAACTGTAATTGTATTCGGTATGTATTTTATAAGGCCGCCTAACTTAAGCACACCCATAAGCACCAGAATAATACCTGCCATTATGGTTGCCACTATAAGTCCGCTCATTCCCTGAGTTGCCACAACACCTGCTACAATTGACGCAAAGGCTGCTGTAGGTCCTGCAATCTGTACACGGCTACCGCCTAAGAAGGAAACTATAAATCCGGCAGCTATGGCGGTATAAATACCGCAGGCAGGCTCAACACCTGAAGCTAAGGCCAGGGCAATAGACAAAGGCAGTGCAATAATTGCTACTATAATACCTGCTACTATATCTTTAATTAACTGTTCTTTGGAATATGTTTTCATGCATGAAAACAATTTTGGCTGTAAATACTTCAAAAATAACACCTCGGTTTTGGTAAAATGCACCTTTTAAAAGTGCCCGGGAAATTATAGCAAAAGGCAGGCGCAAATTCAATGGGTTAATTATTAACTATTACTGCTGTTTTCAAAAACTTTATCCAATTTAGCAGTAATTACACTGACAGAGCCTTGATTTTGAAGAAAAAGTCAGTGTAAAAAGTCTTTATTACCCCTGAAAAAGCTCCATTTTACCTTTGAAAACATGAAATTACACTGCTATCTCCATATTTTAACAGACTAACAGCAGTGTAATTACTGACAAATCATTTAATTTTTAAAGGTACATCAGTGTAATTCCAAAACCTATATCTCTACATCCTTTTTCGCAAGAGTATTCTCAAGTTTCTTATTCCCGTTGCTCATTAAAATTTCTGTGCCATAATTTGCCTTGTCCATTTCTACCAAAGCTTTTCTAAAGTCATAAGAAGGCAAATCAATCTCGCCGGTCTTCCAAATGGTAATTGTCTTCAATATTTTTGTAGTGCCGGCTTTTTTCAATTTTTCACATACTTCACCGGTGAAATCATCTTTAGTAATAACTGTATTCAGCATGGAGGTTATAAGTACGGTGGTCTGTTGCTCTCCCATGTTCTCATTGGCAACAATAGGTATACGAGTTGTAAGCTCATTAATCTGCCACTTACCGGCCAGTTCTTTACACTCCCCCAGCAGTTTCTCATATTCAGGAGTGCCGTATATAACACTAAGGTCAGAGTTAACGGCTTCTAAATGAACATAAAGTTGATGGCTGTAAGAAGGCATATCTTCAGGCTCCCCGGGGATTACGTCAAAAATCGGTACGGTAAGCTTACCATACTGTTCTTCATCCCTTTTCTTTGCAAAATCAATAGCTTTTCTTAAGCACTCCAGCGCCTTCTCTTTTTCACCTTTAGCTCCATAACAGCAAGCTCGCTTATATTCAATCATCATAAGAGTTCCATGGAAATGCTGATAGTTACCATCATTAATAACAGCCTTTAGAACACGCTCTTCCGCATCCAGAAAATCCAGCTCCTGCCTATGAAGGCTCCATAAAAAGGAATAAAACTTTTTGCTGACTACATTTTGTATATGAAGTTTAAGGTCTTCCCCCTGAAGGCAGAGCTCCATAACCCGGTCTTTATCTTTACACATATCAGCCTGTTCAAACGCCTCACTGCGGCGGCCCTGTGCCACTAATATTTCCACGTAAACAGACCTGGCATAATCATCTTCAGGATATCGTTCTAAATAAGTGTGGACATAATGAACAGACCATCTCAATCTATCTTCACGCAGTTTTAGTTCATCCGTTTCCATGGCCGCTTTGTACATATCTTCTGCAAGTCTTAGCAAAAGTACGCCTTCCATGTGGTTCTGCTTCAAAGCAACTTTGTCAAACTCAACCAGCTTAGACCATGGCATTTGACCTGTTTTGCACAAACGTCTTTTCTCTATCCATTCACCTGTAAGTTTACTTAAGTTGTCCTTATATTCCAAAAGTTCATCACTGGATATGTTTAAAGCTTTAGCCAAGGGAACTATCAGGCTAATATCTGGAGCCCCGGCACCTGACTCCCATTTCGAAACAGCCTGAGGAGAAACACCTAGCTTTTCAGCCAGTTGCTTTTGAGTCAGTTTGCAATTTTTACGATGTTGCTTGATTTTATCACTGATAGCCATAGTCTCTCTCCTTTATTTACTACAAAACATCATAGCACATAGCCGAAAAAACGTAAATAAACAGAAGAGAAAGTTAAATACAACGGAAAGTGGAGTAAAAATCACCTACACCTCAAACGGTTAAACCATAATATATCAACTCAACAACTTCATCATACACATATATAAACGAAAGGATAAATGTATTTAAATACATAACTGTAGTTAAAATATCTAATACAACTCCTAAAAAAGATTTCTTTTTCTTTCTGATTATTATGTAAACCACAAGTAATGCAATAATTGAAACAAGACTGATAATGCCTGAAACAGTTAGTACCCATTGTTGTATATCGTTTTTAATTGGATCTATGCCGCCCCATCCAATTAATGGCAACATGAAGACGGAAAGAAAACCACTGCCGCTAAACATTGACAATGCTAAAGAAATCACAGAAGTTGATATGTAACAATGGTGCTTAACCGTTTTTGTAAACAACAGACAGAACACACCGGAAATACACAAAGAAGCACCCAAAGATAAAAGTATTGTCATGTAACTGCCGGGATTTCTGAATCTATCCACAAAATAAACAGTCAGCATCAAGAGGCCAACTACTAATACTGCTATAGAAAATTTTCTCAACTTCATAAAACTTTCACCTCTTTAGTATATATATATTAAATTCTAAAAAAAGTCAATTTACCTCTCGTTGAATTCGATGTTGTAGTGTTTTTGGGGGACACAGAAAATCACTGTATAATCTTACAGTAATTCATCAAAATTTCAAAAATCACTGTACAAAAAAAGAGCCAACCCTAAAGTCAGCTCTATAAAAACCCTTTATTCAGTTTCTTTCTGAGAACCGGTAGGGTTAACAATACTGTAACCCACATTTACCAGGTGGTCAGCCACACGCTCAAAACCAACTACAGTAGAAGAATAGTAAGGACTTACTTCTATCTTACAGTTACCCTCAGCCAAACGCATAAAGTGATTATTAGAAAGTTCCTTCTTCATTGCATCAACTTCGTTTTCAAGAGAAGTAAGTTCTGCCAGGTTATCTCTGTTAAGGTTCTCAAAGGCATCCTTGGCAATTGCAAACATACGCATAACCTTTTCACTCATTCTGATTATATCTTCCTTACCCTTCTCGGAGAAAACAATTTCTTTAGAATGCATCTCTTCACCAATTTCATGGAAATTTTCAGCATGGTCCCCTATACGTTCAAGGTCATTAAGCACATGGAAATATGAACCAATAACACGCTCGTCACTTTGCTCAACATTTGTAGAAGAAATTTCAATTAAAAACTTTGTTAAAGCACTGTTCGTAAAGTCAATAACAGCTTCGTTCTCTGCTATTTTTTCGCTGTGTTCAAGAGTACCTTTTTCCAGCGCCACCATAGAAAGTTTTGTATTTTCTTCTACCAAAGATAACATATAGTCCATTTCCTTTTTAACCTGCATTAAAGCAATTGAAGGTGTAGTTAAAAGTCTTTCGTCAACATATTTAAGTGTACGCACTTTTTCATCAGTTTTCTTGTCCTTAATAACTGCACAGGAGTAATTTACCAACTGCTTAACAAAAGGTAACAATAACAAGGTTGTAGTTACATTAAATATTACATGGAATAAAGACACTCTCATTTGTAAGGACATTGGATCGCTGCCCGGGAAGCACGACACAAGAAGATTTACAACGGGTTCCTTAAATATCCATATAAAAGTTGTAAAGATTACCGTACCTATAACATTAAACGTAAAATGTATCAAGGCAACCCTCTTGGAATTTGCTTTTGCACCAACGGATGCTAAAAGTGCTGTTACACAAGTACCGATGTTTGCACCAAGCACAATAAACAATGCAAGTTCCAATGGTAAAATGCCTGTACCTACCATAGTAATCACAACACCGGTTGCTGCTGATGAACTCTGAATAAGACCGGTAAAAATAGCTCCTATCAGTATAAGTAATGGCGGAAATTCCACTACTTCAAAAATCCCCTGAAACATTCCTTTTACCAATTCATTTCCAAAAGCCTGTTCACTGCTCATAATATCAAGGCCTACGAATATAAGGCCAAGACCACAGCAAAGGCTACCTGCCAGTTTAATCTTCTCCTTCTTGAAGAATCCCATCATAACTCCTGCAAAGGCAAGAAGATACATTAACATATCGAAATAATCATTTTTAAGAGCTACAAGTACACCTGTTATAGTGGTACCGATGTTGGCACCCATGATAATTGGTGTTGCCTGCATAAGTGTCATAACACCTGCGTTTACAAGACCTATAACCATAACTGATGTGGCAGATGAACTTTGTATAATGGCTGTTACACCTGCACCTATTCCAACTCCTGAAAAACGGTTGTTGCTTATTTTCTCAAGTAATCTTTTCATTCCGCTGCCGGCACTTTTCTCCAAGGCGTCACTTAAAAAATTCATACCTACAATGAATACACCCACTCCGGCAAGAAGCCATACCAGACTTCCTATTAATTCCATTATGTTCTCCGATGACATAAATTTCTCCTCTCAATACATTATTATTTTATCTCAACGATTAACATATTAACATAAGAGCGGTAAAGATACAGTTAAGAAAATATTTAAGTCATTTTCTGAGGAATCTGTTACTACTATTTGGGTAAAATGTTTATAGTTAGTAGTAATTCAACTACTATTCTTCCAATTTAAACAGAAATTAGTAGTTGAATTCTGGTAAAAACATCCCATTTTGATGGTAAAAAGCCCGGTTTCAACTACTAACGCTTTCATTTTAAGAGGTTTAGTAGTGTAATTCCTACTGTTGCGCTCTTCTTTTTGTTGTTTAGTAGTAGCAAAAAAAGCAACTGTCTTTCAATCAAAAAGGAACAAAGCCGCAACTCTGTTCCTTTTTGATTGAAAATATATTAGAACTAACCTTGAAAACCAATTCACTTTATATTTATTTGTTTATTAATTGTGATTGCCTGTATTGTTCAGCTTCAGGTATGTCAATCCATTCGACTGTTTTGCCAAAATTCTTTCGAACTTCAGCTTTTATCTCCTCCAAAGAAACAGCAAAAAACTCTCTACGTGTATTGATTTTATTCAATTTCTTTGCCTCAAAAGCATTATGTAATGCCGTCTCTAATCCAGGTGCATCTTCTGTGAAAATCATGGCGTGTACATCAAACTGAAAAGGAACTGATGCATCACCTAATTCATCCACACGTTCTTGTGGGTCCAACCTTCTCGTCATACCAATTTTATAAACATTTTCGCCAAAAGCACCAATGTTGCTTATGATATAAACATATCCTGCTTTACGATTAGCTTCTCTATAATCAACATCTTCAATAGCTTTTAAAGTGTCAGTAATTTGACTCTCTAATTGTACCTTTTTCTCTAACAGTTCATCTGTTGCACCATTCTTTTCAATCTGCGCCAAAATTGTCTTTAAGGCATTTTCATAATGGGTCTGTTCCTTTATAAGCTTTTTTCTTTCTTCCTCAATCTCTTTCTGAACTTTTGCTTCTTCTCGTTCTTGCGCTCTTAGTTCTTTCTGCAATTCCTTTTCTTCTTGTTTCTTTTGCTGGTAATCTAAAGCAAGTTTAACTTCATCAATTTTCAATCGCACATACCCCGGAGAAATTCCAATTGACATTGTTTTTCCAAGTTTTGAAATTTGTTCGCTAATCTTTTCAATTCTTTCAATTGACCGATCTAAATTTGAAACTTTTACATTTGCAACTATATCATCACATTCAACATTAAAAGCTCTTAGTAATAATTTTTTATAATTATTTACCATTGTACGCCCTTGAGAAGCACTACCATTAACCTGCCAATTTGTATTACCATAAGCAGCATCGTCATTTTTAATGCATTGTTTTTGCTTGTTTCGTAATTTTGCTAATTCTTCTTTGTATAAATCGGAATTAGCAAATTCAAAAGTAGGTTTATACAATCCGTACTCTAATGCATTAATATCCACTTCAAAAACAGCAAGTTGCTTTCGTTTGTCTAAAATTTCTTGATCCAACTTGACACATTGTGTGTTCAATTGAGAAATTTTATCATTGCTGTTTTTTGCAGTTTTTTCTAATTCTAAAATTGTCAATTTCAAGTTAGTAATCTGTCTATTAAGATTTTCAATATCCCTTTGTTCCGGTAAAAGTAATGCACTCAGCCTATCAACTTCCGCTTGCAAAGCTTTCTCTTTTTTTGAAGGCCCGAATAATCCCATTTCAAAATTCTCCTTTACGAATTCATTTGTAATGATTATATCATATCAATATTGAAGTACAAGATGCAATGTAGTATGACCACATGGTATTTGTACAATCGTTTCCACCCCTTATTCAGATCAAAACAATAGGTAAACTCGCAAAACGAGTAAAAAAAGACCGATATTACCAAAAATCAAGGTAAATATCGGTCTTCTTGGAGGCGCCAATCAGATTTGAACTGATGATCAGGGAGTTGCAGTCCCATGCCTTACCACTTGGCTATAGCGCCTGATATTAAGAAAACAGATATTGTAAAAATATCTGTTTTCTTTTTTCATTATGGAGCGGGTTACGAGATTTGAACTCGCGACTTTCACCTTGGCAAGGTGACACTCTACCGCTGAGTTAAACCCGCATTAATTGGTGCCCAGAACCGGAATCGAACCAGTGACACGGGGATTTTCAGTCCCCTGCTCTACCAACTGAGCTATCTGGGCTGATAGCCGAGAAAGAGAAAAAAATGGCGACCCGGATGGGGCTCGAACCCACGACCTCTAGCGTGACAGGCTAGCGTTCTAACCAACTGAACTACCGGGCCATAAAAATGGTGGGAGTTACAGGGATCGAACCTGTGACCCCCTGCTTGTAAGGCAGATGCTCTCCCAGCTGAGCTAAACTCCCACGCCACCATTTTCCTCCCACACCGTTTCCCGTGTGGTGTTCGCTCTCGTCAAGCGACATGTGATAGTATACTCGACAGACTGTAAGTTGTCAACCCCTTTTTTCAAAAAAAATAAAAATTTTTCAAAAAAATTTTCCCGGGGTTTTCCCGACTCCTCCACAGCCTATTTTATGCAACCAAAAACTAAATATTCTCAACCAGAGAAATCAGTTCTTCCTTAGAAAAACTATGGGCACTTAAGCAGAACTGACAAGTAAGTTCAGCCTGTCCCTGAGTATCAATAATTTCCTGAAGTTCATCACGACCAAGACTTATTAAAGCTTTCTCCATTTTCTCCTTGGAGCAGTTGCAAACATAACCACAAGGAGTTTCTGTTTCATCAGTAATATCAAAACCTTCCAATAAAACAGCAATAATATCCTTTATACTCTTACCCTCATTAAGAAGTGTTGTAACAGAAGCAAGAGAATTAATTCTCTCCTCCAGAACAGTTATAAGTTCCTCAGATGCTCCCGGCAATAACTGAAGAATAAAACCGCCGGAACAAAGCACATGGTTCTCCCCATCATTTCCCGGGCCAACCAGAACACCTAAAGAAACAACAGTAGGAATCTGCTCAGAAACAGCAAAGTAGCAAGACAAATCCTCAGCAATCTCACCTGACACCAAAGGAATAGTACCGGAATAAGGTTCCTTAAGACCTAAGTCCTTAATAATATTAAGATAGCCCTTACCAACAGCACCGCCAACATCCAACTTACCTTTTTCATTAAGCGGTAAATCACAAGCAGGATCCCCCGCATAACCTCTTACATTGGCAAAAGCATCAGTAACTGCAATAACACATCTTATAGGGCCATCACCTCTGAACTGAATAGTCATAGAATCTTCTTCATTCTTAAGACTCTTAGACATAAGCACAGCTGCAGTCAATACACGACCCAAAGCAGCAGTTGCCGTAGGAGCAGTATTATGTATTTTACGTGCCTTTTCGGTAAGCCCGGAAGTTTCCGCACCAATAATTCTCACAGCACCCTCAGCTGCCACAGCAGAATATAAATAATCACTCATAATCAAAAATCCTTTCATCTCACCTTACGGCACACATAATATCGTCTGAAATCACCCTTTTTACAAGGCGTTCTGTTTACATCCGAAAATTTAGACACTACAGAATAGCCGGCTTCCTTAAGAGCACATTCCAACTCTGGAACACTCCACATACGTTCAGTCACACAGTCCTGACTCCGGGTAAAATGTTTATCTTCTCTCTCGAAGCAAGTAATGTCATAGTAACAAAAACCATTCTCAACTTCCCCGCTCCACACAAGGCAACTATCCTCGTCCTCCTGACAAAAAACATTTCCGTCAATTATCTGGGTAAAATATTTCTCTGTAAGAAAATCAAACACCAAGAGACCACCTTTTTCTGTAAAAAGAGAAGCTCCATTAAAAAAGCCCTGTAGTTCCTCTTCTTCCAGCAAATGATTCACACTGTCAGTCATAGAAAAAACAGCTTGCACGGTACCAAAAAGATCCATGTCCGTCATATCCTGACAAATCCATTGAACCTTGTCAGAACCAGGCTGTTCCTGAGCCTTCTGAAGCATTTCAGGCGAAATATCAAGACCAATAACATCAAAACCTTTATCAGCTAATTTTACAGCACAAGATCCGGTCCCGCAACCGGCATCCAACACAATGGGCTTTTCATCACTGTTCCCTGTTTTGTTATACTCATAAAATACCTCATGGAGAAAATTTGCCATGTGGTCATAATTGGTGTCACCAATATTATTGTTATAAAATGCCGCAATTGCCTGATACATAAACTATTCCAATTCTGATGTTATTAATTCTATAGCCTTCTGAAGCTGATTATCCTTGGCAGAAGGAATATCCTTTATAGGAGTCTTGTGAAATTCCTCAGGAAGTTCTACATGAAAATCAGGAGTAATACCCTTTCCCTGAATACAATTTCCCGAAGGAGTATAGTAACATGCAGTAGTAATCACAAGACCACTGCCGTCTTTATCGAAACTAAGCTGAACCTGACCTATAGCTTTACCAAAAGTCTTACTTCCCACTATTTTACCTTTTCCAAAATCCTTTACAGCGCCTGCAAGAAGTTCAGAAGCGCTGGCAGTATTTCCGTTAACCAGAACGGCCAAAGGCATTTCAAGCTGACTTTCAGCAGAAAGAATCTCTTTAATTACTTTACCGTTTTTATCTTTAGAAGTAGCAATAACACCTTCTGGCAAAAGCATATCAGTTATTTTAACAGCTTCACTTTCATAGCCACCGCCATTATTCCTTAAATCCAGAATAAGGGCACGACAACCTTTACCCATAATTTCAGTAATTTCAGTATAGAACTCATTTCCTGTATCACTGTCGAACTGAGAAATAGTAACCCTGTATATTCCGTTACCTTCCGGCTGAGAAGAAACAGTCTTTACTTTAACTGTATCCACAGTTAAAGTAACCGTTTTCTCTTTACCCTCTTTATCTGTTAACTTAAGAGTAAGCTCTTTACCACCCGACCCAAGTAATTCCTTAAGTTTCACACTATCCATACCAATAGCAGACTGGTCATTAACAGAAGTGATAATATCTCCTTCCAAAACGCCAGCTTTAGAAGCAGGACTATCTGCATAAACTTTAGTAACTTCAAGGCCGGTTGCTGCAGACCTTACCACAACACCCATACCTTTATATTCACCATTTATAATTTCCTGATAAGCTTCCATAGTGCCCGGCTTATAATAAACCGTATATTCATCACCTAATGCATCTACAATACCCTGAATAGCCCCTTCTGCTATAACATTTTTATCAACGCCGGGGTAAAAATCATTTTCCACTGCAGAAATTACGCTCTGTAGCTTTGCAAGAGCATAATTGTCAGTACCCTCTAGATTAAATGACACTTTATTTGAATTGTCTATAAAATACCCGCCAAAGAATAATCTGTGGGCCACAAAGAAAGATGCTCCCACACAAATCACAATAAGAATAATAGCCCATATGAGAAGCACATTCTTGTTTACCGTAACGGTATCAGAATCTTCTTGGTAAAATGTCTCTTTACTCTCTTCTGTTTTCTTCAATTTGGAGAAAAATTTTCTCTTAGACTTTTCTTCTATAATCCTGTTATTTATATCTGTCTGCTCCAGAATAAGGCTATCCTGAGGTTCCGCAGCTTCAGACTCTTCTTTTTCCTGCGCCTCAAGAGCTATCTCTTCCAGAGGTAGCTTTTCTGTTTCTTTTTTTTCTTTTTTACCTAAAAACTTGTCAAAATAATGTTTAAATCCGGACAAAGTTTTTACCCTCCGTTTTATAAATAATTCAATGGGTTCACAGGATTACCGTCAACTCTCACTTCGAAGTGCAAATGAGGTCCTGTGGAATTTCCTGTAGTACCTACCAACGCAATAACATCACCACGCTCAACATACTGACCGGCTTTTGCAATAAGTTTAGAAGCATGGGCATAAACTGTAGAAAGACCATCCCCGTGGTCAATGACCACGTATTGTCCGTAACCTCCGTTTGTCTGCCATTCAGATATAAGCACTGTACCGCTTTCCGCAGCAAGAATGTCTGCTCCGTTTATATTCCAACCTGTAATATCAATTCCGTTATGCATTCTCATATAATTGTATATCGGATGCATTCTCATTCCGAAATAAGAGGATATATATGCACTTTTGTGATTGGTTGGCCATAACAGTAGTGTTGGTTCCGAAGGATTTTCTTCGGGAGGACTGTCAAGATCCCCTGAAGGAGCAGGAGTTGGTTTCTTGGTGGGTTTTGGCGTAGGAGGTTTTTTCTTAGCAGCCTCTTCCGCTTCCTTTTCTTTTCTTATTCTTTCCTGTTCTTTTCTGATTTTTTCAGCTATATTTTCTGATTCCTTTGCCATTTCATCTTCCATGGCCTCCAGATTTGCAATCATCTGCTGAGTAGACTCTGATATTTTACTTAAATCACCTTTTTTATCATCAAGTCTTGAAATCAGAGTCTCTTTTTCTGCCAGAAGCTTTTCATATGCAGCTTTGTTTTCAACCTGTATGGCTTTCTTAGATTCTAGATCTGCCTTAAGAGCCAAGACCTCATCTATAAGCTTATGGTCTTTTTCCAGCATGGCATCAAAATATGTTTTTCTGTTTATATACTCAAGAATATTATCAGCTTCAAGCAGCATCTGCAAGTCAGAATAGTTGCTGTTCTGATACATTACAAGAGAACGTTCTTTCAAAAGCTGAATTTTATTATTGTAATCCTGTTCTGTTTCTTCAATAGTTTTTTCTAATTGCTGGATGCTTTCAAAGATTTCCTCTATGTCCATTAACATAGCATCTCTTTCATCGGTAAGAGCTTCTTGTTCTTTGATAATATCAGCCATTTCACTTTGATTCTTCTCCAGTGCATCTTTCTGCTCTTCTAATTGTTCCTTAATATCCGCCTTTTCCTGCTCAACCTGAGTTTTCTCATTATTCAAATCTGTAAGAGTATCAGCATGACTGACCATACCTACCATCAGGAAGGCAATACAGAACAATATTATTAAAGTTTTTACCATAGAGTTTTTTCTCATTAGTATAAGCTCCTGTATATTTTACAGATAATTCAACGGATTTACAGGATTTCCGTTTTTTCTTACCTCGAAATGCAGATGGTTTCCTGTAGAATTACCGGTAGTACCTACCAAAGCAATAACTTGTCCTCTTGACACATGATCCCCAACGCCGGCAATTCGTCTTGATGCATGGGCATAAAGAGTAGAAATTCCACCACCGTGATCCACAACTATATAGTTTCCGTATCCGCTGTTATAGGAGGAAACAATAACTGTTCCGGCTTCTGCTGCTAAAATATCAGTTCCTCCTGCTGCAGCAATATCTATACCATTATGCATTCTCATATAGTGATATATAGGATGCATTCTCATTCCGAAATAGGATGATATATATCTGCTGGCTGCTGCCGGCCACAAAAGCGGGCCACCGCCATAAGATACATTAGAAGAAGACGATGAGGAGGAACTGCTTTGTATCAATGCTGCAATTCGATCTGATTCTACACGCATTTCTTCTTCCTGTTTTTCCAATTCAGCAATCAAAGCCTTTGTAGAAGCTGAAAGGTTTTCAAGATTAGCTGCTTCCGATTCGAGATTTGAAAGCAATGCTTCTTTTTCCGCCTTTAATGTTTCAATATTGGCTTTTGATTCAACCTGCAATCGCTTCTTGTTTTCAAGTTCTTGTTTAAGAGCAGAAACTTCTTCCAGAAGTTCCATATCACTTTTAAGAATTGCATTGTAATAACTCTGTCTGTTAAGAAAATCCAACAAACTTTCAGACTGAATAAACATCTGGGTTTTAGAATAATTAGCATTTTGATACATTATCAAAGAACGTTCTTTAAGAAGTGCCAATTTTTCGTTATACTGTCTTTCAGCATCAGCAATAGTTACATCTATCTGTGCTATAGCTTCAAATATATGTTCAAGATCCGCCTCCATTTTGTCAATTTCACTTTGGCGCGCATCTTTTTCTTTTTCGATAGCAGCAATTTTATTTTGATTTGTTTCAAGAATCTCTTGCTGATTTTCAAGTTTCTCCTGAATTTCTTCTTTTTCCTGTTCAATAGCTGCTTGTTTGTCAGACAGAGAATCGGCATGACTTACCATACCTACCATAAGGAAGGCTAAACAAAACAAAATTATACCTGCTCTGAAAAATGTACTGTTCTTCATATTACACCTTTAAATGTTTTCTGATAGCTGTCATACTTCCAAGCACACCGATAACAATAGCTGCCAAGAAGAAATATATAAACAGTGTACCACCAAATTCAGAAAATTCAACAAACTTAATCATATTGTTCACACTTTCAGCCTGGTTAATATATTTGGCAATCAGTGTGTACACTCCCTGTAAAAGGAAATACGACAAGAAGGAACCTACAAGCCCTATAAACAAACCTTCCATAACGAAAGGTCCTCTTATATATGTATTTGTGGCACCAATATACTTCATAATTTCAAGTTCAGTTTTTCTGGCAACCACTGTGAGTTTGATTGTATTACTTGTAAGCATATAGGAAAGAAGTCCCAGACCTATAACTGCTATTATAGTTCCTATAGATACCCATTTTTTCAATGTAGTAAAAAACCTTAACACAGAAACTGTATCTTTAACACTTTCAACTCCTACCATTGCCTTGGCATCCTTTACAAAGGATTCTCCTGTATCAATATCTTTAAGTTCTACTTCAAACGAAGCAAACAAATCCGCTTCAGTATAATCATCAAAAAGCTCTTTTTTCTCTTCAAAAAGCTCTTTCATGTTAGCCAGGTTTTCTTCTCTGCTTACTGCCTTAACATTGGCAACTCTGGTATCAACCATCAACTTGTTGTAAATATCTGTTTCATCTTCCGCATTAAGATCAGACATACAGTTAACAGTTACAGCCGGGCCCTGACTTAAGTCCTGCAATATTGCCTCAATGTTATATGAAAGCAAAAACATGGCACCTAAAATAAACAAGGAAACAAATATTACGCTGACAGAAGCAAATATCATAAATCCGTTTTTTGATATATTCTGAAAGCCCTGTTTTATCATATAAAAGAAAGTTCGTAGCTTATTCATTTACTTGGGCCTCCTTCGCATATTCATAGTCCTTAAGTCTTCCGTTTTCAAGGTAAATAACTCTCTTGTCCATGGACTCTGCCAAGTCTCTGGCATGAGTTGCTACAAGAACTGTTATTCCGTGTTTATTGATTTCGTCCAACAAATGCATTACTTCTGTTGAGTTTTCAGGGTCAAGGTTTCCCGTAGGCTCGTCCGCAATTATAAGCTGAGGAGCATTTACCAAAGCTCTGGCAATAGCAACACGCTGCTGCTCACCACCGGAAAGATGAGAAGGTACTTCATCAGCCTTGTGCTGAAGACCTACCAGGGATAAAGCAGTGTTAACCTGCCTCTTAATCATACTTCTTGAAGCACCTGTTATTTCCATAGCAAAAGCTACATTCTCAAAAACTGTCTTTTTAGGCAAGAGTCTGAAATCCTGGAATACAAAACCGATGTTTCTTCTGTACTTAGGTATTTTACTGCCCTTTACCTTTTTAAGATTTTTACCGTCTACCATAGCAAGGCCGCCGGAAGGATCAATCTCTCTCATAAGAATTTTCAGCATTGTAGATTTACCGGCACCACTGGCACCCATAAGGAAAACAAACTCGCCACGTTCTATTTTAAAAGTAACACCCCTTAAAGCATTAACACCATTAGGATACAATTTTACAACTCTGTCAAAAGAAATCATCACATCTTTAGATGATTGTGGTTCTGTACGAACTTCAGGTTCTTCCTGAACTTCAACCTGATTTTCAATTTCATATTCAACCGCAGTTAATTCTTCCATAGTCACCCTTCCTTTCTACTTTTTTCTGTAAAATGCTATATAACTCAGCAAATCTTCCGGTGCTGTCTTTTCCAGATACTTAATTACCATGAGGGCAATTTTCACTTTAACACCATCCTCAAAATTAGTTGCATCCAACCCTGTAAGTTTTTTAAACTTTTCCATTCTGTAAAGTAACGTATTACGATGTATATACAACGCCTTTGAGGCTTCACTAATATTCATATTGCTATTCAGGAACGCTCTTAATGAACTTAAAAGTTCCGGACCACTCTTGTCACCAAAAAATTCATTTCCTAATGTTTCTTTAAGATACTGTATACATGTTGTCGTTTCAAGTTCAGACACAAGTCTATGAATTCCCAATTCATCATAAGAATAACATCTGTATGGTAGTTCAAACAATGTTCCTATTTCAGAAGCTTTCAATGCCTCTTCATATGAAATGTTCAGTTCAGAAAGTTTTGATTTAACAGTTCCTACAGCAACTCTGACAGTTATCATTATTTCGGAAGCCGCCGTATCATTTACCAATTCCGCCACAACCTTTACATCTGATACATCATTCTGGCTGTGAACAGGACAAATAACAGCAAATTTACCTTCGCTCATATATACAGTGTAAAAACCTTTTTCAGTAGGAAACACACTAAGGAGAAGTTCTTTCACCAAATCGTCTTCAGATGACTCTGCTTTTGCATCATAAGAAACCGATAATACAAGATATCCCATAACCTTCGGAATTTCATATTCTTTAAGTTCCGCTGTACTGAGTCCTGTCTGTCCTATGGTTAATAAATTTTTGTAAAACACTTCAGGATTTTTGCCACAAGCATCGGTATTTTCTAATACATGGGCAATAAGTCTTAACAATCTTTTAGTACAAGCAACATCTGTATCACGACGTTTAAAAAGAAAAAGTATTTTTTCTTTTATTTTACAACGATAAAAATAAAAGCCATCTTTACTGAAGAAAACATCTTCAGCAAAATCGCTTTCAGAAATATTCAACTGACCATCTTCCTGAAGCTTTTCAGGTACAGAAAACAAGACTTTACCGTCTTTATCTGCAATACCAAAAGAATCATCTACAATAGCAGCCAACCTATCAAATTGTACTTTACTGATAATCTTCTTCACCGGATTCAGTCCTCTTCCTTAGTAAAAATAAATAAACACATAATATATTATAAATTATAGTTATGTAAATTGCAAATGGAAAAACACCACCAAAAAGTTTAATTCTTTCGGTGGTGTTTTATTATTTTCTTATGCAAACAAATCTAAAGCTTTAATAATATGTCTCTTAACTCTTATATAGTCTGTAGAAGTAACCTTTCCGTCTTCATTAACATCTGCAGCTAATGCTTCAGCGGCTTCAAACACTCTCTTGCCTTTAAAGTAATTTTTTATTCTGGTGTAATCTGCAGCTTTTACAGAACCATCTCCGTTAAGATCCCCTTTCATAACCACTGTCAGGAATTGACTTTCATCAGATTTCAGGTAAATCTTATCACCTGTTCCGGGAGTATCTGTACGGCCTGCATCATCTACACCGTAGAACAAAGGTGCATCAAATGTTTCCCTCAACAAATCCAAGGTGAGAACATCGTCTTTGCCACAGATAAAATACTCACCTTTAACACTGTGTCTGGAATTTGGTAAAATTTCAAATGGGGTAAATTCTTTTGTAACCTTTCTCATTCCAGCCTCTATTACAACAGGGGAATGGTCAGAAACAGCATAATCACCTGTCATGGTTGTATCAATTACCTTGTAGTTATTAACATCAAAATCACCTTTTGAGAGCATAAATAAATCTATGGGTAAATCCACATAAAGCTGTTCAGTCTTCTTTTCAAAACCTATACAAGTATCAACAAGCTCAGCGTCAGGACACATTCTTGCAGAATCTGTAAAACCACCATCAATAAAGATATTATATTCTTCTGTGCCATCATAACAGTTGAAGTCACCCATTATTACCATTGGTAAATCCTCTTTTATTGCCTGTATAGTTTCAATAATAAGCTTAGCAGACTCAATACGAACCTGCTGGCTTTCAGCTTCTGAACCTGCTCTTAAATGCTGAGTCATCACAATGAATCTGGCACCTGTTTCTTTGTTTTCTAATTTTACCCAGTTATTAGGAGTGCGAAGGCCTCTGTTGTCAGGTGGACACCAGAAAGAACCCTGGTCAACAGCCGCAAACTTTGCTTTGTTATAAAGCAACATTGGAATTGTGTCCCATTTATCAGAATTGGCTTTTAAAGCTGTAGCTTCTTTACCGGTAGTACTAGATATACCATAGAAACCATATTTTCCGTTTTCACCGGCAAGAGTTTCACCAATATATGACCACCATTCACCGCTCAATTCATTGAGACAGAGAATGTCCGGATCCTGAGCTTCAATTACTGCCAACACATCATCATATCTTGCAGAAATATAGTGAGCTGCATCCGTGATATATTCTGCATTTGAAGATCCGTCAGGAGCTACCACGTCAGTAGCATAACCTGAAGCGCAGATATTATAGGTCATAAATTTCATATTGTCGGTAAAATTGTTTGTACTCTTTGTATATAATTCTTTGTGAGACATTCCCGGTGTGGTATTAGCGGCACCCATGCATCTCGCACCTTCTGTTTCGCTTAAACCAAATATAACAGAACGCTTATTCTTGTTATATTTACCGGCGTTATATGTGGTTCTGCAGAGTTCTGTACCTTCACCATTTAAAATTTTAATAACTACAACCTCATGGCTATTTCCCAAGTTGAATGTATTTGAAATGTTTGTAGTGCTACCGCTTTTTGCTCTAGGCGCTACAAAGAAGTTATTTTCAGAAACATCTGAACCATAATATGTATTGAAAACACCACGGAACGCATTAATCTCCGTTGCATTTCCGTAAGCAGATCCTTTCCCTACGTTGTTTTTCTGATATATAACAATTACCGCTGTTTCTCCCGGTTGTACAATACCATTACCTGCTGTGTGTAAAGTATTAACTTTATCAGCTGCACCGTCTTCGGAATATGTAACAGTAGCATCTGTTAAATCAACAGGCTGAGATGATATATTTACAAATTCAATATATTCACAGTAATCTTCGCCATCCACATTGCCCGGATTATAGCAAACCTCAGAAATAAACAACTTGTCTATTGTTATAGCTCCTGCTGGAATATAACTTGTGCACAAAAGTACCATTGCAAATACAAATGACAAAATTCTTACTAATTTTTTCATTCTATGCCTCCAAAGATAATTTTTTTCTTCTCTTTTTAAATTTTACCATAACAGTGCCGACTATAGCAAATACTAATACAAGAGCTACGGCTATCACCCATACCAAGCAACTTCCGCCCTTCTGAACATTCCGCATTTCCACTTCAACAACCACAGGTGCGTGATCTGAATATGCAAACCCATTTCCCATGTTCGTTTCAATTATATTATAACTATTTACATTAAAATCACCGTCAGAAAGCATAAATATATCTATAGGTAACTGTGTGTAAATCTGCTCCTCTTTTATTTCAAAACCAAAGCAAGAATCTTTAAGCTCTGCATCCGGCCACATTCTGGCGGCATCCTTAAAACCACTTTTTCTGAATATTTTGTATGGTTCCGAACCTTCGTAGCAGTTAAAGTCTCCCATAAGCACCACAGGTAAATCTTCTGAAATTTCTTTTATTTTACCGGTAATCACTTCAGCAGATTCCACCCTCACCTGATTTCTTACATCCTCTGAACCCGCAACCAGATGCTGTGTCATAACCATAAAGGTTGCGCCGGAATCTTTTTTCTTAAGAATTGCCCAGTTATCAGGAGTAGTAAGGCCCCTTTCGTCAGGAGGACAAGTGAAGCTTCCCTTGTCAATTACCTTAAATTTTGCTTTTTTATAAAGCAACAACGGAATAGTATCCCATTTATCTTCCGATAAGTCTGCAACATCACTTCCTGTTTTTGAAGAAACGCCCCAGTATCCGTATATATCGGTAAGCTCCGGAGCTAAAAACTCCCACCACTCTTTATTGAGTTCAGCAAGGCACAAAACATCAGGATTTTCCTGCAGTATCAGTTCAACTATTTCGTCATAACGCAAGTCTATATATAAAGAAGGATCCATAACACCTTCCAACCCTTCTACTTTTCCCGGAAGATCAGATTTAACTCCGTCAACACATATATTATAGGTCATAAATTTCATTTCATCGGCAAATACTTCTGTCTCGGACAGACCTAAAAGTTCCGGATCAATTTCACCGGGAGTCATGGCAGCTAAACCCATTAGATGATAACCCTGAGTTTCACTGATACCAAAAATTATTGATTTTTTATTGGCGTTGTGCTTTTCAGGATTGTAGTCGGCTGAACAAAGACTCCCTTCTTTATCTAAAAGCATAACATTTCCAATTTGACCTTTGTTTTTTAGTTCAATGTTTTCTACACGGTAAAATGACTCCTCATCTATTTCCACACCAAGAATTTCGTTGAAAGTATCTCTGTCTGCTACCGTGGATATTATAATTATCTGTCCCGGCTTAATTTTCATATTTCCTTCAATAAGAGGTGCAGAGCTTGTATAACCGTCATATCCTACAGATAATCCTGTTCCGGTTAAATCAATTTCTTTATCGGACATATTCATTATTTCCACATAATCGCATATATCTTTTTCCTCAGTTTCTTCTGAGTTAGGAGAGTTATAGCAAATCTCTGTGATAATAAGATCCGAATTTGCTTCTATAGCATTTATAGGTATATAACTTGTGCAAAGAGTTATTACAGCAATAATAATTACAAATATTTTTTTCATAGCGAGCCTCCCTGAAAAGATAATTCATTTTACCACAATAAAATTGACAAAACCACCCTTTTACCATAGAATACAATCATCTCGAAAAAAGGTGGTTTAAGAACATGAACATTTTAGTTATAGATGGGCAAGGCGGTAAAATGGGCCGTCTGATTATAGAAAACATTTTATCAAAATACCCCGATGCAGAAATCACCGCCGTAGGCACCAACAGTCTGGCCACAAGCCAGATGATGAAAGCAAATCCTGCACACTGTGCCACCGGGGAAAATGCAGTAATCGTAGGCTGTCGCAGAAATGATGTTATCATGGGGCCTATTGGCATCGCAATCAGCGATTCTCTTTACGGAGAAATTACACCGGCTATGGCTTTAGCTGTAGGAAGCAGTGACGCCCGCAAAATTCTCATTCCCATTAGTAAATGTAATAATTATGTTGCCGGCGTAGAAGACAAAACGGCTGCCCAATTAATCAAAGCGGCCATTGATGCTATTTAACAGGCGTCAGCTTTGATTCCTGTAACACCATCATTAATACAGGTATTATAACTATCTGAAGAATCAGTCCCGGTACTGCTTCCGGAAGTGCCGATGCAATCCAGGCCAGGGCTCCGAATTCAACTGAAGATACTCCTGAAATCACTGTCATAGCCAGTACATACGTAACTCTTCCCAAAATCATTGCAATAACCAGTTCTGGATAAAAAGCCCATTTTTTATTAGGGAAAATTTTATATAAAAGGCCACAGGAGGCTCCATATGTTGCCAACTCAAAAGCCATGGCGATGGCCATAGGGAACAATATAGGCTGCCCGAACATAAACGATCGGAGAACAGGGGTAATAAAACCTACTGCCAAACCATAAGGCCAACCACAAATAAAACCACACAACATTACCGGAATATGCATAGGCAATAACATCTGTCCTATTTCCGGAATCTGACCTGTGAGGAATGGTAACACAATACCTATTGCTATAAACATTGCTGATATTACTAACTTCTTAACTGTTATCGTCATTTCTAAACTCAACTTTCAATATTTTAAAACATAAAAAGGCATCGGAAATAAATCCGATGCCTTCGTGACATTTTTATGTAGCTTGTGCTACGAAACTCAATCCTTGTGGATTAGTTAAAGATTACGTTTTCTGTATCTCTGTCAAATACGTGAATCTTGTTAGGGTTGATGGCCAATGTAATTGTATCACCAACATAGATATTGTTACGTGGTTTAACTTTAGCAACAAACAAGTACTCATCCAACATCATCCACACCAAAGATTCGGAACCTAAAAGCTCAACTACCTCAACAGTGGACTCAATCTTGCTGTCCTTGTATGTTTCTAAGTACATAGCTTCGTCATGTACGTTCTCTGAACGGATACCCATGATAACTTCTTTATCCATGTAGCCCATATCTTCAAGAATCTTACCCTTTGTTTCAGGCAATCTGATTGGGAATCTACCGATTCTTAAGCATACGTCACCGTCTAACTTTTCAACACGAGTTGTGATAAAGTTCATCTGAGGGCTTCCAATAAAGCCTGCAACGAACATGTTAACCGGTTTCTCGTAAAGAACCTGAGGAGCATCACACTGCTGGATGTAACCGTCTTTCATAACTACGATTCTTGAACCCATGGTCATAGCCTCTGTCTGGTCATGAGTTACGTAGATAACTGTTGTCTGTAATCTCTGATGCAATTTAATAATCTCTGTACGCATCTGTGCACGGAGCTTAGCGTCCAAGTTAGACAAAGGTTCGTCCATTAAGAATACCTTTGGTTCACGAACGATAGCACGACCCAAAGCAACACGCTGTCTCTGACCACCGGATAAAGCTCTGATTGATCTGTCAAGCAAGTGCTCAATTTCAAGAATTCTAGCAGCTTCCTGTACTCTCTTCTTAATTTCTCCCTTTGGAGTCTTACGAAGTTTAAGACCAAATGCCATGTTCTCAAATACTGTCATATGTGGATACAAAGCATAGTTCTGGAACACCATTGCTATGTCTCTGTCTTTTGGTGCAATATCATTAACCAGCTTGCCATCAATTAAAAGCTCACCGGATGTAATTTCTTCCAAACCTGCAATCATTCGAAGTGTAGTAGACTTACCACAACCTGAAGGACCTACCAATACGATAAATTCCTTGTCAGCAATATCCAAGTTAAAGTCATTAACGGCTGTTACGCCACCTGGATACTTCTTGTAGATATTCTTTAATTTAACTTCTGCCATTACCAATAACCTCCTGTTACATCTATCATGTCTTTATTGATTTATATGATACCACCAATTAATATTTTTTCATAGGTGCAAAACGCACAAAAAACTCCTGTGTTTTTTGTTTATTGTGCACATATTTTACAAAGCTGTTTACATTTTGTACAAGGTTTGTAAAAATCCCATACACCCATAAAGCAGAAACTTTACTGTTTGGGTTCTCACCACCTTCCAAAAAGGAACCCACGCCAACACTTCTCACGTCAATGGGTGCCCTTTTTACCAGTAAAAAAGCACATTACAAGAAAAAAAGGAACCCAAAACGCACAAAGCATTTTAACTGGGTTCCTCTCACACTACATTAACATTAGAAAAATGATAACTGATTTGTCTCAGGTAGTCCCTCAAGACAGCCTTCATCTCTCAGAATCTCTATAACCGCCTTGTTCACATTACCACGGATTTTAAGGTCTTCCACAGTTAAGAAAGGCTCTCCGGTTTCTCTTGCCTTAACAATATTTTCCGCAGCGGCAACACCAAGACCCTGAAGTGCACAGAAAGGTGGACGTATTTTGCCATCTTCCGGCTTAAAATATTTAGCATCTGATTTATATAAATCAATAGGTAAAAACTCTATACCTCTTCCGTACATTTCAAACACCTGATCATATATGGCCATAGCACTGATTTCCTTCGCAGTAAGTCCGGCCTTGCCTTTAGGGGCAGAATCTTCTCCACCTTCACCATCTTCGCCCGAAGCACTCTGGCTATCTGCATCAGCCCCGCCTTTGCCGGCAATCATAAGATACCGACTGTAGGCCTTTTCGTAACCATGAATCATGGACGCACCGTCAAAGTCATCTGCTTTCAAGGAGAAACGAGCACAGTAATATGCAATAGGATAATAAAGCTTGTACCATGCAATTCTCACAGACAAAACAACGTAAGCTACAGCATGAGCTTTAGGGAACATATACTTAATCTTCTCACAAGATTCAATATACCAATCAGGCACATTGTTAGCAATCATAGCTTCCTTCCACTCAGGTTTAAGACCTTTACCTTTACGCACAGACTCCATAATAGTAAAAGACATTTTTTTATCCAATCCCATTTTTATAAGATATAACATAATATCATCTCGACAACAAATAGCCTGAGAAAGAGTACACTTGCCTTCCTGTATTAAAGACTGGGCATTACCTACCCATACATCAGTACCATGGGACAGACCTGAAATTCTTACAAGCTCTGACATTCTGGTAGGTCTTGTTTCCTTAAGCATCTGCATAACGAAGCCGGTACCAAATTCAGGAATACCTAAAGTACCCAAAGGAATTTCTTTTTTTAGCATGTCATGATTAAGTTCCAAAGCATCACTACTGTTAAACAGAGACATAACTTTTTCATCGTCCAGTACCACTTCTTCAAAGGAAACACCAGAAAAGTCTCCCAACAGTTTCAACATAGCAGGACCATCATGGCCTAATATATCCAACTTCAGAATGTTATCATGCAAGAAGTGATAATCAAAGTGGGTAGTTATAGTTGTGGATGTAGGATCATCTGCAGGATGTTGTACAGGGGTAAAATCATATATATCATGGTCTTTTGGAATAACAATAATTCCCCCGGGATGCTGACCGGTAGTTTTTCTTACACCTATAAACCCTGAAGCCAATCTATTTATTTCTGCATTGGAAGCTCTCTTACCAGTAGTCTCTAAATATTTAAGTACATAACCTCTGGCAGTTTTTTCAGCAAGACCCGCAATAGTACCCGCTCTGAACACGTAGTCAGCGCCAAATAGAACCTCTGTATATTTATGAGCATTTGGCTGGTCATCCGAAGCAAAGTTAAGATCAATATCAGGAACCTTGTCACCTTCAAAACCTAAGAATGTTTCAAAAGGAATATCATAACCATCACGCTGTAAAGGCTTCCCACAATTAGGACAATTCTTTCTCTCCATATCGTAACCACAGTCATAGCCTTCGTTTTCATGGAATTCTAAATATCCGCACTCAGTACATCTGTAGTGAGCAGGAAGTGAGTTAACCTCTGTTATGTCTGACATGTATGCAGCTAAAGAAGATCCTACTGAACCTCTGGAACCTACAGTGTACCCATTACGGGCAGACTCTGCTACCAATTCCTTTGCAGTTATATACATAATGGAATAACCGTTACCGATAATAGCATCCAGTTCTCTTGTAAGTCTCTTTTCAATTATTTCAGGCAAGGGATCGCCGTAAATTCGTTTAGCCTTTTCATAAGAGCTGTTTCTTAAAGTATCATCAGAGCCCGGAATATGTGGTGGATAAAATCCTGCCGGCACGGGACGTATAACTTCTATTTCATCTGCTATCTTGTTAGTATTCTCTACAACAATCTCGTATGCTCTGTCACCTAAATATTCAAATTCTTTAAGCATTTCATCAGTAGTTCTTAAGTACAAAGGAGGCTGTTCCTCTGCATCAGAATAACCCTGACCTGCCTGAAGCACACATCTGTAAATTTCATCCTCAGGATCTAAGAAATGCACATCACAGGTGGCAACTGTCATTTTACCCTGCTTGTCCGCCAACGCTACAATACGCTTGTTGAAGTTTTCAATATCCTGTAAACTTTCCACCATACCCTGACGCACCATGTACATATTGTTAAGGGTTGGCTGAATTTCCAGATAGTCGTAAAAAGACGCAATTTTCTCCAATTCTTCTTCCGAAGCACCATTTACCATAGCATCATAAAGTTCACCCTCAGAGCAAGCTGAACCAATAATAAGACCTTCCCTGTGGGCATCAATTTCAAACTTCGGCATGCGAGGTCTTCTGTAGAAATATTCCAGGTTAGACTTAGAGATAAGCTTATATAAATTCTTAAGTCCCACCAGATTTTTAACCAGAATAATACAATGGTAGTGAGGTGTCTTTTTAGCCTGTTCTTTAGTAAGAGGACCTTCCTGGTTTGTAAGGTAACACTCAATTCCATAAATAATTTTAAGATCACTTTTTTCTGCTGCCTTAAACATATCAGGATATGCCTGAACTACACCATGATCAGTAACTGCAATGGCCTTATGGCCCCAGGCAATCGCACGCTTAACCAGGTCGCCGGGGCGTGTTAAGCCGTCTACCGCACTCATGTTTGTATGCAAATGAAGCTCTACTCTTTTAGTCTCCGAATTATCCATTCGTGGCTGAACATGATAAGAAGCCACACTTCTTGCCATAATTGTAAGTTCACCACTGAATCTGTCCATGGTAGCTTCACCATATACTTTAAGGTGAAGTTCCTTGTCCTTCTTAAAGGTCTTAACAACAAAATCTTCGTCTAAAGGGTCAAAGAAAAACTTGGCGGTAATGGAATATGTGCCGTCTGTCATCTGTATTAAGGCAATCTGTGAGCCACTTGGAATAGGTTTTAATTCCACACCAAAAACACGACCTTTAACTGCTACGTATCCTGAGTCTGCAGAAATTTCAGACATTCTGGTAATAGGGTCAGTAATTGCACGACCAATAATAATGGTGCAACCTTCTGAATCTTTTGGAAGCTCCATACCTTCTTCAGGAGTAATTCTTCTCTTTCTGCTTGTCTTACCGTCACCTTTGTTATAGCCTCTTCCCTGACCGGATTTTGCATAAACTTTCTGATAATCGTCCTTAGCAACAGCACTTTTCTGAGAAGCTGCCTGATATTCCTCAATAGAGAAATTAACCTTTACAGTTTCATCCACGGAATTCTTCTTTTTCCCCTCGGGGCAATACACAAATTCGACCATGGTATTTTTACCGGTGGCCTTATGGTAAAGTTCCGCTACTTCATGGTCTATCCTTTTAGCTTTCAGAATTGCAATAAGACTTTTTTTAAGAAGTATTTTCACCTTATCATCAGCGGCTACTGCCTTGCTTCCTTCAAGAATCCCCCATACTGCCGGGCTTTTTTCTTTCACATATTCAAGATATACATTCCAGAAAGGAGATAAATCTTTTTCCTCTTCTTCAGGCTGGGTAAGATCCAACTCCACATCATCATAATTTAGTTTTTCGCAGAGCGCTTTTTTAAAGGCCTCTATTTCATGTACAGAGACCTTTCTGAGGCTGTGAGCTTTGATATGTATGCACTGACCGTCCTTTATATCAACCGTATCGATTTTTATGTAGCTAAACCCGCTCATAATACTCCTTAACTTTTTCAATAAACTGTGCAGCTATATTGTCGCCATACAGCTTTCCTTTTATCTCTCCGCTTTCAAACATCAAAGCACAACCATCGCCGCCGGCAAGCCCTATATCCGCAGCTTTGGCCTCTCCCGGTCCGTTAACTGCACAACCCATAACCGCTACGCTTATTGGTTTGGTAAAATACCCTTTCTTATTTAATTCCTCCAGACCTTTTTCCACCTCTGTGGCTATTTCTATCAGATTGACCTTACATCTGCCGCAAGTAGGACATGAAACGAATGAATATGTATTTTTCTCCAATTCCAATGCTCTTAAAAGCGAGAATCCTGCTCTAACTTCTTCCACAGGATCTCCGGTCAACGAAACTCTGATAGTGTCTCCGATACCTTCCAATAACACAGCACCGATTCCTGCTGCAGACTTTATAGTGCCTCCATAAACGGTACCGGCCTCTGTTACACCTACGTGTAAAGGATATGGTCTTTTTTTTGCCATTAACTTATATGCCTCTACTGTTTTCTTTACAGAAGAAGCCTTCAAAGAAACTGCAATATCCTCAAAATCCATTTTTTCAAGAATTTCGATATGACCCATAGCACTTTCTACCATGGCTTCCGGAGCTACTCCGCCGTATTTTACCAATAGTTCTTTCTCCAAAGAACCGCCATTAATGCCAATTCTGATAGGAATATGTCTTTCTTTAGCAGCAGTTACCACTGCCTTCACTCTACTTTCGTCACCGATATTGCCCGGGTTAAGTCTTATTTTGTCCGCACCGGATTCAATACACTTAAGAGCCAGTCTGTAGTCAAAGTGAATATCTGCCACCAATGGAATATGAATCTTATTTACAATCTCCTTTATTGCTTCAGCAGCATCCATATCCAGGACAGCAACTCTTACAATATTACAACCTGCAGCTTCCAATGCCTTTATCTGTTCAACTGTGGCTGCCACATCTCTGGTATCTTTATTTGTCATGGATTGAACAGCAATACTGTTTCCTCCACCGATTTTAATGCCACCTACATTTATAACGCTGGTATTTTCACGTGCAAACATTTTATCGACCTCCTGATACCAACTGCCATATATCATTACCCATTACCACAATAGCCAATACAACCAACAAGGCCAATCCGATAAATGAAATAAGACCTTGCTTTTCAGGTGGTAATTTTTTACCGCCACGAAGGGCTTCCACACCTACCAATGCCAACTGTCCGCCATCAAGTCCCGGGAATGGAATAAGATTAAATATACCTAAGTTTACAGATATAAGGGCTGCCATATTTAAAAGTGTAAGAATCTTATCACCTATGGCCACCTCTGCTGTAATAACATCTCCTACAACAGCAGTCATACCTACAGGGCCTGCTACCGCATCCAGTCCTACGGTACCAGTTATTAACCAGTATAATGAGTATATAACCATTTTAATAAGTGTTACCAGATATTTAAAGGATTCTGCCAATACACCAAAGAAAGAAGGTTTCTGAATATATATAAAATTCATACCCAAAATTTTCATTTCACCTTCTCCGCTTTCCGGTGTTCTGTCAAAGGTGCATTTCTTAACTGTTCCGTCAGGTTTCTTTATTTCAAGAACGGAAATATAGTCTTCATCCATAGACTTGAACATGGAATACTCTGTTCCGTTAAGGATTGAATATCCGTCATAAGAAACAACTTTGTCCCCTACTTCTATTTTGAAATTCGGGTCAGAAGGATCTTCATAAGTGGCAAAAAGACCATCAGTAGTAACCAGGCCAATTTCATTAGTCTGATAACCTACAATAGAAAACAAAATCACGATAATGAGCAAACCCAATAAAATATTCATAGCAGCACCTGCCACAAAAACAGCCGCCCTTACCCTCTTAGGTTTCTTAAAGAAGGAGCCTTCTTCCTCTTCAGGATTTTCACCATTTTCGTCAGCCATGGCGCAGTAACCACCCAAAGGAATGCAACGGATAGAAAACTTTGTTCCTGTTTTCTTTCCTACCCTTGAATAGATGGCAGGTCCCATAAATATCGAGAATTCATTTACCTTAACTTTAAAAATCCGGGCCACAATATAGTGACCCCATTCATGTACTACAACCAGTATACTTAACATAATCAGCATAGTTAAAATGCTACCGATTACACTCATACAGTCCTCCTTGCCATACGATCAGCTTCAATAACATCCTCTACTGTAGGATTGTATTTTACAGTATGGGCATTCATAGCCTTTTCTACAATGTATGGTATATCCATAAATTTAATTTCACCTTTTAAGAATTTCTCCACTGCAATTTCGTTGGCGCCGTTCATAACCGCTGTCATGGTGCCACCTGTAATTGCCGCTTCTCTTGCAAGCCTTAAACATGGGAATTTAACTTCGTCCGGTTCCTCAAAAGTTAAAGGTGTCTTTGTAAAATCATGTCGTCCAAAGTCAGAATTAACTCTTTCAGGATATGAGAGCGCCCACTGGATGGGCACCTTCATATCAGGCACACCCATCTGTGCTATAACAGCACCATCAATATATTGTACCATAGAATGAACTATACTCTGCGGATGAACCAACACTTTTATTTTTTCATACGGCATATCAAAAAGCCATCTTGCTTCTATTATTTCCAATCCTTTGTTCATCATACCGGCACAGTCAACGGTAATTTTACCGCCCATCTTCCATGTAGGATGGGCCAAGACATCCTTTATAGACACGTCTTTAATTTTGTCGGCCTCCCATGTTCTGAAAGGGCCTCCGGAAGCAGTCAGAATAAGGTGTTGTACTTCCCCGTGGTTGTAGCCTGTCAGGCACTGTAAAATGGCAGAGTGTTCACTATCCACCGGTAAAATTTTTACCCCTTTAGCGTTAGCCGCTTCTGTTACTATCTCACCTGCAACTACCATAGTTTCCTTGTTTGCTAAAGCAATGTCTGTACCTTTTTCTATGGCAGCAAGGGTGGGAAGAAGTCCCTTCATTCCAACGATAGCAGTAACCAGAATCTCACAATCGGATGTAGCTACATCCATAAGTCCCTGCTCTCCGTAAGCCACTTCGATACCAAGTGGTGCCAATTTTTCTTTGAGAATTTTTGCAGCATCCGGGCTTTCAACGGAAACAAGCCCCGGCATAAATTCTCTTGCCTGGGCTTCAATAAGTTCCACATTTCTTCCGGCAGCTAAGGCTACCACTTTCACCTCTATATTCTGCTTTTTAAGGTTTCTTAACACATCAAGGGTCTGTGTGCCTATGGACCCTGTTGAACCTAAAATAGAAACTGTTTTTACCATTATAAACCTCTTTTATTAGCTTAATGCTCTTAAAATGTGAATGTAGCAGTAAACCATAGGAACATTAAACAACATACTATCAAATCTGTCTAAAATTCCACCGTGACCCGGAATAAGTTTGCCAAAATCTTTAATACCACAATATCTCTTCATTGCAGAAGCAGAAAGGTCACCAATCTGTGATGTTCCACCCATAATAAGACCCAGTATTGCAAAATGCAGTACGGAAACAGGTTCTTCCATAAGCCCGCCGTAGTGAAGTATCAGGCCATAGATAACCAGGGCAATTACAGAACCCACAAATGAACCTACACTTCCTGCAATTGTTTTCTTGGGACTGATTTCAGGAATAAGTTTTTTCTTACCCCATAAAAGGCCTGCAAATATTGCAAATGTATCTGCTGCTACGGAGCCTAAAATTCCTATAATAAGCAACACCAAGCCATCTGTCATGTTTCTTGTAAGAACAAAGAAACTGAAAAGAAATGGTACATAGAAAGCACCCAGTAATGTTACTGCTCCGTCTAAAGGAGTTACTTTCTTGTGAGCTACTACCATAAGAACAAGTAACACAAGCATTATTATAACCTGCACTGCAGGGAATATATTTGTTCCATTTACAGGAATCTCCAATGCATTTGAAGGCTTCATAAATGTTGCCACCGGAATCAGCAATGTATAAATATATCCTAAAACATATACAGGCTTAACACCTTTTGACTTAAATGCTTTGTAGAATTCATACAAGCCTATAAGAGATACCAGGAATATGGCCACTCCAAAATATATATCCCCAAAATATATAAGTACTGCCGCCAATGCAATCATTACAATGGCAGAAATAACTCTGGTTTTCATAAATTATGCTCCTCCGAATCTTCTGTGTCTGTTACTATATGCTTTAATTGCCTCTTCTAAGTCATGTTTATTAAAATCAGGCCAATTCTTTTCGGTAAAATAAAATTCTGTATATGCCAACTGCCACAACAGATAGTTACTGATACGCTCTTCACCACTTGTTCTTATAAGAAGATCAGGATCAGGCGTACCTGCTGTATAAAGATGACTTTCCACTGTATCTTCTGTAATTTCTTCCGGATTAAGTTCTCCGTTCTTAACCTTTTCGGCTATTTCCCTTACACCATTTGTAAGTTCATCCCTTCCGCCATAATTAATTGCCATGTTAGCGGTAATGGCAGTATTGTTTTCTGTCTCTTTCTCTACTCTGGCAATTTCTCGCTGTAAGTCTTCGGAAAGTCTTGTTCTGTCTCCTATAACTTTAATACGGATTTTATCTTTGTCTTTGCCCAATTCTTTTTCTGAATTCACAAGAAAATTCAGAAGAAGTTTCATAAGAGTCTCTACTTCAGAGGCTTCACGTTTCCAATTTTCTGTAGAAAAAGCATAGAATGTAATGTATTTTACCCCTAAACTCTCTGCGTGTCTTACCATTCTCCGGAAAACTTCTGCACCCTCTTTATGACCTGCTGCCACAGGAAGCATACGCTCCTTTGCCCAACGTCTGTTGCCGTCAGGAATTATGGCAATATGAGCAGGCACGACCAGGTTCTGCCCCTCGGCCGTGCCTTTATTTTTCTTTGTTTTGTTATTGCGATTAAACAATCCCATGGATTAAATCTCCATAACTTCCTTCTCTTTTGAAGCTACTTTTTTGTCGATTTCCTCAACATATTTATCAGTAAACTTCTGAATATCGCCTTCGGCCTGTTTTACATCATCTTCTGTAATTTCAGACTTTTTCTTCATAGCTTTGAAGGCTTCAATAGCATCTCTTCTGATTCCTCTTACGGATACCTTTGCATCCTCACCTAATTTCTTAATCTGTTTCTTAAGTTCAAGACGACGTTCCTCTGTAAGTGGCGGGAATACCAGTCTTATAACTTTACCGTCGTTGTTAGGTGTAATACCGATATCAGACTTAAAGATAGCCTTTTCAACTTCCTTAAGTACACTCATATCATAAGGCTGGAATACCAACATTCTTGCTTCAGGTACTGATACTGCGCCAACCTGTGTAATAGGTGTCTGCACACCATAATATTCAACAGTCAATTTGTTAAGAATACCGGGGTTTGCTCTACCTGCTCTGATATTAGCAAACTCGTCATCCAAGTACTCCAAAGTACTTTCCATTTTTAATTTGTATACATCATAATCGCTTTTATTAATCATAAAATTCTCCTCCTAAATTAAGATACTATAGTTCCGATTTTTTCACCACACACTGCTCTAACAAGATTCTCCGGATCTTTAATGCCGAAAACATGAATCTTCATGTTGTTGTCCTGACAGAGAGCTGTAGCTGTTGAATCCATAACCTTAAGATTTCTGGACAACACTTCTTTGTAAGAAATTTCTGAAAACTTCTTTGCATCTGGGTTTGTTGCAGGGTCACTATCATATACCGCATCAACATTCTTTGCAAGCAAAATAACATCTGCATCTATTTCAACTGCTCTTAAAGCCGCTGTTGTGTCTGTTGTAAAGAACGGGTTACCTGTACCGCAACCGAATATAACAACTCTACCCTTTTCTAAATGCCTTGTCGCTTTGTTTCTGATGTAAGGTTCTGCAATCTGCTTCATTTCAATAGCAGTCTGTACTCTTACAGGCACACCCAACTGTTCTAAAGCATCAGCCAGACCCAACGCGTTTATTACTGTAGCAAGCATTCCCATGTGATCAGCTCTTGTCCTATCCATATTGGAACCTTGTCTTCCTCTCCAGAAGTTGCCACCGCCTACTACTATACCCACGGCAACACCCATGTCTGTTAATTTCTTAATATTGGAACAAACCTGGTTTACTGTTGCATCGTTGATGCCGAATTTATTATCCCCAGCCATTGCTTCACCACTTATTTTAATAAGGACTCTTTCATATATGGGTTTGCTCATAATTATTCCTCCCACCAATGTCTATTTTCTGTAAAATATTATACTTGAATTTTTATTTTGTTACAAGGGGAAAAACAAAGTGCGCAAAAAAATCCCGGAGGTCTTAATAGACTTCCGGGATTCAATATCATGTACTTAATAAGTAAATTATTTAATCTGGCTCATTACTTCTTCAGCAAAGTTCTCTTCCTTCTTTTCGAGACCTTCACCCTTCTCCCAACGAACGAAACGACGAACGCTGATCTTCTCACCTAATGTAGCAATCTTCTCTGTGATAAGAGCTGTGATTGTCTGGTCAGGATTTTTAACGAAAGCCTGCTCTAACAAGCAGTTTTCGCTGTAGAACTTAGAAATTCTACCTTCAACCATTTTATCAACGATTTTCTCAGGCTTGCCTTCGTTAAGAGCCTGTGCTCTTAATACTTCACGCTCTTTCTCTACGTCAGCAGCAGGAACTTCTTCCTTGCTTAAGTATTTTGGGTTAGCAGCAGCGATGTGCATAGCAATGTCTTTTACCAAAGATGTGAACTGCTCGTTTCTTGCAACGAAGTCTGTTTCACAGTTTACTTCCAACAATACGCCGATCTTTCCGCCGCCGTGGATGTAAGATTCAACAACACCTTCAGAAGCAATTCTGCTTGCCTTCTTAACAGCTGTAGCAGCACCCTTTTCTCTTAAGAACTGTATAGCCTTCTCGATATCTTCGCCTGTTTCAGCCAAAGCCTTCTTACACTCGTTGATACCTGCGCCTGTTCTTTCACGCAATTCTTTAATCAAATTTATATCCATTTTACTTTCCTCCTTATATATTTTCTTTTTTACCGCAGTAAAATTATGCTTCTTCAGTTTCAGCTACAACTTCTTCGATAGACTCAGCTTCAACTTCTGCTACTTCTTCAGCAACGAAGTCTTCACCCTGTCTGCCTTCGATAATGGCATCAGCCATCTTAGCAGCGATAAGTCTGATTGCTCTGATAGCATCGTCATTGCCAGGAATTACATAGTCAACTTCATCAGGATCACAGTTTGTGTCTACGATAGCTACTACTGGAATACCGAGCTTTCTTGCTTCAGATACTGCGTTGTGCTCAACTTTAGGGTCAACAACGAACATTGCTGCAGGAATACCTGGCATTTCTTTAATACCACCAAGGTTCTTCTCGAGCTTTTCCATTTCGCCCTTTAATTTGATTACTTCTTTCTTAGGAAGACGCTCAAATACACCTGCTTCTTCCATTTCTGTTAACTTCTTTAATTTAGCAATTCTCTTCTCGATTGTCTTGAAGTTTGTAAGCATACCACCTAACCATCTGTTGCTTACGTGGTACATACCTGCTCTCTCAGCTTCCTCTACGATAGAGTCTTTAGCCTGCTTCTTTGTACCTACGAAAAGAACGTCTCCGCCGTTCTTAGCCACGTCTACTAAGAAGTAGTAAGCTTCGTCGATTTTCTTAACTGTTTTCTGGAGATCGATGATATAAGTACCGTTTCTCTCTGTGAAGATGTATTCAGCCATCTTAGGGTTCCATCTTCTTGTCTGGTGTCCAAAATGTACACCTGCTTCAAGCATATGCTTCATTGAAATAACTGCCATTTTAATTTCCTCCTTGATTTTAAATTTTCCTCCGACAGGAATCATTTGCACAGGGAAAACCTTTGATACGGTTCAGGACCCTTGGTACATCCGCCTGCCGTGTGTAATAAAACAGCCTTAGTATTATACCAAAGCTGTTTTCTAATTGCAATACCTATTTATATTATTTACCTTTTGAAAAAACGTGTTTACCTATGGTTACAGAAATAGGTAATGTTTTTATCCATTTATTTGTAGCAGTTTTGGGGTTGTAATAATAAACACAGCCATATGTGGGGTCCCATCCATTTAAGGCATCTCTGGCGGCCTGGTAAGCTGTAGAATTTGGCGAAAGATTTATCTGACCATCTGCTACCACATCAAAGGCACCTGATTGATATATGACACCGGCTATAGTCTTTGGGAAACGGCTATCCTCCACTCTGTTGAGAACAACAGCAGCAATGGCGACCTGCCCTGCATATGGTTCTCCTCTTCCCTCTCCATAGACAACTCTGGCCAACAGATTAAGATCCGAGGAGCTTGTCCCAACAGAAGATGAGGTCTGAGAAGAAGTGGATATTCCCATGGCCGCTAAGGTTGCAGTTCCTACAATCCCATCTACTGATAGATCATTTTTCTTCTGAAAGGCTTTCACAGCCGCCTCTGTTTGTTTTCCGAAAATACCATCTATATTTCCTTTATAATATCCCCAATTTTTAAGTTTTTGTTGGATCTGCTTTACTTCACTTCCTGTGCTTCCCCTTTTTGATAAAACCTGACGATAATCCTCATAACTTACTCCATTTTGTTTTTCTGTAAAGAACGGTTCTGTATAGGAAACCCATAAAAATATAATTGCTGCTACACATAAAACCAGCCAACTGATGTATAATACCCACGCTTTTCTTTTCAACTTGCAATCACCTCTTTGAATAGTATATACATTTATTTTGGGAAATAATCATACCCACCGTTTTTATTTCCCATTTTTTAATATTAAACTAAAGAAGGAGGTGTGTCTTTACATGAAAAATAATATTAAATTTACTTTATGGGGTAGGATTTTTGTTATTCCCGGTTATCTGAAATATGTTGCTATAGGAATAGTAGCGGTTGTTGCTGTCTTATTGGGATTTTACCTTTCCAAAACAGAAGATAATAATGTTATTACAATCACTGCTGCACCTTCAGTATCGCCTTCTGCTTATGTCGATCCGCCAACCCCGCCAGTCGAAATTCATGTATATGTGGTAGGTGAAGTTGAAAATCCCGGTGTGTACAAGATTTCCTCCGGTTCTATGATTTCAGATGTAATTTCTCTGGCAGGAGGCTTCACGAAAAATGCTAATCCAGAGGCTATAAATATGGTAGAAATTATTTATGCCAATACTATGATAAATGTGCCTGCTGTGGGTGATACGTTTGTGTCTCCTATAGAACCTTCAGGTAGCCACGGTGGGAAAATAAATATCAACACTGCCGGGATTGATGAGTTGTGTAATTTGTCGGGAATAGGAGAAAGTACTGCAAAGAAAATTATTGCTTACAGGGAGACCAATGGTCCTTTCTCTTCTATTGAAGATATTATGAATGTACCGGGAATTAAAGAGGCCAGGTTTATGGTCATTAAGGAGGATATCTGTGTGGGATAAGGATACATATAATTTTATGGAGTTTGTACGTGGTAAGTGTGAGATGATTCTGGAAGCTGAAAAGATTTGGAGCGAAATGCCGGAGGGTAGTTTGGTAGTGCGTAAACCACGTAAAAAGGAACAGTACTATTGGCAGACACAAATAAATGGAAAAAGCAAACAAAAATATCTGAACACAGAAAAAGATTCACAAATAATAGATATTCTGAAAAAGAAAAAAACATATTCGGATCATTTCAAAGAAGCAATGTATTGGAAAAAGATGTTGCCTAACTTCAGCAAGGCTGTAACCCATATAGTTCAGAACTTCAGGCCTTACCAATTTGATTCCTATGTTTATTACAGTGAAAAAAACAGCTATATGGATGAGCTACAAGAAAAAACTATTCATGGAGAATTTGTTCGTTCAAGAGCTGAAGCATTGGTTGCAGACAAATTATTCTTTCTAGGATTATCATATCGTTATGAAAAAAGATTATATATCGGGGATAAAATATTCTATCCGGACTTTACTGTTATCAGTCCCCTTAACGGAGAAGAGGTATATATAGAATACTTAGGTTTAAATACTAAAGAATATTTAAACTCTTGGAATAAGAAACTAACGTTATATCATCAATCAGGCATTTTTGAGAATGAGCGGCTGCTTGTAATTACTGAAATACAACGTAAAGATATTGATTCGATCCTCAAAAAAGCTTTTTCTCTTGAAAGATACAGTTTTATGTTGAAGTTTCTAAAAATCACTGTATAAAGTTACAGTGTTTTATTTAAAAAATAAAAAATCACTACATGAAACATACAGTTTTCAAATCCATTGGAGACAACTCACTGTATATTCATGTAGTGATTCTGCATTTTACAGAAAAACACTGTATTCTCTCATAAAAATATTCACTCCACAGTCACAAACAAGCCCTGCCCTGACTCCAATTCCACACTATAAACACCATCCACAGCAGTCAGCACCTGTGGTTTTCCATCAGGATAAGCAGTAACCTTGGAGCAGGATGAATCTGCCACTTTGAATGTAACCGTAGAAAAAACTGTCATATCATAAGGATCGCAAGATTCCACCAGCATCATGGCATAGCCGTTGCCGTCCTTCTTTTCAAAAGATCCTATGATAATACCGTTTTCACTTTCCACATCTGAAAAACCTCTGATACCGCCATAACCACGAGCTTCATTACGGCGACTTTGCAAACGAAGCTGACTCTTAGTAAGAAAAGTTGTTCCAGGTATAGTACTAACTCCAAGATGTTCATATTCCATGTAAACAGGAGATAAAGTATGTATTACCTCGTTGCAATCTTTACCGGCTGACCATAAATCTGTTTTAGTGCCATCTTTATTAACCATGCATGTATTATCTACCCACCACCAAGGCATATAGCTGGCATATATAATTGTTTTCGCGCCATAAGCCAGTGCTGTGTAGGATTGCCACTGAAGCTGAGCAGCTGTCATTTTATATTCCTCTGCAGTGGATCCTGTCTGAGTTATAATCCAGAAATCTCTGCCGGTTTCTCGACAAGCTGTTGATACCACATCAAGATTTTCCAAATAGTATGGGTGCATTCCATTAAACTGATTGTTAAAAGGATAAATATCAAAACAAATAAAGTCCGTATCAATCTTGTTTACATACTGTCTGATATAGTCCCTGTAATCTGCTGCTCCATGACCATTTGTAACACCATTAGGGGCAACAGGGTTCAGGTTGTAAAATACAAACCTGTCTGTAAACTTAGCATCATATCTGGTCTTTACCCCTGCCATCCAATCAAAATAGTCTGCCACAGGCTCATCAAAAACGTCATCTCCCCACAAATATGTATAATTGTCGTTATAATCAGCAAGACTTGACTCTACATCAGTGAAACTGGTAGGGTCTAACCTTTCCGGAGCTGATCCGTATGTATATCTGGGAAGATTTTTCTCCCTGGCAAAAAAACCTATACCATATTTTTCACAAAACTTATAGTATTTGGCCGAATTAGTGCCTGCTACAATAAAATCTCCGCCAAAATTATTTTTGTAATCGTTAAAATAAGAATCCTGCAAGAATACACTGTCTGTGCCTTTTTGCCATCCATATACCCCAATATTAATTTTGCTACGATCCATACGATAATTGCTTGTATCGTATTCCTCTTTTTTATATTCTGACTGATAAGGGGTAATACTCGTGCCTTTATAGAGGTCAACAGTACCACCCATGCTTTTCTTAACCATCATATAGTCTGCAGCTGCAATCTGGCCATCTTGATTTACATCAGCAGCTTTTTTGTAAGCTCCCTGTAAAATGTCCGTGTCTGATATAGCTTTCTTCATCAGTATGTAGTCAACTGTGGTAACTCGACCTTCACCGTTTACATCGCCATACACTACAACTGTCAATTCCCTTGCTGAGTAAACTGTTGCTCCTGTACCTACATATGATGATTCAGAAAACTGATTGCCCTCTTTATTTTTAATTGTCACATTATCAGATTCAAAATTAGATTCTACAAATACACTTAAGCTCTTAGCCGGAATGCCCAACAAATATGAGTCTTCTTGCCACAAAAAGCTTCCGTCCACGAAATCCATATTAGCAGCTGATACACTGAGGCAACCAAATATCACAACTGAAATCAATACTAAGATTACAACCAAACTAATTTTTTTCATAGCACCCCTCATAAGTTACTTACTCCACTGTTACAAATAAACCCTGACCTGATGCCAGTTCCAAAGTATAAACCCCGTCAACAGCAGTTAACACCTGTGGCTTTCCATCAGGATAAGCAGTAACCTTGGAGCAGGATGAGTCTGCCACTTTGAAAGTAACCACAGAAGAAACTGTCATATCATAAGGGTCACAAGATTCTACCAGCATCATGGCATAGCCTTTGCTGTCCTTCTTTTCAAAAGAACCTACAATAAGTCCTGTTTCACATTGAATGTCTTTAAAACCTCTGGTCCCATCATATCCTCTGGTTGCATTTCTTGTACTCTGTCTTCTTAATTGAGGCTTTGTCATAAAAGTATCTCCTACTATAGAAGTAACACCCAAATGTTCATATTCCATATATGTAGAAGAAAGTGCATTTACCAACTTATTAACTTCTTGTCCCCCATACCAAAGATCATTCTTACTTCCGTCGTTGTTAATCATACAAGTGCCATCAACGAACCACCATGGCATATAGCTGGCATACATAATTGTATTTGCCCCATATGCAAGAGATGTATATACCTGCCACTGAAGCTGTGTAGGTGTCATTTTGTATTCAGGGGCCGTGGAACCAGACTGAATTATAATCCAGAAATCACGACCTGACTCTCTGGCCGCAGTTGACACAATATCCATACTATATAAATAACTTCTTCTAAAACCTTTTGTACCGTTATCAAACGGATAGACATCAAAACAAACATAATCCGTGTCAACTTGTTTAACATATTCATTTACATAAGTCTGGTAGTCAGTTGCACCGAAACAGGCAGTAGGCCGTGATTCATTATACGGCTCTACACAAGGATTTAAATTGAAGAATATAAACTTATCATCAAAGTGACCATCATAAAGTTGCTGTGCCCCAGCCAACCAAGGATAATACTGTGCTTCAGGCTCGTCAAAAACTTCATCGCCCCAGAAGCAGTCATAATCCTTATATGTACCATCCTTAAGACAATCAAACTCACTGTAATCACCAAGAGTTGGTTTTGCTTCAGAAGTAATTGTATATTTGGTAAAATTTATAGCTTTCGGAATCACACCAAGCTGATATTCATTACACCAATTATATATTTTTGTAGAATTCCTACCTCCCGCTATAAAAGTAGCACCAAAATCATTTTTTATTTCTTCAAAATAGGATTCTTTCATTAGTGCACTGTCTGTACCTTTTTCATAGCCATAAAGTCCGATATTAATTTTATTACGATCCATTCTGTAGTCGGCTTTTCTCTCAGAATAATCTTTTTTTTCGAACTGAGATTGGTAAGGTGTTGCACTCATATTTTCATACAAGTCAACTGTGCCACCCATACTGCTTTTAACCATCATATAGTCTGCAGCTGCAATCTGGCCATCTTTATTTACATCAGCAGCCTTTTTATAAGCTCCTTGTAAAAGGACAGTATCTGTTATAGTCTTTTTCATCATTATATAGTCAGCGGTAGTAACTCTGCCATCTCCGTTTACATCTCCATAGACAACAGTCGTTAAAACTTTTGAAGAAGAAACAGTTGCACCGGTACCAATATATGAAGAGTCAGAAACAAGAGCACCTATTTCATTCTTTATGGTTGTATTTGTTGATTCAAAATTGGACTTTACCAAAACCCCTGAACTTTTAGCCGGAATGCCCAACAGATAAGAGTCTTCCTGCCACAAAAAACTTCCATCTACAAAATCCATATTTATAGCCGAAGCAGCAATACAGCCCAGCATTATAACAGCAATTACTATTCCAAAAAATAAAATATGTTTTTTCATGGAGCACCTCCATTAAAATCCAAAAACCTAATCTGATTATACCAAAAAAAGTACAGCACTGAAAAGTACTGTACTTTTTTGTTTTTGAAATATTAATATTTCATTTACATGATTTCCTTTGCTGCTTCCTTCTCAACAAAAACAGTTACATCAGGATGGTTCTGCAAAGCAGATGCAGGCATAGAAGGCGTTACAGGTCCGTTAATCATTTCTTTAACAGCCTTAGCCTTATTAGCACCATTAACTACCATAACAATTTTCTTTGCTCTCATAATTGTACCAATACCCATTGTTACTGCACTAGTAGGAACATCCTCAATCTTGGCAAAGAATCTTGAATTATCCTTAATTGTAGACTCAGTAAGTTCAACTGTGTGAGTAATTTCAGCAAATTCTTCTGCAGGCTCATTGAAACCAATGTGACCGTTACTACCCATACCTAAAAGCTGTAAATCAAGACCACCAGCCTCAGCAATAGCAGCTTCGTAACCTTTGCACCAAGCATCGTAATCTGTGGCAAAACCGAAAGGCACGTGTACATTTTCATTCTTGATGTTAATGTAGTTAAAGAGATTCATATACATAAAGTAGTTAAAACTCTGGTCGTGGTTAGGATATAAGCCACAATATTCGTCAAGGTTAAAAGTTTTTACATCGGTAAAATCAATTTCTCCCTGTTTGTTCATTTCAATAAGATTTCCGTATGTACCTACAGGTGTAGATCCTGTAGCCAAACCTAAAACGAAATTCTTTTTCTTTTTCATCTCAGCAGCAATTTCTTCAGCTGCTAAGCGGCTCATTTCTGCATAATTTTCGCAAATAACTACTCTCATAATCTTGCCTCCAATTCTGCTTTCTGTGCTTCGTAACCTGGCTTACCAAGTAAAGCAAACATATTTTTCTTGTAAGCTTCAACACCAGGCTGATTAAATGGATTTACACCAAGTAAGTATCCGCTGATGCCACAAGCCTTTTCGAAGAAGTAAACCATAGCACCAAATGTATATTCATCCATTTCAGGAAGTGTAAGCATGAGGTTAGGAACCCCGCCATCTGTGTGAGCAAGAAGTGTACCCTGAGAAGCCTTCATGTTAACTTCGTTAAGATCCTTGCCTGCCAGGAAGTTAAGACCATCCAGGTTCTCTTCGTCAGCTTCAATAATAATTTCACGACGTGGCTTTTCTACTAACAATGTTGTTTCAAACAAGTTTCTGAGGCCGTCCTGAATGTACTGACCCATAGAGTGAAGGTCTGTTGTAAAGTCTACACCTGCAGGGAATATACCCTTTCCGTCTTTACCTTCGCTCTCGCCATAAAGCTGTTTCCACCATTCAGTTACAAAGTGGAGACCAGGCTCATAATTAACCATAATTTCAATTGTCTTACCTTTTCTGTAAAGAGCATTTCTTGCTGCAGCGTAAGCATAGCAATCATTGTTCTCCAAAGAAGGATCCTGATATTTCTCAAAAGCAGCTTTAGCACCTTCCATCATAGCATCCAAGTCTGCACCTGCAACACCGATAGGCAACAAACCTACAGGAGTGAGAACTGAAAATCTTCCGCCTACATCATCAGGAATAACAAAGGTCTCATAACCCTCTTTATCAGCTAACGTACGAAGAGCACCTCTTGCTTTATCAGTTGTTGCATATATTCTCTTAGCAGCCTCTTCTTTACCGTACTTCTTCTCCATTTTCTCTTTTAAAAGTCTGAATGCGATAGCAGGCTCAGTTGTGGTACCGGACTTAGAAATAACATTCAAAGAAACATCATAACCGTCAACCAAATCCATAAGATCAGCTAAGTATGTTGCACTTAAGTTGCAACCTGCAAAGAACACCATAGGATTCTTCTTTGTCTTCATATTCTCAAGGTTTGAGAAAGAAGAAGAAAGCATCTCAATAGCGGCTCTTGCACCTAAGTATGAACCACCGATACCGATAACAATTAACACATCGGAATCTTTACGGATTTTAGCAACAGCCGCCTTTACTCTGTCATACTCTTCTTTGTCGTATTTTACAGGCCAATCAAGCCAGCCTAAAAAGTCAGAACCTGCACCAGTTTTATTGTGTAAAATGTTATGGGCAGCAGTAATCATATCCTGCTGCGCAGTAACCTCATAATCCTTAAGGAAAGGCTCTGCCTTTTTGTAATCAAATTTTAAAAAACTCATAATTCACCATACCTCTCTGCAACTTTATTTAAAAATTCCTCTAAACCTAAAACGTGTTTTTCAGGTAAGTCGGAAATCAAAGCTAAATCTCCGGTCATATAACCGCTTCCAACTGTATCAAGTACAGCCTGCTCAATCTTTTCACCGTAAGTAACAAGCTCAGGAAGATTGTCAAGTTCTCCTCTCTTCTTGAATGCACCTGTCCATGCAAAAATTGTAGCAATTGGGTTTGTAGATGTTTTCTCTCCCTTAAGATATTTGTGATAGTGTCTCGGAATAGTTCCGTGAGCTGCCTCATACTCAAAATATCCGTTAGGTGATACCAACACAGAAGTCATCATGGCAAGACTTCCGAAAGCTGTAGCCAACATGTCAGAGAACACATCTCCGTCATAGTTCTTACAAGCCCATACGAAGCCTCCCTTGGACTTCATAACTCTTGCGATAGCATCGTCAATTAATGTATAGAAATATTCGATGCCAAGTGCTTCAAACTTCTCTTTATATTCTGCCTCGTAAATGTCATTAAATACATCCTTGAATCGATGATCATAAATCTTGGAAATTGTATCTTTAGAAGAGAACCACAGGCTCAACTTTTCGGAAAGCGCATATTCAAAACATGCTCTTGCAAAGCTTTCAATGGAAGCATCTGTATTATGCATACCGCATGAAATACCATCAGAACCTGCAAAATCTTTAATAAGTGTTCTTGTTTCAGTTCCGTCAGGTTTAGTAATTACTAACTCAGCTTTGCTGCCTTTTTCGACTTTAGTATCTACCGCAGAATAAATATCACCATAAGCATGACGAGCAATTACAATTGGAGCCTCCCAACCTTTTACCAATGGGGAAATGCCTTTTACTAAAATAGGTGCTCTGAACACTGTGCCGTCCAACATAGAACGGATAGTACCGTTAGGACTCTTCCACATTTTCTTAAGGCCAAACTCTTCAACTCTCTGAGCGTTTGGTGTAATAGTAGCACATTTTACTGCAACACCATATTTCTTAGTTGCTTCTGCGCTATCCTTCGTTACCTGATCCTCTGTAGCATCTCTGTTAGGCAAACCAAGGTCGTAATATTCTGACTTCAAATCTATGTAAGGTAAAATCAGTATGTCTTTAATTTTCTCCCAGACTACTCTGGTCATCTCGTCGCCATCCATTTCAACCAGCGGCGTTTTCATCTGAATCTTAGCCATGAAATTTCCCTCTTTTCTATATCAAAATAACAGGATAAATATACCATACCTGGCCGTAAAATGCAATTATTGTAAATACATATAAATATTCCCCCTGCAATTATTTTTGCAGGGGGAATAAATAGCGATTTATCAACTCTCATTTTCACGTCTTCTTCCGAAAACAACAGTTGCTGTTATACCAACACCACTTACTACAAACAATGCCAACCACAAGAAGAGATTGCTTGAGTCACCGGTTTCAGGATTTTGTACAGAAACTTCAAATGTATTTTCAAATACAATTTTTTCTACTGTTTCCTTACCGTCTTCTGACTTGATTACCGGTTCAGATGCCTTCAACTGACCCTTGCCATCATCTGTAACTTCAATTACAACAATATATTTTGTTGTATCGTATACGACATGTGCAAGATCACCCTTTTCTTCGTATACAACAAACTTGTAAACACCCGGGCCATCAAAGTAAATCTTATCAAAAGAAATCTCGCCATCTGCATTATTTGTTGCCGCTGTAACAACATCTCCGTTTTCGGTTGCGATTACAAACTTAAATTCACCATCCAACAAGTAACGACCTGTAAGAATTTTCGTTGCTTCTAAGGATATATCAGTTGGTGCTGCTTTGTAGATATTATTAAATGTAACATTATCTACTGTTTCATTTTCTAATGTGTAAACAACACTTTCAACTTTAAGTTCTCCGTTGTTATCAACCACTTTAACTTCAACATCAAATACTTTTTCATCATACTTAACACCTGCTACCTCGTTGTTCATTTCAACAATTGTGTAGTTGTAAGTACCAGCCTTTGTATAATTAATGCCGAACTTAAATTTGCCGTTCTCATCGTTTTTAGATTTAGCTATTTCATCGCCGTTAACATCAAACAATGCAAACTCAAATTCTTCATCTCTGATAACTCTGCCATCAAGAACCTTGTTAAGTTCACCATCTTTACCAATGACTAGATCCACATCTTTTGGAACATAGCTGTTCGTAAACTTAATCGCAGGTACATTTTGCTCAAGTTCAACACCGTCAACCTTTGCCTCTAACTGTCCGGCACCTTCATCTGTTACAGTTACTGTTACAGTGTATACAGTATCATCATAGGTGTAACCCTTCTTACCTGTATTCTTTTCAGTAATTTCATATACATAAGTTCCCACCTTTGTATATTCAATTGCCTCAAACTTAAACAATCCGCTTGCTTCGTTTGTTATTGTTGTTTCTTTTGGCAACGGAGCATTTTCAGTTACCGCAGTAATAACAAACTCGAATTCGCCTGCTTCAAGTTCTTTGTGTTCACTGTTAAGAACTTTATTACCATAAACGACAACAGGTGTTTCCTTAGGGTCATATTTGTTTTCAAATACAACTTCGGCATCCTGATTATCTTCGTCTGTCACCTTAACAGATGTTACAATCTTTGCATCATTAAAATCAACTTTTGTCACCACAGTTATTGTGTACACAGATTCGTCGTAAGTAAATCCGCCACGATTCTCAAGAACTTCTCGAACGGTATATGTAAATGTGCCTACATCTTCAAACTTAACAGAACCAAAATCAATATTTCCGTCTGCATCATTTGTTACAGTGGTATTTACAGGCATTGGAGCACCGTTACTACCTTCAATTACAAAGGTGAATTCTCCACCCTTAAGTGTAAAGCTATTGCCCTCAGAAGGCTTAACTTTCTTCTTTGCGTTAAACTCTACAGGAACACTTGCTTCTGCCTTATACTTGTTCTCAAAATTAATTGCAGCATCGCCATTTGCTTTTTCAACGCCTTCAACTTCAGCATTAAGCTGACCTGCACCTTCATCTGTTACAGTTACTGTTACAGTGTATACAGTATCATCATAGGTGTAACCCTTCTTACCTGTGTTCTTTTCAGTAATTTCATATACATAAGTTCCTACTTTTGTATATTCAATTGCCTCAAACTGGAACAACCCGTTTGCTGCATTTGTTACAGTTGTTTCTTTTGGCAACGGAGCATCTTCTGTTACCGCTTTAATAACAAATTCAAATTCTCCTGCTTCAAGTTCTTTGTGCTTACTATCAAGAACTTTGTTACCAAAGATAACAGCAGAAGTTTCCTTCGGATTGTACTTATTCTCGAACAACACCTCAGCCTCTTTATCTTCGCTATCTGTAACCTTAACAGATGTTACAATTTCAGCATCTCTGAGCTCTACTCTTGTCATTACCGTTATTGTATAAACAGCGCCATCATAAACAAATCCACCACGTTCACCTTGAACTTCACGAATAGTATATGTAAATGTGCCTACATCTGCAAACTTAACAGAACCAAAGTCAATATTTCCGTCTGCATCATTTGTAACAGTAGTATTTACAGGCATTGGAGCACCGTTGCTACCTTCAATTACAAAGGTGAATTCTCCACCCTTAAGTGTAAAGCTATTGCCTTCAGAAGCCTTAACTTTCTTCTTTGCATTAAGCTTCACCGGCACACTTGCCGCTGCCTTATACTTGTTCTCAAAATTAATTGCAGCATCGCCATTTGCTTTTTCAACACCTTCAACTTCAGCATTAAGCTGACCAGAACCTTCATCTGTTACAGTTACTGTTACAGTGTATACAGTATTGTCATAGGTGTAACCCTTCTTACCTGTGTTCTTTTCAGTAATTTCATATACATAAGTTCCTACCTTTGTATATTCAATTGCCTCAAACTTAAACAATCCGCTTGCTTCATTTGTTACCGTTGTTTCTTTTGGCAACGGAGCATTTTCTGTTACCGCTTTAATAACAAATTCAAATTCGCCTGCTTCAAGTTCTTTGTGCCTACTATCAAGGACTTTGTTACCAAAGATAACAGCAGAAGTTTCCTTTGGATTGTATTTATTATCAAATACTGCCTCAGTTTCTTTATCTTCGCTATCTGTAACTTTAACAGATGTAACAATTTTTGCATTTACAGTATCATCAGTTGCAATAACAGTAATTGTATATACAGATTCATCGTAAGAGAAGCCATTAAGACTACCCTGAACTTCACGAACTGTATATGTGAATGTTCCTGCATCTATAAAATTAACAGATCCAAAGTCAACATTACCGTTCTTGTCATTTGTTACTGTAGTATTTGCAGGCATTGGAGCACCACTGCTTCCTTCAATTACAAAAGTGAATTCTCCACCCTTAAGTGTAAAGCTGTTACCTTCAGAAGCTGTTACCTTTTTCTTTACCTTAAGATCCACCGTCTCACTATCCTCTGCCTTATAGTTGTTTTCAAATTTGAAAGACGCCTTAGCAGACTCACCTTCTTTAACATAAGATACTGTAGCACTAAATTTGCCGGTTGACTGATTATATGTAACTTCTACAGTAACAGTTACTTTCTTCTGGTCATAGGAAACTCCCTTAATATCTCCTTTAACCTCAGTAATTTCATAGACATAAGTACCTTCTTCTGTAAAAGTAATTTCACCAAAATCAACATTACCGTCAGCATCATTAGTAACCTTATTATTTCTAGGCATTGGAGCCCTATTAGTTACAGCTGTAATAACAAATTCAAAATCATCAGCTTTAAGTTCCCTGTTTCCATTAAGAACCTTTTCACCTTTGATAGGCTGTGTTACAGGGTCCGGTTCATAGATATTTTCAAACACTTTGGAACTTTCATAAATAGGTTTCGCAACCAATTTTCCTTCGTTGTTATCTGTAACAACAACAGTTACATAATAGGTATGATGATCATATTCAACATTATGAATGTCGCCAACGCTTTCTTTAATATCAAACCTATAGGTTCCGGCTTTCTTAAATACTATATCACCAAAAGCATCCTGATAACCATGCTCGTGAACAGAATCCAGTGTGTTAATAGTAATTTCTGACATAGCAGGCATTACTACAACACCTTCATCAATGGCACCAGCAGTTACTCTGCCAAAAGGAGCAATTGTAAATCTGAAGTTGTCACTACCGAACCAATCACGACCTGTCAAAGATTTTACAACAACAAGATTTGTTTTTCCTTCAAGTACAGCAGCTTCAGTCTTGTATACATTACTAAATGTTAAGCTATCGCTGCCGTCTGCAACTTTAGCAACCAAATTGCCTGTTGAAGCATCGTTTGTCACTTCTACAATAACGTATCTTGGTGTTAAATCGTATTTTATATAACTAAGCTTGCCGTCTTTCTCAGTAATCTTAAATTTGTATGTTCCTTCTTCATGGAAAACAATATTTCCAAAGTGAGGATGAGCTTTGTTTGCGTTGGATACGGTAAGTTCTAACTCAGCCGGCATTTCCACATCTCCACTACTAATAGCTGCAGAAGTAGTATCGTCACCTGAGTCTAATGTGAACACAAACTTATCAGAATCAAGCCACACATCATTCTGACGACCGGTAAAACTCTTACTTATTGTAAGATTGTCATGACCGGACAGCTCTGTAGAAGATGGATCATATACGTTATTGAATGTCAAATCGATACTATTAACAGCATCTCCGTTTATAGTAATGTCCAGTTTTGCTTCAGCACTGTTATCAGTTGCTACAACAACAATTTCACGAGGCTGTGAATCATAGTGCACACCCGGAATATTGCCTGTAATTTCACGGACAATAAACTTGTATGTTCCGGGAGTATTTACTTTAACCTTACCTGTTACAGTTTCACCCTTAGTATCAATTGTCTTAACCGTAATATCATCCTCATTATCCATTGGAAATTCGATATCACCATTTTTAACAGCTGACTGAGTTGCAGGATCAAGAATAACCACTTCAAAGTCAAACTTATCAGTAGCTAACCATTCATCATTATTTCTGCCAGTAAAATTCTTATGAATTTCAACTTCAATTTCAACAGTTTCTGCTTTATACGTATTAACAATTGTGTCACCACCAACAAAGTTAACCAATGTAGCAGTTAAATTACCATTACGATCATCTACAACATTAAATTCTGCAGTTATAGTCTGATTACTATATGTAATACCAGGAATAGGTCTTGTAGGCATTACTTCATTAACAGCCACAACATATTTACCTGCTTTTGTAAATGTAATTTCATCAAATACAATCTGACCGTTTGCCGCATTTGAAACAACAGTTGTAGTCGGTAAAATAATACCATCAATAGGATTTGCAGAATCAAGACTTAATTCAAACTCAAAATCTCCTGCTTTAAGAGATTCACTTCTGTCACCTGCAATCACTTTATTGATTATAGGTAAAGAAACTGCTGTTGGATTAGGTTTGTAGTCATTTTCAAATAACACACCATTGGATGCCTTCCAGAAACCATTATCCATAACTTCTAAAGTAGCAGAAGTAACTGTAAGCTTACCTATTTTATCTTCATCTTCAACTACAACAGTATAGCGATATTCTGTTTCATCATAGGTAGTACCAACAACCTTATTAACAGGAATCTGTTCTGTAATATAGTACTCGTACTTTCCTGCTTCTGTATATGTTACATTTTCAAAGAAAGTAATAGTTCCGGTGTAGACATCATTAATAGCTGTTGTATCAACTGTATGAGATACAAGACCTTCACTAACTTTTGTTCCGTTAAAATATTCAAATACATTAAAGAAGAATTCACCTTCCAACAATGATTTCCCGGTAAGATTTTTCGTACCGTAAAGACTTATTGGTGTACCTTCGAACTCAGTTGTATATTCATTTACAAATTCAGCAGCATTTTTACCATTGCTATAAGTGATTGATTTAATTTCAAGGTTTCCGTCTTTATCAGCATCATCAACTACGATGGTAACTGTTATTACACTGTTATCATATGAAACCGCAGGAGCAGAACCGACAACTTCAGTAACATTGAATGTATATGTGCCTGCCTTAGCAAACTGTATGTCTTCAAAGGCAAATTTAACCTTTTCACCATCATTACCATCCATAACTGTTGCAACGCCAGATGGAATTACAACTAATCCGTTTCGAACGGCATTATTAGTAGCTGCATTTGCACCGGAGAGTTCAAAACTGAACACCTCCCCTGCTTTCATATCTCTACCATTTAAAGTTTTATTACCATCAATATCTGTTTTTACAGGAACTGGTGTATATTCATTCTTAAATGTAACAATATTTACACCGCCCGGATATACAGAATTTACAATCAACTCATCACTATTAGGATCAATAGACACAGTAACATCGATGATATACTCTGTATCATCATACTTCATGCCATTGACCTTTTGGGAAGGAATCACTTCGCTCATAGAATATCTGAAAGTAATGGAATTCTTACCGGCAGGTATTACATCCTGAGTAAATTCGACAGGAAGGAATGTTATATTATGACCCTCATTTGTTGTAACAGACTCACCATTTGTACTTCCTTCAGGCATAGGAATATTGGTATATGTTTCAACTAAGGCACCTGAATCATCAAGGTAACCTAAAGCCTTAAATTTAAATTCAAACATTCCGGAAACCAAAGGATTCAAACCTGAATTATCAATATAATCCTTAAGGGCAACAGGCACTCTAACTACAGAATCTGCAGAATAAGTATTTACAAACTTAATACCATCCTGTCCTTCCTGACCTTGATTCATTACAATTTCATTGTCATTATTATACGTAAACAATGGATTTGCATCATCATCATAAAGTCTCTGTACATCAGAAGATTTTATACTTAATTTACCGTCGCCATTATCAACTACTTCAACAACTAAACGATAAAGAGCTCTTGAATATGACAAACCAGGTAAATAAGCATTATTATCAGGCTCATCTTCGTAAATTGTATAACGATACGTTCCCGGAGCAGTAAACTCAATCTTGCCAAAATCAAACTCCGCAATTCCGTTTACCGCATCAGCTTTTGTTATAACAACTCCCTTTGTTCCGTCATAATTAACCGGCAATGGAGCATTGTTATATGGAGAAATAATAAATGTAAATGTATCATTATCATCCCAAGGTCTGCCAACCAATTCCTTTTCACCTGTCAAAGAACCATTAGCAGGGAAAATAACAGGTTCCACATTATATGTATTAGTAAATGAAACTTCAGAGGTATTACCCGCAGTTATAGTACCTGTAGCACCTTGAGATTCAGAAGTAAACCCTTCAACTGCTTTTTCAGTAACCTTATAGGTTGTTCCAGGAGGTAAGCTATATACTGTAGCAATCTGACCATCTTTTAATTTAATTACAGTATTTTCCTTAGAAACTGTTCCGATTTCTACGGTATTACCAGCTTCATCAACAATAGCATAATCAAACACACCTTGATTTACATTATTACCATCAAGGTCCAATGTGAATTCAAATGTCTTATCAGGTGCTGTAAGACCAATACCTGCATTGACTGTCTTGGCAATCTGAAGATTACCACCTGCTACCATAGACATTTTACCGTTGTTTCCAAGATAAACTACAAATTTACCTTCGAACGGGTCAGAACTACCTTCTAAATATTCAAAAGTTGGTGCATAGAAGTCTTCAGCCGTAGTTGTGGCATTTCTAATCTTTGTACCTTCAAACTTCAGAATACGGTTAAGATTCGGAGAACCCTTTTCTCTGTAGAGTAAACCATCTTCACCTGAAATAAGTGAAGTGCTGTTTAATTGGGCACCGGTACGAGGAATTGCATCTATTTCAACAGAAGCGCCATGATAATATTCATCAAGAATATAATATGTTTTGTTTTCATCAATTCCATCAGATGCCTTCAACTTATTTGTTAAAGTTTCATCTGTATAGATTGGCTTATCTTCAAGAATATAATAGAACTTGTTTGTATGAGAAGGTTCAAATTCTACTGTAGCGTTACCTGCTGTTGAACCATTTACTACTTTTTCACCATTAAATATATTACTATAAAAATTAACTGTACCATCTGCATTAGTATTGTTGTTTAAGTAGACTTCAGAAATTTTAGTCTTGTCTAAGTAAACAACCCCACTGTCAGATTCTTTAAGAATTTCATCCTTAAGACCAACGGAATAAATCACTCTTGCAGGATATGCACCATTATTTGTATGACTTTTTACAGAACCATCAGTATTAAGACTTACTGAGTTAACCCTTAGTGGAATTACAGATGCAGGAATTTTAACAACCAATGTCTGTTTTCCGTTTATTTCTGTAACCTGGATTATAATATCCTTTATTTCCTGATGTCCGTATACAGCAGACTCAACTGTACCTGAAAACACATAAGTTGTTACATTACCTGCTGCAGAAGAAGATTTTTGTGTAAATGTCTGACCGGCATAAATAATTGCCTTAACATCTTTAACTTCCATATATTCCCCAATAGGATCTGTATATGTAATATATCCGTCAGAGATAGGGTCTCCACCTTTAATTTCAGTAGGAACCTGAGGAGCAGCAATAGAAATGCTTGACACAATCTGATTAAATACATCCATAACTGCAGAAGCATTATCTGCATCATAATAGTCATCAACATAATCATATCCAGTTGTCGGATTTACATCATAACCTGTATCAGGATGTGTAAGCATATAGTTTTTATCAACATACTGCCAGCTGTTATTTTTTTGTTCTAGTTTACCAACATTAATATTCAGTGTTCCTGTGTTATTATTCTTCGTATATTCTGACCAATAATCTCTAATTATTGTCTTCATTGTATTGGAAACAGAATTATTATTCCAGTATTCACCCGGATTTAAGGTCATATTTGCAAGATTCTTCTCATTTTCAGGAAGACCTGTAATACCCATACCTACAGTGTATACAGTAGTACCATACGCTGTACCTGTAACACCATAATTACGATCTATTGCATCTTTCATATATGATCCAACTAAGATAGCCTTCATACCATTACCAGCATAAGGATTACTACCTGGGCCATCGTTATAATTATCCTGTGGTTTCCACCAGGAAGCTGAATCAGATGAATATGTAGGTGAACCATCAGATAAAAGAATTACAGAAGGTACTCTCTGGATTTCAGATCCATCAATTAAAGCTTTTGTAGACTTCTCTTCTGCTAAAATTTTCATACCTTCATAAAGACCCATCTGAATATTAGTTCCGCCCTCAACATCAGTACTCTTTTCAATCAAATTGTTATCAGGATTAACGGCCTTTGTATAAAGAACAGCATAATCATCAGACCCGGTGTCATTGTTTAATGAAAAGTACGGAACTACTACTTCTGTTTCTTTCCAATATCCTTGCCATGAAAAAACACCTGTCTGGACCCATTCACGCTCAATAGTCGTTGCTTTGGTATATCTGTCAAGTGGCAACAAAGTGGTGGCATTGCTACTGAAAGCAACAACTGCAACTCTTGTATACTCGTTAAGAGACATAAGTCTGTCAATGGCATTATTCGCTGCCTGAATTGTATTATAAATACGGCTCTTGTTATTATCCATATTACTTTCAGAATTACTCATGGATCCTGAAATATCAAGTATGAGAACAACATCAACAGGGGCCTGAGATTCACCTTCAATAGACTCTGATGTTGCAAGAGCTGAAAAAGCAACAAGGAAATCTTCCCCGTTATTATTTTCATTTAATACAATTGTAGACTTACCTCCGCCATATGTATTAAAAACAGCATCAGAAGAATATACAGATTTATCACTCCAGATTCGACCTGCATATTCAGTTGAAGCATTATCTCCCAAAGATTCAGAATATTTATCTGAAGTATCTAAGTCAGAAACAACATTTGTTCCGGCGCCACCTTTGTAAACATAATTTTCTTCTGCAAATATACTAAAATTAGCCGGAATAAACATTTCCAGCATAACTACTAATGCAAGAACGAAACTGATAATTCGATTTTTAATTTTTGATTTACTCATCATAAAACCTCCTCAAAATGTAGTAAAACATATAAAAATTAAATAGTCTCAAGCAGAGAATCATTAGTATTTTCTAAAATCGCTTTTGTAAAGAATCACTTTATACTCTTTAATTAAACATCTCTTCAAGTGTTTGTTCATTTATAATTTTTACATATTCCGAAAATTCATTAAGCATATTCTTTCCTAAATTTACGAAGTCCAAAGATAGAATTTTGTTAATGTTAATCTTTTTAACCTCTTCCGGAACATTATAAATTGTCATTATGTTATTAATGGCACCAATTATTCTGTTTTCAAGTGAAGGAGAATTATCAGTCTTAGCCATGGAAGAATATTCCACACCGGAAACTAATGTTTCCGCAATTCTGAAATCTTCATCTGTCCAATCGGGACAATATTCACTGAATACAATTTTGGCTCTTTCAATATCATTTTTTCTAATAATATCCAAAGGTATGGAATGTGTATATGCAGCTCTATAGAAATCTTTAGCAATTTCGTTTGTTTCACAAGTTGAAACCATTACAGCCAATTCTATACAAATAGCAAACAATGATGTTTTTCCTTCTTCAACATTATGTCGCAACTCACTCCATTGAAAACCACATAACATTTCAACTAATACGGCAAGCAAATGTTCCTTTGTGGGAAAATAAAAAGTTACGTGCCCTGTACTTAGTCCCAACTCATCTGCTATGGCTTTAATAGAAGTATTGGAATACCCATTGTTCACAAACATCTCTGTAGCAACCTGTATAATTTCAAGTTTAGTGGTGTTTAAGTGTCTTCGAGACATATATTTCCTCCATAATTCGTTTCTAATATTAGCATGTATCCAATTTTAGGACGCAACCGATTCTTTGATATATCCAATTTTAGCATGCATGCTAAAATTCGTCAACAGTTTTTTGACAAATTTTGCAAAAAAAAATAAAGCCGATTCGGAAATTATTTCCAAACCAGCTTCTCCGGTAAGCAATATTAGAACTGAAAATATATAAAAGGATTCGCATTAGTGTATGCCAGGCATAAAATAATCCCCCAGAATACAAAGAACAAAGTAAGCCCCCACACCGTATTAAGATTTACAACGGGATAGTATCCTTCTACTCTGTCTAAATCAAGTTTTCTCTTTCTGAAGCATACAACTCCGTGACTTACTATAATTACAGCCACAGCAAAAATTGTCCATGAGAAAACTTGAACTATACCCGGAGTCCAGATAAACATTTTACCTAAAACATTCATTGCTAATGTAAGAGTTTCTGCTCTGAAAAATACCCAACAAACACAAACAAAACAATATGTACCTAAAACAGATAACATTTTAGTAACAACATTTGGTTTCCACGGTTTATTAACCTTCGCATAGAATTTATGTGCACACAAAGCAAGACCATGTAACAATCCCCATATTATAAAATTGTAACTGGCACCATGCCATAAACCACCCAACACCATGGTCAATAAAAGATTAATATAGGTGCGGATTTTTCCTTTTCTGTTTCCACCTAAGGAAATGTACAGATATTGTTGCAACCAGGAGGACAGACTAATATGCCATCTCTTCCAAAACTCGGAAACATTTTTAGATAAATAAGGTACATTAAAGTTTCTTTCAAAATCATATCCAAAACATTTAGCTACACCTATTGCCATATCTGAATATCCTGAAAAATCACAATAAATTTGTATAGAATATGAAATTACAGCCAAAATCACAGACAATGATGAAAATGCCAGAGGTTTACTGAACACATCATCTACAAAAACCGACAGATTGTCTGCAATAACCAATTTTTTAAATAAGCCTATGGTGAAAATCTGTATTCCCTCTCTGAAGTCCGCCATTTTAAGTTTATGATTGCTTTCCAGTTGTGGCATAAAATCGGAAGCTTTAACAATAGGGCCAGCTACCAACTGAGGGAAGAAAGCTACATATAAAGCTACATTCATAATACAATGACTTTTAATATGACCCCTGGAAACATCCATTGTGTAACTCATGGACTGGAACGTGTAAAATGAAATTCCTACCGGTAAAATAATCGCTAAAGTTCCCGGATTGTCTATGCCAAACAAGTCTGTAAAAGACATAATAAAAAAGTTAAAATATTTAAAAACACATAAAACAATCAAAGGCACTATAACACCTATTGCCTGGAAAAGTTTTCTGTGTTTATTTTTATCAATCTGTCTGGCACATATAAATGCTACAAAAGTAAGCAACAACATAAGGAAACAAAAACGCCAATCCCACCAACCATAGAAAACATAACTGGCCAATAAAAGGATACTGTGTTTAATTAAAAGCTGTTTTTTCTCACTTACTTTTTCAGAAATAATTTTCAGGTTAAATATAAGAATAAGAGCGTATACAATTACAAAAAACACAATAAATTCAATACTTGAAAATGTCATTTTGCCGCCCCCTTCTCTATAACTTCATATAGTCTTTCCGCCACAAGACGATGACCTGTTTTGTTCATATGTCCTGTACCAACCTTTGTATTGGAAAAACCATGCGGGAGACAGTTTGTATCTTCATAATGCTTTGCGAATGTATCATACATATCTATAAAAATCACATTATATTTCTCGCACAATTCTTTAAAAATCACATGCTCCTCGGGGGCATCAAAAGCTTTAACTGAACCATCTGTGTTCAAATCAACAGGCCGGATATAAACAATAGCTAATTTACAAGAGGCACCTTCTACTGTTTTTGCAGCATTGGAAATAGTAACCTCTAAGGCTTTGCGATATTCTTCCAAATCCACCTTTGCTTCTGTGTCATCAGTTACAACAGATTTACTATTATGTAAAAAGCTCACACCCTGAGCATACATAAGCCTAAAAAAGTCCACTTTCTGAAGATAATTAATAACACCTACAGAATTAGCTTCCAGATCAGGAAATTCTCCTTTATTCAAAGCTGTCCATCTACTACTTTCCATCACAACTTTAGGAGTCTCTATTACCACATATTCCTGTGGTTTGAATTCTTTTATTGCAGCTTCCAGATTTTTAAGACAATGAACTATTGTATGTTCTGAAACCGAAATATTATATGCATATTTATCTTTTTTGTTTTCTTTAAATAATTTATTAAGCTGATAAGTAAAATTCTTATCATAATTAACATTAAAACCTTCACCATGAGAAGATCCCATTATCAACACATCAACCACATTTCTGTTGGTTTCAAATGAATTGGCATAACCATTTTCATCCAACTTTGCAAAAGCAAAGCCTTCAGTACCTCTCATAGTAATGACATTTTTTTCCCATAAATAGTCACTGGCTCCTGTTTTTGATTCCTCATGAACAGGCAGGTTGTAGTAGAAAAAACAGAAACCTGTAAGAATCACCAACGCCAGTAATCCTGATATAGCCATTTTACCCAAAGAAACAAAAAATTTTTTCATGTTAAAAATTCCTTAGCACTCTATTTCTATTACATTATGAGCAAGTCTTTTCTCCGGCGGTGGAAGCTTCATGTAATCCCCGAACTGTATCTCTAAAAACTTTTCCAGCTCGTGAGGAACAGGCAAATGTCTTCCTTCAAAAGTAATATCTTCCCTTACCACCGGATCTTTAATCACATCTACAGGATACATTACTTTATCATATACTACAACCTGAAGAGCTGTAATATATTTATCTGCTTCCTTGTTTACCAGGTGGGCATCTCTCATTAAAGACTTTCTTTTAGCCTTTAACTTTTGCCCATTCTGTAGGGAAACCAACTTAATAATCAGCGTCTTCAATAAACCGAATTTATCTTTCACACCAAATTTATATCTTACTGCCTGATCATAAAGATTAAGTTGCTTCTTGTGCTTCTGTCTTTCAGCAGGATCATTTGGAACTGTATCATAAATAACCAGATCAATGCTAAGTTCCTGACCGATATTGGAATTGCCCGCATAACTTTCACAAACAAACTTTGTGTTCTTCATACGGATTTTTGGCACAACCAAAGGATAGTTATGGTCTGTATCTTCGCACTGTAAATAGAATCTGTCACCTAGCTGGTCAGCACACTCCAAAAACTTTTCGTAATCTTCACGACAGATTCCTATATCCACATCATCGTCCCAGGGAATAAAACCACCGTGGCGCTTTGCACCTATGGCAGAACCACCGGAAAGAAAATACTTAATATTGTTTACTCGACACACTCTGTCAAATTCGTCCACGATTTCCATCATGGCTTTCTGAGCCTTCTTAAGTGCCGGGTTAACTACGAAAAAAAAATCTTTATCTGTATATTCTTTATAAAGTCCCTGGCTTTTAAGTTCTTCCTGTCTTGCCAAGAACATCTCAAGAGCCAGTTCCGCACTGTCCTCTCCTGTCTTGTTTTTCACAGGGGCAAACTCGTGAGTTCTTTCCACACGGACTACACCTAATTCATTAAGCTGCATAAAGGCATCAAACAGGAAAAGCTCAAATTTATATGAATCAGGCTCAGAGGAAGTAATCATTTTACCACCATCATAATATGTAATCTTTTTAATCGCCGTATGGTATTCCATACCACCGGAAGTAGCCAGTTTTTCCATAAGGTCAATACTGAAAAGGTAGTTTCCAAGGTTTGTATCACCGTAAACCCACACACCATTTTCGTCCTTCATTTCAGCATGCTCTTTAGGTACTTCTGTGTACTCAACCACACCGGGCACACCATTTCTCTTACAAAGAATACCAGCCTTCTCACCGGCTGTACGCTTAAGGAATGATTTAGCAGAAGCTTCCATACCAGCGTCCAAAGTATATCCCATAAAGATAGGGTCTGCCATCTGAACCAGACAGTTATCAATAGCACATATAAATACCCATTCAACCCCACGTTTCTTCATGTCCTCAAGAGCACCGGCACGATACAAAGAATAGAACAAACCACCGTTACCGTTAGGGCTTCTTAACACTTTGCCCGGATTCTCCAAAAGAAGCTTTCCCTCTTTACTCATTACAGGAATCATTGTCTGTGGGAAGAAATATATATCCTCCTCTGGATATCCAAAATAATTGTGTTCCTTAAAGAAGTTTACTGTGTCCTCGTGATTTATTTCACTGGTCATAACATACCATGGGATCACGCGACCTGCTTCGATGGACATTTTCTTAAGACCATCACACTGAATTTCAAACAGGGACTTATGTGTAGGCAGACCAATATCATATGTTCCTTTAGGACCGTCATGACCTAAACGGCTACCTTGACCGCCTGCCATGGTCAGTGCTGCCATTTTACCCTTAAGAAGTACTTCCATACCTTTTCCATAAAGCCGGGTCTTCTCCTGTTCATCCATTGTTGACACATCCGCCAATGGAATAGGTGTAATTTCTCCTAACTGAGACTCACCTACAGGCTTGCCGGCTGCCTCATAAAGAGAATTCATAAGTTCAAAATCTATAGACTCAATATCTTTTTCCAAAGCTTCTTGTTGCTGTGGATCCAATGTGTCCCAGTATTTCAATAACTGTTCCTGTCCATATTTTAAAGTTAATTCTTTAGCTGTCATTATATCTTAATTCCTTTCTCAATTTCAGACTTCCATTTTACCATAGAGGCCCACATCAACCAGCCGGTAAAGTACGCCAGTAAAGGGCATCCCACATTGTATAAATTCCATCCGGCAATAATAGCCACCAACAACAAAATTATATAAACCGCTATAAATCCGGCCACCACAAAACCTGCCGGTATGCTTCCCTCTGTTATTTTCAATTCTTTTAAGAGAAGCTCAGTGATTTTCAGAATTCCGAACACTAATAAGCCTCCTACTATAGCGGAAACCAGTAAATTAGCCCAGATTATTCCGGTAAAATATCCTTCTGTATTGTATTGCATTTTACCGGAATCTATAACTGCCAATATTTTTTTGCTACCCGGTAAAATTTTATTGACTATCAAAAAATGCACAGCTAACAAATCAGCTGTCTGTAAAATAGCAAATAGTCCAAAAAATATACGTTTTTTGTTTTTATTAAAAAAATCAATTAACATCAATATATTTAAGCATATCTCCTAATTTTTCTACGTATATATCTGCATTTTCTGCTTTAAGTTTCGCTCTGTCTCCCATACCGTATGTAGCACCGCAGGTATGTATTCCGGCAGCTTTGCCGGCTATAATATCCGTGTAAGAATCACCTACCATGATGCCGTTTTTTCTGCCTGAGCTTTCCAGACATTTTACCAAACCCTCCGGATCAGGTTTCATTTTACTTAAAGATTCCGGACCGTAAGCCGCCTGAAACAGCTGAGCTACATTAAGTTTTTCCAGTATACGCTTTGTAATAGGCTCCGGCTTGTTGGATACGATAAACTGGGGAATACCCTTTTTATGGAAAAACTCCAATGTATCCATTACTGTGGGATACAATACGGTATCCACCAGGCAATTTTCTCTGTAAAATGCTTTGTACCAATCAAGAGCCGTCTTTCGCTGTTTTTCGCTAAATGTAGGGAAACAGCCGTCTATAAGATACTTAGCGCCAAAACCAACATAGCTTACTATACGGTCTGTATCAAAAATTTCAGTACCGAAGTGCTTCTGAGTTTCTCTTACTGCATTGGCAATTCCTCCGGCACTATCAATTATTACACCGTCAAAATCGTATATTACTACATCAACCTTCAACATTTGCTTCAATCTTTCCTGCACTGTCTTTCCAAAGTCTCTCTAAATTATAGAATTCTCTTTCTTCCTGAAGGAATACATGAGCTACTACATCAACAAAATCCAGTAAAATCCAGCTTGCGCTGTCGTAACCTTCCGAATGCTTACATTCAACTCCTGCTTCACCCATCTTAAACTCAATTTCATCTGCAATACCCTTAACATGAGTTGTAGATGTACCGCTACAGATTATAAAATAGTCTGTAATATCTGTAAGTTTTGTTGTATCAATCACTTCAATATTTTTCGCCTTACGGTCGTCCATTATTTCAGCAATCTTATCTGCCATTTCTTTTGAAGTCATTTTTCTTCCTCCTTGTACTTCTGAAAGCTTTTAAGTGTAGCCTCTGTCTGAGGACTTAATTTCTGTCCTTTTTTCAAAACATATTTTATACTTTCTTCACAGGCAATTACAATAGCTTCCGCCAATGATTTTTTAATTTCACCCCCATTGGGAAGGGCTTGTCTTATTCTATCAAAGGATTCACCGACTCTTCCCGGTTCTGTATAGTCTGCCAGAAATACTGCCTGCGCCACAGGACCCATGTCAGGACTTCCTGTTACGTGGCATCGGATTGCCTCTAATATTTCGGTATCTATTATACCATACTTTTTACGTGCAATAATAGCCCCTGCGGGACCATGAATTATGGCAGAGTTACCATCAATAAGCGAAGGATCCAACCAATGAAGTTGATGCTCCGTTACACTTTTACCACAATCGTGTAACAATCCTGCTATACGGCACTTTTCCGGATCTGCACCTATCATACTACCTATACGCATAGATTCTTCTGATACTCTGAGACAATGCTGATAGCGTTCCTCGGTAAGACGTATTTGCATATTTTCTTTAGCAAATTCCTCATCAAAGGGATAGTCTTTAACATAAAGACCTGTGGATTTAATATAATCAAGTACCGTCTCCGGAACTGTATTGGATATTTTACCAAAATCCCCATCTCTCACCGCTTGTCGAATTTCATTGGAGGAAATATCTATCATAGGGCTTTCCACCAGATGAATATCTGCCCCTATTTTACGGATGTTGTCTATGTTCCCGATAAAATTCTCTTTTGCGTAACCAGGTCTTAGCAGTGCCGCAAAACTTGTAATACGAAACAACTCTTTATAGTCTTTCCAATGGGTAAGCTCTCCGGCCACATCCGCCCCTATTATATAAAAAAGTTCAGTTTCCGGACCATATTCTTTCCTGAAATAACGTACTGTATCTATACTATAGGAATAACTTTTTTTATCAGTTTCATACCTGGAAATTTCCATGTTGCTATATTGAGCTATAGCTTCTTTCAACATCAGAAGCCTGTCCCGCGCCGGAGTAATACGTCTGTCTAGTTTATGTGGAGGTTCTCCACCCGGCACAAATATTACCTTATCTAATTTTAACTGTTCTGTGGCGGCCAGGGCACTTTCAATATGACCTTTGTGTACCGGGTCGAAGGTGCCTCCGCTGATTCCTATTCTCATATTTTCTTCCCTTGTGTATTTCCATTAAAGCATATCAATTTTAGTAGCTTTATATGGGAAAAACTTTATAAATTCCCACCCTTTACGGCATGTAGCCTGTTATAGGGTGGGAAAATACTACTGATTGGTGTATCTTGGAACTTTCTTATCCAATGCTTTACCAAAACTCAACCATGAATTCCTCAATTTGTTTCTTAAATCTGTGTCAGGAACCCATTCAATTGCATCATACAGTTTCTTACGCATCTGAATATAGTCTGCCTTCACATATTCTTCCTGATTAAGAAGTTCCTTCATTTCCTCCAGCCATGCAAGAAGGTTTCCGATGCCCGGAGCGTCAGGATCAATCTTTCTCTCTAAATGCATAACAACTGATTTAACTGTTTTTTTCTGCAGCGCTGCATCCAACAACTTAATGTCGGTAGACTCGCTGCCGCCATTTACTGCCATTAAAATCACTCCTAATATTTTTTCGCGTTGCTTTCTTTGATTATACCATAAAGAGAAATTTTTAACAAGGACATAAAAACTCGCCGACAAATCACAAAAGTTCGTGTTGCCGACGAGTTTGGTAGTTGTATAATTGTTTAATTACTTTCCTGAGCTTTGTCTTTAATCAGAGTATAAATTTTATTTAAAATATCGGGACACAAATCCAGGAACTTATCCAAAGCATCATTGCTGCTTATAGGAATAAGTTTAACACCTGTGCTTGAAACTGTAATAAAAGCAACCGGCGTAATGGAAACACCTGCTCCACTACCACCGGCAAAAGGGTATTTTACCGGAGCAACTACAGCATCTTCCAAATGGCCGCTACCCAGATAACCTTCTGTAATATCAATCTTTCCGCTGTATTCACCACCACCGGCAGCCAGGCCGAAAGAAACTTTTGATACAGGAAGAATCACCGTCCCGTCGGTCGACTGTACAGGATCTCCTATAATGGTATTAACATCCACCATTTCTTTTATGTTTTGCATTGCTGAATCCATAAGATTATGAATAGGATGTTCTGCCATAATATCACTTCCTTTCTATTTTTTGTAATGTAAAATTCCTAGAATAATATTCCCAACAGAAGTCCTGGCTATACAAAGAGCATTAACAACAAAACATTTTTTATTAAAAGAAGGTTCAATTTCAATCTGTTGTTTTTTTAGATTTGTAAAATTATCAACTATAGCCACACCTGCATTAAAAACACCTTGCAATATACCTACACTTATGGCAGTAGCCGCTGCATCAGATAAACCTACACAACATTTCACAAACAAGGCAGTCTCTATTCTCCTCAATAACTTTAAAAACTTTTCGCGACGGGGACCTGCCCCCCGTCTTTGCCTTTTCTTTTTTCCGGGATATAGCTGCAAACTTTTTATTTTTAATCCAAAAAATCTGATATGTAATTTCAGCACAAAATTATCCCGGTAGCATCCTTGAAACACAAGCGTAACCGGAAGAAAAAGAAAGCCGCTTAAAAAAAGCAGAACAGATAAGATAATAAAAAAAACCGACAAAGGCATTTTATACACATCCCTTCGTCGGTAATTCTTTCCATTTTTAAATTCCGTTATTCAACTATACCGTCTACATCTTCTATTAAGTCATCAAGTTCTTCTGCGTGTCGTGATATTTCTTCTTCCGAAGGTGTATAGCTGAACAATGTAGCATTTTCAGTCTCCTCTGCAACAGTTTCATGGCTTTTAACTTCCGATGCTGTCTCCAATGGTGGCAACTGGCTTAAGTCTGAAATGCCCATGGCCCGTAAAAACTGCTCTGTTGTTGCGTACAGTATAGGACGGCCCGGATTTTCAGAACGGCCTGCCTCATATATAAGACCTTTGTCTATTAAACGGAGAATAACCGTATCACTGTTTACACCACGGACAAGCTCAATACCGTTACGGGTTATTGGCTGATTATAGGCAATTATAGAAAGTGTCTCCATAGCCGCACGGCTTAAAGTGTTAGGACGAGGCTTTTCAAAATAGTCACGGAAATCTTCGTGAAATTCAGGACGGGAACAAAACTGATATCCATCAGCTATTTTACGAAGCATAATACCACCGTGTCGCTCTTCATAAATCTTCACAAGGCGGTCCATAACTTTTTCTGTATCTTTTTTATCCAGTTTAAGCACAATTGCAATATCCGATAATTTTACAGAATCTCCGGCAGCAAATAAAAGGGCTTCCGCTAAAGCTTCATTTCGACTCAATCTATCAATCATATTCTTCCTCCATACCGGTTAAAATCATATTGTCTTCATTATCATCACGGTACTTAATTTCAATTTCAGAAAACAATTTTTCCTGTTTAACATCAACTTTTTTACATTTATTAAGTTCCAGCACCGCCAAAAATCCTGTAACGACTTCCAGCTTTGTATTTTTCTTTGTGTTGAAAATCTCGGAGAAAATAACTTTAGCTTTTCTTTTTACAGAAGTAATAACCTGTCGTATCTTCTCAGTCAGGCTCACTTTCTCAATTTTGAGAATATGCTGCATCTTTTCTGTGTTGTCATTTCTGGACTCTGTGTAACGAGCGTAAGCCTTGGTGTACGTGCCCAAAAGTTCCTGAGGATTAAGTTCAATAGCTTCTTCCCTCGGAGTAAAATTCAGAGCTTCACCCGTAAAATATGTAGCTCCGCTCCACTTCTCCATTTGTTCTGCCAACAAAGGCGCAACTTCTTTAAAGCGTTTATATCTTACCAGACGCTCCTTAAGCTCTTCTTCCGTCATTTCCTCTTCCTCTTTTTCAGGCTGAGGTAAAAGCTTACGGGACTTCATATGTATAAGATTCATGGCCATAACCAAAAACTCGGTAGCTATGTCCATATTAAAAACATCTTCGCTAAAAAGAAAATCCACATACTGATCCGCAATAACGCTTATCTGTATATCCATAATTTCTAACTTGTTTTTTTCCAATAAAGTAAGTAACAAGTCAAAAGGACCTTCAAACATATCAAGTTTTATATTATATCTGTTTTCTTCCATACTTTTTAATTTTATCAAAAAAGACTTTACTTGTCCATTCTGCTTGTTTCTGCTATACTGCAATATACACAAAATAATCAGGGAGATTAAACATGTTCAGTATAGAAGAAATTTTAGTTACGCTTTTATCAATACCCGGAGCTGTGCTCGCCTTTTCAATCAAAGGCTGGGCCAAAGCTTTCGCCGCAGATAAATTAGGTGATCCTACGCCCAGAAACATGGGCAAACTTACTATGAATCCTTTAGCTCATATAGATTTTTTGGGTCTTGTTTTCATTGTATTGTTTGGTTTCGGTTGGACAAAACCAACCCCTGTAAATACAAGATACTTTAAGAACATAAGAAGAGATAATGCAATATTTATTCTTTCCGGACCTGTAGCCTGTATCTTTGCAGGTTTTTGTGCTATTGGCTTAGCTGCACTCTTTTCAAAATTTATTTTTATTAATGATGTGATGCTGTATATTTATTATATTTTTGATTCAGCAGCATCTCTTTGTATTTCCCTTGCGGCTTTCTATATGTTGCCGCTACCCGGCCTGGATGGATACGAATTAATAGCAAACTTCCTGCCCTATCAGTGGTACAGGAAGCTTTATTACATTGAAAGATACAGCATGTATATCTTCATCGGCTTTATTCTGCTTATTAATGTTACAAATCTGGGAGCCATTATTTTCTGGCCTGCAGACCAGCTGATGTCTATATTCTGGAACTTCTGGTCACTTGTATTCTAATTACTCAATACCAAATAAAGCCAGAATCCATCTGAATATCTTGGTAAAAAAGCCTGCTTCTTCTACATCTTCAGCAGCTACAATTTCCATTTCGCCAAGAACATTTTCATCTATACTGTAAATTACACGGCCTACAACAGCACCTTTTTTTAAAGGTGCTTCTAAATTTTCTACAGGTTTAACAGTTTTCTGCACTTTATCAAGCTCTTCTGTTTTTACAAAAACACTGAAGTCGGAGGAAGTCTCTGCCTTAACACTTTTAATTTTACCGTTCTTAACGGCAATACGACGAACATAAGTGCCGGCTACATCCAATGTGGTATATTTAAAATCTTTGGTACTTTTTTCTGTAAGATACTTCGCAAGAGCTAATCCGTTATTATCGTCTGCGGCACCTAAAACCACACATATAACTTTATCACCGTTTATCTCAGAAGAACCTGCCAAACAATAGCCTGTAGCGTCGCTATCTGTAGCAGAAAGCCCGGTTGCCTTACCATAGTATCTCAGAAAGCTATTATTGGTAGATACCATCGTATCGTCTTTACCTGTGCTGTGAACAAACCATCCGAATTTCTGAGAAGAAAGGTCTGTTACTTCAGGATATTTTGTAAGCAAGTGATACGCCAACAAAGCCATGTCGTTGGCAGTACTGTACTGATTTTCTTTATCATAACCTGTGCAATCTGTAAAATACGTGTTTTTAAGACCAAGTTCTTTTGCCTTTTCATTCATCTTTTTCACAAACTCTGCTTCATTAGTAGAAATGCCCATAGCAAGACAATAGGCAGCATCCTGAGCTGAGTTCATGCATACAGCAGTAAGAGCCTGTTCAACTGTTACCACTTCTTTACGGTAATGATCCAGGAAAACTGTATTTCCGGGAATATTCATAGCACCTTTTGGTACAGTTATTTCCGTGTTTTTTTCAACAACAAAATGTTCTATGGCATCGTAAGTAAGATAAATAAGCATAAGCTTGTTAAGGTTGCCTACAGGTTGCTTTTCATCTCCGTTTTTTTGCTCTAATATACGTTTTTCACGGCAATTGATTACAGAATATGCCTTATATGTTCCGTTGGTAACAGGATCATTATCATATAATGCATTGGCTTTAGCACTTTCGTATGCGCTGACAGGCAATGCGGATAATGTAATAATTGCGAGAAGTATACATATAAATTTTTTCATATAATGATTAAATCCCTTCTTTTAAGACAATTTCTTTGCTGCCAATAATATTCCTGCCACTGTCTTACCGTCTTCCAGCTCTCCTCTGTCAATCATGTCCAGAAGTTCATTTAATTTATAGCTTTTCACATTAAGAAACTCTCCACTATCTCTGTGAGGATTTCCTGCTTTAAGATTTGTAGCTAAATATATATGAAGCTTTTCACTGCAGTATCCGGGAGTAGCATACATAGAAACCAGATGTTCAACATTTCCTGCAATAAAACCTGTTTCTTCTGCCAGTTCACGTACTGCACATTCTTTAGGGTCCTCTCCCGGTTCCAGTTTACCTGCCGGAATTTCCAACATCTCTCCTCCGGTAGATATTCTGAATTGTCTTACCATGTAAACATTTTTATCATCATCTACGGCAACAATAGCAGCACCACCATTGTGTCTCACAACTTCACGCATGGCAGGGCTTCCGTCCGGCAAAGTCACTTTCAACTTTTCAACTGTAAAAACCTTACCTTTAAATATGGTTTCTGTATCTACTGTAGTTTCTGATAAATCACCACTGTAAAATTCATCTCTTGATGCATCGTATGGTATTTCTTCTGCTTCCTTGAACTTTTCTGTCTGAGCCACTGCCAATCTGTCACAACGATTGTTATACTCATTATCTGCATGACCTTTAACTTTATGCCATGTAACTTTATGAATTTTACAAAGCTCATAAAGTTCCTGAAGAAGATCTACGTTTTTAAGTTCACCGTCTTTTTTCTTCCAACCGTTTTTTGCCCAGCCGTAAATCCAGCCCAGGTCAAAAGAATTTACCACATATGCACTGTCAGAGTACATATCAACTTCACAGGGCTGTTTTAACAACTTAAGTGCCTCTATAGGGCCCTGAAGCTCCATACGGTTATTGGTTGTTTCAGCAGCACCGCCACTGATTTCTTTTTCTATACCATCACACATAAGTATGGCACCATATCCTCCCGGTCCGGGATTTTTAGAACAGGAACCATCTGTATATATAGTTACTTTTTTCATTTGGAAGCTCCTTTATCCAAAGCTTTAACTTTATCTGAACAAGCCTCCATTGCCAATTCAAGACTACTTCTGAAGCCTGTTTTTTCTAAAGAAATAACAGCCTCTATAGTAGTTCCGCCAGGGGAGCAAATCTGGTCTTTAAGTACTGCCGGATGAATATTTCTTTCCAGCATTAATTTAGCGGTACCCAATATTGCCTGTTCTGCCATTACGTATGCATCTTTTCTCTGAAAACCTGCTTTAACAGCTGCATCCGCCATAGCTTCCACCATCATACATACATATGCAGGACTACTTGATGTTACAGGAATCATTTCATCTATCATATTTTCTTTTGAAACAACTATACTCTTGCCACAGGAATCAAATATCTTCACAATAAACTCATCATTTTCCATATTGAAGAAGTATATTCCTGTAAGGCCTTCTCCTACCATGGCAGGCATATTAGGTATTGTTCGGACAAGTTTAATGTCTTCCCCTAACAAGGATACAAATGTGGAAACCTTAACGCCGGCTGCAATAGAAACAATGATTTTACGGGAATCAACGTGCTTCTTTAACTCCTTTAACAAAGATGGCACCACATTAGGTTTAACAGCAATAACCCATACATCGGCACTTTCCGCAGCATCTGCTATGCTTTTGGCAACAACCGTTCCGAATTTTTCAGCAAACTTCTCTGCCGCCGGTAAATATTTATCAAATATAATTACATCAGAAGGCTTTGCCACCTTCTTTGAAACTATTGCTTCTATAACTGCACCGCCCATATTGCCGGCACCAAAAAACGCGATTTTATGGTTCATAATATACCTCCGCTTACTTCACATATAACAATGTAAATATACCATATTTTACTGTCTAATACAATGCAGGATGCTTTCAATGTTAATATCCGAATATTCCACTTCGCATGAATACATACGACACACTTCACATATTTCGTCAAAGGCCGGGTTTTCTCCCAGGCTCCCACACAAAGTTTCTATGAAACCTACTCCATGAGAGGCAAATTTTTCGTCCCCATGTCTGTACAAGAAATATACCCCTAACTGTCTTACTATGTTTTCAGGAAGTCTGTATTTCTCATTTGGTTTTTTCAGTTTGTCAAGATATACATCCCATTCCCGGGAAAGTCTCTCCATTTGCCTGTAAAATTTCACTGTCTCACCTAATGTCATACCGGGAAGTTCTGCTTTTCTCAGATAAGGCACATTGTTGTTTTGAATCTGTTTAAATATTTTATCACGATTTATCAGGAATGCTTTTTCTTCTTCAGTAAGTGGTTCTTCAGGGCAATCGTCTTCGGTAGAAATAAATTCTGTTTTATTCCGGGATAATATAAGGCGACAGGCTTCTTCACAGCAAAGTCCCAGTCCCATTTCTTCTCTGTCAGAGTAGAAATTACGAAAACGCGGATGGTCATTACATATATCGCACAAAGAATTTTCTCCCATGTTGATTATAATGTCGCACAAGCCCTTTTGATTCAAAAAAACACATCTGCCTTGACAATCCGTTTTAAATGAACAAGTTTTGTGATTTATACCTTCTTTCAGTTTTTTGCCAAAATCGTCAATACAGCTTATGTAATAATCATATGTAAATTCATCAATGTCAATTTCCCAGCCGATACAACAATTGTGGGTACACTTATCTGCAATACATTTGAATTTACTATAATAATCAGGAACTATGTATTTCATCCGCCGACTCCTTTTATTTTGATGTCTGTAATTATAGCTTTTATTTTTGTTTTTGGAAATACAAAGATTTGTTTTATACAGGTCCGGAGGGAAAACTGAAACATCTGTGAGAAGTAACCTGGAAACAAAGATGTTGAAGGTTCAACAAACATGTAGTATAATTATTCTTGATTTCGAAAATAATCGGAGATTTTTTATGGAAAAGAAAAAGAAATCAAAAAAATGGATAAGATTCCGTCACAGAGTAGTAAGAAACATTGCTTTCACAGTTATGTATCCTTTTTCAAAGTACAAATTTGGTGTCACTATTGAAAAAAACAAGGAACCCAAGGGCAGACAGTATCTTATTCTTCTCAATCACCAGACTACATTCGATCAATTTTTTGTAGGAATGGCTTTTAAAGGACCTATATACTATGTGGCAACCGAAGATATTTTTTCTAATGGTTGGATTTCTTCCCTTATAAAGTATCTTGTAGCTCCAATACCTATAAAGAAACAAACAACCGATGTGCACGCTGTAATGAACTGCATTCGTGTAGTTAAAGAAGGTGGTACTATCGCTATCGCTCCTGAAGGAAATCGTACATACTCAGGACGCACAGAATACATGAATCCGGCAATTGTTCCCCTTGTAAAAAAGTTGGGACTACCACTTGTGTTATTCCGCATCGAGGGTGGTTACGGAGTTCAGCCCCGTTGGAGTGATTCAATACGAAAAGGTAAAATGCGTGCCTACGTTCATCAGATTGTAGAGCCGGAAACATACAAACAACTTTCCGATCAGGAACTATTCGATTTAATAAAAGAAGGCCTGTATGTTAACGAAGGTTATTTGGATAGTGAATTCCATGGTAAAAACCTTGCAGAATACTTAGAGCGGGCCATTTATGTGTGTCCTCATTGTGGTTTAGCAGAATTCGAAAGCAAAGGCCATGAAATTACATGTAAAAAGTGTAATCGTTCTGTAAAATACCTTCCTACAAAGGAACTTGTTGGTGTTGGCTTTGATTTTCCATTCAGATTTGTTGTGGACTGGTATGACTATCAGTGTAACTTCATAAATAATTTAAATACTGAAGAATATGCAGATAAACCTTTGTTCCGTGACAAAGCCAGATTTTCTTCAGTTATTGTTTATAAAAAGAAAGTCTGTCTTAAAAAAGATGCAGAAATTGCTCTTTACGGTAATAGAATTGTTATCGACGAAGGAAAAGAAGATCCAACTATATTTAACTTCGAAGAAACAACTGCAGTATCTGTTCTTGGCAGAAATAAGCTTAATATTTACCATGACAAAAAAGTTTACCAACTTAAAGGCGATAAGCACTTTAATGCCCTTAAGTATGTAAATATTTTTTACAGACATAAAAACATAATCAAAGGAGATTCAGATGTCAAATTTTTGGGACTTTAGTGTATGGGGCGGATTAAACTTAATGGCCCTTTTATTGCTTAGCTTATTGTTAGCTAACTGGTTGAAAAAAAGTATAAAATTCTTACGTATGTCATTGATTCCCACATCTGTTCTTGGTGGTGTAATTCTTTTGGCAATAGCAGGTATTTATGATATTTTTTCTGCTACTCCACTTTTCGAAACAGCATTTTTTGGTGGAAACGGATATGATAATCTGGAAATAATAACTTATCATACTCTGGCTTTAGGATTTATTGCATCTTCCCTTAAATCTTCAAAAGGTAAACTCACAAAACAGCGCAGTATAGAAATTTTCAATACCGGTGTAACAACAGTTTCAACTTATCTGATCCAGGGTGTTTTAGGTATGGCAATAACCATAGTAGCGGCAATGGTTATAAAAGACTTCTTCCCTGCAGCAGGAATTCTGTTACCTTTCGGCTATGGTCAGGGAACCGGTCAGGCTATGAACTACGGTACGATTTATGAAACAACAAACGGTTTTGTTGGTGGTAAAAGTTTTGGTCTTACCATTGCAGCTTTGGGTTTTTTAAGCGCCAGTATAGGTGGTGTTATTCATCTTAATATTCTGAAAAAGAGAGGCACAATTGTTCTTGATGGTTCAGAAGACGGCGATAATCTGAAATCAGATGAAATCCAGTCTAAAAATGAAATCCCCATGCAAGGAAGCATGGATAAGATGACTGTACAGGTAGGTATTGTTGTATTATCTTACTTTATCACTTTCCTTCTTATGTTCCTGCTGGGTAGTCTTCTTCCGGGAATGAAGGCAGTTATCTACGGCTTTAACTTCTTACTGGGTGTGCTTTCAGCTACTATTGTAAAAGCAGTTATAGGACTTTGTCGTAAGACCTCCATTATGAAAAAAGACTATGTTAACGATTTTCTTATGACAAGAATCAGCAACTTCTTTTTCGACATCATGGTTGTAGCAGGCATTGCAGCTATTCGTCTCGGTCTCCTGGAAAATTACTGGGGTGTCATTTCCATATTAGGTGTTGTAGGTCTGATTATTTCATACGTATACAACAGAATAGTAGTAAATACATTATTTAAAGACTACAAAGAAGAGCAGTTCCTTATGATGTATGGTATGCTTACAGGAACTGCAAGTACAGGAACTATCCTTTTAAGAGAAATTGACCCTGACTTTAAAACCCCTGCTGCAGACAATATGGTTTATCAGAATTTCCCCGCTATTGTATTTGGTTTTCCAATGATGATTCTGGCTACGCTGGCACCAAAAAATCCCGTGCTTACACTAATTTTATTGACAGCATTCTTTGTGGTTATGAATGTAATATTATTCAGATCAAAAATCTTTAAGAAAAGAAAATAAATTGTATATACACAAAACGGACCCAACATACAAAGTTGAGTCCGTTTTTTTTATACCTATTATTTAATACAACTTACAAAATGACCCGGTTCGACTTCTCTTAGTTCCGGACATTTTACATTGCACTCTTCACAACACTCATAACATCTGTTGTGGAAAGCACATCCCTCAATAACATCTGTAGGACTGGGAAGGTCCCCTGTTAACACAATACGATTCTCCCTCTCCTTTTTTCCGGCTACAGGAATAGCTGATAAAAGGGCTTTAGTATATGGGTGTAACGGATTTTCAAAAACCTGGTCCCGACTGCCGATTTCAACAATTTTACCCAGATACATTACAACGATTCTGTCACACATGTGTTTTACCACTGAAAGATTGTGGGATATAAACAAATATGTCAGATTATAATCTTTTTTGAGTTGTAACAAGAGGTTAAGTATCTGAGCCTGAACAGATACATCCAAAGCTGAAACTGCTTCATCACATACAATAAATTCAGGATTCAATACTAAACTTCTGGCGATTCCCACACGTTGCTGCTGACCGCCTGAAAATTCGTGAGGATATTTATCAGGAGCATCATCAGAAAGACCTACAGTCTTAATCATCTTTTTTACCAATTCTTTTTTCTCCTGCTTTGACATATCCACATTTTTAAGTAATGATTCCATTACTATCTGAGACACTTTAAGTCTGGGATTTAATGAAGCGGCAGGATCCTGGAAAATCATTTGGACATTTTTACGATATTTTACAAAATCATCTTTTTTTAGTTTTGTAATGTCATTATCATGGTAAAATATCTGTCCCGCTGTTGGTTTGAGTAAGCCCACAATCGCCTTACCTAATGTGGATTTTCCACAACCTGATTCACCAACAAGACCTACTGTTTCACCCTGATATATTGAGAATGAAACACCATCTACAGCACGCAAGAATTTCTTTTTGAATCCTTGAGACTGCGGAAAGTGAACCTTAACATCTTTTAATGTAATAATCGGAGTCTTATCCATTTACTATTCCTCCTCTGCAACTTACATAATGACCCGGTTCCACTTCAAAACGCGCAGGTCTTCCCTTGCTGCATTCTTCACAAGCTTCAGGGCATCTGTCAGCAAATTTACATCCCACAGGAAGGTTATAAAGATTAGGAACCACGCCGGGAATACTGTAAAGTTCATCCACCTGCTTATCCAGAGACGGAATACTCTTAAGAAGACCTTTTGTATAAGGGTGGACAGGGTTTTCAAATATCTGATCTATTGTACCTTCTTCTACAATGTTCCCACAGTACATAATTGCTGCTCTGTCACACATTTCAGAAATTACGCCTAAATCGTGAGAAATCATAATTATAGAAGTTTCGTTTTCTTCCCTTATTTTCTTCATAAGCTCCAATATCTGAGCCTGAATTGTAACATCAAGGGCAGTTGTTGGCTCATCTGCTATAAGAATTTTAGGTTTACATGAGATTGCAATTGCAATCATAACTCTCTGTCTCATACCTCCTGATAACGAGTTAGGATATTCATCAACACGTTTTTCAGGCATAGGGATTCCTACAGCATCAAGAAGTCTTATAGCTTCCGTTCTTGCCTCCGCCTTACTCATCCCCTTATGAACCATCATAGGTTCCATAATCTGGCGGCCTATTGTCATTAAAGGATTCAATGATGTCATCACATCCTGAAATATCATGGCTATTTTATTTCCACGAATTTCATTCATCTGTTTTTTAGATAAATCCAGTAAATTATTACCGTCAAAAATTATTTCACCGCTTATTTTAGACTGTCTTTCAGGCAACAGCTGCATTATAGACATGGAAGTCATACTCTTACCACAGCCGGATTCTCCGACAAGGCCAAGGATTTCACCCTTTTTAAGTGTAAGACTTACATTGTCAACAGCCTTTACTATACCTCTGTCACCTGATAATTCAGTAGTTAAATTTTTAATCTCAAGTATATTCATTTTATCCTCAGCTCTTCTTTTTAGGATCAAGTATATCTCTTAAAGCATCACCTAAAAGGTTTATACTAAGCACCACCAAGAATATTGTAAAGGTTGGGCTTAACACATAGGAAATGCTTGAATTTACATATTTATTAGCATAGAAAAGCATTGAACCCCATGCCGGTGCCGGAGGCTCAAGACCAAGGCCTAAAAAGCTCATTCCTGCTTCAATAAGTATGGCTGTAGCAGTCAGCATTGAAAACTGGATAACTACAACAGACATACAGTTTTTAAGTATTGTATTAAACATTATATAACTGTTACTTACGCCGGCAACTTTAGCAGCAGCCACATAGTCCTGTTTCTTAATAACCAGCACATTTCCTCTAACAAGCTTTGCAAATCTTGGGAAGCTTACAGCGGAAATTGTGAGAATCAAAGACAATATGGAAGTGTCGAAAATTGTACTTAAAAGTATAGCCAAAAGTATAGACGGGAAAGACTGGAAAGCATCCATTATTCTCATAATAATATTATCAGCTTTACCGCCGTAGTATCCGGCTACCAATCCCAAAGGCACTCCAATAAGGGCAGAAAGAATTGCTGTACCAAGACCTACACATACAGAGCTTCTTGCTCCGTAAACTATACGGCAGAAAATATCTCTTCCGTATTCGTCAGTGCCTAAAATATGTTCCCCGCAAGGAGCTAAAAGTTTCTTTGTCATATCAACTTTCAATGGGTCATATGAGGTAAATAGCGCAGGAAACAGCACCATGGCAATAACTATTGTCAGTATTACCAGGGCAAATATAGTAACAAAATTAATTTTTCTCGTTTTCTTTAACATGCTTACTCCAATTCAATTCGAGGATCCAATATTACATACAGGATATCCATTAACAAGTTAATAAGTACAAAAGCAACTGCAATAATAAGGACTGAACCCTGTACTGCAGGATAGTCTCTGTTTGAAACCGACTGGCATATATACCAACCTAATCCTGACCATCCGAAAAGCTGCTCTACAATAACTGTACCACCCAGCAAAGTTGCAAACTCGATACCTACTACCGTAACTAATGTGGTGGAAATATTTTTAAGTATGTGGCTCTTATTTACTATTCCTGAAGGCATACCTTTAGCTCTTGCAGTACGCACATAGTTGGAAGATACAACTTCCATAGTTTCGCTTCTGACAAACCTTGTCAATACTGCAATCAGGTAGAGACCTAATGTAAGGGCCGGTAAAATAAGATATTTAATATTCATTTCCGGATTTTCAAAAAATGGTACATATCCGTTGGATGGTAAAATTTTTAATTTTACCGAAAATACAACTATTAACAAAAGTCCCGTACAAAAACTCGGCATAGCCAGAAATCCGGTGGAAAACACACTGGCCGCCTGGTCAATAGGACTACCTGATTTAATACCTGATATAATACCTAAAGGTATGGCTATCAGTATGGCCAAAAGAATCGCCACCGTTATAAGTTCAAGACTTACAGCCAATTTATCAAATACTATTTCTGTTATTGAAGCACCATTACGAAGAGAAACACCCAAATTACCGCTTAAACAATCTTTAAGCCATATACCGTACTGAACAACCATAGGTTTATCAAGGCCCAGTTCTTTTTCTATACGGGCAACATTTTCCTCTGAATAGTCACCGTAAGGTCCTATTCTGCTTTGCACAGGATCTCCCGGAGAAAGTCTTACAATAACAAAAATCATCACCGTCACAATAAACAGAACGGCAATGGACATAAGAAGTCTTTTACATATATATTTTAACGTTGAACTCCAACGCATGAAATCTCTCCTTTAGAAAACGGGATAAGGCTGCCCGGTAAAAAACACCGGACAGCCAATGTAAACTTATTTTAAATTATTTAAAGCTTGCATACTTCAAGAATGCATGACCCATAGCATTTACAGTAATGTCAGACAGGTCTTTTGATGTACCGTTAAGGTTTGTGCATTCTACATAAGAAGCAACAGGTCTATATTCAACAATCTGCTCCTGAATTGTTTTGTAACCATCTTCACGAACTTTTTCGTCAGAACCGTTAGCGCTGTCAAGAATCAGCTTGTTAAGATCAGGAAGGTCTTTTGTCTGATAATCAGCCAAAGCTGTCATAATAACAGAGCAGTAAGTTGAAGGATCCGTACCTACCATTGAGTAGTAGTTAGCAATCATATCATAACTTCTGTTAAGGTATGCATCCAACCAAACTGATACTTCACAAATGTTAATCTTCATTTCGATACCCAATTCTTTAAGAGCATCCTGCCAGATAATCATTGTCTGCTGTGAAGCCATATCACTGTTAAGAACATATACTTCAAATGAGAAACCATCTTTGTATTTTGTTCCGGCAAGAACCTTCTTTGCTTCTTCTAAATCGTAACCATCTGTGTCAACTTCTGCAAAGTATTTAGCTGCAGATGGGAATGGGCTCTTTGAAGCAGATGCCTTACCGCTGAATACATTTTTAGCAACTGTCTCTCTGTCCAAAGCAAGGAACATAGCTTTAACTACATCCTTATCTGCCAATGCAGGATTGTTATGACGACCGATTTCAACTTCATATACTGTACTTGCATATTTTGATTCCAAAAGAACCAGGTTGTTATCGTTAGCAATTGTATTAGCAGATTCAATATCAACGCTACCCAAGAACTGAACTGTACCGGACTGTAAGCTTGTTACAGCTACTGTTGCGTCAGGAATAACTTTCATGATAAGTTCTTCTGCATTTACTTTATCAGCTTCCCAGTACTCATCAAACTTTTCAAACTTAATGCTGTCGTTTGGAGTCCAGCTTACAAACTTGAAAGCACCTGTACCAACAGGCTTTGTTGTTAAATCCTTAGGAGTTGTGCTCTTTGATACGATAGCTGTGTAAGCTAAGTTATCAATAAAGCCTGCCTGAGGAGCTGCCAACTTAATTTCAAGATTGAGAGAGTCAATAGCCTTCATCTCAGCAACATTTGCATACTGGCTGTTTCTCCAAGCGCCTGTAGCTTCGTCTTTGATTGTATTAATTGTATAAATAACGTCATCGGCTGTAAAAGCTTCACCATTATGGAACTTAACACCTTCTCTTAATTTGAAAGTATAAGTTGTATCATCGACTTTTTTGTACTCCGTCGCTAAGTCCATTACCAATTCCATATCTTCGTTGTAATGGAAAAGTGTTTCATAGCAGTTAAAATTAATAATTCTTACAAATGGGTTCTGCTGGTTTGTGAAAGGATCAAAGTTATCAATATCCTGTTCAAGACCTAATGTCAATACAGTAGGCTTATCTGAGTCTGTGTTTTCACCGCAACCTGCAAAAGCACATACACACATTACCAGACATAATAATAAAGCTAAAATTTTCTTCATGATGTTCTCTCCTTGTTTTTAATCAATTTTTTGTTTCTATCATGTTCCACTCAAAGGGAGTTCCCTTTGTAAGCTTACGAGTTACTTTTTTACCTAAAAGCTCTTTATAGTATCTTGGATGAAGTCCGTTACTCGGTCTTACAACCCTTAAGTTTTTTTCATCAAGCACTGTTCCTTCTTCCACATCTTCTGCAATAAATATGGACTTTCTGAAAAGTCTGCTTCTCTGTTCGCCCTCAGATAATTTGTACTGAGCCTGACCCAGAGTTTTGCTTGCATTCTTTACATCTTCAACCATCTTAGCAAACTCCTGTGGTTCCATAGAGAATGAACTGTCAGGATTTTCAATTTCGCGGCTTAAGCACATATGTTTTTCGATTACACAGCCACCTAAAGCAACTGCCACCACATCAGCAAGGCTTCCCATGGAATGATCTGACAAACCAACTTTTACACCAAATTTCTTTTGCATATCAGGAATTGCATTAAGATTCATTTCATCATACTGAGCAGGATAATCACTGCAACACTTAAGAAGAATAACTCTGTCGTTTCCCATACGATGGCACGCATCAACCGCTTCTCTTATTTCTTCTTCACTACCCATTCCGCAGGAAATGAGCATAGGCTTTCCTTTTGAAGCCACATATTCAATTAAAGGAATGTCAATAAGTTCAGGAGATGCTATCTTATATATCTCAGTACCGATTTCTTCCAACAAATCAACTGCTGTTGTGTCAAAAGGAGTTGAAAGAAAATCAATGCCCACCTTTTCACATTCCTCTTTTATAATCTTGTTCCATTCAAGAGGTGTTCCTGCATCCTGGTAAAGTTCATACAGTCTGTATCCGTCCCATGTTCCTCCGTGAATGAAGAAGCATTCGTTGTCACTGTCCAATGTAATAGTATCTGCTGTATATGTCTGAATTTTTAAGCAATCCGCACCGGCTTCCTTAGCTGCCCTAACTATTGCTAAAGCATTTTCAAGCTTGCCTGCATGGTTGCCTGACATTTCAGCTATTGTGTACACTTCGCCATTTGTGACTTTTTCCCACATGTGATTCATGTGTCTGCCTCCTTTAACTGATTACCCTATTAATTCTAATTGTTTTTTTTACTGTTTCAATGTTAATTTTTTATGGTTATAGTATTTTTTTAGGAATTTCTTCTGTATTCCTGAGGTGTTATGCCTGTTACCTTTCTGAATACCTGTCCAAAATATCCCGGGGACATGAAACCTATCTGTTTGGAAATATCCGCAGCAGTAAGTTCCGTTTCTTTAAGCAAAATCTGAGCTCTTGCAATACGGTTCTGTGTAATATATGCATTTACTCCCATCCCAACCTCATTCTTAAAAAGCTGGCTGAAATATGTGTCTGAAAGATTTACCTCTTTGCTTATCTGAGAAAGTCCCAGGTCAACCCTTGCAAGATTTTCTTCTATAAACTGCTTTGCTTGCTGTATTACATGTTTTTCTTCATTTTCTCTGCGGTTGTTTATAAGATTTAACAGTTCTGAGCTTAATTTCATTATCCACTCAGTAATAACCTCTGTATGATTCTGTTTCATTATCCAATTATATGGATCCGTATTGTTAAGCACCTTGTCCACATCAACATTGGCATTGGAAGCTGTGTGTAAAATCTGTACCGTTACTTCAACCAAAGTTCTTCTAATACTGGTTTTTGATACATTGGCTCTGTGTCTTACTGTTTCAACCAATTCATTAAGACGAATCTCCATTTTACCAAGATTTCCGTCAATAAAACATCCTATAACACGATCAAATTCAATTCCGTTACCACGGCTCATGTTGTACTGGAACTGAACCATTGTAGCAATATTGATTACCCCACTGTCGGCATACTGATACTTGAAACTGAGCATTTCCATGGCATCAGAAGCAGAAACTACAATATCCTTATAATTTTCCGCCACACTACCTATACCTATATATACTTCCAGGCCGAATTTATCTGTAAGCTTTTCTTTAAGTTCAATAAAAAACGAAGTCAGCTCCGGTTTCACTTTCGCACCATCCATACACATAAGCACGGATATATTGTTGTAGCTGTTAGTTAAACAATAATATCCGGTAAAATGTTTCTTAAGTGCTTCAGATACATATTCTTCTATTTTACCGAAATTGCTATCTTTCTCTGTGTGTTTTACCCCTGAATATTCAGGAGCAATCATAGCAACCACAAAAGGTCCCTTCAGCCACTTTAGACCCAAGACCTCTTTTCTGGTCTCTATTTCATCAGCAGTTATCTCCCTTTTACCGTCAAGAAGAAAACGGATAAAATTATCTACCCAATATTCTTTTGTCCTGTAAAAAGAGTTATTCATTATTTATTCTCTATAAACCTCTGATATTTTATTTCTGCTATTACCCAGTCGGACATATTGTCAATATCCTGAGTTTCTTCTTCAGGCATATTCAAAGGGATCTGTTTGCCTGAACCCTGTACTTTTCCTGTAAAAACATCAGTTTTATATACATAGAACTGACCACAGTCATGATAAATAGGTTCTAAATCCTGGCTGCGAGTGTTTTTGTGTTCGGGATACTGATATTCAAGGAAACCATCTCTTACAACCATTGCTCTTTGTGGCGGGAACCCATAAGCAACCACGGGCATGAGAGAGTCTGCATCGCTGTCCATTAACAGCTCTACTGCATTTTTAAGTTTTGCTGCAGTTACAAAAGGAGCTGTCGGATAAATGCAGGTCATAATACCAAATTCCTGACCTCTTTTTTTATACTCATCCAGTACTTCAATAAGAACATCTCTCGTGGTAGCAAAGTCGTTGCTGGTAGCTTCACTTCTCAAAAAAGGAACTTTTGCTCCGTACTTTTTAGCAACCTCTGCAATTTCTTCGCTATCTGTAGAAACCATAACTTCATCAAATATTCCGCTGTTAATTGCTGCTTCTATAGAGTAAGCAATAATTGGTTTGCCACAAAATTCCTTTATGTTCTTTTTAGGTATTCTCTTTGAACCGCCTCTGGCAGTTATAATAGCAATATTTTTCACTGTAATATCCCCCTTAACTCATCCATCGTCTCCGGATTATATATTTTAACGTTCTCCTGCGATTTATTTACTACATCACATAATTTACTCATAGCACTGTTAAGAGTCTCATTTTTATGTATCATTATTTTATACAGTAGAACTGATGCACAGGTAGCTGCAGGTAAATCATCAAACAAATAAGTTGAAAACAAAGCTGTAGAATTCACTGTCATCATAAGCTTAGGAGCACATTGTTTTTGTAATAGCATCACTTCATAAGGCATCTTTGTTTTTAACACACCAAATTTTTGCCACACAGACTCTGCTGTTGAACGAGGGTGCATTTTAACAACAGTATGTGAATCCAACATTTCTGCAGCCATGCTCAAAGCTTGCTGTTCAATGCCTTGATCCTCATTATCTTTATCTGCTTCATTCGGTTGCTCGAAATACAGTATTTTACCATCTATATCTATATCCTGGTTTAAAGGCCAGATATTAAGGACAGCATTTCTACGTTTCACACAAGCACTCTCGCTTTGTTCAATCGGTAAAATATCATAACTTCTGTTGGTTACCATAAAATCAGGCTTATATGTATATAATCTGGTAATTTTATCTGTATAACCGCTACGGCCTGATATTTTCATAAGTTTAACAACTGTATCTTTTGGCTTGTAAATGCCTTCTCTTATATACGTACCAATACCATCATCACCAAAAGAGAACTCACAATTTATACCTCTTTTTTCGTATCTTTTCATTATATAGGCAAGGTTAAGAAAATCCAATGCAAAACAGACAAAATGAGTATATTTTGTCTTATTTGCAATATTTTTTATAAGTTCTGACGGGGCAAAAACATTTACAAGCCTTTTTATTTTATTCAGCTTGGTTTTATTGTTACTATGGAATAATAAGACACTGTCAAAAACACCTGTTTCCTTAATCCTGTTTATCAGTTCCATATCCACATCAAAGTGATCCATAACTATAAGAGTAGACTTTTTACCTGCAAACATTCCGCTTTGCATGGTAATAGCCGCAGTTATATGAAAAGGAGTTGCACACAAGTAACCTATCATTTGTTTTTTACTCCCTCAATCATGCTCATTACACAAGCACCAGCTACAAACCAGAAAAATGCTTGTATGAAATTGGCACCCATAAGTACAAAATTTGTTTCAAACACATTATCTACCAGTACAGCTATTACCATTGGAAGTGTTACACTGAAAACAAGGTAGGAATCCGTATCCACAGAAAGCTTCTTTGAAAAACGAGCTTTAAATAAATACTGCAAAGCTTTCACAACACAGATACCAAGGAAAGCTAACATAGGAAGAAACGCCAAAATTCCTCCGTTTGTCAGTATCTGTATATATCCGTTATGAAGATTTCCTCCTGCATATCTTATAAATCTCAGCTGTTCATCAGTAAAATCCATACCCTGAGCCAGATTCTTCTCAAGATATTTATGTGGATGATTTACACCAATAATAAGATGCTTACCTTTTAATAATTTAAGATGACTTGTCCATATACTTGCTCTTTTATTTGTAATGTCAATATCTTCTCTGTTAGATTCTACACGACCTTCCGAGCCTTTAAGAGCATTTTCAATAATGGCTTCCTGTTCCGCTTTTTCCTCCTCTGTAAGTTCTGATGAACTTAAATGGTTTTCATAATTCCATACCATAACTTTACAGGCAGACCAATTCACCGCTTTAACAATACCTACACATAAAACTATAGTTACAGCAACACAGAGAATTCTTATGGCAATCTGCTTCCATGCAGAAAGAACCCTTTCTTTCATATGGGGAGTCTTTATAATAAGATATGTTACAATCATTGCAATACCTGAAACATAAGTACCTCTTGAAAGTCCTACTGAAATGTACATAACACCGGCAAAAATCTGTATGCAAGCAAATATTCTCCACAGCAGAGGACACCACATTGACTTAGCTTTAATAAGAATAAAAAAGCTACACCAAATAAGAATTAATGCAAAAAGCCCACCAACATTAGGACTGGTAAAAATTCCGTACAATCTATTTTCGCAAAACCCAACTTTAACAGTTGCCCCGGATCTTCCAACCAATGTACCGCTGTATATTGTTACAAACATCCAGTCTGAAACAAGCATCATTAATCCTATTACAACACCTAAAACTCTTGACACTATACCAAAAAGTTTAATATATCCTGCGGAATCAGACTGATATTGACTATAAAGCACAAGCAAACATATGGCAAAGTACATAAGTTTGCCAATCATATCAAATCCGCCATATTCAAACTGTACCACCTGTGATATAAGGCAGGCTCCCAGAAAGAACATAAGAATTGCTATAAATTTATCTGTCCATGGTTTCTTTCCGCTGAAAACAAACTGTTTCACGCAAACAGCTACTGCCCATGCGGCAAACATTGCGAGAATAATTCTTGTAAAACTTAAAATGTTTATTACCGAAGCCATATTTATTGCCAACCAAGGCAAATAACATATAGCAAACAATTGCGGAGATAATACTTTGTCTAATATTTTTTTCATTTTTACCTCACTTTTTTATAAAACCAATAAGTTTGGATTTGTTTTTCCAAGCTACTACTATTAATAATACCATATATACAAGAATAAATGTATACCTGATTATATTATTTGTATACAATAAAGCTGCACACACTGCCAAAAGACCCATGCCGGCTAATACAAGAAGTACAAACTTATAGCTGTATACATGTTGTTTCTTAATTTTTCTGACAAGCAACATATGTATTACAAGTAGCCATAGATATCCTGCTAATGTTGTATACGCTGCCGCTATATAGCCAAACCTAGGAATTAACCATAAGTTCAACAGATAATTTAGGACTGCTGCTGAAACACTGGCAATGGCCATACCAACAGTTTTCTTGTAAAATTGTTCTACATTAACAAAGAGTGTGTAAAGGAACTGACACATACACCCTACAGCCACCGGAATCATTATAGGTTTAGCCTCCATATATGCTTCTCCACCCATTATGTAGAGCACTTCCGGAGCAAGTAATAAAAGACCTACGGCAAAAATCACAAACAAACCTATGTAAAGCTTTGATGATTTTCTTATTGTTGAATATTCTTCTTTTGAAAGTTTTTCGGCCAACCAAGGGCTGAATGCTCCGTTAAGGGCATTCATAAGAAGTGTTACTATCATAGCCACACTATAGGCTACACTGTAAAGAGCAGTTTCTTCTTCTCCACAGAATTTAGTAATCATAATTCTATCTGTTTCTTTCAATATTGTCATAGACAAAAGATGCGGTATGTACGGAAGGCACACCTTCAATGTGTATTTCCAAAAACGAAAATCAATGCTTCTTCCTCTTACAGCAATTAATATATATAAGAACAATCCTATAATTACAGTTGGAAGAATATGTCCAAAAATTCTTCCTGACAACTTATTACTTACTGTATATACCAGAGCTACAGAAAGAAGACATGATCCTATGGACGATGCCAAACTAAGAGCTGTAGAGGTTTTGTATCTAAAAAAATACCTTTCCTGGGTTTGAAATAATTGTAGTGCAGGGAAAAAGAGCAAGTACGCGAAAATACAATTTATGTATAAAGGTTTAATCTCCAAGAAGCTACTTACAGGCCCCATAAAAACATTGCAGACAATAGCAAAAATTAAAGTAGATGTTGTACTAAGGGCAAGAGATGAAAAAACATATTTATCTAATTTTTTCTCAAAATCAAATCTGGCACTTATTAATGATGCTTCTACATTAAGAGTTATCACAATCATAAATATATTAAGCCAGGAAGAAAAAGTACTAAAAGTACCAAACTCTGCCTTCGTAAGAAGTCTTGTGAATATAGGTGTGGCTAAAAAAAGTATTCCTTTACTTAAAAAATTAGATATTGTATACCAAATTCCTGATTTAACAACTTTATTATCGTTGCTCATCCTAGTCTCATCTGCTTTCTATTTTACTTTCATTGAAATCAATTTGCACAACTCTACAGTTTGTACAAATCTATACCTTCTCTCATGAAAACAGTTTGTTTCATGCTCATAATTTATCATTTCTGTATATCATGTCTATATTACTCATTTGCCATATATCTGTCAAATACATATGTATAATTATTACAAAAAACAATGGTTTACGTTTTTCATGTAAACCATTGTTTTTACTTAAATAAAAATCAATTTTCCAACAGTATATTTTTGATTGCTTGTATCTGGTCTTTTGTTATTCCGATCTCACCAATCAGAAAACTCTCTATTTTTTCTTGTATTGTGTTGCCGGAAAAATTATTTAAATTTTTACTCACAACATTCATATAATCTGATGTAGCAAAATTCGTACTGAAAAATCCCGTCATCTGATACTCCCTGATCATATCTTTCTCTGACATATTAAGTATACCTTGCAATAAATATACTATAGTACCTGTACGATCTGCCCCATAGGTGCAATGCAAATACATAGGATAATTTTCCTTTACTGCAAGTTCAGTAAAAATCTTTTTAAGAGAATTTTTGTACGCTACGTTAAAAATTCCTCCGTATTGAGGTGAAGTATAGAAACTATGCTTCACATTTTTACCGAGTCTTGACTCATAGTTTCCGTAATAAATGCCTTCCGCTCTTAAATCAAAATCACATACAAAGCCGAAGTCTTCCATAACACTTTTTACAGCGTACTCTTCAAGATAATATGTAGGTTCTACCAGGCCATCAATTTCTGTGCCTCGTATTATCATACCCTGTTTTACTGTCTTACCATCAAGGGTCTTGTAACCACCAATATCACGTGTATTATATACACCGGGCATGTAAATATATCTGGTTCCTTCAGCTGTTTTAAACTGTCCTGTATAGGAATCTTCCCCTACATGCACCATATAATAATACTGCTGATTTGTTTTCAAATTGTCTATAGAGACAGAAGTCTGGTCTTTAAAAAGGACAATATCCTTACTGTCTGAATAATCCGGATGTTCACTTAAAATTAAAAGTCCATCCTTGTCCTTTAATTTATATTCAAACACAAAAGATCTGTAAGGATTTCCCCCTGTAATCGCTTCAGAAACACTGATTTCACCTGCATATAACTGACCCGCAAGCTTCGAACTTAACTGAACTTCTTCACTAAATTCCGGCAAAATAATATTTGTTTGTCCTGTAGTTATAGATGTACCATCGTCTTTAAATGAATCCTTATTTGGAATTTTAAAATCAATAACAGCAAGCAGAATCAAGATAAAAATTATAATAATAACTATATTTATAGCTGTATACTTGTTTATTTTTATTTTTTTCTTTTTCTTGTTGTCCTCAACTCTTTTTGCAGGCACATACCAATCCTTTACAAGTTTGTAATTGTCATCAAACTTATATGTACCCCTTTTAAGAATGTCATTACTCATATATTCATGGACTACATGAATACCTTTAACGGCTCTGCCATTTTTACCTATATAATATATATCCTCATCAACCTTAATCACACCTGCATGATAAGGGTTGTCGTCTTTGTAGTAAATCAATTCTTCATTTTCAAAAAACAAGCCATTTTTCATTAAACTTTAGCCCCTCATATAAGAAAATATCTAATCTATATTTTACCATAATCTGTCAACAAAACAAGATTTAACCTTCTATTACAGACATAACCTGATTCTTTATATCTATCATTCCCTGTACTGTAGGATGACCACAACACTTTTCTATATTATTAAAAGTGATTGGAGTAACTCCCGAAGCTTTTGCTATTCCTGCCATACCTTCCATTATTTCCGGCTTTAACTCCGTGTTTATAAGACAATATACTTTGGCTTCCGGCAAAGTATTCTTTACATCATGTAAGAAATATGCCACTGCAGGAAGTACAAAAAACAAATCTTTTTCTACCCAATCAGAAAGTTTTATTTTACCAACAGGAGCATCTGACCAACTATCATTAGTCCCACCAAACACAAACACTGTGTCAATTTTATTCTCTGTAAAAAATCCTTTTTCTTTAAGTTCTCTGAATCTAAATATAAAAGACGAAAAACCTGAACAGTCCTGTCCATTGTATCCGGTATGGCCTATTGTTGAGCCTGACCAACTGTTATTAAGAATCAATGAGCCGCCAATTTCTGAAATCACCTGATGCCACCAGGTTTCTTCTACATATCTGACATTTGTTTCAATACTCTCTTCCGTTGGATAATATGCTCCGTAACCTTCAGGAATATATCCCTCAAAAGTTGAATAGCTATCACCGAAGATAAGTACATTGTTAGCCATAAAAACATCTCCTTTTATTATGCACAAAACTATGCTAACACATTTACTTTTAAAAGTAAAATTCAAAAATATAATAAAACAGCGGAATAAAATCATTCCGCTGCATTATTATTGATAGCTTATTCCATTACGATAGCAATCTTAACGCCTGTAAGAGAAATATTCTTCTCCATAGCATCAACATACTGTTCCAAAGGATAATGGTGTGTCACCAGTTTTTCAACAGGAATTGACATTTCTTTAGCTTTCTTTAAGAATCCGAGAGTTTCAATATATTCGTTAGCACCATATACCCAGGAACCAACCAATGTAATTTCTTTGTTACAAAGGTCAAAGTGAGGATTCATTGTGCATTCTCCCGCATTTACAAAGAAGCCCATTTCACAGTAACCGCCGCCTCTTCTTACATACTTGTAAGCATCTGCAGCCGCCTGAGGAACTCCGGTGCACTGGAATACAAAGTCTGCACCAAAACCATGGGTTAGCTCTTTAACTTTAGCAACTCTCTCTTCAATAGTCTTAAGTTCTCTGAAGTTAATAACAGCAGTAGCACCCATTTCTTTAGCAAGGTTGAGACGAGTATCTACACCATCAACAGCAATAATGTTAACAACACCTGCTGCCTTTAGAACTGCAATCTGCATAAGGCCGATAGGGCCACAACCCTGTACCAATACAGTAGAACCAAAATTAATGATGTTTGTAGAGTTAGCACGATTCCATGAGTGAACACATACACAAGCAGGCTCAATAAGCATTCTTTCGTCCAATGTCATACCATTTACTACAAAAATAGATGAGTTTTTACGAACCAAAATATGTTCTGCAAACCATCCGTTGTTATGATGTGCTTCGTCATCTTCAATAAGACCGTAAACGCCAAGACCATCACAAAGATTTGGTTTTTCTGGGTAACGACGACAGTAATCACACTCACCACAAAGAAGTACTGATGTAACAACCTTGTCCCCTACTTTAATAGGATCACCTTTTGTGTCAACTGTAACACCTTCACCAATTGCTACAACTTCACCTGTTCCTTCGTGTCCGAGAACGATTTCCTTGTAGCCGAAAGGATTATAACGATATTCGTGTACGTCTGTACCACAGATACCACAACCTTCAACCTTTACAAGTATTTCACCCGGTCCCGGTGTTGGGATTTCGATGTCTCTCAGCTCAACGATAGCCTCTCCTTCAACACCGTCAACAATTTTAGGCTTTACAAGATAAGCCACTTTTGATGTTGCCATAATAACACGCTCCTTATTTTGTTATAATTTTGTCAAATCGATAGCTAAATTATATCAAACGGGAGGTTTTGTTGTCAATGGATACATAATATTATAACTTTTAAAGTTTAATTCTATTAGCCCATGAAGTGGCTGTCTGAACATCTGTAAGTGCAGAATATTTTTCTATAATCTGTCTGCGGGCTTTTTTAAGTGTTGGCTCAACAAATCCGGTTCTTAATGCAGCTGCCTTTTTATTGGCACCTGATTTTTTCATATATTTAATATTACGTATTAATGTTGGTATAAATTCAATTAATGTAACTATAGTCGTAATCAGTGCACCAAGTCCGTTAGCATCTAATACTTCGTAAGCGAACGCAGTAATAATGGCAGGCGCTGCACAAAGCAAAAAAGTGCCACCTATACTTTTAATAATCCCAAAATCCCACATGTATTTTCTATGTAATGCCACTGATGCACATACACCCCATATCACATATAATGCAGGTAGGTCAAGGTCTGGATCAAAAAACATAAAAACGCTTACACTTAAAGCAATTAAAACAGCTATAAAATGCAAAACACCCTCAGTATACCCTCCTGAACTGTTTGAAAGCTTCATATATGCATTGTATTTATCACTATCTGCCTCTTTAAGAACCTTGGCGGCATACTTCTGTGGGGCCCCGATTTCTTTCTGGAATTCTCCAAAAACCTGTTCATAATTTTTTACCTTTTTATATTCCTCATAACATTTGTCATCAGATAAAGCATAATTTAAATATTGAATGGCCTCAGAAAAATTATTCTTTTTAAGGGCCGCCCCGGCACAGTTTAAAACTATCTGAACCACTCTTTCGTTTTCACCGGCAACTTTAAAATTCTCAATGGCTTTTATATAATCTTTTTCTTTAAGATAGCTTTCGCCCAAAGATGCATAATCAGAGATACCACGAATTTTACCTGCTCTGATAAAAAGAGAATGAACCTTTTTCTGACGATCCGAATTTGAATATCTTAAAACAGCATTACAAAGTTCACAGGAAGGCATACCCCTGCTAACAAAATAATTCTTAAGCATAAAAATATCAGTTGCTTTGTAGTGAGTCAAAAGTTCGTAATAACATATTTCACCATATTCGTCACTACCGGAATCATATTGCTTTTTTAAGTCTTCTATTATCTGTCCCGCTGTTTCAAAATCAGCACGTCGAATTATAAACTCGAGTTCATCAAAAATATTCTTGCTCATCAAAGTCTCATTCCTTTTACTACTCTTTTATACTTTGTTATTTCCTCAATAATTCAAAGTCCATTGTCCTGTAAAAATGATATCCTTTTCCACTATAATTGCCGGAATGACCAATACATTTTTTAGGGTAGGTTACCAACACAAAACTCTCTCTCTCGAAGGCTTTGCATACAACACCTGAAAATTCACCATCTTTTACAATACAATCAGCAATGTTTATTTCCATATCGTTTTCTTCCTTAAAATAATCATCACGTCCATTACCGGCATCTGTACTACTCTCGTAATCGTAAATATATGTGGTATGAACACACCATTTGGACGCTTCCTCAGCAATATTTTTAACAAAAGTGTTATCATAATCGATTTCAGCGATCCATAATTCAACACTAACAGACACACCTTCTTCTGTCTCTGTTTCATAGCACCCTAAATTAACTGCACCTTCATGATTTTTATCAACTATTGTTTTAATAAGCATGTTTTATACCTCCGCCAATTTTACCTAACATTATAGTATAAAACTGCTAAAACCACAAATACTAACATCATAATTTGTAAACAAGGAGATAGATATAATAGATATATATGAAAGCAACAGGAATTGTTCGCCGCATCGAGGCTCGTGTTATAATAACACCAAGAGCTATAAAGCCGTATCAACATTGTTTTTTTTGTTGATTTTTGTCCAACCCCATTTGTACAAAATCTAGTCAAATAGGTTTTCGGCGATTTAAGAAAGGGGCAGAATATATTCTAATATGCATCAGAAATCGACTAGTTTGAACAGCCAAAATTGAACTTTCAAACTGTTACATAAAGCCGGATAGGTATTAAAGCTCATACGGCTTTTTTCTATATACATATTTCTTCAATAAATTTTCAATCTTTTATGGTATAATGCTTGTATCTGGAGGTGTCCATATGAGGATTTTACTCGTTGAAGATGAAAAAAGAATGGCAGAGGCCCTATGTGAAATCCTGCGTCTTGAAAAATACGAAGTGGATCATTATTCTAACGGCATTGACGGTTTGGCCGCCATAGAGAGCAATATTTACGATATTGTTATTTTGGACGTTATGCTCCCTGAGATGGATGGATACGAGATTGCAAAGAATGTTCGAAGCCAAGGAATTGTAACACCAATATTGATGCTTACCGCAAAAGCTGAGATTGACGATAAGGTTAAAGGTCTTGACAGTGGCGCAGACGATTACTTAACAAAGCCATTTATGACTAAAGAATTACTCGCACGCCTCCGTGCTCTCGGTAGACGAACGCTCGGCACGACGGATGGCATTCTTTCTTTTGCCGACATTACTCTTGATACAAGCACTCTCACATTATCTTGCGCTACTAATGGTCAGAGTGTTCGACTCAGCGAAAAGGAATACCGAATCCTTGAATACTTAATTGCAAACAGTGATCAAATCCTTACCCGTGAGCAACTTGCAGTTAAAATTTGGGGATTTGATAGTGAAACAGAATACAATAATGTGGAAGTATATATGTCATTTACTCGCAAAAAATTGACTTTTGTCGGTGCAAAGGTGGAGATAAAAGCCGTACGTGGTATCGGATATGAATTGAGGTGTGACGATGTTTAAAAAGTCTCGCAGAAAAATCGTTGCTGCTATTATGTCTATACTGGTGCTTTTGTGGGTTGGAACACTTGGTGTGATTTATGCATCAAGTTATTTTGAAATGAAAAAACAAAATGAACAGATGCTTCAGGCACACGCTGAAATGTATTCACTTCCAAATTCGTTTGGAGAAATGATGCCACCCAATAGACCAAGACCTGACGGTAATCACGGTTTCAACCCCGGATTTGATCCGCAGTCACCAATGTTTCAGTTATCCACCTTTTACACAGTTGCTGTTTCCTATGACGGTGACATTCTTGAGATAAAGAACGAACCGCCGACGGTACATACCAATGACGACTTATTGAATTTGGCTAAAAACATCATTAAAGACAACAAAAGTATCGGTACCGAACACAACCTTGCTTTTTACAAAGCAGATAAAGGCGGATATACCCTTGTCGCCTTTATGGATAATACAGTTGTTAACGAGAGCGCAATGACCTTGTTCCGATATACACTTATCTTTGGCGGCGTTGCGTTGGTGTTGTTTTTCTTCCTGTCGGTATTCCTTGCAAGAAAAATTGTAAATCCTCTTGAAGAAAACTATCAAAAGCAGAAGCAGTTTATATCCGATGCAGGTCACGAACTGAAAACACCGGTATCGGTGGTAAGTGCAAACGCAGAACTCTTGTCCCGTGAGATTGGCGACAACCAATGGCTTCAAAACATTCAGTATGAAAACGAGCGTATGGGAATGCTTGTAGGACAGCTTCTTGATCTTGCCCGAACAGAGAATGTAACACCACAAATGGAACATATTGATTTCAGCCGTCTTGTAGCCGGTGAAGCGCTCCCATTTGAAAGTGTTGCCTTTGAAAAAGGACTTAACTTAAATAATAATATTGCAGAAAATATTAGTGTGATTGGTAACAGCACGCAGCTTAAACAGATTGTGTCCATTTTACTTGATAACGCTATCCGCCACAGCAAAGAACAGGGCGAAGTATGGCTAACCTTGACTAAGGAACACGGGTATGCAAAGCTCTCGGTAATAAATAAAGGGGATGAAATTCCCGTAGAACAGCGCGAAAAAATCTTTGAGCGTTTTTATCGTGTGGATACCGCCCGTAACGGTGAGGACAAGCATTACGGTCTCGGACTTGCTATTGCTAAAGCAATTACCACCTCACACAAAGGTAATATCGCGGTGCACTGCTTTGATGGATTCGTAGAATTCAGGGTGCAGATCCCCACACTCTAAAAAATTAAATAAATTCAATAAAACTTCAATCTTCCTCCTGTACAATGAGTGTAACTTAAGTACAGGAGGTTTTTTATGGCGTTTCAAACCGTATTTAAGAGATATGAACTGAAATATATGCTCACAACCGAGCAAAAGGAACGAGTCCTTGCAGCGATGACACCGTATATGAAGCTTGATAAATACGGAAGAACCACCATTCGCAACCTTTATTTTGATACGGACACTTATCTATTAATTCGCCGTTCCATTGAAAAACCGACATATAAGGAAAAGCTGCGCATACGAAGTTATAGCAAAGCCGATGCCGATAGTATCGTTTTTGTGGAACTGAAAAAGAAATTTAAACACGTGGTATATAAGCGAAGAATACACTTGCCGGAAAACGAAGCAATGAAATGGCTGTCAGGAGAAAAGCATACCGATAAGCATACGCAAATATCAAATGAAATTGATTATTTTATGGAACTTTACGGCACACTTCATCCTACGGTATTCCTTTCCTATGAGCGTGAGGCATATTATGCGAAGGACGGCAGCGACTTCCGTGTAACTTTTGATGATAATATACTTTGCAGACAAGATGATCTGTCTTTGCAATCCGATACCTACGGGACACCGATTTTACCCGAAGGCAAAGTGCTGATGGAAATTAAATGCAGTGGCGGTATTCCTCTTTGGATGACTGAAGTGCTATCAAAAGAAAAGATATATAAAACATCCTTTTCAAAATACGGAACGGTGTACAGAACGCTGATTTTCCCTCAAACCCATAAAATTAATTCATATAATATGTTGGAGGTAACTACAAATGCTTGAAAATTTATTTAAAGGATTATTTGATACAGATTTAACGGCGGTCATCAGCGTGACCGACTTTTTACTCTGCCTTGGCGCATCTCTCGTTATCGGTATTTTAATGGCGTTTGCCTATATGTATCGCACACGATATACCAAAAGCTTTGTTGTAACATTGGCTTTGCTCCCTGCGGTAGTTTGCGTTGTTATTATGATGGTAAACGGTAACGTAGGAACAGGTGTTGCGGTGGCAGGTGCATTTAGCCTTGTGCGTTTTCGCTCTGTTCCCGGCACGGCAAAGGAAATCTGCACCTTGTTTTTAGCTATGGGTGCAGGTCTTATAGCAGGTATGGGATACCTTGGATTTGCGTTGCTGTTCACGGCGGTTATGTGTATTATGTTTGTACTTTATAACCGCTTGGATTTTGGAACAAAGAAAAACGCAGCCACCTTTAAGACCTTTACCATCACTATTCCCGAAGACTTGGATTATTCAGGCATTTTTGATGATATCTTCGCTGAGTTTACAACCACTCACGACCTTGTCCGTGTTAAGAGTACGAATATGGGAAGTATGTTCAAGCTTACATACAACGTAATGCTCCGTGACGTTACCCGTGAAAAAGAGATGATCGATAAAATCCGTTGCCGTAATGGAAATCTTGAAATTGCGGTGTCTAAACAGGAAACAGTCGGCACAGAATTGTAATGGGTGATTTTATGAAGAAGATATTATCTGTTTTACTGATTTTAACATTGATGCTTTCGCTTCTTGCGGGTTGCGGAAACGATAAGAATGATACGCCGAGTGAAAATCAAGATGGTACATCATCCGACGCTGCCCCCGTAGAGGTCGATTTTTCAAAAACTGATGCGGATATGTTTACCGAGCGAGATAATAAAACCGACTATGATGAGAGCAAGGCAGTTAACATCAAACTGAACGGTGGGGCGGCTACATCAAGTTCGAATAGCGTTAAGATATCCGGTTCAAAAATTACTATCACCGAAGAAGCGACCTATATTGTTTCAGGTGAGCTGACTGACGGTATGCTGATTGTCGATGCACCCGATACGGCGAAACTGCAAATCGTTCTGAACGGTGCCAATATTACAAGCAAAACCTCGGCGGCGCTCTATATCCTTGAAGCCGATAAGGTGTTCTTAACTCTTGCCGATGGAACCACTAACACACTTGCCAATGGTGGAACTTTTACTGCTATTGACGATAATAATATCGATGCCGCTGTATTTTCAAAGCAAGATTTGACACTCAACGGAACAGGTTCTTTGACGGTTACTTCTCCTGCAGCCCACGGCATTGTCTGCAAAGATGACCTTGTGTTAACCGGCGGAACCTATACAGTCAATTCCGCTTCTCACGGTTTAGATGCCAACGACAGTGTAAGAATTGCAAATGCAACACTTAACATTGATGCCGGCAAGGATGCCATACACGCCGAGAATACCGATGATACCTCCCTTGGTTTTATTTATATCGGGGGTGGAACGATTAAAGCAGAAGCTGAAGGCGATGGCATAGCCGCCGGTGCTTATATGCAGATAGCAGACGGTACGATAGATCTTCTTGTTGGTGGTGGTAGTGAAAACGGAAGTAAGGAACATTCAGATAACTTTGGCGGTTTCATGGGTGGAGGACATGGCGGTGGCAGACCCGGTGAAATGCGACCGAGCGGCTCACAAAGTTCAACCACCACAACCGATGAAAGCAGCACAAGTATGAAGGGACTCAAAGCCACAAACAGTCTGCTGATTTCGGGAGGTAAAATTACCATCAACTCGGCAGATGATTCGGTACACTCGGATGTTTCGGTTATCATTAACGGCGGAACTTTTATCATTGCATCGGGTGACGATGCTATTCACGCCGAAGATACATTGACCGTTACTGCCGGCAATATTGATATTAGCGAGAGTTATGAAGGCCTTGAGGCTCTGCACATAGACGTGCAAGGTGGAGATATTAAACTTAAGGCGAGTGACGACGGACTGAACGCTGCAGGCGGCACCGACCAAAGCGGTAACGAAGGTGGCCGTGACGGAATGTTCGGCGGAGGCCCCGGTGGTATGGGTGGCGGCAAACCTGGTGGCGGAGGTCACGGTGGAGGTATGTCAGCCAACTCCAATGGCAGCATTAAAATATCGGGTGGTACGCTCTATATCAATTCTTCCGGTGACGGTTTGGACGCCAACGGCACTTTGGAGATTTCGGGAGGACACACAACAGTTGTCGGTCCCACACAAGGTGATACCGCAACGCTTGACTATGATAAGAGTGGTATTATTACAGGAGGAACCTTTATAGGAACAGGTGCTCAGGGTATGGCTCAATCCTTTAGCGATTCCGAGCAAGGTGTGGTTGCCATAAGCGTTGGTAATCAAAGCGCAGGCACAAAGATTGTATTAAAAGATAAAAGTGGAAAAACAATTATTGAACATTCACCCGAGCTTAACTTCGCAGTTGTGATTCTCTCAAGTCCCAATATCAAAAAAGGAGAAAGCTATACGCTAACAGTTGGTTCCGAATCGGGCGAATTTAAAGCAAGTTAATATAGAGATATATCTTGCAAAACACACAGCAAAGGCATCGCTCATATAGCGGTGCCTTTCGTTATACCTATATCTTGCCTATTTTGTGCCTATATTTTGCCTATAAAAAGACGATTCTTTGCCGATGACATTGAGATATGAAGCATATATAATTGTTAACGTGGAAAAATATAATTTGAAAATTTTTTTAAAAAGCGACTATATTTTGAATTTTTCAGTTGTGTTTATATTATGAAGGGGCAAATAAAGGCAGGATAGACTATGTATAAAGAAGAATACTATGATTATTCAGAAAAAAAGGAAAATGGATTAAAGATGAATTGAAAAAACGAGGCTTTCATCATGTGACGATTTCTAATTTTCCGGCAGATTTTTTCAGAATGAGCCAAAGCCAATTAGAAACACTTTTTGAGAAAGCTTCTGATGCATTCATTTCCAAAATGTATGATGTTCCAATACAGCAAATCCAAAATCGAAGAAGTGACTTTGAGATCAAACAATTTGGATGCACTATAAACCGAATGTGGCGTGAAGAAGATCTCACACAAACCGTTAAAGAAATCCTGAGAATCGTGTCAAATGAGTATAATAATGGCAATATTCCACATACTAACTCCACACCATTAAATAGTGAAAAGGAGTTTTTATATATGAAAGCAACAGGAATTGTTCGCCGCATCGACGACTTAGGTCGCGTAGTTATCCCAAAAGAAATCAGAAGAACCCTCCACATCCGTGAAGGAGATCCGCTTGAAATCTACACAGGAGAAGATGGCGGAATAATACTAAGAAAATATTCCGTAATGGGAGATCTTACAGATTTTGCAACAGGCTATGCAGAAAGCTTGTCCAAAGCTTGCGGTCATCCGACCTGTATCACTGACAGAGATGCAGTAATAGCTGTAGCCGGTACCTTAAGAAAAGACTATATGTCCCGCCGTATAAGCAAGCAGCTGGAAAATATAATGGAAGACAGAAGTACAGTCTTAGCAGATACCGGAAACAGAAACATGATTCCAATCACAGAAGACGACCAGAAAAGTTACAGTTCTCAGGTCATCACCCCTATTCTTGCCCACGGTGATGCAGTGGGTTCAGTAATAATTCTGTCAGAAGATTCAAAAACAAACATGGGTGAAGTAGAAAAGAAACTTACCCAGGCTGCTGCCGGAGTACTTGGCAGGCAGTTAGAACATTAAGAAAAGGGTTGGTTCACATCATCAGAACCAACCCAAAATTAAAATTACATAACATTATCAAGAACAATATTTGCCTTATTGTAATCCATATTATTTACAGTGAAAGCACCAAATCCCTTAAGCCATGCAATTCGCCCCTCCAGATAAACAGCTTTATATGCTTCTGCCACTTCCCTGTAAATCTCATTGCCTTTAACATCACTGAACTCAGAAATACCGTTACATAAAACCACATACCAACCATTACTACTTTCAATCAGTTCAATATTTCCGGTTTTCTCAAAGAGTGTAGCCTCGGTCTGACCATAAGCCCACTTTTTAACCTCCTCAGGAACCAAAGTGCAGTCAGAATTAACTTCCACAAGACCGTTTGTCTTTGCCAATTCCGGATTCTCATTGTAAGCTTTAGCCAGATTATCAACATCCTGAGGACGTTTTTTCATAAGTTGTAGCACAGATTCAGCAACTGATTTTTCGGTAAAATACACAGTCCTTACCTCAACTCTTCTGAACTCATTAATATGCTGGTTATAGTAATTCTCAATATCATTATTAGTACATTTCATTTCATAGGACTCTGTTGCCAACATGTTAGAGGCACTGGCCTGAAGCTGCATATATGAAATAACTTCCATAACATTGCATCCTGTCATAAACCTCATCGCCTCATCAGGAGAAGTTATCTCAGGATAAATATCCTTAAGAGCTATATAATATTCAGCAGCATATCTCTTCCACTGGTTCTCTATTGCTTTCTTTCTGGTATCATTTATAAGTTTCTTTTTATCTTCGCTCCTTATATACATGGCCATCACATCTTCAAATTTTCTGATAGCTTTTTCTTTAAGAGCTTTTCTGTTTGCATCAGTAAGTAAAGCCTCCCGATACTTGATAAATTCCTCTATAGACATTTTGTCATCATAGTCAGGCTGTGCTTTTATAAACTCATCCACAACAGCAGAATAACAACAGATTAACTGATAACAATACAAAGGATGCGTTCCCATATATCCGTAAATATCTTCAGAAACAGCCTCATAAGTAAATGAATTCAGATAACTTTCCTCCTCAGGAATACCAATAACCGTATTTACATTTTTTCTACATCCCGGTAAAATGGCAGATATTACACAAATTAAAATCATCAGGGACAAAACACATTTCTTATTCATATCTTTCTGTCCTCCAAAAATGCGTCAACAGCTTTTGAAGCCTTATCTCTGTCAAAATCGTATTCGTAAACATCAATTTTGTCAGAGATCATTTCTTCCTTCATAGTTTCAAAAACTTCCTTCTTTAACTCCTCACAATTTTCATAGGCGAGAACTTCATTGAATTTAAGAATATACCAACCCAAATTTTCCACGTGAATCATTTCATAAGAATCCGTTGAACTTTCCTGAGAAAATACCCATTTTACCACCTTGGCAGGAAGATTGTCTGTCGTTTTCGTAACAGTAATAACTCCGCTATTATCAAGAACCGCCTCATCCTCTGACCATCCTTTTGCAACTATGTCAAAAGGATAAATTTCATTTTTAAGCAAATTAAAAGCTTCCTCAGCTTTGGATTTTTCAGATATATATATCATACCAATATTACATGCCTTAAAATTCTCTTTGTTGTTTGTATAATAGTCCATTTGTTCCTGCTCTGAAGGCGCATAATCAGCAGATAGATGTTCAGCATACTTATCTGCTGTTTCCGTAAAAACAGCAAATCGTACATATTCCTGCACATTCATTCCTGTAAGATACAAACACATTTCATCATTAGTCTTTATATCCTTATTCTGATTTATTTCCAGATTGTATAAAAGGGTATCAGATATTTTGTTCTTCAACATATACAATTCTTCTTCTGTAAGCTCAAAACCACTTTCAACTCCGGAATTATATAAAGCTGCCACATCAAAAGCATATTTCTCGGCAGCTTCAATGACATCATCCATATTTTCACGGAGCCAATCAGGAGTGTAATCCACACCGGCTATTTTTTCAGCAGTCTGGGAAAATAGATAGCAAAACTGTTCATCATAAACTTTCGTATCACCTACAGTCATAACATAAGATGAACCAAGACGTGTTTCAGCCTCTTTATTACAACCTGTAAATCCGACTATAGTTCCAAATACGATAAAAACAGCCAGTACAAAAGATGTGATAATCCTGTACATTTCTGTTGCATTAGCCTTTTTTACATTCTCTTCCACAGCCAGTATTTCAAACTTGGTGCTACCGCCGGCAAATTCTACCGTTACCACGTCCCCTGGCTTTACCTGAGTTCCAGCCTTGGCAGGTCTTCCGTTAATGCTCACACGACCATTGTCACAAGCTTCATTAGCCACAGTTCGCCTTTTAATTACACGGGATACTTTTAAAAATTTATCCAGTCTCATTACAAAGTCTCCTTAAGAAGTGCTGTTTCAGGGTCTACTCCTTCTTTTTCTGCCTTGGCACAAATACTGTAAAGGAGTGTAGCCACTTGCTTTTCATCGCTATAATCTATATCCGGTAAAATATTCTCATTTATGTTGCCATCAGCCTCTCCCGCTTTTCTCAGTTTCTTAGCACGTTTTGATGCACGAAGAAGTGCCGGAAAAGCATCCGGAATATCCTTAATATCTTCCCAAACAGAGGTAAAACCTTTTTCCTTCAGCTTCATTTCGTCCCAGTTAGCAAGAGCCTGACCGGCATTTTCTGCCACCACATCACCAAAAACATGGGAATGGCGAAAAAGCATCTTTCTGGCACAACCATCAGTTACATCAGAAAAAGTGAATTCTTTATTCTCTTCTGCAATAATGCTATGCATTATAACCTGAAGAAGCACATCTCCCAATTCCTCAACAAGTTTGGGCGTACTTTCCTTTTCAATTGCATCCACAGCTTCATAAGCCTCTTCAATCATGGGTTTAATTAAAGACTTATGAGTTTGTTCTCTGTCCCAAGGACAACCTTCCGGTGAGCGGAGCATCTCTATAATCTCATAAAGCTCCTCTAAGTTATATTTTTCATTTTCACTTTTTGTATTAACCTTAATCATAAAAATACTCCTTGCTTTAATTAATATATTATAGCATAATTGTTGTATCAGCTACAACCAAACAGTAGCAAAAGGAGTTTTTATGGATTTTATTAAAGCAATGGAGCCTGCCCTGGAAGCAGCACGTAAATGTCTTGAAGAAAATATTGATATACCTGTAGGCTGTGCTATATATAAAGATGGTGAGCTAATTGCCACTGCCTCAAATACACGTCAACAGGATAATGACATAACCGGTCATGCAGAAATAAAAGCACTTAAAGAAGCAGCAACAAAAATTGGCGACTGGAGACTTACAGATTGCACATTGTTTGTAACTTTAGAGCCCTGCCCTATGTGCTCCGGTGCCATCCGAGATGCCCGCATTTCCACAGTTGTATATGGTGCCCACCGTCAGGAAAAACCAAGGTGCCACGAAATACTTTCTGAAAATATAAAAATATTCCCCGGAATCTGCGAAAAAGAATCCGGAGAATTGTTACATCAGTTTTTCGACAGTCGTCGATAATGTTTTATTGAGCATCCTTTATAACCAAATCAGCAATGTACCACTTATTCTCTACTTTTACAAAATAGAAAGTAAAGGCAGAAGGTAATGCTTTCTTAAAGCTTGGGTTGTTCCTGATATCCTCTACCCACTGAGTATATGAAATATCGCACGAAAAACAATTATCACTGTATATCTGTAAATTTTCGACCTTTTCATCGGTAAAATAATCTTTTTTATGGTCTGTATAAAAACCTGTCTGTATACTTGCCAAACCTTCTCTTATAGGGGAATCTTCTAATACATTTTTAAGTATTGTATCTTTCCCTACCCATGCAGTTACATACTGTGAATACAGTTTTGCCAACTTAAGAGCCTCATCCTTGTAGTAATCCGGATTCTGTGTGCTGCCAAATTTAACAACACAGCTTTTTTTATCATCACTAGTTACTATTGTGGCAGGATCTCCTTTTTCGGTTTTAGCAGTAACTTCCGGAACCTCAACCAAATCAGATACCACATATTTTACCATCGTAGGTTTTGTAAGATATTTATCGGGAATTCCTGAAATTCCGGAAACAGCAATATCTTTTTCGACCACATAATTTTCCTTATCACTGATAATATCTCCGTTTAAGAAAATTGCATAACCGGAAGGTGCTGTAATTGTTACAGATTCGCTCATGATAGGAATGTCTGTAACGGACATTATCTTAAAGCCTTCCATTCCGAAAGATATTTTTTCACCTGTATGTTCCATGGTTACAGTGGCTATTTTAATATCCCCTATTTTCAATGTGAAAGCAGGGTGGTTGTCCTTATCTTTAGAGAAAGCCTTTTCATAGGTTACTTCCTGTCCCGCTATAATTTCAGTCAGCTTCTCTTTAAAATCTTGCTGAATTGCTTCGTCCAGTTTTGAAGCATTAGAGTATTCTATAACTTTGGTAAAATCTCCTTCGTTTATTTCTGAAACCAATTCTATAACCGGTACTGTCGCCCTGGTTTTTTCATAACCTATCAGATAGTTCCACAAAACCACCCATATTATTACAGAGGCAATAACAAGCACTACTACCGCTATTAAAAATATTTTCCAGAATGTTGGTGCATTTTTAATTTTAGAAAGCATGTCTACCCCTCCCTTATCTTGATACTAAAATAGATGTGGCCATTTTACGGGGACCGTAAAGTGATGCACAAGTTGTAATTATTTCATTTTCATATACCATATATGAGGAAGAACCACCGTCCAAGTTAGCTGCGTTTACGGCACCAAAGTCCAGCATTACAGAAATAAGGTCGTCATAAGATGCTCCTAAGCTGTTGGCCTGTCGTCCGTTAATAACCAGAATAAGCATAGCGCCGTCTGCTCTTTGACCTATGGCTGTCCTTGGATTAAGTCCACCTTCTGTTACCGTGGAACCTATAACGCAAGGTTCTCCGTCCATTATAAGATAAGGACCAAAGTTAAGAGCTTCCACAATACCTGAATCCAAAGCTTGCTGACCTGTCATTTTACCCAGAACCAATTTATGTTCTTTATTGATTCCTATAACCTCGTAAGTAGTTCCCGGGCTTCCCCAAAGCATTTTACCATTGGAAATAACTATGCCGGAGCTGTTTTCTCTACCGGTTGGCACACCACCGTTACCTTTACCTGTGTCATAGAAACCACCACCATTTACTGCTGCAAGTGCGTTATAATGCTTTGCCATATCAATGGTAGACATACCTACTTTGTCCTCACCGTATCCTCCCGGTGGTGTTCCGATTTTCACACGAGAAGGGTCTAATACCACAATCATTTTACCGGTAAATGTTTTTCCTGATACATCAACTATTTCAAAATCTTTCTGATTCGGAGCCGGTGTTGCAATCACAACGCCGTCACCGGTACTTACTTCGTTACCTATTTCAATAGCATTATCTTTAAGTATCTGCTCTACTGTTTCATCAGGCAGGAACCAGGTAGCCAGGAAGTCTCCCGCACTGGATTCGGATACCGTCATTACAAATTGGTCACGGAAAGCTATAGACGGACCTCTGTTTACAATTAAAAGTACTCCAATAAGAAACACTAACACAATAACAAGCAGTGCACCTACGGAAGCACCCACTCTTTTTACAATAGTTAAGGGAGAAATACCCACTGAAGCTTTAGTCTTACTTTCGGCATTTGCGGGCTTTTCTTTTTTAGGCTGGCCTCCTGAACCAAGAATTTTCTTAGCCACGATTGATGCCAGTGTAACATGTTCCTCAGGTGCTGAGTTTCTTACAGAAACTTGTTCCGGTTCTGCTTTTTTCACAGGCGCTTTTTTGGGTTCTTCTCGCTTTACCCCTTTGTCTCCGCCAAAAAGTGTAGAAGTACGCTGCGTAGGAACGGGCTTTGAAGTTTCCCTGGTAAAATTCAATTTTTTCTCAGGTTCTTCTTCCCTTGTGTATGACAAAAAACTATTTCTGTTTTTATTATCTTCCATGTGTTCACCACCAAAATTTTCTTTACATTTAATTATACTAAATTGGTAAAACACCGTCAATTTTTTACTGTCTCGTTGAAAGATATAAAGTAGTCGTCCACAAAATTGTTTTACAGCTTTTGTCGGCGACTTTTAGTCATACTCAACCACAAAGCTCCCTTTTTCTGCTTTCGTCGGCGACTTTTCCGTCCAAACTCCACGACATCTCTCTCATTTTCTGCTTTCGTCGGCTACTTTTAGTCAAGCTCAACCACAAATCTCCCTTTTTCTGCTTTTGTCGGCGAGTTTTCCGTCCAAACTCCACGACATCTCTCTCATTTTCTGCTTTTGTCGGCGACTTTTAGTCAAGCTCAACCACAAATCTCTCATTTTCTGCTTTTGTCGACGACTTTTCCGTCCAAACTCCACGACATCTCTCTCATTTTCTGCTTTTGTCGGCGAGTTTTAGTCATACTCAACCACAAACCTCCCTTTTTTTCTGCTTTTGTCGGCGAGTTTTCCGTCCAAACTCCACGACATCTCTCTCATTTCCTGCTTTCGTCGGCGAGTTTTAGTCAAACTCAACCACAAATCTCCCTTTTTCTGCTTTTGTCGGCGACTTTTCCGTCCAAACTCCACGACATCTCTCCCATTTTCTGCTTTCGTCGGCGACTTTTCCGTCCAAACTCCACGACATCTCTCTCATTTTCTGCTTTTGTCGGCGAGTTTTCGACCGAACTCAACGACACCACCTTCATTTCCCTGCTTTCGTCGGCGACTTCACCAATATTTTCACCTGCAGTTCTTTTTAAAAGCACTTCACGCAGAATTTTTCAAACATTTCCTCTACACTATTTTACAGTAATGTGTTATACTAGCCACAGCATTATTAATGAAAGACAAGGAGATTTGATATGAGTACCAATATTCCCCTTTATAAAAATCCTGAAGCTTCTGTTGAAGATAGAGTTAAAGATCTCTTAAGCAGAATGACCGTTGAGGATAAAGTTAACCAGATGCGTTTAAGCGCAGATTATAAAGACCTTGATAAATGGTTAGACGAGGGTTGTTTCCCTGAATATGAGCCAAGCTCAACCTATGTTCAGAGTGCGCCTATTAAAGAGCTTAACCGTATTCAGAAGCATATTATGGAAAACACCAGATTGGGTATTCCAATGTTAGTTGCCAGTGAATCTATCCATGGACTTATGTGTCCCGGCGCAACAATGTTCCCACAGGCTATCGGTCTTGGTGCAACATTTAATAAAAACCTTATGAGAGACATTGCTAATACAATTGGTCGTGAGGCTTCTTCAGTTGGTGTAAGACACACATACGCCCCTAACATTGACCTTTCAAGAGATCCACGTTGGGGTCGTACAGAGGAAAACTATGGTGAGGATCCATACCTTACATCAAGACTTTGTGCAGAATACATAAAAAAAGTTCAGGAATACGGTGTAGCCTGTGCTCCTAAACACTATTTAGCTTACGGCAGCCCTGAAGGCGGCCTTAACATAGCTCCTGCACACGTAGGCGAAAGAGAATTAAGAGAAAATATGTTAGAGCCATTCAGAGCAGCTATTACAGAAGCCGGTGCTATGTCTCTGATGCCTTCTTATGGCGAAATCGACGGTATTCCTGTTCATGGCTCCAGATATTATCTTACAGATATTTTAAGAGACGAGCTTGGCTTTGACGGATTTACAATTTCTGACTACAGCGCAGTAGGAATGCTTCACTTCTTACATCACGTAGCACCGTCTCCTGTTGAAGCCGGTAAAATGGCGCTTCACGCCGGTATGGATATGGAAGCTCCTGACCCATACGGCTTCAACGAAGAATTTGTACAGCAGATTAAAGACGGTATTATTCCTATGGAAGAAGTTGACCTGGCTGTTTCCAGAATTCTTTCTGTTAAGTTCCGCTTAGGCCTTTTTGAAAACCCATACATTGACGAAAACGGTACAAATTACTTAAGAAATGAAAATGACGTTAAGCTGGCAAGAATTGCAGCACAGGAATCAACAGTACTCTTGAAGAACGACGGCATTTTACCATTAGATAAATCAAAGATTAAGAAGATTGCAGTCATGGGACCTAATGCTGACGTAGTTCAGTTAGGTGACTACACTCCACCTTTTGCAGGCGAAAATGCTATTACTCTCCGTAAGGCTATGGAAAATGTATTGGGTAGCGAAAACGTACTCTTTGCAAGAGGTTGCGGTACAGTAGCTTCTGATACAGGAGAAATTGAAGCTGCTGCGCGTCTTGCTAAAGACGCTGACGTTGCTATTTTAGTACTGGGCGATAACAGTAACTTCTTTGGTGGTATCGGTTGGGGTGACCCGGGCGTTGGTGCCGGTGTTACTTGTGGCGAAGGTTTTGACCTTACAGAACTTATTTTACCGGAATGTCAGAGAAATCTTCTTAATGAAGTTGCTGCTACAGGTACACCTGTAATCTTAGTATTGGAAACAGGTCGTCCTTACTGCATAGGAAAAGAGGCTGAACTTTCCAAGGCAGTTATTGAGGCCTGGTATCCCGGCGAACAGGGCGGTAATGCTCTTTGCGACATTATTTTTGGTGATGTATCACCATCCGGTCGTTTACCTATTACCTTCCCTAAAGTTACAGGACAGATTCCTTGCTTCTATAACCACAAGCCAAGTGCCAGAGGTTACTACAAAGCAGGTGGTTCACCTGAGCATCCCGGAAGAGACTATGTATTTGAAACGCCTCATCCGCTTTACCCATTTGGCTATGGTCTTTCATATACAGAATTTGAATATTCAGATCTTAATATTACAACTGACGAAAAAGCCGGCACAGCTCACGTTGAAGTTACTGTAAAGAATATTGGTAAAATGGCTTCTAAGCACGCAGTACTTATGTACTTAACTGACGTTTGTTGCCGTATTACACCTTATGTTCACAGACTCCGTGGTTTTGACAAGATTTATCTTGAACCAGGTGAAAGCAAAGTGGTCGCATTTGATCTTGGCTATGATGATTTCTATTTCATTAACGAAAAATCTGAAAAAGAAATCGAGCATGGTGAATATATTGTAAGATTTGAAAATCAGATTAAGAGTTTTGTTCTGTAAAATATTCCTTTGGAGGATGACTTATGTTTAATCGTTCATCCGGATTATTGGCTCATATAACCATGTTGCCGGGGCCCTATGGTTCCGGCACTTTTGGTAAAGAGTCCCGGCTTTTTGTAGATATGTTAAAGGAAAGCGGTTTTTCCTGGTGGCAGGTATTACCTTTAGGCCACCCGGATTTAGGAGATAGTCCCTATACCGCTTTTTCAGCTTTTGCCCTTAATCCTTTGTTGGCTGACCCCGGTCTTTTAGCAGAATGGGGGCTTCTTACTCAGGAAGAGGAACAGGCAGCCAGATGGCAGGGGCAGGAATATTGGGTTGACTTTGATGCTGTTAAAGTATTAAGAGAAACTGCTTTAAGAATTGCTTTTACCCGTGTAAATTCTGAGATCCAGAAAGAAATTGATGATTTTACCAAAGAAGAAAGCTACTGGCTTCCTGACTATGCCCTTTTTATGACTTTGGTTAAGGTTATGGGAGATGCAGACTGGACTAAGTGGCCTATTCCCTATTCAAACAGAGACGAGGAATCTTTGACAAAATTCCGTGAAGAAAACTTACAGGAGTATAGCTACCATATTTTCGTTCAGTGGGTTCTTTCAAAGCAATGGAAAGATTTACACAATTATGCCAATAACCATAGCGTAAAGATTCTGGGTGATATGCCTATTTACCCATCTTTCCGTTCAGCAGATTTATGGTCTCACCCGGAACTTTTCCAGGTTGAAGACGGCAAACTTACAGAAGTTGCAGGTTGCCCTCCTGACTTTTTCAACGAAGACGGTCAGCTTTGGGGAAATCCTTTGTATAACTGGGATGCCATGGATAAAGACAGTTACAAATGGTGGCTTGCAAGAATCGGAAGTGCCTTGGAAACTTATGATGCGGTTCGCATTGATCATTTCAGAGGTTTTTCTGCATTTTGGTCTATTCCTGCTGGCAGTGAGTCTGCCAAAGCCGGTTGCTGGGTTAAAGGACCCGGCATGAAACTTTTTACTAAGGTTAAGGAAGTATATCCTGATGCAAATATTTTAGCTGAAGACTTAGGTTCTTTGGACGAAGATGTGTATAAACTTATTGATGATACAGGTTATCCGGGAATGAGAGTAATGCAATTTGCTTTTGCACCTTGTAATGAACCACATCTTCCCCACAACTATTCTGAAAATGTGGCTGCGTACACAGGAACTCACGATAACAACACAATACTTGGCTATTTCTACGAAGCCCCTGAATGGGAAAGGGATTATGCTTTAAGATACATTGGTTTAACTGAAAAAGATGTATGGACTATAGGTGGTCCGGGAGCTCCTTTGGTAAGGGCTGTCGCCCGTTGTTTATGGCAGTCCAAGGCTAATCTTACTGTAATTCCTTATCAGGATGTAGCCGGTTGGGGTAGAGATACCAGATTTAACAGACCGGGAGTTGCTGAAGGAAACTGGAATATCAGAATCACCTGGGATAGTCTTAATAAGATTGACAGAGGTTGGTATTGGCAACTTAATAAGGATTTCGGAAGAATATAAAATAAATGAGATGTCTTAAACAAATTGAGACATCTCATTTGTTTTTACAGGATAAGTCATTGCAGTATACCCAATTTATAAAATCCCTTCTATTTTGGGTATACTGAATTTCTTTTATCAGCTGTTTTCTTTCTTATCCCTGCTCTTCAGCGCTACTACCACAGCCACACCTGCCACCACTACAGCAGCAATAATAGTTACAGGCACAAAAGGCGCCCCTGAAGTTATCTGATCGTCCATATTTCTTTCCACTGTAAAAGGCTTAAGCTGGTAAACACCTTCCACTGCAGATTTTTCTCCTGTGTTATACATTTGAAATTCAATATGGTCCTCATAAAATGAAATCATCATAAGCTGTACAATTTGTGGCTCATCCACCGTCAACCAATCATCGTGGAACTGGTTCATATAATATGCCATAGAGCCCATGTGACAAGTAATGCCTCCTGATTTTCTAACCTCTACCAGTTCCGACGTTTCTCTCCACGCATATCTTTCATCGCTACCATGCACATGTCCGTAACAATATATTATATTAGGATATTCCTCCAGAACTTCCCTCATGCGACTTACCGTAGCATCCTTCCCTGCCGTAGGATCAGTCAGACTGGAAACCGGATAATGACAAAGAATTATAACCGTTTTGTCTTTGCCAATTTTAGAAAGTTCATCTGCTACCCACTCAATCTGGCTTAAATATGTAACACTACTTCCGTCTGCAATACTGGGAGTATTTATGCCTATAAACTCAAGGCCACGTATATTATATCTGTAACACAAAAGCTCCTCATACTTGCTGCCCTCACGGTAAAATGCAGCATCATAAGTTCCCAGCTCTCCTTTCATATATTTCTCATAATCTCCGGACCAGAAACTGCCACCTGCTGCCACGCTTGCCTGAGAATCGTGATTTCCCGTAACATAAAGAACTTTTCCATCCTTTGAAGCCTGTGACACAGTATTATGTACGCAGTCTCTTACTTTATTAATAGCATCATTAGTCCAGGTGGCATTTTTATCATTCTGACTGGTAATATCCCCACCAACCATAACCAGGTCTGCACCGCCAAGTTCATCCCGGACAAAATCAACAGCCTCAATTGTAGTTTTTCTTATTGGTGTATCCCAGAACTGAATACCGTAATCTATATGAAGATCAGAAAAACAGGCAATAGTAAACAAAGGCACTTCCTTTTCTTCTGCAGAAACAACCATAGTTATTAAAAAAAATATAGCCACTAAAATGGACAAAAATCTTTTCATTATCTTCGCCTTCTTTCATGCTTTATACACTGTCTCAATTATATATTTCCGCTAGCCTGTTGTCAAAGTATTGTATATACCTTCTCCTTAATCAATTACCAAATAATGTAATTGTAAACATTTCAATTTATAGTATAAATCACCTTGACACCACACAATATGTACTATATAATGTATGTGTTCTAATTCAGTCGGCACAATATATTGTGCTATTTTTTACGGTTTTTTACAAATGAAAATCGGCATTTCAGCCTGAAAAAGGCTTTATTTTGCCGCCAATAGACTTTAGCAGTTAATATAAAGAAAGCGAGCAAAAATCATGAGAATTATCAAAAGAAACGGTGCAGAAGAGAATTTTAACGAGGATAAGATCAGAATTGCTATCACCAAGGCTAATGAGTCTGTAGATGAAGCTGACAGAATGACTGATTTACAGATTAAGAGAATTACTGAATCTGTAGTTATTTCCTGTGAAGCTTTAGGACGTGCTCCTACAGTCGAAGAAATTCAGGACTTAGTTGAGAAAAAAATTATGGCTCATGGTGCCTTTGAGGTTGCCAAGAACTATATCACATACAGATATACACGTTCATTAGTGCGTAAAAGCAATACCACCGACGATAAGATTCTGTCATTAATTGAATGTAATAATGAAGAGGCAAAGCAGGAGAATTCCAATAAGAATCCTGTAGTTAACTCTACACAGAGAGACTACATGGCCGGTGAAGTTTCCAAAGATATTACAAACAGAATCCTTTTGCCTAAGGAAATTGTGGATGCACACAACGAAGGAATTATACACTTCCATGATTCTGACTATTTTGCTCAGCATATGCATAACTGTGATCTTGTAAACTTAGAGGATATGCTTCAGAACGGAACAGTTATTACCGGTACTTTAATTGAAAGACCACACAGTTTTTCTACAGCATGTAACATTGCTACACAGATTATTGCTCAGGTTGCTTCTAACCAGTACGGCGGTCAGTCTATTTCTCTCACACACTTAGCACCTTTCGTTCAGGTATCAAGAGAAAAAATCCGTAAGCAGGTTATTGCTGAGGTTGAAGACTTAGGTGTTGAAGTATCTGATGAAAAGATTACTGAAATGACTGAAAAGAGACTTCGTGAAGAAATCAGCAGAGGCGTTCAGACAATACAGTATCAGGTAGTTACACTTCTTACTACCAACGGTCAGGCTCCTTTCGTTACAGTATTTATGTACTTAGGCGAAACTAAAAATCAGCAGGAAAAAGACGATCTGGCTATGATTATCGAAGAAGTTCTCTTGCAGAGATACCAGGGCGTTAAAAATGAAAAAGGCATTTGGGTAACTCCTGCCTTCCCTAAACTTATCTATGTTTTAGAAGAAGATAACATCCACGAGGATTCTAAATATTGGTATCTTACAAAGTTAGCTGCTAAATGTACGGCTAAGAGAATGGTACCTGATTACATCTCTGAAAAGAAGATGTTAGAGCTTAAGGTAGACAAGAACGGCGAAGGTCATTGCTATACATGTATGGGTTGTCGTAGCTTCTTGACTCCTTATGTAGATGAAAACGGCAAGGCTAAATACTACGGACGTTTCAACCAGGGTGTTGTTACAATTAACTTGGTAGACGTAGCCCTTTCTTCCGGTGGCGATAAAGAGAAATTCTGGAAGATTTTCGACGAAAGACTTGAACTTTGTCATCAGGCTTTAATGTGCCGTCACGAAAGATTAAAAGGCACATTATCCGATGCGGCTCCAATTTTATGGCAACACGGTGCTCTTGCCCGTCTTGAAAAAGGCGAACCTATCGACAAGCTTCTCTTTGGTGGCTACTCAACTATCTCCTTAGGTTACGCAGGTCTTTATGAGTGCGTAAAATACATGACCGGTAAGAGCCACACTGATCCTGAGGCAACACCATTTGCTCTTGAAGTAATGGAGAAAATGAACGAAGCTTGCCGTGGTTGGAAAGCAGCCCATAATATTGACTTCAGTTTGTATGGTACTCCATTGGAGTCTACAACATATAAATTTGCTAAATGTCTCCAGAAGAGATTCGGTATTGTTCCTGGCGTAAACGATAAAGGATACATTACAAACAGCTACCATGTTCATGTATCTGAAGAAATTGATGCTTTTGAGAAACTTCGTTTCGAAGCTCAGTTCCAGCATCTTTCACCGGGTGGAGCTATCAGCTACATTGAAGTACCTAATATGCAGGACAACTTAGAAGCTGTTCTCCAGGTAATGAAGTTTATATATGACAACATTATCTACGCTGAACTTAACACAAAGTCTGACTATTGTCAGGAATGTGGCTTCGACGGCGAAATCCAAGTAGTTGAAGAAGACGGTAAGCTTATCTGGAAATGTCCTAACTGTGGTAACTCAGATCAGGATAAAATGAATGTAGCCCGTCGTACCTGCGGATACATCGGTACACAGTACTGGAACCAGGGAAGAACACAGGAAATCAAGGAAAGAGTATTACATCTGTAAAATGCACTACGGTCAGATTAAAAATTGTGATATAGCCAACGGTCAGGGTGTCCGGGTAACATTGTTTGTTTCCGGATGCACTAACAGATGTGAAGGCTGTTTTCAACCTGAAACATGGGATTTCTGCTATGGTAAACCTTTTACCAAGGAAACCGAAGAAGAAATACTAAACATGTTAGCTCCAAGCTACATTAACGGACTTACACTATTAGGTGGCGAACCCTTCGAGCCAGAGAACCAGAGAACCTTAGTTTCTTTTGTGAAAAAGGTTAAAGAAAAATATCCTGATAAGAATGTATGGGCTTTTTCAGGATTCACAATAGAACAACTTCTTTCAAAAGAACCACATCCAAGATGTGAAGTAACTGATGAACTGCTTTCTATGATAGATGTTCTGGTAGACGGAAGATTTGTTCTTGAAAAGAAAAACATCAGGCTTAAGTTCAGAGGTTCTGAGAACCAGCGAATACTTAACTTGCCTGAAACATTAAAAACCGGCAAACCGGTTATGTGGGAAGAATGATCAGGATGTAAATAAACATCATAATCTCCTTTCAGTGAAATCCCCCGGGTGGAAAGCCCGGGGGATTTTGTTTGCAATAACATTAACACTACACCCAATGCTGTATAAAAATCCGCTTTGGGTTCCTTTTTTCAAGTTTCTCTCAAAAAAACCTAAAAAAACATACACCCACCGGCAAGAAAACACCTTGCTTTGGGTTCCTTTTTTTCTGAAAAGGGAACCCAACAGGTCGATTCCCTCGCCAATGGGTTCCTCCTATTTCCATATAAAACAATACAGAACCCTTAAAAGTACACCCAAACCAATCCAAGTCTAAAGTATGGGTGTACACCACTAAGAAAGAGCTACCAGGAGGCAGCTCTTTTAGTAAATAACATTATTCTTTAATATATGAATCCAGTCTTTCAAGTGTCTGATTGGTTGTTTGTCCGGTCTTTTTCAAAACTTTCAGATAATTGCCACTTGTAAAATATGATTCAACCATTTCAACCCACTTTGTTGTAATAACATTAGCAGCCTTTGAGTGCATTTTTAAATATGGTGTGGAAGTGTTAACAGTAGAATCGTTATATATAAATGCGTCCAGATTTTTTGATTTATTTGTCCTCCATATATTACTCTCTGCAACAACTTTATTGGTTGGTACTAACTTTTTTTGCACTCCGTAAAATGCATTCTGTCCTTCCGGTTTTAAGTCCGACCAATATATTGTAGGTGAAGGTTCCGGACTCTCCTGTGGCTTTGATGTTTCAGAAGAACTCGGTGCAGAAGTTTGCTTATTTCCAGCACCACCTAACTGTGAACCATTCCCCTCTGTTACAGTATCAATACTATCCTGAGGAATTGGTGTTGCCGTTGGATTTACCGTCTTTTCACCACAACCAATAAAAGCAAATAAAATAGATATAACGATTAAAAGACACATAGTTTTTTTCATATACATCACTCCTCAAAATATAAAACTTGTGATTTACTAAAACACGCCCTTGTTTATACTTCAATTATACATGCATACCTCCACAAGATGTTTCCCTGATAACTTTTAATATAAAAATACATAGAAAAAGGGCTGGCTTTCTTAAGCCAACCCAACTCTCTTAATATTCAGATTAAACTCTTATCTTAGCAACTCTCACTACATAGTTACGACCGTACTCATACTGTGAGCACAAAACTTCAACCTTGTCACCATCCTGAGTAAATGAAAGTTCCTCACCGTTTTCAATCCAATGGATATTCTTGATTTTCTCAGGGAAACCTGTAACATTAGCCTTAACCATGTTCTCGACCTGAGCCACAACGTTAGCAGAACCGGCAATACCAAGGTTAGGAACAAACATATAGTATACACCTGGCTCATCCGCCTTAACAATGAACTTCTCACCGTCACACTCAACACCGGCTGCTGGACGAACATTATAAAGAGCCTCTTTATAAATATTTGCCCATTTACCGATCATTTCAAATGTGCATTTATCCAAAGGTCTTATGCTACCATCTCCCATAGGACCAACATTTAATAAGAAGTTAGCACCATAACGGCGGCATGTAGCAAATTCCTGAATAAGGCTTGTTACACTCTTATATGAAAAGTCATTTTCTGCATATCCCCAGTGGCTGTTTAAAACCTCACACACTTCGCTGCCAAGGTACTTTCTTGCACCTTCACCGTTAATTGGGAATGGCTTACCTCTTTCAAAAGTAACAGAGTCAATTTCATAGTGTCCTGTCTCACCAAGAGCATTAAGACCTGTGTTGTTTATAATCATAGCCTCAGGCTGATACTGTCTGATCATGCCGTATAAAGCATCCTCTTCCCAGTCTGCTTCTTTAGACCAGTTACCGTCGAACCACAAGCCACCGATCTTACCGTACTGAGTACAGAGAATTTTTACACTTTCACGAAGGTACTGCTGATATGCCGGAAAGTCGCTATAAAATTCAGGTACTCTCCAGTCAAGAGTTGTGTGGTAGAAGAACGGGATTACACCATACTTGTTACAACCATTTACGAAATCTTCAACCAAGTCACGTTTTGCAGGTGAATGTACAGCATCAAAAGTATTCAATCCTCTTGTATCGTACAAGGAGAAACCATCGTGATGACGTGTTGTTAGAGTCGCATATTTAATACCTGCCTCAGAAGCCATTTTAGCAATTTCTTCACCACTAAAGTTCTCAGCAGTGAACTTGTTTATTAAAGGAGCATAGTCCTCAGGAGAAATCTTCTTGAAATCCTGAATCCATTCACCTTCACCCATAACAGAGTAAAGTCCGTAGTGAATAAACATACCAAGGCCGTAGCGTTCAAAATCATAAATTCTTTTTTCAGGTTTTGGTATCATATTAAATCAAACTCCTTTCCAAGTGCCATCCATGCTTTTTCAGAATTTTTAATAGAATCCATGCTTACGCAATAAGCTAAACGGAAATATCCGGGACAACCAAAGCCGGAACCGCTTACTAATATAAGATTGTGCTTAAGAGCCGCCGCACAAAAAGCTCTGTCATCCTCAATAGGGCTTTTTACAAACAGGTAAAATGCACCTTCAGGCAAGCGACAGCTAAAACCGGCTCTTGTAATGATGTCATACAACACATCTCTTCTTTCTTTATAAGACTCAAGTCCTGTTGCCAAATCCAGGTTATCAGCAATAACTTTCTGAAAAAGTGATGGTGCATTTACATATCCTAATGTTCTTGCGCAAAGAATCATGCACTGCATAAGAAGTTCAACTTCCGGAATAGAAGGATTTGCAATAATATAACCAATTCTTTCACCAGGTAATGCCAAAGACTTACTGAAAGAGTTAACCACCAAAGAATGTGGGAATATTTTAAGCATAGGAGGAACCTTTACTCCGTCATATACAATTTTTACATAAGGTTCATCAGAAACAACAAATATTGGATGTCCGATTTTTTCTTCAGCAGCTTTAAGAGCCTCTGCTAATTTACATAAAGTTTCTTCAGAATATACAACACCTGTAGGATTGTTAGGTGAATTAAGAATAATAGCCTTTGTATTTTCTGTAATAACAGCGGAAATAGCTTCCACATCCAAGTCAAAAGTTTCAGCCTTTGCGTTTACAATCTTAAATACACCTCTGTGGTTTCTTACATAAGCACCATATTCTACAAAGTAAGGGGCTATAGCAATAACTTCGTCACCGGGATTAAGTATAGCCTTAAATACCACATTAAGACCTGCAGCGGCACCGGCTACCATAAGTACGTTCTCACCTTTAAGTGTAATTCCGGACTCCTTAGCTGTATACTCAGCAACTTTTTCTCTTACATCAGGATAACCTGCGTTGGCCATATATTTATGTATGCCGGGAGTTTTTGCATATTCAATAATACTTTCTGTAACCTTGTCATCTGCTTCAGGGTCAGGGTTACCTAAAGAATAGTCAAATACATTTTCTGCACCAAATTTAGCACGGAGCTTTGCCCCCTGCTCAAACATTGCTCTTATTTCTGAGCCGTTATTAACATTAGCTGTAATTTCTTTTGAAAACATATTATTCTTCCTTTCCGCCGTTTTTAAGTAATTTAATCATAGCAGGAATATCTTTTGCACCGTAAACCGCAGAACCTGCCACCAAAACATTAGCACCTGCCTCAACAACCTGGGCTACAGTATTTGCATCAATACCGCCGTCAACTTCAATATCCCCGTCGTAAATTTCTCTTAATTCTTTTATCTTATCTGTAACCAAAGAAATATATTTCTGACCACCAAAGCCCGGGTTAACAGACATAAGAAGTACCATATCAACCTCTCCTAAGATAGGCTTAATCATACAAAGAGGAGTTGCTGGATTTATAGCAACACCGGCCTTTTTACCCTTGCTCTTAATATACTGAATTACTCTGTGAAGATGAGTACAAGCCTCCTGATGAACAGTGATAATATCAGCTCCTGCTGCACAGAAATCATCAATATATCTGTCAGCATTTTCAATCATAAGATGTACGTCGAAAACCATATCAGTAACAGGACGAACACATTTTACCACAGGGGCACCGAAAGTTAAGTTTGGCACATAGTGACCATCCATAACATCAATGTGTACATAGTCAGCGCCTGCTTTATCTATTTTAACAATTTCCTCTCCCAGCTTAGAAAAATCTGCTGATAATATGGAGGGAGCAACTTTAATTTCTCTCATATTAAAAATACCATCCTTCTATTTGTATTTATTCTTCTCACGCTCTTTAAGCTCCTTGTATAAGAGCTTATAGCGTTCGTATCTTTCCCTGTGGAAAACACCTGTTTCTATAAGTTCTTTCACAAAACATTTAGGCTCACCGGTGTGACTGCAATCAGGAAAAAAGCAACTACCCGAGTTATTATATATCTCAGAGTACAGTGTCTGCAAGGCTAAAGGCTCCAACTCTTCCATTTCAAAAAGACTGAAGCCCGGAGAGTCAATAATAAAGCTGTCATCCAACATAAACATCTCATTATGTCTAGTGGTGTGGCGGCCTCTGTCAGTTTTTTTACTTAATCCACCGGTTTCCATAACCGTATCTCCCAAAAGTAAATTAAGCAGTGTGGATTTTCCTGCTCCGGACTGACCTGCCATAACAGAAATTTTACCTTTAAGAAAATCTTTCAAAGCTTTTCCGCCTACTCCATCTTTTGCGCAGCACATAAGAATTTCCGGCACAGCATTAGCATATTGAGCATGCCACTCCTCTGCCAGTTCCGGGCTTTGATCGGTTTTGTTTATAACCATAATTACCGGTACATTTTTATTTCTTGCGCTAATGAGAAGCTTGTCTATAAGGAGAAGATCAGGAGCCGGAGAGCGTGCTGCCATAACAATTACAATCTGATCCACATTGGCAACAGCCGGTCTTATCAATTGATTTTTTCTCGGTAAAATATTCTCTATTACAGCGGTACCTTCAGCTTCGTTAATTTCTGAAAGTTCCACCATATCGCCTATCATTGGTTTAAAACCTTCTTTACGGAATATTCCTCTGGCTGGACAAGCATATATCTTGTTCTGAAATGCTACAGTGTACAAACCACCCAAGCCTTTTATGATTACACCTTGTTCTGTCATGCACACTCCTTATTTACTTACATATTGGCAATATAGTTTGTTGTCCACATATATTGACACAGTAGTACCACCGTTATATGAAACCGGAATCTTAACGGTAAGCGGAAACAATGAAGTGTATATAGGAGTTTTAGGATCATATACATTTTCAAGTTTACCCGTATCGTTAGGTCTTGCGGTTATTCTGAAATAAACCTGAGATTTATTACCTATTCCATCAGGTTCCGGAATAATAACAGTTTTATAGTCTCGTACTGAAACCAACTTGTTACTTTTATCTCTTGTTGGTGTGCTTATATCATAAAAATACAAATCAACCGTTTCATTTTCGTAAAGAACCGTACCTGCCGGAGGATATTGATACTGCACAGTATCAGATGCATATATATATTCACTAGGTGGAATAGTCGGTATAGGAGATGGAGTTATAACCGGTATGGCTGTAGGTACAGGAGTCGGTTCAGGTGTTGGTTCTTCTGTAACTTCCGGAGTAGCATTTTCAGCCATATCTGTTGACGTAGGTCCGTCATATCCACCCATAGGATCATAAGTAGGCATCATGGTTGGCTCCGGTGTGGGAGCTTCCGTAGGAGCTGCTGTCGGAACAGCTGTTGGCTCCGGTGTTGGCAAAGGACTTGGTGTAGGATTCAGAATAAATGTAATATTCTGTTTAGGCTGAGGATATATTTTGCCAACCTTTAGTCCTAACTCAGCAAGTTCTGCTTTTGCCTCAGCAAGGGTTTTGCCCTCTAAATTAGGAACTGTAACAGCATTGTAAAGTTCTCCTTCACTTACATATACAGTCATAATATCATCTTTTGTTACTACAGCACCGGCTGCAGGTATTGTCTTAACAACCATTCCTGAAGGAATGTCATTATTTTTAACCATGACCACTTCCGTAATCATTCCCAATTTTCTAAATTCATCCAGAACCTGATCTTTATTTTTATCCTTCATATCAGGAACAAGGAAAGAACCTTCCTCTGCAGATACCCTGAACTTAACTACGTCACCTTTACGCATAGTTTTACCTGGACCGGGCTCTTGGGAAATGATATAACCTGCACCCAGGTAGTTTTCATCCACTACCAATTCCTGTTCTACAAAGATTTTTTCTGCCTCCAGCATATTAACTATGTCTACAGCCTCGTAACCTTTATAATCCCCCAAGGTATATGTTGCCTTCGATAAAATATAGCTCTTATCAACCACATAGTAAACTGCACTTAACACAAACCATACCAAAAGTCCGGCAGCCAAAAGTCCGGCAACATAAGAAGAAATCTTCAGGACACGTTCTTTAATCACTTCGGGAGGTGTTTTTTCTTTCTTCTTTTTGTTGGCAGGTGTTGCCACCATTATTTCAATATTATCTTCCGGCTTTAATGTTTCCGGTTCTTCCTCTTCTCTTACAACGAATCTGCTAACTGTGTCTTTACCACCCACAACTTTCATATCGCTGTCATCTGCAGGAACAATGTCTAAAAATCCTATCTCAGGATTCTCACAAACTTTTTCCAAACGTCTTAACATATCTGTCGCAGACTGGAACCTTGCTCCGGGGTCTTTCATCATGGCCATAACAACCAGATCATTTATACCCATAGGTATATCAGGGTCCGCATCATGGGGAGGAATATATGTGCCACTTAAATGTTTAAGAGCAATAGAAACATGTGAATCTCCGTCAAAAGGTACAGTACCGACTATCATTTCATATAGTGTGACACCGATAGAATAAATATCACTTCTCTCATCTACAAAGCCACCCCTGGCCTGCTCAGGAGAAACATAGTGAACTGAACCCACACTGTTTTTAGTTGCCTGAATAGTGGTGCCTGAAACAGCTTTGGCAATACCAAAGTCAGACAGCTTAACTGTGCCCTCATTGGTGATAAGCACATTCATAGGCTTAATATCTCTGTGGATTACGTGCTGTTTATGAGCAGCTTCAACTGCTTCCAGAAGTTGACCTGCAATGGACAATGCCTCATTCCAGGGGATAGATGCTCTTGCTTCAATATAGTCTTTAAGAGTAATTCCCTCTACATATTCTCTTGTAATATAGTGTACATTTCCTACATTACCTATATCATAAATCTGTACAATGTTAGGATGTATCAGATTTGTAACGGCCTTTGCTTCATTATTAAATTTTCTTATGTATTCCTGATTATCACAATATTCTCTTTTGAGAACCTTAATAGCCACAAATCTGTTAGTAGCGATTTCACGGGCTTTATAGACATAGGCCATTCCTCCGGAGCCTATAAGCTCCAAAACCTCATATTTTTTATCTAAAATTTTACCTTCTGCAAAATTAGCCATGGATTACCTCGTCACTTCTTCGTGCAACTATGACAGTAATATTGTCAGTACCGCCATTCTTTTTAGCCACATAAATAAGCCTTTCAGCCAATTTATCCATGTTTTTATTTCTTCTTATAATTCTTTGCATATAGTCGTCTTCAATCATATTTGAAAGACCATCTGAACACATAAGAAGAACACTGTTTTTATCAAAATCTTTTACAAATGTATCAACCTCAACATCATCCATACAACCCACAGCTCTTGTGATTATATTCTTATCCGGATGATTTCTGGCCTGTTCCTGACTTATAGCACCTTTTCTCACCAAATCTTCCACATATGAGTGGTCCTCTGTTACTTTTGCGAGAACACTTTGTGAGCTTACATAAGCTCTGCTGTCACCCACGTTGGCTACTATCAACTTGTCTTCCTGTAAAATACATGCCACCGCTGTAGTGCCCATTCCTGACTGTTCAGAGTTGTCCTTAGCCTCTTTTAAAATGTTCAGATTGGCCTCTTTTATAGTATCTGTAAGAAAATCCTGCAACTGTTCTGGTGTTAAGTTTTTTTTATTTAAAAATGATGTTTTGTTCATGAAGCAGTCAACCAGCATTTTACTGGCAACTTCTCCTGCATTCTGACCACCCATACCGTCAGCTACCACAAGGAACAATACGCTACCATCTTCGGAAACATAACTCCCGAAGCAGTCTTCGTTATGGGGTCTTACACGACCAACATCAGTTTTTGCACTAAATACCATTTTTTAACCTTCTTTTGTTTCTGACCGTCTCAGCTGACCACAGGCTGCACTTATATCTCTGCCCAGCTCTCTGCGGACTGTAACTTCTATCCCTTTATCAGTCAGTATTTTTGTAAACCTTTCTACATCTTCCGGTTTACTTCGGGAAAACTCGCTTCCCGGTATATTGTTCATGGGAATTAAGTTCACATGACTTTGTACTCCCTTAAGTAATTTACATAATTCATAAGCATGTTCTTTAGTATCGTTTACATCTCTAATCATAGCATATTCAAAGGTTATTCGTCTACCACCTGAAAGTATATATGACCTGCAAGCTTCCATTAATTCCTCTAACGGATATCTTCTGTTTATAGGCATTATTTCGGACCTCTGCTCGTTAAAAGGTGAGTGTAACGAAATAGCCAGAGTTACAGGCATTTTTTCTTCTGCTAGTTTATTGATTCCGGGAACTACGCCACAGGTGGAAAGTGAAAGATGTCTGAAGCTTATTCCCAGTCCGTCCGGAGCCTGAGCTTCTCTTAAAAATTTTACCACATTATCGTAGTTATCCATAGGCTCACCAACACCCATTATAACCACATGTCCTATACGTATTCCACGTTCTCTGTTTACTGTAATAATCTGACCCAGCATCTCCCCGGCTGTTAAGTTTCTTACAAAACCTGCACCTGTTGAAGCGCAGAATTTACAACCCATTTTACAGCCTACCTGGGAAGAAATACAAAGAGAATAACCATAGCTATACTTCATAAGTACACTTTCTATGTAGTTACCGTCCCCCAGGTCAAAAAGAAACTTACATGTTCCATCCATAGATGATTTTAGCAGCCTCTTTATTTTAAGTGCTCCTGTGGAAAAATATTGCGTAAGCCACTCCCTTAAATCTTTAGGAAGGTCTGTCATCTGGTCGAAGTCTTCTACTCCCTGATAAATCCATTTTCTTATCTGGGTGCCTCTAAAAGCCGGAACTCCGTGTTCCTTCATAAACAGATTTAATTCTCTGGCTGAAAAATCCAGCAGGTTCTTCTTCATTTTCCTAATACCGTTCCTTCTTTTATAGGGTGCCCGTTAAGGTATGCTTTTGCATCCATTCTCTTGGCCCCCTGACCTTGCAATTCTTTTATTACGATTACACCTTGTCCTGTTGTAACCCAGATACCGTCACCTGTTTTAATTACTGTTCCCGGTGCTTTATCTCCTGTTGAAGCATCCATGTCAGGCTTTGTGGCATAAATTTTCAGTACTTCTCCATCTTTAGTTGTGGATGCTGCCGGAAACGGGTTCATGCCTCTGACTAAGTTGTGTATTGCAGAGGCCGGCTTACTCCAATTAATCACACCATCTTCTTTCGAAATCATAGGTGCATGGGTAGCTTCTTCATCTTGTTGAGGTACAGGTGTTATCGTTCCCTGTAAAATTCCCTCTATTGTATCAACTATAAGCTTACCACCGGCTTTGGATAGCATATCGTGAACCTCTCCCATAGTGGTGTCTTCACCTAACGGCATTGAATATTTAAGAAGCATATCACCGGTATCCATACCGATATCTGTAAGCATAGTGGTTACTCCCACTTCTTTTTCACCATTAATTACCATGTGCCACAAGGGGGCTGAGCCTCTGTATTTAGGAAGCAGGCTGGCATGTACGTTAATTGTACCCATAGGTGGGATATCCAACACAGCCTGGGGTAAAATTTTACCGTAAGCACAAGTAACAAAAAGGTCTGCACCAAAAGATTTAAGTTCTTTTACAAATTCTTCTGTTTTTACGGTTTCCGGCTGTAGCACAGGAATACCCTTTGCTATAGCCAGGTCTTTTACCGGAGGAGATGCCATTTTGTTGCCTCTGCCCTTTGGTTTATCTACCTTGGTTACAACCGATACCACTGTATAATTTTCGCAAAGTGCTTCCATGGTGGGGATAGCAAAATCCGGTGTACCCATGAAAACAATTTTAAGGTTTTTATTACTCATTAAAATATCAGCCTTCCTGAGATTCTATTTTACCGTAGTTTTCAGCCTTGTCTTTGTAAAGCACTCCCGACAAATGATCTATTTCGTGACAGAAAATTACAGCTAACATGTCTTCTGCAATTATTTCAATTTCGTCCCCGTCCTCATTAAGAGCTGTTACTCTTACTTTCTTAGGACGCTGAACGTTTCCGCTGTAACCTGGCAGACTAAGACACCCTTCTGTGGAAGTCTGCATCTCATCTCCTATCTGTTCGAGCTTTGGATTAATAAGGGCAAACACGTTACCCTCATAGTCGTCTATTACTACAATCTGCTTTACTATACCTATCTGTGGTGCAGCAAGTCCTACGCCGTTTGCCTCGTACATTGTATCAAACATATCGTCTATAAGCATACGGATATTGTTGTTTATTTCTTTGACAGGTTTACACTGCAATCTTAAGCAGTCATCGCCTTCTGTTCTGATTTTTCGTAAAGCCATCGAATCTACCTCTCCTAATATACATACTTGGCATTAGTATACCATAAAGTTAAAATTTATGGTATACTTTTACCAATATTTGAGATAATACCTTCCGAAGGGAGGAGTTATTTATGGCAGATTTAACTAACTCAAAAACACATGCTAATCTTTTAGCAGCTTTCGGCGGTGAATCTCAGGCGGCTTGCAAGTATATGTACTATGCAGCCAAAGCAAAAAAAGACGGTTTCGAACAGATTGCAACAATCTTTGAGGAAACCGCAAAAAATGAAAGGGAACATGCCAAAATCTGGTTTAAGCTTTTAGAGGGCGGTATCGGTGCTACAGCCGGTAACCTTAGCAAAGCTGCTGATGGCGAGCATTATGAGTGGTCTTCTATGTATCCTGAGTTTGCCAAGGATGCAGAGGAAGAAGGTTTTATGGATATTGCCGCTAAATTCAGAGCTGTTGCAGCTGTAGAAACAGAACATGAAAACCGCTACAGAAAGTTACTTGAAAATGTAAAGGATAACGAAGTTTTCTCCAAGCAGGAAGAAACTGAATGGATTTGCTTAAATTGCGGTCACATTCACAAGGGTAAGGAAGCCCCACAGGTTTGTCCTGTTTGCAGTCATCCTCAAAGCTATTTTCAGGTCTTGGCTAAGAATTATTGATTATGAAATTTATATCCTGGAATGTAAATGGTCTTCGTGCCTGCATGGGCAAAGGTTTTGCTGATTTCTTTTCTCAGCAAGGTGCAGATTTTTTCTGTTTGCAAGAAACTAAGCTTCAGGAAGGACAAATTGATTTTGCCCCCGAAGGTTATTACTGTTACTGGAACTACGCCGAGAAAAAAGGCTACTCCGGTACTGCAATTTTTACCAAACATGAACCTCTATCTGTATTTTATGGTCTTGGAATTGAAGAGCACGACCACGAAGGCAGAGTTATTACTTTGGAATATCCGGATTTCTACATTATTACCGTTTATGTGCCTAACTCACAGGATGGACTGGCCAGATTGCCCTACCGTATGACATGGGAGGATGCTTTTCTGGCCTACATAAAGAAGCTTGATGAAAAGAAGCCTGTTATTTATTGCGGAGACCTTAACGTAGCTCATAAAGAGATTGATCTTAAGAATCCTAAGACTAACAGAAAAAATGCCGGTTTTACTGATGAGGAACGTGCTAAGTTTACCACAGTTACTGAAAGTGGTTTCACAGATACTTTCCGTTACTTCTATCCTGACATGGAAAACATTTATTCTTGGTGGTCTTATCGTTTTCACGCCAGGGAAAAGAACGCAGGTTGGCGTATTGACTATTTTGTATGCTCTGACCGTTTGCAGAGTCGCCTAAAAGGAGCTTCTATTCATACGGAGGTGTATGGTTCAGATCATTGCCCTGTTGAATTGGTGTTAGAGTAAGAAAGCTCGCCGACAAAACCCTGTTTTTATTGATTTTGTCGATGACCTGACTAAAAAGTCGCCGACAAGTATGTTTTTTAACCATACTGTCGATGATTTTTAAAGCTTTTTTTCATTTTTTAGGTCTTTTATATATAATTTTAAGCAAAAATCAAAAAAAACTCGCCGACAAAGTATTTTTTATTTCTCTCTGTAGGCGAGTTTTTGACATTTTCAACGACAATATTAAATTTCACCGATTTCGTCGGCGACATTTTACCAACCGACCAAATATCAGAATACGTTCCCCGGATTTATATCTTTAATCACCCCGGTAATTTTATGGTTGGCCTTAGGTTCCTTGAAACTTTCAAACAACTTGAGAAGCATTCGCCTGTCAGGGGCTTTGATAAGAATACGCCACCTATATTTATTGTTTATCTTTGGCACACTAGCTCTGGTAAGCCCCAACACTTCAATACCGGAACAATCACCAAACAACCGAACAGCCTCCAGAGACAGCCCCTGCCTGTATGTAACACCATAATCAAAAACTGCTCTGTCATCAGTACCGCTGATTCCCACCACAGCCATTGTACAAAACGGCGGAAAGTTAAGCTGTTTTCTCAAATTAATTTCCGGTCTGTAAAATGCCTCATAATCTTGATGACAGGCTGCTTCTAACACATAGCTGTCTATATCAAAAGCCTGGACTATAACCCTGCCCGGAATATTTCCACGCCCTGCTCTTCCTGCTACCTGAGTTAAAAGCTGAAAAGCTCTTTCCCCTGCTCTGTAATCCTGTGCATTCAAAAGACTATCTGCCGAAATAACACCTACTAAAGTAACATTGGGAAAATCATGTCCCTTGGCTATCATCTGGGTGCCCACAATAATATCACCACCACCCTTTACAAAATCATCAATAACTTTTGCATGACCTTCTTTACCTAAAGTTGTGTCCGCATCCATCCTGACAATTTTTGCTTCCGGGAACAGCTTGGAAAGTTCCTCCTGTACCTTTTGGGTACCAAAAGCTTTCTGAGAAAATATCTTTGTACCGCAACCGGGACAAGCATCCGGCATATGAGCTGTATTTCCGCAATAATGACATATGAGTCGTTTCATTCCGGAATGATAAGTCATGGGAATATTACATTTGCCGCACTTCATACTCTTACCGCAACCGGTACATACCACATGACCTGAAAAGCCTCTTCTGTGAACAAAAAGCACAGTTTGCTGGCCCGATTCCAGATTCCTACGGATTTCATCAATAAGTCTTCCACTAAAAATTCCTCGACCACCTGCATTTAATTCCATACGCATATCAATAATTTCCACGCCTGGCAAGGGTTTGTTGTTAACTCTTTCAGAAAGAGATATGTATTCTATTTTACCGGTATGAGCCTGGTAAAATGACCCCACAGACGGAGTCGCTGAACCAAGAATCACAAGTCCACTGTCCATTTTACAACGGAGAGCCGCTATTTCACCAGCGTGATATCTTGGTTGTTGCTCCTCTGATTTATACGTAAGCTCATGTTCTTCATCCAGAATTATCAGATTGATTTTTTCAAAAGGAGCAAAAACCGCAGAGCGTGCTCCTAACACTACCCTTATTTCACCATGTCGGATACGCTTCCACTGTCGGTTTCTCTCTGAATTAGATAAACGGCTGTGCAAGATAGCAACTTTATCTCCGAATCTTCCTGTAAAACGTGCTGACATCTGAGGTGTCAGGGAAATTTCCGGTACCAACACTATGGCATTCCCACCCTGTTCTATTACTCTTTCAATGAGCTGAAGATAAATTTCTGTTTTTCCGCTACCGGTTACCCCATGTAAAAGCGCTCTTCCAAAACCTGCATCCAGCATCTTTTCAAGTGTGTTGTATGCCTTCTGTTGAATTTCTGTAAGTTTTTGAGCAGGATATGACTCAATCTGTTCTTCTTTTACATGAGATTGCTCCGTTTTTTCCTGTACTATGTTTATATACCCATTTTTCTCAAGGGTGTTTGCCACGCTGGCTGTACATCCTATATCTTTGATAATTTGGGATACCTGAGCCTTGCCACCACAATCTTTAAGGTATTCTAAAAATCTGATTTGTGAAATGTTACGGAATTTATGAGTAAGTATAATATCTTCTAATTCCTTGACAGAACCGTTTATACAGGCAAATTTTACAACACGACCTTTATTTCCCTCCGGTGGAATAAGACATTTTATGCAGTCACCCATAGGACAAAGATACAGTTTTTGCATTTTTTCCGCTAAATGCATTTCTTTTTCTGAAATAGGATCTATGTGAGGATTTAACCCTTTTATATATTTTAATTTGTATTTTACCGTCTGATTTTCAGAAACTGACCATACCACAGCATCTTTAAGTGTGTTGCCGGAACCAAAAGGAACTTTAACAAAGACTCCCGGTCTTATACCTGAAGCCTCTTCGTCTTTTATTCCATATGTAAATTTACCACCGACAGACTGATTTGTCTGCAGCAAATATACTTCTGCAACCATTTTACCAGAACAACCTCTTTTTCCTATGATATTCAAAAGGACTGCTCCAAGCTATGAAGCAGTCCCACTTAATGCTAAATTATGTTAATCAAAGATACTTTTTGATGAATTCAGGAGTATTTGCTTCGTCGCCATTAATACTCATGTAGAAATCAACATTGTTGCCCTTTGAAATTTGATCAATTCCATCAAAGAATTTATTAAGTTCTTCTGCACCCTGCTCTACGATATATGTGAGACCATCAATGAAAATTGTCTCAATGTCATAGTTCTGAGAAGCGATACCGCAAAGGAATCCCAGGAATGCATCTGCACCCTTAACCGGGTAATCAAGAATGTTTACAAAACGAATAGCGTGATCTAATTTGAGTCTCAGCTCGTTGCTGTCATCAATATATATAACGTTTCCTTTAGACTGAGCTACTAAACCATTAGCAGAATCCAACATATGTTTAGTCTTTCCAGTGCCCTTCTTGCCATAAAATACTTTAACCATTTTAATGCACCTCCGTACGTGTTTATCATGTAATTAGTGTAGCATAAAACGTAGCGTCTGACAAGGGGTTATGCCTGAATTTCTTCTTTATTAATCAGCTCTAGTTTGGAAATTGATACCTCGTATGCAACTTTGTCCAGCACATTGCCGTCAGGTAATTTTTTCTGATATTTACGACTTTGAATACGGCCTGTAATTATTACGTTGTCACCAACCTGACGTCTGCCACAATATCTGGCATTTCTACCCCACGAAATACATGGAATGTAGTCAGATTTGTTATACGCTCTGTTTACTGCCAGTAAAATATCTGTAATTTCTCTGTTGAACGGTGTTGTTCTGTAAACCGGTGGCTTGCATATGAAACCATTTAAAACAACCTGGTTGATATCTTCCTGCTCCTCCTCTATTTCAGGGAAGAACACATCTCTGGCAAACACCATCAAGGAAAGCTTTGGTCCACCACTAAGTGAATTGTATGATCTGAATTGTCCTTCTATTTTAACAAAACGACCAATCTTATATTCAGATGACTCCATCAGTCTTTCTGATACGATAACCGGAATCACATCGTATGTATTACTTAATCTCATAACACTTACGTTGAAACAATAAAAACCTTCGCCATATACTTCATGGCTGAAAGCAAGTTCTGTTTCTATTTTTCCTGATATAACGGCACTGTTGCGCTCGCTCATGTCACCTGTAAAATCCATATATATTTCTCCTCAAAAGTACTTTGATAAAACTTCGTCTTGTGTTTTGCTTTAGCAGAGAGTAATTATATTACATTTGTTGGTAAAAAAGCAAGTAGCTTATGTTTGGTGTCGTCGGGAGTCTGCCCTCTTTCTTGACCGGTTGTCAAGACAGGGGGCAGGCTTTATTTCCCAAGTTATACCTTATTTCCCTGCGAAAAACCGTTACAACCTATTTAAATATGTCATATTTTGTCAAACAACTGCTATAACAAACACAAAGTTTGCAAGACGGGGGTCAATCCCCATATACGTTAACCCTATATACGTTAACTCCAATATATGTTATACATAATATTATTTCATTGTTTTTTTATATGTTGCACTCCCTGATTGTCGATGTATGTAGAACCGGGCAACAATAATTCACTGACTTTAACGAAGGTATAGTTCTCATTTTGCAGATGTTCAATTATCTCCGGCAACACTTCAACAGTATGGTTTGTATCATTGTGAAACAATATAATGCTACCTGAAACCGTCTTTCCGGTTACTCTGTTTATAATTTCAGCTGCACTTCTGTCCTTTAACCAGTCAATACTATCTACAGACCATTGCACTGCTGTCATTCCGTATTTTTCGGCAATCTCTATTGTCGAATTATTGTAATCCCCCGAAGGTGCACGATAGACCTGGGGATTGACCCCCGTCCTGGAATAAACCACTTCGCTACACTTTTTTATTTCATCTTCTATTTGCTTTTCGTCACTTTGTGATGGTAATCTGTGGGAATATGAATGATTTCCGACTTCATGCCCCTGGTCAACAATAGCTTTCAATGCCTCAGGATTTTTCTCCACCCAGACCCCCAACACAAAAAAAGTACATTTTATATTGTATTTTTCAAGAATTTTTAATATATCAGGGATATCGTCAGCACCCCATGCACAGTTTATAGTAAGGGCAATGTCACCACTCCCCTCGTTGTCTACAGCATACACAGGTAGTTTCCGCGCAGAAGCCGAAACCAACGCATCACCTATAGTTTTACCGGTGGTAAAAACAGCCAATAAAATAATCCCTGCTAAAGCTACAAGCAAAACAGGGATTGTATACGGCTTTATTTTAATTGTTCTAAATCTCATAATATTCACCACTTTTTGCAGTTTGTGATAAATACTATGCTTCCACTTATCCCAGTATGTCTGCCCGGACCACATTTCCTGAAGCATCAACCAGGTAAGACTGTACATTATCATTAATATTAAATATGTAATCCAGAAAAGCACTTCGTCCCTGGGTTCCGGGAAGACCGGTAATCATAGCCTGTGGATTTGTATTTTCAACAACTTCCGCTGCTGCTTTAAATGCATTGTCTGAATAAACCACTGTCAATTCCGCACCTACACCTCTGGCTGCTCTATGCAAAAGTTCCAGATCTTCAGCCTGTTTTAGCCATGTGCCATATGCTTTATTCTGAATGCTTACAATAAACAACTCCGCATTTAACTCTTCTGCCAGTCTTTTACCTGCAGCTACTATTCTCTGACAAGCTTCCGGATTTGTAATCCATACCAAAACCGGTCCGCCAGCAATATTATGTTCCATTTTGAGACACTCTCCATTCTTTATCTTGCAATATATTATACCACGATTTGTCATTGATGAAAACCAATTTTCATGGTAAAATGTTCTATACTTTATATATCAGGAGTAACAGTAATGAGCCTATTTAAAATAAATTACGACAAAGAAGGACCTGGAATTGAAAAGGACGAGCCCCAGAAAAGAGCCTTTTTCAGATATATTGAAATGCTTTGGGCAAAAAGATTTAAAATTCTTCAGGGAAATCTTCTTTATTTTGGATTTAACCTTATTGTTTTATTAATCACACTTGTTTTAATGTACTTCATGTTCTCATTGGCAGTTACAATGAGAGGTATGGATTTTAACGAATGGGGCGCTCAGGATCTTAACATTGATACATTTTACCGTATTGTTCTGACCTTTGCTTTTATGTGCACCTCTGTGCCTATTTTTGCACTGGGTCCAGTTAGAGCCGGCCTTAATTTTCTTTCAAAAAGTTATGTTAAAGGAGAGCCGGTATTTACCTGGACAGACTTCTCCACTAAAATGCGAAGTAACAGAAAGTTAGGACTTAAGGTAGGTCTTATCAACGGTCTTGTAGGATTCTTTCTTTTGCTGGATGCAGTTGTTTACCTTTTAATTGCAGGAGCAGACACAGGAATCTATGCAAATATTCCATGGTTTATAATGTTTATTGCCGCAATTTTTATTATATTTGCTGCTGCACTTTTTGCCATGATGAATCTTTTTATATACCCTATGATGGTTACATTTAATATTACTATAAAGCAGCTTTATAAAAATGCCTTCATATTTGCTATGATACGCTGGTTGCCAAACATGTTAATTTTATTGGCTGATTTTCTTATCATCGCCCTTCCTTTGTGGCTAATCCCCGGAACATTATCATTCTATGTAACCGTAGCTTTGTACATATTTATTACGCCGGCACTTATAGACTTCACAAACACATTTTATGCTTATCCCTTAATAAAGAAGTTTATGATTGACAATCCGGTTGCTGATAAGTCAGAAAAGAAAGAAACAAAACAAGAGTTTCCGGAGTTCGTACCGACACCCGGTATGCAGAGATTTGTAAACGGACGTTATCTGGACGATGAGGAATATGCAGAATATCTTAAACACACTGAAATAATGGATTTAGACGATCAAACAGAGGAGGATAACAAAAATGAATAATATTGGTAAAATTATTATGCTTTTAGCAGCAATCTTTGCTTTGTGCGGAATTCTTATGATTTCCGGTTGTTCCGGGAACCAGCCTGAAGCAACAAAGGCACCGGCCGCTCCTACAGAAATTCCGGGGCCAACGGCCATTCCTGTGAATGCAGAGGGTACTACAATTAAAGATCGTTTTATCCCACCGGATGGATATACAAGAGTAGAAGCTCCTGCAGGTTCTTTTGGTGCTTACTTACAGAACTTTGAATTGAAACCTATGGGCGATCCGGCTTATGTATGGAACAAAGACACAGGCGCTGCTTCTGATATATCAACCGCTGCAGGTGCTGCAATAGCAGTATTCAATCAGGATATTACAAGATGGCAACAGTGTGCGGACTCCATCATGAGATTGTATGCTGAGTATCTTTACGAAAATAACGAATATGATAAAATTTCTTTTGATTTTACAACAGGTTTCAAATGTGATTTTAAAAACTGGAGTGAAGGTAAACGCGTTAAGGTTAATGGCAGTAAATGCACCTGGGTAGAGAAAGCAGATCCCAGCACTGATAGAGCAACTTTTGATAAGTATCTTGACTTTGTTTATCAGTTTGCCAACACAGAATCATTACAGACTCAGATGACGCCTGTGTCCAGCAACGATATTCAGATTGGTGACTGCTTTGTTATTACTTCCTGGCAGATGGATGAAAACCTGGGACATGCTGTATTTATTGCAGACATGTGTGTAAATGAAGCTGGCGAAAAGCTTTACTTAATATTTGAAGGCACTACTCCCGCAACCCAGATTTCATTGGCTAAACACAATGACACCACATACGGTTACTGGATTCCTTTAGCAGAAGATGGTACTTTATCTATAACAAAAACAGTATTTGACGAAGCAATCCAGGATTACAAAGACAAGACATGGACATGTCCTGGTCAGTATCTCAGAAGATTTGATTACTAATTAAAAACCTGCCTTTAATACATTTGTTCTTAAAACTATTAATCCTCCCCGTGAAAATATCACAGGGAGGATTTTTATTTGTTATTCAAATTTCTCAAATCTATTATGCCCCCACCAATCCGGGATCAGCTCTTTCAATTTCACTGTTTTTTGTGTTTCAAGGTCAAGCAGGATTTCAATTTCTCCACTATTCTTATCTAACTGCATCATATACTCACGACAAGCACCACATGGAGATCCAACCTTGCCATCCGGCATTACGGCTACAACCTTATCAATTTCACTCTCGCCATTTGTAATCATATTGGCAATAGCATTTCTTTCAGCACACATGCCAAGTGTTGAGGCAGTATCTATACAAACACCAACATAAACATTTCCTTGTTTTGTAAGAATAGCTGCTGCAACACCACCTGCATCTATAAATGGTGAAATCGTTCGACCGTTTTGCACTTTGACAGCTGCATCATATAATTTATTCCACATAATACTTACCCCATTACATTTAATTTGAAAATTTATTTGATTCATTCTACCATACAGTTACAACGTGAACAAGCTTAAAGCACAGTGCTTTAATACATAGGGTCTGACCCCCGTCTTGATTGCAGGCCTTATGCTTTAATTTTTTCGACACACAAAAAAGGCATCCCCAGAGGAATGCCTTTTTATCAAATACTAATTTGTATTTTGCAAAAGAATTACTTTCTGATGTTTTTGTACATTGGACCATATGCATCACATGCTCTGTAGTCCTGGCCCTCTTTATCCATACCGAAAGCATTCCATGCTGCAGGACGGAAGATTTTTGCATCTTCAACGTTGTGCATACATACAGGAATTCTCAACATAGAGCACATTGTAATAAGATCAGCACCAATGTGACCGTAGCTGATAGCGCCATGGTTAGCACCCCAGTTATTCATTACATCGTAAGCTGTCTTGAACGGGCTGCCTTCCTTACCATCACAACGAGGAGCAAACCAAGTGCAAGGCCATGTGTAGTCAGTTCTCTTCCACAATGTATCAGTAACATCATCAGGAAGTGCTACTGTCCAACCTTCAGCAATCTGAAGAACAGGACCTAAACCTTTTACCAGGTTAAGACGAATCATAGTAGCAGGCATCTCAGCCTTAGTTACAAATCTGGAAGAATATCCGCCACCACGGAAGTATCCCAAGTCAGCAAAGTTCCATGTGCTGTTTTCCATAATAGCTTTCTGATCAGCCTCAGTAACATTGTACCACTCTTTGATAAGAGCATTACCGTTTTCGTCCTTAGCTTCGCCGTTAGCATCTAAGCAACACGCACCGGAGTTTATCAGGTGAATGAATCCGCCGTTTTCGGCAGCCTTACCGGTTACATCATAACCTGTAGCTCTCTTAACAGCCTCAGGGCTCCAGTATGTACGAACATCAGCGAACATCTGAGCTCTGTTTGTTAACAGCTTCATAAAGAGCATTCCAAGTCCATTCAATACGTCGTTTTCTGTAGCCAAAATGTAAGGCTCACGAGCACCATTCCAGTCAAAGGAAGTGTTAAGCATTGATTCTGGGAAGTCACAGTTAGGATAGAAGTCTGTCCACTGACGCTGACCCTGGAAACCGGCGGCAATTGCATTGTGACCAACCATTTCCTCTTCACAACCTTCAGGAAGGTTCTTGTTACCATTCATCAGGTCTTTAATAATAACCATCATTTTAACAACAAATTCCCACTGAGCATCTTTTTCTTCACGGGATTTCTGCATATTCTCAGGGTTCTTGTCAAATCCTTCAATGCAGTTAGCCTTAGCCCAAGCCAAAGCCTTCTCAAATTCAGCATGGTCATAAATACCTTCTGTCATACGACGGATGATTTCAACTTCATCCACAGATTCTACTCTCATTCCAAGGTATTCTTCAATAAATGCAGGATCAATAATTGAACCGCCGATACCCATACAGATAGAACCAATCTGCAAGTATGACTTACCTCTCATTGTAGCAACAGCTACAGCAGCACGAGCAAAACGCAAGATTTTCTCCTGAACGTCCGCAGGAATATCTGTAACTTCGTCCAAATTCTGAACATCGTGACCGTAAATTCCAAATGCAGGAAGGCCTTTCTGTGCATGTGTTGCCAGAACAGATGCCAAGTAAACAGCACCGGGACGCTCTGTACCGTTAAATCCCCAAACAGCTTTAATGGTCATAGGATCCATGTCCATTGTTTCAGCACCATAACACCAACAAGGTGTAACTGTCAAAGTGATATCAACACCCTCTTTTTTAAACTTGTTAGCACATGCAGCAGCTTCTGCTACACGACCGATAGTAGTGTCGGCAATAACAACTTTTACGGGCTCACCGTTGGAATAACACAAATTCTCAGAAATAAGCTTGGCAGCAGCCTTGGCCATATTCATCGTCTGGTCTTCCAATGACTCTCTTACCTTTAAAGGTCCACGACGACCGTCAATTGTAGGACGAATACCAATAACAGGATAATCGCCAATTAATCTGTTTTCAGCCATAATAAATTCCTCCAAAATATAATTAATATAAAATTAAAATAACTCAAAAAGCTATTTACATTTTACCATAATAAAAACTCCCACGCAACGAATACAGTGTTACTTGGAAGACTTTTTTCTTAAACCCTTTGCAGTGTCAACAGTAACCATCACTGCCCCCGAAATAATAGCCAGATAAGATGACAAAATTCTCCACAAAATCATAGCCGGAAATATTGCATGGTCCCCGAATATAGGCATAAAAAATGATCCATACCCCAACTCCTGAGCGCCTGCAGAGCCCGGCAAGGGGAAAAATGAAACTGCACACACTACCATAGCCTGTATGGCGAACAGAGTTATAAAATTCTCCCCTGACATGCCAAAAGCATGGTATATGAAAAATGATACACTTAAATATGATATAATCTGAATTACAGAGCATGCCAAAACTGCCATTGCATCCCGGAAATCCTTTTTACTTTCTTTATAGGACCGGTAAAAACCTTCCAGTTCAATCATAGTTTTTCTTCTGAGTTTCACTGCTTTTCTCCCGATAAATTTTGCAATAAACCTCATAAGAACTTTTACGAAACGGAATAAAATAGAGGGTTTATACAAAAGCACCATTACCCCGGCAATTAAAATCACATTAATGGCAAGTCCAAGATACATAAAATATCTGGCAACGTAATAGTGCTCATTAATATAATCCATTTTAACAAGGTATCCCGCAAAACAAAAGACCGTCATTGTACCCTGGAAAAATATAAGTTTAAGTACTGAAATAAAAGAAGATACTCCCACCGGAAGATCCAATTTTGATAGATAATATATCTGCATAGGCTGTCCGCCTGTCGCACTGGGGGTAATTCCTGAATAATAGAGACCTATAAGGCCTACCTTCACAGACTGAAGAAAAGGAAGTGAATATCCGTGATTTTTGTATATTATATATTGTGGCATGGCCTCAAAAACAAAGTAGACAATCATACATCCCAGACCGCCTAAAAGCCACCACCAGTCTATATTCTGAATAACATCGATTAAGGGTGTGAAATCTTCTGTTGTAAAAAGGCAGATTCCAAGTGTTATCGCTAAAGTTACAACAATATACACTAATCCAAGCACCTTTTTTTTCACAATAAAATCCTCCTCGATATATCTTTATAATTTTACCCCATTACATGGTAAAATGCAACTTGTTAGAGAGCTTTTAATTGTGGTATTATATTCTTAACAAAGGAGAGTAATTTATGAAAGAAACGATTTACACCATACCGGTTAATGATGCCTTCAATTCGGAAAGTGAATGCCCCCTTTGCGACATGTACAAAAGGTTTCAGGAAGATAATATAAACTATTTTTTAGGACCTTCCCTTATGCAACCGGAAAATCGCATTGAAACCAATGATAAAGGTTTCTGTCGCAAACATTTTCAAATGCTTCTGGATTCAAGAGCTAACAGACTGGGGTTAGGTCTTGTAATTGATACTTATATAGAAAAACAGTCAGAGCACATGGTAAAATTAGCAAAAAAGCCGGAAGATCTTATTAAATATCTTAAGGAGCATCAGGAGAAGTGTTGTATTTGCGAAAAACTTGATTATACAATGGAGCGATACATAGAAGTTATATTGCAACAATGGCACAAAGATGAGGCCTTTCGTGCAAAATTTAATAATAGTAAAGGTTTTTGCACTGAACATTTTACCATGATGTTAGAAGGTGCCCAAAAATATCTGGGACGTTTTACCAGAAAAGAATTTGCAGCTGAGCTTATAAATCTTCAGCTTAAAAACATTAAACGTATTAAAGAAGATGTAAACTGGTTTACTAAAAAATTTGACTATCGTTTCAAGGATGAACCATGGAAAAATTCCAAGGACGCTTTGGAGCGTAGCACAGGAAAGATTGTAGGTTATTAAATGTTTGTTTATGCTTTGGTTGGTCCCAGCGGCACCGGAAAAAGTCACAGAGCTTTAGGTGTAGCAAGACAACATCAAATTAAATACATCATTGACGATGGCCTCCTGATTTGCGGAGGCACTGTTGTTGCGGGAAAATCAGCCAAGAAGGAATCTACTCGTATCGGTTCTGTTAAAACTGCTGTTTTTACCAACGATGACCACGCTTTTGAGGTCAGTCAGGCTTTAAAAAAAGATCCTGAAGCCAAACTTTTGATTTTGGGAACTTCTGACAACATGGTTATTAAAATTGCTCAGAGACTTGGTTTTCCTGGTGTTGATGAAATTATCAGAATCGAAAACATTTCAACTCCTGCTGAAATACAGCAGGCTCTCAACACGAGACGAAGCCAGGGCAAGCATGTTATTCCTGTACCATCTTTGGAGCTGAAAAAGGACTTTTCAGGATTCATGTTGGATCCTCTTAACATGTTGAAAAAGCAAGGCTCCGGTAGCGGTTTGGATACTGTGGGAGAAAAATCTGTAGTACGCCCTACCTTCAGTTATCTCGGAAGCTATACAATTTCTGATGTAACTCTTTACAAACTTGCAGAACATGTCAGCTTGAAAAATCCTGCTGTATGTAAGTTTTCACGTTTTAGAGCAGAGCAAAAAATTGACGGAATTTCTATTGACGCAGACGTGGTGCTTTATTATGGATATCCTATTCCTCAAGTTTTCACTCAGATTCGCGAAGCTATTTCAGAAGAAATAGAAAAGTGGACAACACTAAATATCCATTCTATCACCCTTACTGCCAAAAACCTGGTGATGCCGGAAAAGAAAATTCCTCGCTGACAGAAAAAACTCTGCCTGTAAAAATACTTTTTATTGTATCAAGTATCTGTGGATTTTTACTGTACTTTTCGTTGAATAAGAATATTTTACCGGGAGAGCAGGACACCAACGCAGAAAGTAACAAATCATCCGGGGCAATTCCGGCGGACTTTTCTTCCGGGGATAAAATTTCCTTACCTTTTGTATCCAGAAGTTTATGGGTCCCATCTCTTTCAACTTTAATATACACCGGTTCTTTGGAAGGTTTTTGCAACTCCACAAAACTTTTTAAAAGCTCTATAAAATCCTCATACTCTCTCTTTGCAATCAGCTCATCCGCGCATAAATCGGCCAGGGAACATAAATCTTTTTTTAATTCTCTAAGGCGGAATCTTACAAAGCCTTCTAATGACATCCACTGGCACTTTTGAACAAAAATCTCGTACAACTTTTCTTTGATTACATCGCAACCGTCTTTAATCCCCATGGCAATCGACAAAGCTTTTGCAGCTATTTCCATATTCTCTTCCGCTGTCAGTAAAACATTTTTTCTTGTATATGAGCAAAGAAATTTCTTTATTTGATTATTCCATATATAATCCGACAACATTTCACAAAAAGATTCGATATTTTCTCTTTCCACATAACACATAAACCCGTTATGTTCTTCATCCACACGGCACACTTTACAGGTAAAATATCTGGTTAATTCCTTATCTTCGCTTAACAGCTTTATGCATCGCATATTACCACTCCCCAGAGATTCATAATTCCATTATATGAATGGATTTATGTACCTGGTTCAAAGTTTCAATGCTCAAATAAACAAATTTTGTTAGACGGGGGTCTGACCCCTGTCCTGTAAAAAAAATTACAAAATCAACATGCCACCTATATCCCTTAGCTTTCCTCCCCAAAGATTAACAACATTAATTCCTTGTTTTTTAAGGCTATCTCTAATTTTTCTTCCGTTGTAAAATGTTTTTTCAAAGCTTCCACAAGTATACAATACTTTACCGTCTTTGCCGCAGCATCCACCCACAAAACCGTGGTTGTATCCTGCAAGTCTGATATTTTCAACACCTTCGCAAAATATTGTTTCTATACCTTTTTCCCTACATATTTTAAAAATCCCGCAGTCCCCCGTTAATATAATTGTGCTGTTGTTTTTTGTCGAAAGAGCAATTGCACTACAAGCTGAATACCCCTGTTTTGTCAAGACGGGGGTCAGACCCCCGTCTTGCAATTTTTTTAAAATTTGGCTATCCGTAAATTTTGTATTATGAAGAAACATTGTGTCCGTTACAAGCACATTGTATGCAATATTTTCAGGATAATTCCGTTTTAATAAAGTATTGCCTTCTATAACGGTAAAATTTCTTTTCTCAATTGCAGTTAGTATTTCACCATCTACACCGGGCGCAAATACTATTTCCTGTTCTGAAATACGGCACAGCTGCATATCAACGTGCCTACTCTCTTTTGACGCTAATCCTTTTAATGGGGGAAGAAGTAGCACCTCATAGCCCAATAATTCTAAATTTTTTATTATTGGTTTTGGAGCTTTACTATTAATTATGCAAATTTTATTATCTTTTTTTGTCGTATTTTCCACATTTTTCATAACAAAAGAATTCTAACATATTTTTTACATTTCGGGAAATCATAAATGCGAAAGGAGCTGATTTAAAATGGCAAGAACCGGTTTAGATAGATTTGCATTGATTATTGTTATTATCGGTGCCCTTAACTGGTTATCTGTTGGTTTATTCCAGTTTGATATTGTTGCTGCCCTTTTTGGCGGAATGAGCAGCCTGCTTAGCAGAATAGTTTATTCTTTAGTAGGTGTTTGCGGTCTTTATTCTATCAGTTTGTTGTTCCGCAATGCCGAAGCCCACGCAAGGGATTAATTCCCAGTATTAAAACGAATCAACAGTTAATAATATGATTGTCAGCAAGAGCTGATTACGAAGAAAATTTGGAGGTAATTTAAAATGTCTAATAGTAAAAATAAAACAAACTTTGATAAAATGAAGTACGAGATTGCAAAGGAAACTGGTGTTAATTTGAAAGAAGGTTACAATGGTGACCTTACTTCTAAAGAAGCTGGTACAATTGGTGGTAACATCGTCCGTAAGGTATTTGAAAGCTATACAGGTAACAACTACTACAAAGGTGACAAATAAATTTATCTTTTTGTAAAATTTGTCTTTCCTCTTAAAATCAACCATTTTAGAGACGGCCAACGCCGTCTCTTTTAATTTTACAATAATAATATTTATCGTATATTGTATACTTTTTTGTTTAATATTTAATTAATATAAGAATATGGGGTTTGCCCCCCGTCCTGTGGCGCAAAAACGGGAAATAACTTTTTTCGATACATATCTGTAAAAGACGACATAAAATCAGCATATTTGTGACGATTCTTTGTGTTTTTCGGGAAATAAGACCTGCCCCCTGTCTTTTTACCAAAGTAATATCTATTTATGACGAAGAATATTATTAATTATGGATTTAGTTTTAACTGTAAAAATTCTTATATTTGCCTTGTTGGTTTTCATTATATATATTCCTGAAATTCTGCCCAGATGTGACTGCTGCCACAAAATCAAACTCAGAGGAAAATTCAAATTCCATGTTCAAACGAAAATGACACTTACCAGAAAGGGAAAACTCTCTTTATGTAAGACTTGCTGTGAAAAAGAAAACTTCACATCGGTGTCTAAATATTGTCATTACAAAGAAACCAAAAAGAAAACTAAAGCAATTGCTGGTTGGAAATTGTAATGAAAATACAAGACGGGGGGCAGACCCCCGTCTTGTATTTTAAAGACCAAGACTCACTCGCAAGCTCCTGTCTATCTGCCACATAAAATTATCATCTAAATGACACACTTTTTCCCGTAAGCGGGATTTATCTATGGTTCTCACCTGCTCAAGAAGCACTACCGAGTCCTTGCTCAATCCGAATTCTTTAGCATCCAATTCAAGATGCGTAGGTAACTTTGATTTGTTAATCTGGCTTGTAACCGCCGCAACAATAACAGTAGGACTATATTTGTTTCCTATATCATTTTGAATAATAAGGACGGGACGGATCCCGCCCTGTTCCGAACCAACTACCGGTCGCAAATCTGCGTAAAATATGTCTCCCCTTTTAATCAAGGCATTTCACTCCTAAAATTATTCTTTGCTTGCCCACAAATCCATTGCTTCGTTTTCTGCTTCTAACCACTCCTCCGAAATCTTTTGATTAATTTCAGCCATTTTACTGTATCCCTGAATCATCTTAGTATTAAATTCAGTTCTTTTTCGCTCCTGAAGGTAATGCTGCATGGCTTCACCGATAAACTGACTTCTATCCTTATTATCCAGTGACGCCAGATAGTCAACCTCGCTTAACAAGCTCTCCGGAAGAGTTATCAGAACCTTTTTACTTTCGGCCATTATAAAACCCTCCAATCAAAGTGTAACCACAAATTTACAAGTGAATACATAAAATTTTATGTTTTACACAAAAATATATTCGCGGCCACAAAACTATTATTTCAAATAATCTGAATTTTAATTTTCCAATTTTACCTGTAAAACGTTTAGAATTTGTTTATTTTTTTTTGGGAAATACTTAATTTCGTCAAAATTGATTTGTAATTGTTGTATCATATACTGTAACTCACAGGGTTGGTAAAATCCTGATTTAGAAGGAGGTTGATTTTATGAGCTATAACGAATTTGAAAGCTTAGATGAAAATTTGCTTTTACCGGAAACAGACACAGACTCTGTAACATATAGCGATACAGATTGCCTTTCAACATATTTGTCGGAAATCGGAAGATACAAATTGCTGACAAATGACGAAACAATTGAACTTTTTAAACTGATTCAGCAAGGTGATCGTGACGCTTTCAGTAAAATGGTTACCCACAATCTGAAATTGGTGGTAAAATATGCAAAAGTCATTAAACAATCATATAAATCCAATGTCCCTTTAACAGATCTTATTCAAGCCGGCAACATAGGTTTAATGAGAGCTGTGGAAAAATTTGAGTACCAAAGAGGTTATGCTTTCAGCACTTATGCAATCTGGTGGATCAGACAAAGTATTGTCCGCCACATCTATGAAGTTGAAAACGCAATCCGGGTACCTGTACACATGAGCGAAAAATTTACCACAATTTCGAAAGCAGAGACATCTTTCAAAGAGGTCAACGGACGGGAACCAACTTACGAAGAGCTGGCTGAAACCGTTAAAATGACACCGAAAGAATATAAATTGTATAAAACAGTGAATACACAAGTGGCATCTCTCAATTACACAGTAGGAGATGACGATAATTGTGAACTTATGAATTTTGTAAACAACGGACCTGCCGATCCTGTTTATGAAGAAACCTCCCATGAAATGTTGTGTGACACAATCAGAGAGGTTCTGGACACAATGGATCCCCGAGAAGCGTATATCATCCGTTCTCGTTACGGTCTTGAAGGTGGCACGCCAATGACTTTGGAACAAATTGGTAAAAACATGGGTATCACTCGTGAACGTGTACGCCAGCTTGAAACAATAGCCATGAAAAAGCTGAGAACATCAGTTACCGCCGGAAGCATCCGTGCTTTCGCATAGTCGGTAAAATGCAGTTTTCAACTTTTGATACTATATCTTCCTTAAATTCTCATATTTCAATGCAGAGAAACACCCTCCACTTCCCCCGGAGGGTGTTTCTCGTTGTCGAAAATTCTCCCGCCACCATTTAAAACCCCGGACGGGGGTCAAACCCTAGTCTTCATTTTTTGTCGTAAAAAAAGAACTACCCTCAATAATTAAGGTAGCTCCTTATTTTTATTTTACAAGCAAGCCTGTAAGCCGGGTTCTGTCGGGAACGGTCATCTATCTGGGCGGTACATTACTGCACCACTCTAGCCACCAGGGGAACGGTCGGGCAAACCATTTGTTCCACTACGGTGTTGCTTCAGGTGGGGTTTACACAGCGACCTATGTTACCATAGGCCCGGTGAGCTCTTACCTCGCCTTTTCATCCTTACAGGTAAAACCTGCGGTAATTTTCTGTTGCACTTTCCTGGGAGTCGCCTCCACCGGGTATTACCCGGCACCCTGCCTTGTGAAGCCCGGACTTTCCTCAAGCACAGCCTTTCGACTTTGTGCCAGCGACCGTTTAGCCTACTTGCAGGGAACATTATACTACATTTTTCCGTTTTGGTAAAATGCAAAACATATGGTCTGCCCCCTGTCTTGGTCCCAAGACAGGGGGCAGACCCCCGTCCTGTTTTTTTCTCTATGCTTTTGTCGTTTTTTGTGGTATACTTTCGCCTGTAAATCCTATTTGAAAGAAGGAATCACAATGAATAACAAAATCAGAATCGGCATTATGGGCTACGGAAACCTGGGAAAAGGAATTGAAGCCGCAGTAACAAATTCTACTGACATGGAGCTTGTGGGCGTTTTCACAAGAAGAAATCCTGAAACAGTGAAGACTCTTACTAACGCACCTGTTTACCACACTGATGACATAATGAATTTTACAGACAAAATTGATGTTCTTATGATGTGCGGAGGTAGTGCAACTGATTTGCCAAAGCAGACCCCTGAGTTTGTAAAATATTTTAATGTTATAGATAGTTTTGATACTCACGCTAAGATCCCTGAGCATTTTGCCAGCGTTGATGCTGAAGCTCAAAAATCCGGAAAAATCGGTATTATTTCCGTGGGCTGGGATCCGGGAATGTTTTCTCTTAACAGAATGTATGCAGGAGCTGTTTTACCAAACGGAAAGGACTACACTTTCTGGGGAAAAGGTGTCAGTCAGGGACATTCGGATGCTATAAGACGCATTGAAGGTGTTAAAGATGCTCGTCAGTACACAATCCCTGTAGAGGCAGCCTTAGAGCAAGTTCGAAGCGGAAGTTGCCCCGAACTTACAACCCGCCAGAAGCACACAAGAGAGTGCTTTGTTGTGGCAGAAGATGGTGCGGATCTTGGTAAAATAGAACAGGAAATTGTTACAATGCCTAACTATTTTGCAGACTACGACACAACTGTTCACTTTATTTCTCAGGAAGAGCTGGACAGAGATCACAAAGGTATTCCTCACGGTGGTTTTGTTATCAGAACCGGTACAACAGGTCTTAACAACGAAAACCATCACGTTATCGAGTACAGCCTGAAACTTGACTCAAACCCTGAGTTTACTGCTTCTGTTCTTACAGCTTACGCAAGAGCAGCGGCTCGTATGAACAAGGAAGGACTTAAAGGTTGTAAGACGGTGTTCGATGTGGCACCGGGATATCTTTCACCAATGAGTGCTGAAGAATTGAGAAAGAAGTTGCTTTAATTTTTTACAGCCGGGGGTCTGACCCCTGGCTGTTTAATAATAAAATAAAACACTAAACATTTTCGACAAACATAACACTTTATTGAAAATAATAAACTTTTTTAGAGCAATTTTTGACATATTATGTCACTTTTTGACAGTTTGAGAAGTCCAATCTAAATAAAAGTTATGCACAGGGCTCTGACCCCTGGCTGAAAACACAAAAAAACTGCCTCAGTTTTTCCACTGAGGCAGTTTCATTTTACCAATTTTTATTCTTCCTTTTTATTATTCCTAATAATCGTTTGTTGCTTTATAACATCAATAACTTCATCTTGCTTGTCAATATTTTTTTGTAACAACTCAATAATTTCTGCAAGCCCCATAAGAAATAAGCAACTGGCCAAGCCTGCAAACATAATACCAATTCCGGTTCCTACTACATATTCTGTAGAATTATTCTGTATCATAGCAAATCCAATAGCGATGCTACAAATCAATATAACCGCTCCTAAAACTTTTAAGGCTGTTGCAATATTATTCCTTCTCATGTAAGCCTCCTTAATTATTTATACGCCTCAACTCTATGTATCGGCTGACCCAAATCCATAAACCTGCTCTCATACTCAGTTATAACACTGTCCACAGGTGCACCCTCGCCGTGCAAATCAAAAGTCACATTGCGAAGAGCCCAGTTTTCACTCTTAAAATACTCCAAAGAAGCATCAAACAAATCACGGTTGTCTGTTTTCTGATGAATTTCACCATGACCACCCATAATTTCCTCATAAATCTTAAGAAAAGTAGGGAAAGTAAGTCTTCTCTTATGCTGTCTGCTCTTTTTCCAAGGGTCGCTGAAGTTAAGATAAACCCTGTCCACCTCTCCCGGCGCAAAAATTTCACCTAAAATACGGGCATCACAAGAAATAAATCTTACATTGGTAACACCGGCTGCCAGAACCTTCTCCATTGCCATAACAATAACATCACGAACAAGCTCCACAGCCACAAAATCAATCTCCGGATGCTTCTCGGCCATTCCCAAAACAAAGTTTCCCTTACCGCAACCAATTTCCAGGTGTAAAGGTCTGTCCCCGTTCTTCCACTTGCCCTTCATTTCTGTAGGCTCCAACACAGTTATACTCTCACAGCGCGCCAGACGCTCCTCTAAATGTTTTTTTGCTCTCGGTCTCATAAAATCTCCTATACTAAAAGTCCGTCTCCGGTTTTTTCTTCAAACAATGTTACTTTTCCCGGTAAAATACTTGCCAAAACTCCCAATCCCGGCATTTCTGTTGCATAATGACCAGCCAATATCACTGTAAAATCCTCATGGGAAAGTTCCAGAACCCCGGAATGTTTTGCCTCACCTGTAACCAAAACATCTACACCACAGTCGCGAAGCCATTTTACCTCATCGTCAAAAGCACCGCAGGATACTCCCACTCGCTTAACCTTGCAATCAGCGCCCTTATTATATAAACATCTGCACTTAGTGTCCAGCAATTTTTCCACATTTTTCGACATTTCCGCCGCCGTTATAGACTCATTAAGCTCACCATAATAGTGGAAACCGTCATCACAAAGCTGAATATCTGAAAGTCCCAAAGCCTTTGCAAGGTTAAAATTCACACCATCAGGCGCCAGATCAAGATTTGTATGAGCTGAAATCACAGCCACCCCTTGCCTTATAGACTCTGATAAAATTTTACCGCTAAAATCATCTTCACGTAGTGTTCCCACAGGATGAAAAATCACCGGATGATGTGTAACAATCAGGTTTGCGCCTTGCTTCTTTGCTTCTTCCAGAACCTTAAAAGTAAGATCCATAGCCACCACCACAGAAGTTACTTCCATGTCCGGATTACCAAGCATAAGCCCCACATTGTCCCAATCAAAGGCCAAAGACTTAGGTGCAAAATCTTCAATTATATTCAAATAATCTTTTACTTTCATAAATGTTCCTCCAGAGCTTCTATAAGTTTCTCCGCTGCCCGGATTTCCTCTTGATTTACGTTGGCGGCTTTCTTCAGCCCTGCCAACTTTCGTGTAGTTTTAGTATGAAGCGCCTTGTAGTAAATTTTACCGTCAGGCTTTCCCTGTAAAATATCCCCCATCTCCAAATCCAGCTGACTGTAACTGGTTCTGATTTCACCGGTGTATTTTACCGTTAAAAAAATATATGTATGCTCTTTTTCCGCCAGTGTGTCCTCATCCAGAATGGTAAAACCATTATCCCACAAATATTTTCGAAGGTCCGGTATGCAAGTGTTTGGCTGTAAAATAAGCCTACCTGCGCTCTCGGCCACATCACGGCTGGCCTGTAAAATATCAGCAATAAGAAGTCCGCCCATTCCTGCAACTATAAAGACATCACACTCTCCCGGCTTGTACACTGTCATTCCGGAACCAAGGCGCAGCTGAATCTTGTCTGCAAGTCCCGCCTCGTCCACATGGACTCTTGCACGCTCTAAGGGTCCCTTATTAATGTCAGAAGCAATAGCACATTCAACCAGGCCGTTCTCCACCATACGAACCGGCACAAAACCATGGTCTGTACCCACGTCACCAAGACATCGACAATGGCCTGCCAACTGCCACAACTTTTCAATTCTGGGACTTAAATTCTGCATTCAAAAACTCCGGAGTTTCGGTAAAATATCACACACCCAGTATTTTATATAAATCCATAGATTTTTGCAACTAAAACACCGGGTGCAACCACGCTACCATACAGTGTATTAGTGGATTTTAATAAAATCACTACATGAAGATACAGTGTTTTGGTAACAACCGATCAAATCACTGTGTGTTTTGTGTAGTGTTTAGCACAATTTTTACGTAATCACTGTACGTTTTAGCAAATTCGTGTAGTGATTTTACCGATTTAAGCAAAATCACTGTATGGTCAGACTCTCATCCTCACAATTTTACCTTTACCCCATACTTCTCCATCCAATAATTCACCTGAATCATATAAGCCATTGTCTGAGGAGTTGTCATCAACTGACCATACCAGGGTTCCGCCCGCTCCGTTGACAACAGAGACGCCACAGCCCCTCTGTCCATAATCTGAAACAATGGCGAATCTCCATCAGATAATAGATCACAGATAATACCGGATAAAGCCTTTGTGTACGCCGGATTATGAGTTTTGGGATAAGGACTTTTTTTGCGCCACAATATTTCAGAAGGAAGCACCCCTTGCATAGCTGCACGAAGAAGTCCCTTCTCCCGACCACCTAAATTTTTCATAGACCAAGGCACACTGTACATATATTCAGCAATACGATGATCACAAAAAGGCACGCGTACTTCCAGACCGCTATACATACTCATACGGTCTTTTCTGTCCAGCAATGTCTGCATAAACCAATAGGTATTAAGATGCACCATCTGGCGCATCCGGGCCTCTTCCTTATCAAGTTCATGCTGCATAGAAACCTCAGCCAAAGAATCCTCATACCTTTTATTAATATACCCTGCTCCATCTAACTCTCCTGCCAGATTCTTAGCTACAAAACCTGCCCTATAAGCCGTGCTCTGAGCCCAGGGGAAACCGTAAGCTGCCCGTATTTTTTCGTCCCGGTACCAGGGATAGCCGCCAAATATTTCATCTGCACATTCTCCCGACAGACCTACTGTCACCTGCTCCTTAATCTCCTTACAGAAAAGAAGCAATGACGCATCCACATCTGCCATTCCCGGCAAATCCCTGGCCTCCACCGCAGCATAAAGGGCCTTAACCAACTGTGGCGTATCAATAACCACCCGGGTGTGGTCTGAATTTAAAAAATTAACCATAACACCAACAAAATCGTCGTCACTGTTTGGTTGAAATTTACTTCCGGTAAAATATTTAGCATTATCTTTGTAGGTTATAGTGAAGGTTTTAAGCTGCTGTCCTCTAAGAGCCAACTGCTCCGCCACAATAGCAGAAATCAAACTTGAGTCCAGACCCCCGGACAAAAAAGTACCAATAGGCACGTCACTGACCATCTGCCTTTTTACCGAATCAAAAACCAGTGATTTTACCTTTAAAATTGTGTCCTGCAGATTGTCCTCATGATGTTTGTCTTCATACTTCCAGTATTGTTTTACTCTGAGACCAGCTTTGGTAAAATACCCGAAATGTCCCGGACGAAGTTCTTCTACGCCTTCAAAAACACCACAACCAGGTGTCCTACCGGGCCCCATAAACACTATTTCAGAAAGACCTGTTTTACCAATAACCGGTTCTACTGAAGGATGCTGTAAAATCCCTTTGATTTCCGAAGCAAATATGAAGCTACCACCCCTTATAGCATAGAAAAAAGGCTTAACTCCCATTCTGTCCCTGGCCACGAACAAAGTCCGGCTTTCCTCTTCCCAAATAGCAAAAGCAAAAATTCCGTTAAAGCGCTCCACGCAGCTTTCCCCATATTGAATATATGCCCTTAAAACTACCTCTGTGTCACTGTGAGTATGAAAACGATGTCCCAAAAGCTCCAACTCGCTCCGAAGTTCACCAGTGTTATAAAGTTCACCATTATACACAATGGTAAAATAATTTTCCCCTGTAGTTGAACTCATAGGCTGTCGCCCGTTTTTTGGATCTATAACCGCCAGTCTTGCATGGAGCAAAACGGCACAATTATCACAATACATTCCGTCATCGTCCGGTCCCCTTTTTTTCATAACTGAAATCATATCTGCATGATATGGGGCAAAACCTATCCCATCTTTAATATTAACCTCTCCTGCTATGGCACACATTATGAACGCTCCCGGTAAAATATCATTCACAATAATATATGCGTATTTCTGTCAATATGTGTTTTATATAGCATAAACCATGTGGTAAAAGGTAAAGCACAATAAAAGGCAGACCCTATAACTGTATTGTGAACCCTATAACTGTATTGTGGACCCCATAACTGTATTGTGGAAAAAATATTTCTGGTGTATAATATTCATATTCTTTGAAAGGACTATATTTAGCCAAATGAAGGGTCAGAATGTTGTTTTAAGAATCATACTTGCTGTTTTATTTATTGCAGGTCTATGTCTGTATTTCTTTATGGGTTCAGTATCCCCTAAAGTTGAAAAAGATACCATTATTGTAGAAAGCACACTTTCAGCAGATGCGGAAATTATGCTCTCTGAAATAGAGGAATGTTTACTTTATGACAGCGTTGATACAGCTATGCCCAGTATGGCATTTCAGAATTTCAAGGTAAAATGCGGTTGGTTTTCATCAACACAGTTTGGACCACACAAACTTACTGTGTACAACAATGTGGAAAAATTTATCATCTTAAAAACCAACGACAGTTACACAGTATTCAATTGTAAAACAATAGAAGCTACAGAAAAATTCTACAATGAAATCACCGAAGCAATGAATTCATTAAAAACAGAGGTGGAACCTGATACAGAAACAGTTCCCACCCCAGAAATAACTCCCGAACCAACACCAATACTCACTCCTGATATTGGTGGAGAATCAACATATTAAAATCCGATATATTCTATTTTTATTTTACCTGTAAAATTTCAGAATCAATATATTTCAATAAATCACAAAAAGATCCCTTTGGATACTGTGAAATATCCTTATTATTTTTATTAATCAGGCAATCAGTTAACAAAAACACCTTCATTCCAAGTTCTCTCGTCATCATATCCTCATCCACATCATTGCCAACCATAAGACACTCCTCCGGTTTTGCACCGATTTTATCAAGAAGTTCCAGATAGTATTTAGGATTCGGTTTAGCGTAACAACAATTTTCAAATGTGGTATAAATTTCAAAATCGGAAGGTTCAAGTCCTGCCCATCTGATACGATGCTCCGTTGCCGTAGCAGGAATAATAGGGTTGGTAGCTAGAAAAACCTTTAATCCCATATCACGAATAGCCCTTACAGTAGCTGCTGCTTCAGGATTAAAGCCACAATCTGCCTTTACCAAATCAAAATCAACCCGGTAAAATTCATCAAACACAGGCATATCCTTAGATATCCTTTCCGCACCATAAACACTCGTAAAATATTCCCAGAACACTTCCGCATTTGTAGCTCTTCCATCGTTCTTCACCATTCTTCGGGCACCATTCCAGGTATGAGTAATAACTTCCTCTGTGTCATAGCCATAAGAAACCAATTTCTTTGCTAGTTTCCCAAAATATGATTTTATAAATACTTCCTGGTCCATAGGTAACAATGTACCATCAAGATCAAAAAGGACATACTTTACACCCATAAATTACTCCGCTACAAATATATATGGATAAATATCCTGACCACCTTCAACAAAGTATACCTCTGCAGATGGCTGGCTCTCAGAAATTCGTGCTGAAAGTTCTGCCTGCTCCTCAGCGGTTGCATCCTTTCCTGTAAATACAGTAAGCATAAACTTCTCCTCGTCTGCCATAAGCATATCCACAAGAGCACTTGCAGCTTCCAATCTATCTTTCTTGGAAAGCACAATTTCTTTTTCTATTACACCTATTGTATCACCATTTTCAATGTGTACACCACCAATTTCGGCATCTCTGATAGAAGGAGATACATAGCCGGCAGTTACATTAGACATTGCTTCCATCATCTCTGAAACAATAGCTTCAGGATCAGGATTTGAAAAGTCTGCAGAAGAGATAGCGACATAGCCTGAGCCCACATTTTTACTTGGAATAACATGAACTATAGCCTTATCATAAAGCTCTGCTGCTTGCTGAGCTGCCAGTAAAATGTTTCCGTTATTAGGGAATGCAAATATATGCTCTGCATGAACTTTTGAAAATGCATCCAGGAAGTCATTGGTGGAAGGATTCTGTGTCTGGCCACCCTGTACAACCTGATCTGTGCCCATTTCTTTGTAAAGATTTTCGATACCGGGACCGGAACATACAGCCACAATACCGTATTTTTTCATTATAATTTCTTCGTCTTCTTCTACCTGTGAAGTATGCTGAACAGACATATTCTCTATCTTAACAGTTAAGAATTCACCAAACTTACGACAGTGTGCCAAAACCTTATCAGGCTTAAAAGTATGAACATGAATTTTAACAATGCTGTCAGTCTTAAAGGCTACAATTGAATCACCGATACCCATAAGGAAAGCCTTAAGTTCTTCCACATCAAAGCGATCAATATTTGTTTTTCTGTTCTGAAGCTGAACCAAAAGCTCAGTACAGTAACCATAAGTCATTTCGCTGTCAGGACCAAAAGAAGAAGTGTCTACAACTGAAGCTTTTGAAGAAACAACAGAAAAAGCTTCTTCCGGCACTTCCTCACCGTTAAGCACACGATTCAATCCGTCTATAATATACAAAAGACCGGCTCCGCCACTGTCCACCACGTTAGCTTCCTTAAGCACAGGCAATATTTCAGGAGTTCTCTTAAGAGAAGCCTCCATCTCCTTTACTAAATCATCAAAGAAAGTATAGACAGTAGAAGACTCATTTATACATTTTACCGCCTTCTCTACACCTTCTCTGGCTACAGTAAGGATAGTTCCCTCTGTTGGTTTCATAACCGCTGTGTAAGCCTGCTTAACACCGCTTTCAAAAGCCTGTCCTACTTCCTCCACAGTTGCCTTTTCAAGACCATCAAAACCTTTTGCAATACCTGCAAAAAATTGTGAAAGAATTACTCCGGAGTTACCTCTGGCACCTAATAACATTCCTTTGGAAAATATATTCATTACCTCAGAAATATTATCTGAATTGACCTTTGCCAAAGCAGCTACACCGCTTTCAATGGTCATCAGCATATTGTCTCCTGTATCACCGTCAGGCACAGGAAACACATTAAGTTTATTTACTTCATCAGCATTCGCACGAAGTCTTGCGGCACCACCCATGGCCATTTTACCCATAAGGGCGCCGTCAATATACAAATAATCGGACATAAAATATCTCCTATCTTGAAGTACCTACAAAGAATAAAGCCAATGTACCCGGGCCGGAATGAGCACCGATAACAGGACCTACATCTGTAATAACCTTAACTTCTACACCATGTTTATCCTTAAGCATAGATGCAAGTAATTCAGCATCTTTAATGCAATCACCATGGGAAATAAATACAGTTCCGTTGCTGTGGTCTACAGCCATTTCCGCATATTTCTGAGCAAGTGTGCTAATTGCTGTCTTTCTTCCTCTTACCTTCATTCTTGGTGTAAGATGACCCTCATCATCCATGTATAAAACAGGCTTGATACCAAGCATATTACCTACAAAAGCTGCTGTAGGACTTACACGTCCACCCCTCTTAAGGTACTCAAGATCATCAACTGTAAACCAGATGCCCATGCGAGGAATAAGGTCTTCAACATAAGCTTTGACTTCATCTATTGTAGCACCTTTCTTTTTCTGCTCAACTGCCAGATAAACAATAAGGCCCTGACCTGCAGAAGCTGCCAATGTATCTATTGTAATAATCTTGCGCTCAGGATATTTTTCTCTTAACTGGTCTGCCGCTAATCGTGCACTGTTATATGTAGTACTTAATCCGCTGGAGAATCCGATATAAAGGATATCTAAACCATTTTTAAGAATTTCCTCAAAATCAGCAGCAAAAGAATCTACATTTACCGCTGCAGTCTTTGCCACGCCTCCCTCACGCATTTTATTGTAAAATGTCAACGCGTCCATATCTTCGTTGGAATGTTCCACATTATCATCAGTAAATCTGAAAGTAAGGCTCTTGTAAGGTACACCCCACTCAGCTAACATTTCAGGTTTAATATCACATCCGGAATCAGTAAAAATAACATAATTTCCCATAGTATCAGTTCCTTTCTTATTAGAAATATTTTCTGAGGGTAAGCCCCTCTCAAGAATAAGGTGCATATTGTTAGACATTTTTTCCAATGTTCTGAAGAATATCACCCTGTCTCTGGCAGACACACCCTTACAGGAAAGGTCAACAGCCAAGCTTATTTTTTCTCTTAATACGGTTGCCAGCTTATCACCTTCTTCTGTAAGCTTAAGCACACCGGTATATATATCGTTGTCCGCAGGATTTTTCTCCACGAGACCTTTTCTTGTTAATATAGTCATGGACCGAATTACGTCTATTTTTTCTCTGCCACACAAATCGGCCAGATCTTCCGCAGACACTCCGTCAGGATATCGCTGCATTGTTACAATGAAAATAGCATATTGTCCACGGATTTCATACTTCTCAAGCTCTGCTGCAGAAATTTTCATCCACTGACGATATACATTTGTAATGACAACAGAAAAGTGTTCGAATCTACTGGTCATATAAGTAAAAAACTCCTCTTCCAAGATTTGCCGACAAAATTTGTTGATTTGTCAACAGGTTAATTATACACTATTAAAAAAGAAGTTACAATATTCCGGTTTCCATTGATTTAAAGTACTGTAAAATGGGAAATACGAAAATTTTACAGTGCCGGAAAACCCCAGCAGCCCGCCACCGCCACATTGACACTACATTTTACCAATGATATAATAAGCCACATGCAGAACCTTGAGGTGAGTGGTACCTCCAGTGTTGAAATTACACCGTCTCAAAGGACAGAACTTTGAGGCGTTTTTTTATACCCTTCATAAAGGAGAAATCAAAAAAATGATGGATGCAAGTAAGTACAAAGTAGGATATTTTACCCCACCGGGCACTTACAACAAATGGGTAACAAAAGATCACATTGAAAAGCCACCGGTGTGGTGTAGTGTTGATATGCGTGACGGCAACCAGAGTCTGGTAATACCCATGAGTCTGGAAGAGAAGCTTGAGTATTTTAAGGTACTCTTAGATGTTGGTTTTAAGGAAATCGAGGTAGGTTTCCCGGCAGCCAGTGAAACTGAGTATGAGTTTTTGCGCACATTAATTGACGGTAAAATGATTCCTGACGACGTTACAGTCCAGGTGCTTACTCAGTGCAGAGAACACATAATCAGGAAAACTTTTGACGCCTGTAAAGGTGCACCCAGTGCAATTATACATTTCTACAACTCAGTAAGTGTGGCACAGCGTGAGCAGGTTTTTAAGAAGTCTAAAGACGAAATAAAAAAAATTGCGGTAGATGGTGCAAAGCTAGTAAAAAAGTTAGCTTCAGAGTATGAAGGAAATTTCCGTTTTGAGTATTCACCGGAGAGTTTCACAGGTACAGAACCCGAATATGCTCTGGAAGTTTGTAATGCTGTGTTGGATGTGTTAGAGCCATCTGAAACAAATAATGTAATTATAAATCTGCCGGTTACTGTAGAAATGAGTCTTCCGCACATTTATGCAAGCCAGGTGGAATACATAAGTGAAAACTTAAAATACAGAGAGTACGTTACCCTCTCCCTACACCCTCATAACGACAGAGGTACAGGAGTGGCTGATACTGAGCTGGCACTTTTAGCCGGTGCTGACCGTGTAGAAGGAACACTTTTCGGCAACGGCGAGCGTACAGGTAATGTGGACATTATTACATTAGCAATGAATATGTACACCCACGGTGTGGATCCTAAACTTGATTTTTCCAATATGCCTTACCTGGTAGAAAAATACGAAAAAACTACAGGTATGAAAGTAAACGAAAGAGCTCCCTATGCCGGTGCTCTGGTATTTGCAGCATTTTCCGGAAGTCATCAGGATGCCATTGCCAAGGGTATGAAATACAGAGAAGAAAAGGAGCTACATCAGTGGAATGTACCATATATTCCGCTTGATCCTCACGACATCAGCAGAACTTACGATGCAGATGTAATAAGAGTTAACTCCCAGAGTGGCAAAGGCGGTATCGGATACTTGCTGGAACAGAACTATGGGTATGTTCTGCCTGCCGGCATGAAGGAACACTTAAGCTATCTTTGCAAAGGTGTTTCAGACCAGCTTCATAAAGAGCTTAAGCCTGCAGAAGTTCTGGAAATATTCAAAAACAATTACTTCCTCCACGCATCTGCAATTTCTGTAGGAGATATGCACTTCTTCAGGCGTGGTAATGGTGTAGAAATCGAAATAGATTTTGTTAAAGACGGAATTCCTACTACAGTTAAAGCTTCCGGAAACGGTTCTCTGGACGCTGTCAGCAATGCTCTCAAAACATATACAGGAGCAGAATACGAATTGCAAGTTTATACAGAGCACAGTATGCAGGAACGAGGTTCCGGTTCTGTGGCTGCAGCTTATATCGGTATTAAAGCTCCCGATGGCGCAATGAACTGGGGTGTAGGAACAGACACTGACATTATTCATGCCGGTGCCAATGCGTTGTTAAGCGCATATAACAACATGATTAATGTAAAGTAAAAGAGGTGTTTTTTATGGGAATGACAATGACACAAAAAATATTGGCTGCTCATGCCGGTCTTGATAAAGTAGTACCGGGACAACTTATTAACGCCAGCCTTGATATAGTTCTGGGAAATGATATTACAACTCCTGTAGCTGTCAACGAATTTAAAAAAGCAGGATTTACAGAAGTTTTTGATAAGGACAGAATAGCTATAGTGCTTGATCACTTTGTTCCTAATAAAGATATTAAAGCAGCTGAACAGTCCAAAACTTGCAGAGAATTTGCCTGCTCACATTGTGTAAGTCATTTTTACGACGTTGGTAAAATGGGTATTGAACATGCCCTTCTTCCTGAACAAGGTGTTGTTACTGCAGGCGACTGTATTATAGGCGCTGACAGCCACACTTGTACTTACGGTGCCTTAGGTGCCTTCGCCACAGGTGTAGGAAGCACTGATATGGCTGCCGGAATGGCGACAGGTATGGCTTGGTTTAAGGTTCCTGCTGCAATTAAATTTAACCTTACAGGAAAGTTACCTTCTAACTGTAGCGGTAAAGATGTAATCCTCACTATTATCGGTATGATAGGTGTTGACGGAGCTTTATACAAAAGTATGGAGTTTTCGGGAGAGGGTGTTTCTTCCCTTTCTATAGATGACAGACTTTGTATCTGCAACATGGCAATTGAAGCCGGTGCTAAAAACGGAATTTTCCCTGTAGATGAAAAAACAAAGGAATACATGGAAGGTCGCTGTGAGCGTACCCCGGTTATATATGAAGCTGATGAGGATGCTGAATATGAAAAAACAATTGACATAGATTTATGTTCCATTTTACCAACAGTAGCCTGCCCTCACCTTCCTGAAAATACAAAGCCTGCCAAAGAGCTTTCCCACATAAAAATTGACCAGGTAGTTATAGGAAGCTGTACCAATGGTCGTATGGAAGATATGGAGGCAGCCTACAAAATCCTCAACGGTAAAAAGGTTGCTGATGGCATCCGCGTTATTATAATCCCGGCCACAATGCAGATAATGCGTGAGTGCATTGAGCGTGGCTATGTAACAGCCTTCATGGATGCAGGCGCCGTGGTTTCAACCCCTACCTGCGGACCATGCCTTGGTGGTTACATGGGAATATTGGCAGCGGGAGAAAAATGTGTTGCAACTACAAACCGTAACTTTGTAGGTCGTATGGGCCATGTAGAAAGCGAAGTATACTTAGCATCCCCATACACTGCGGCAGCCAGTGCCCTTACAGGCTACATTACAGAATACAAGGAGGCGTAAAATGAATACACAAGGTAAAGTTTTTAAGTATCCCGATAATGTAGATACAGATGTAATCATTCCTGCCCGTTACTTAAATACACCTGATGCAAAAGAACTTGCTCAGCACTGTATGGAAGATATAGACAAGAATTTTGTGAAAGAAGTAAAAGACGGAGATGTAATTGTAGCCGGTTGGAATTTTGGTTGCGGTTCTTCCCGTGAACATGCACCTTTAGTAATTAAAACCTGTGGTACAGGCTGCGTAATAGCCAAAAGTTTCGCCAGAATATTTTACCGTAATGCCATAAACATCGGTCTTCCTATTCTGGAGTGTGTTGAAGCTGCTGAAGAAATACAGGTCGGCGATGAAGTTAAGGTGGATTTCGATACCGGTAAAATTTCAAATCTCACTTCCGGTAAGGAATACATGGCTCAACCTTTCCCACCTTTTATTCAGAATATAATCAAGGCCGGTGGTTTGCTGGCTTCTTTGAAAGGGGAAAGCAAAAATGAATAAAAATATTGCAATTATTCCCGGCGATGGTATTGGTCCCGAGATTATAAATGAAGCTATAAAGGTATTAGATGCAGTTGGTAAAATGTATGGCCATACTTTTACTTATACTGAAGTTGACATGGGTGGCATTGCCATAGATAAATGGGGAGACCCTCTCCCACAGGAAATGCTTGACAAGTGCGTGGCTTCTGACAGCGTACTTTTAGGTGCTGTAGGCGGGGAAAAGTGGAATATTGTACCCGGTCACATGAGACCTGAAAAGGGATTGCTTCGTCTTCGTGCCGGCATGGGTGTTTACAGTAACAACCGTCCTGCTAAAATATGGCCACAGCTGGCATCCGCTTCCCCATTAAGGAAGTCAATTGTAGACAAAGGTATTGATTTTATAATCGTCCGTGAACTTATTGGTGGTATATATTTTGGAGAGCATAAAACTTTTGAAGAAAACGGTGAGCAGAAAGCTGTTGATGTGCTTCAATATACCGAATCTGAAATTGAAAGAATTGGTCGTATAGGCTTTGAAACTGCCCTTAAGCGTAACAAAAAGCTTTGTTCTGTTGAAAAAAGTAACGTGTTGGATTCCAGCCGTCTTTGGAAGTCCATTATGATTAAGTTAGCTTCAGAGTATCCTGAGGTAACTCTGACCCATATGCTTGTAGATAATTGTGCTATGCAGATTGTAAAGGATCCTTCTCAGTTTGATGTAATTGTTACAGAGAATATGTTTGGTGATATTCTTTCTGATGAGGCTTCCATGATTACAGGCTCTATCGGAATGATTCCATCATCCAGTTTAGGCGGAACATCCTGTGGCTTATACGAACCCATTCACGGTTCTGCCCCTGACATTGCAGGAAAAAACATTGCAAATCCTATTGGTACAATTTTATCCGCTGCCATGATGTTAAGGTTCAGTTTTGATATGGCTGAAGAGGCGGATTGTATTGAAAGGGCAATATCTGTTATACTTGATAAAGGCTATCGCACAGCTGACATTTTACCGGCTGACGAAAATGAAGCTCTGGCTTGTACAAAAATCGGTTGCAGTCAGTGTGGTGACCTTATTGTAGAGAATCTTAGAAAGGAATAATTTTAATGCTGTTAAGTGGTGCAGACATTATAATTAAAACTTTAATAGAACAAGGCACAGATCTGGTCTTCGGTTATCCCGGAGGTCAGATTCTTGATGTTTATGATTCTCTTTATAAATATAGTAAAGAAATCAAGCATGTTCTTACTGCTCACGAGCAAGGAGCTGCCCACGCAGCAGATGGTTATGCAAGAGCTACCGGTAAGGTTGGTGTTGTTATTGCCACATCAGGTCCCGGAGCTACTAATTTGGTTACCGGAATTGCCACAGCACACCTTGATTCTGTACCTTTAGTTGCAATCACGGGAAATGTTTCCACTTCCCAGATTGGTTCTGACAGTTTCCAGGAAATAGATATTACAGGCATTACATTACCTATTACTAAGCATAACTATTTTGTAGCTTCCGTTGAAGAATTGGCTGACACAGTAAGAGAAGCTTTTCGCCTTGCTATGTCCGGTCGTCCCGGCCCTGTTTTAATTGATGTTCCCAAAGATGTACAGGTAGCCATGTGTGAATATGAGGTTAAACCACGCATTTTACCGGAAGAAAAATTTGCAGCTAAAGATATTCGTATTCAAGAGGCGGCAGAATGTATAAACAAAGCACAACGACCCTTTATATTCTTTGGCGGCGGTATTGTTTCCGGAGACGCCTGTGACGAAATGCTGGAGCTGGCAGAAAAGATTGACGCCCCTTTAGGCTCTACCATGATGGGACTCTCGGCCCTTCCCTCACATCATCCGAGATTTTTAGGTATGCAGGGAATGCACGGTGATTACGCATCAACTACAGCTATGAATAATGCCGATCTGATTATTGCTTTAGGTGTGCGCTTCAACGACCGGGTTACCGGAGACAAGCTTAAATTTGCAGAAAAAGCCAACATTGTTCACATTGATATTGACGGCTCCGAACTTAATAAAACAATTTATGCTCACCATACATTAAGGGCTGACGTTAAAATGACTTTACAGAAGTTGTTGCCTCTTATAAATGAGGCTAAACATCCGGAATGGAATGAGGAGATTGCTTCTTACAAGAAAGCCGGATGTGAGCATGCTGACAATCGTGGTGGCATGACACCTAAAAATGTAATTCTTACACTTAATAAATACATAGGTGACAATACGCCTGTTGCCACAGACGTAGGTCAACATCAGGTTTGGTCTGCCCAGTATCTTAAGTTCACCGGTAAAAGGCAGTTTATTTCCAGTGGCGGTCTCGGCACTATGGGCTTTGGTTTAGGTGCTGCTATGGGAGCCTCTATGGGAACCGGTAAAAGAACTGTTTTAATTACAGGCGATGGTAGTTTCGGCATGAGCTTAAACGAGCTGGCAACTTTGGTTACATATAATGTGCCTGTAGTTATTCTCATAATGAACAATGGTGTGTTAGGTATGGTACGCCAGTGGCAAACACTGTTTTTTAACAGACATTATTCCAACACGGAGCTTTGTCGTAAGACTGACTTTGTAGCACTGGCTAAGGCTTTCGGCGCCACAGGTGAAAAAGTAAATTCAACAGCTGAACTTGAGGACGCACTTAATAATGCATTTTACCATGAAGGACCTTATGTAATTGATTGCACCATAGACAAAGATGAACTGGTGCTTCCAATGCTACCGCCCCAAGGCTCTGTAGATGATTTGATAACAAAGGTAGGTAACTAAAATGAATAAATATACAGTAGCTGTACTTGTAAAAAACCATTTTGGTGTTCTGAATCGTGTAACCAGTATGTTCAGACGCCGACAATTTAATATCAGCGCCCTTACCGTTAGTGAAACAGAGTCTAACGAATATTCCCGTATTACAGTAATTTTTGTCGGGGACGAAATGAACAAGCAGCAGCTTATAAATCAGCTTTACAAGCTGCCGGATGTTTGCTTTATAAAAGAGCTTTCAGACGATGAATCCGTAATCGGCGAGCTGGTTTTAATTAAAATGGAGATTCAGCCCGAGTGCTTTGATGCCATGAAAAAAGATGCTTTAAGTCACGATGGTAAAATCATGGATTTTACAGATAAAGCTGTTATTTTCCAGAAAACCGGTACCAGTGACCAGATTGATGACTTTATAAATTTAATGAGACAATATTCTATTCTTGAAATTTGTCGTACAGGTATCGTAGCCCTGGAAAAAGGTGACGACACCATAAGAAAGTCTATTCTTTAATTACATTACATTTTTTTATTCCATAATATTTAAATAATTCAATAGCAGATTCATTAATTGTCTCTCCGCAAACCACAATTGGAATTGCAGGGGGGCAACTTACTGTTGGAGAAGCCAATACCCTACCCAGACACTGTTCAACAGGCAATTCCTCACTAGACATGAAAATCGCTTTACCCGCGTCGATTTTATGCAACGGGTATTCCTTTGCCCAAGACGGGGGTCTGACCCCCGTCTTGGTTTTTTTTAAAAAAACCTCAGAAAATGTCGATTTAATGTAGTCTATTTTTTCTCTTGAAATTTCCGGTGTCAGCATAAGTACCAGGTAATCAGGATCGGAAAATTCGCACACTATGTCTTTTTTTTGTAAGATTTCTGCCATTTCTGTACCGGTATAGCCTATACTTCTGGCATCTATAGTAATTTTCAAAGGTTCTGTTCCAACCAAGGTATACTTTAAGCTAACCAAGTGTTCTCTTAAAGAGTTCATTTTACCAATAAAATCAGCTACCTTTTCTCTGTAACCTTCAGTCAGATATTTATTAGCATAATCCAACGACTGTAAAATTAAATAGGACGGACTAGTGGATGCGAATAAGGAAAGAGCATTTTCTCCCTGCTGTCTGAACATCACAGGTGCATCTTTTGAAACATGAAGATATGCACCACCGGTCAACACAGGCAGTGTTTTATGAGCTGAATCACAGCACATATCAGCCCCTAAATCTATTGGGTGCATTGACTCCGGCAAAAATTTAAGATAAGCACCATGAGCATTATCTACTAAAAGCAAAATTCCATGCTTGTGGCATACCTGAGCTAAACCTGAAATATCAGACATGTTGCCCAGATAATCAGGGCTTGTAACATATACCGCTGTAGGTTTTTCTTTTTGGTTGGAAAGAAATTCATCAAGATATGATGGAGATATTTTACAGGAAAGAATATTTTCTTCATTTTCAGGCCATATCCATTTTACATCAATGTCGAGAATTGCAGCAGCAGTAACAAAAGTTTTGTGGGCATTTCGACACGCCACCAAGACAGGGGGCAGACCCCCGTCCTGAGAAAATTTTTTTACCAAAAAAAGCATAGCCCTTATTGCCAGGGACGAACCCTCTGTACTATAAAATGTACGGCCACTTCCGAAAAGAGAACTTGCATTATCCTGGCTTTCTTGTATTATCCCTTCTGCTTTGTAAAGTACATCTGCACCATCAATCTCTGTTATGTCCAGATGCTCAATACCCAAAAAGCCCTGACCTTTATGGCCGGGCATATGTAGTCGGATTTTATTGCTCTCAGAATATTTTTTTACAAAATCGCAAATGGGAGTGTTCATTTTATTCCTCGTCTAATGTTTTAGCAACTTCTAACATTATTGCACATTCCATACGCTTGCGGAAAAGCTCGCAACCGTTTTTGTATGTACCGGTAACGGAACCGGTAGCATGGTAAGCATTGGCCGCACAGCCTCCGGAACAATAAAGCTTCGCCCAACAATCCTTGCACTCAGGTCTTGAATATACGTTACAAGCTGCAAATTCATTTTGTTTTTCAGTGTTGGTTACACCTTTCCAGATATCTCCCAGTCGGAAGGCTTCATCGCCTACAAATTGGTGACATGGGTAAAGGTCTCCCCATGGGGTTACTGCCATATACTCGGTTCCTGAACCACAACCGGAAACTCTCTTGTAAATACAGGGACCACCCTTCAGGTCAATCATATAATGGTAAAATGTAAATGGTTTTCCTGCCCGATGTCTTTCAAGCATCAACTCCGCCAACTTCTCATACTGATTTTTAACAATTTCCATATCTTCAGGAGTCAATGCAGAAGAATCCTCCGGTGCACAAACTACAGGCTCCATGCTAAGTTCGTTAAAACCTAAAGATAGCATTTCCTCAATGTCTTTCAAAAAGTCAGGGTTTGCATGAGTGAAAGTCCCTCTCATATAGTAATTTTTACCACCGCGAGCTTGTACAAACTTTTGAAATTTAGGCACAATCTGTTCCCAACTTCCCTTACCTGCATAGTCAACACGATAGCGGTCGTGAATTTCTTTTCGTCCATCCAGACTAAGTACCACATTGCTCATTTCCCTGTTAGAAAACTCAATTACATCATCATTTATTAACATTCCATTAGTTGTAAGGGTAAAACGGAAATTCTTTCCTTCTTCCTTCTCCCTTACTCTGGCATAAGCCACCAATTCTTTAATCATATCCCAATTCATAAGTGGTTCACCACCGAAAAAGTCCACTTCTAAATTGTGCCGACCGTGAGAATTCTCGATTAAGAAATCCAGAGCCCTTTTACCGACTTCAAGACTCATAATAGCTCTGTCACCCTGATATTTCCCCTGGCTTGCAAAGCAATATGCACAGTTAAGATTACAAGTGTGGGCAACATGGAGACACAAAGCCTTCACCACACCGGAAGTTTTTTTCTTAAGGGTGTCAGCCATAGGCTCAAAAGTGTCCGGAGTAAAAAGCTTACCTGCTTCTTTAAGAGCTTCAAGTTGCCTCATACCCTCTTCCAATTCTTCTTTTGTTACTTCCGGATTGTCAGGATATTTCTCCAAAAGTTTTTCTATTATGGTTTCCTTATCATTTTCTTCATACATTTCAATCATGTCAAAGGCCACGTCGTCAACCACATGAACTGAACCGGAAAATATATCCAGAACTATATTTAAACCGCCTAATTTATAGCAATGTACCATTGTTATTTCTCCTCTTGTTACTGCTGATATTTCCACACAAAAAGGGCTGTCCTATATAAACTTAAGACAGCCCCCTGGTGCAAATTTAATTATTTCTTATTTTCGCACTGCTGATTTGCGATACCACAACTTGTCTTGCAAGCAGACTGACAAGATGTCTGGCACTCACCGCATCCGCCCTTCTTAGCGCTTTCACAAAGGTTCTTAGTATCAATAGTTTTAATTTTCATAACTTTAAGCCTCCGGTGATTCAAAATTTTAATTTATTCTATCACAGTCCCACGAAAAAAGTCAATCAAAGTTATATGGATAACGCCCTGCCACTCTATCAATAACTCCACAGGCTATCTTTTCCCCAGATTTTCCTGAAGGCTGGGTAGTAAAATCATCCGGTAATCCATGTAAAATTACTGTCCTCCCCACAATCTCATTTACAGTAAAACGATTGGTAAGTACCGCAGAAAAAGCATATCCCCCTGCCGAAAATACAGGTGGCAGATCTCCTGCATGATAAGGATGCAAATCATTTCTCGGATTATAGTGGGTGCTCAGCTCTTTGCAGTTATCTCCATCGTGGATATGAAAGCCCAGTACAGAATTTTCAGGAAGCTCGGACAACTGAACCGACACAATAACACCGAAACCGGTCTGATAGAATTTAATCATCCCTTTTATATCCGGATACAATTCATTACCCCGGATATTCGCTCTGGCGCTTGGTTGCTTAAACAGCGATGCCATAAAGTCAGGAACTCTTTTATACATACTATCCCCATAAAATTTATATTTTCACCTTTATTCTATGAAGATTTTTGGTAAAATGTTCTATTTTACCGGTAAAAACTTTTCAATCCGCATAGTTTTATGTTATACTTTAGATTGCTTGTATCCTTCAAGCAAAAATATGCAAAAGAGGTGCTCCCATACTATGAATGAGCAGATTTTACAGATTGCAGCCCGAATCAGGGAAATGAGAGAAATATTAGATATGGAAACAGCAGAAATTGCCAATCAATTGGGAATTTCTGAAGCTGAATATTTAAAATATGAAAATGGTGAGGACGATATTCCTATTGGTGTGCTTTATGCTACCGCAGGTATTTTTGGTATTGACCCTACTGAGCTTCTGACAGGCGAAAAACCGCGTATGGACGGCTATACTATTGTAAGAAAAGATCAGGGTGCGGTTATTGAAAGATGCCCGGGTTACAGCTTCCGTTCATTGGCAACTAACTTTATTAACAGAGACATGGAGCCTATGATTGTTGAAGTCTCAGCCAGCGATGAACCTGCAGATCTGATTACTCACGGTGGTCAGGAGTTCAACATGGTTCTGGAAGGTTCCGTTGCCGTTATTATAAAAAACAAAGAATTTATCCTTAATGCAGGTGATTCTATTTATTTCGACCCACGAGTCCCACATGGACAGAAAGCTGTAAGCAATCATGCAAAGTTTCTGACAGTAATTAACGAATGGGATTGGAGAAAGTAAAATGTTAGAAAAATTTTTACCTCGTATAGACTTTGACAGCTACGAGGATTTTAAGAAAAATTATAAAGTAAATGTACCGGAGAATTTTAACTTTGCCTTTGATGTAGTTGACGAGTGGGCAAAACAGGACGAAAACAAAGAAGCTCTGGTATGGGTAAATGACGACGGGGATGAGAAGCGTTTTACATTTAAAGATTTGTCCCTTATGTCAAACAGAGCTGCCAACTTCTTAAAAGCTCAAGGCATAAAAAAAGGTGACGCGGTTATGTTGGTGCTTCGTCAGCGCCCTGAAGTTTGGGTATGCTTCCTTGCCCTTCATAAAATTGGCGCTATTTGTATTCCTGCCACCTTCCAGCTTATGGAAAAGGATATTGTTTACAGAGTAAACGCCGCTTCCGTTAAAATGATTATCACCGTTGATGACGATGAACTTTTAGGTCATATTTTAGATTCTCGTGCTAAGTGTCCTACTCTGGAAAACGTTGCAATCGTTGGTGAGAATGTTCCTGAAGGTTGTCTTGATTTCCGTAAAATGCAACCTGACCATAACGAAGAGTTCCCTCGTCCTACAGGAGAAGATGCTCCTGATATCCACGATATTATGCTGATGTATTTTTCCAGCGGTACTACCGGTATGCCTAAGATGATCGCCCATGATTTTACATATCCGTTAGGCCATATAACCACAGCCAAATACTGGGGACAGGTTGAAGACGGTGGTCTTCACATGACCATTGCTGACTCCGGTTGGGCAAAATTTGGCTGGTCCAAGATTTATGGTCAGTGGATTTGCGGTGCAGTTATTGTAGCATATGATACCAATGGTAAATTCGACGGTAAACATCTGCTGGAAACTATGGAACATTTGAAATTAACTACTTTCTGTGCACCACCTACAGTTTACCGATTCCTTATAAAAGAAGACCTGGCATCTTATGATTTGTCCACACTTCATCACTGCTCTATTGCCGGCGAGCCTCTTAATCCTGAGGTGTATAACCGATTCTTAGAAGCAACAGGACATGCTGTACATGAAGGATTTGGCCAAACTGAAACCAGCGTTCTTATGGCCAACTTTGGTTTTGACCCCATTAAACCCGGCTCCACAGGTAAGCCATCCCCTCTTTACGATATTGACATCGTGGATGATGAAGGCAACTCCTGCGAAGATGGTGTGGTTGGTAGCATAGTTGTAAAAAATCTGTCCACCAACAGACCTGTAGGTTTGTTGAAGGAATACTATAAAGATCCTGAAGCTAATGCTGCAGCATTTTACAATGATATGTATGACACGGGAGATACTGCCTGGCGTGACAGCGACGGCTACATTTGGTTTGAAGGACGTAAGGACGACGTAATTAAGTGTTCCGGCTACCGTATCGGACCCTTTGAAGTTGAAAGTGCCCTGCTTACTCACCCGGCTGTGCTTGAATGTGCTGTAACAGCAGCTCCTGACCCACTTCGTGGACAAGTTGTTAAGGCAACTGTTGTATTAGTTAAGTCTGGCCAGTTCCAGCCCACAGACGAGCTTCGTAAAGAACTTCAGAACCATGTTAAAAAGGTTACTGCTCCTTACAAGTATCCTCGTATATTGGAATTCGTAGGCGAGCTTCCAAAGACTCTCTCCGGTAAAATAAAGCGTAAGGAAATTCGTCAGATTGACCAAGGTTAAAATATCTGTTATTTTTCAAAGGCACTGCACTTTTGCAGTGTCTTTTTTTATACTTTTTATTTTGGGGGTCTGACCCCTGTCCTGGCACCTTTAAGTAACGCTGTTACCGATGTTTCAGTACTTTTCAAAAAGCTTTTTGCATATATTTTACCTAAGACAGGGGGCAGGTATTATTTCCCAAAAAAATATATTTTTCAACAACTAATCGTAATATTCATGTAAAAATATGTCGCATAGTGTAGAACTTATGTTATTTCCCATTTTACATAATAAGACGGGGGGCAGACCCCAAATCAAATAGTTATGATACATTAAATGTTATATATTGATATTTTTTTATCAATAGTATATAATATATATACCAAAAGAACGAATGGAGGTCATGTTATGTTAGTTAAGTTTAACGCAAAGGAATTCAAGATCTCTGATAAAACTCTCGAAAGCATGGAGAGCAAAATTCACAGAAGATTTGACAAGTACTTTTCCGGTAAGGATGAAGATGCAACTTTCTATGTGCGTCTTACGGATCAGAAGAAACTGAAAGAAAAAGTAGAGCTTACACTGCCCTACTGTGGCTATCAGTTAAGAGCAGAAGTATCTGACAAAGATGGTATAATTGCTGCTTTGGACAAAGGTATGGATATCATGGAACGTCAGATTACAAAATGTAAAACAAAGTTGGCAAGAAATAAGCACCAGACACCGGAGCCACCTCTTTCAACAATTGCTTATGAAGAAGAACCAGATGAGTACTCAATTGTCAGAACCAAAAGATATGAGTTGAAACCGATGACCGTACAGGAAGCAATTCTCAATATGAATATGCTGGGACACAATTTTTATATGTTCATGAATTCCGAAACCAATTCAACCTGTGTGGTATATGTTAGAAATGACGGTGATTATGGTTTGATAGAACCTCTCGGATAAATTTTACAATACAACAGATGGGCACAGCAGTTTATTCTGCTGTGTCTGTTTTTTATACTTAAATTTATTTGAAATAATTATAATTTTATGATATAAAAGGTAGAAAACATATTCATAGCAACCATCATTTGTAACAGGAGGTATTTTATGTGGCTGGTTTTTACTCTTGCAACAACATTGTTGTGGGGCGCAGCAGAGCTTTTCTATAAAAAAGGCTCACATGAAGACAGAAAGTATGATCATTTAAGAGTATGTATTTTAGTTGGTGCAGTAATGGGAATTCATGCAGTGTTCACACTGTTAACTGCTGATATTAACTATGACCCTATAAACCTTATTAAATACTTACCGGTTTCATTGTGTTACATATTATCAATGGCATGTTCATTCTTTGGAATCAGATTTATAGAGGAATCTTTAGCAGACCCTATAGAAAACACAGCCGGGGCAATGTGTTCTGTTTTGTGTGTAATCTTTTTAGGCGATAAAATTTCTCTTCCTGTATGGATTGCGATCGCTATAATCGTGGCTGGTATTATAGGTGTAACTTACACAGAACGTAGCGGTGAAGTAAACAGAAAACAGAAGCTTGGTAAAAAGTTAGCTTTCTTTGCCTTTCTGATGCCTTTCTGTTATGCAATTATTGATGCGCTGGGAAGTTTTCTTGATATATTCTATCTTGATAACATCGAAACAAGTCCTTTGGTGGGTATAACAGAGGATAATATTGAATTGGTGGCTAATGTTTCCTATGAACTTACATTTGCAATTTGCGGAATTATATTATTCATTTTCATGAAGTGTAAAGGTGTTAAATTTGAATTACCAAAGCAGAAAGATAAAATTTTAGCTGCTGTTTGTGAAACAGCAGGACAGCTTACTTATGTATATGCTATGAGCGGAAACGGTGCCATTGCAGCTCCTATTCTCTCTTCTGTATGTGTTGTTTCATTGTTGCTCTCAAGAGTTTTCTTAAAAGAAAAACTTACAAAGAAACAGTATTTGTTTATAGGAATTATCATTGTTGGTATACTGATGCTGGCTGTTTTAGAAGGAGAGTAATTAAACACTTATTTTTTACATTATAAGAGAACAAAAAAGAAGCCGACCTTTTTGGTCGGCTTCTCTGCTTGTAGTGTAGATTATTCTTCTGAAGAGTCTTCTTTCTTAGCTTTGCCGAGGATAAGATTTACGATAATACCGAGAATCAAAGCACAAGCAATAGAAGTAATTGTAATCTGACCAAATGTAAGTGTCAGACCACCGATACCTGCAATAAGGATTACAGATACAACAAACAGATTTCTGTTTTCTTCAAGATTAACTGTTTTAATCATCTTCAAACCGGAAACAGCAATGAATCCGTAAAGAGTCATACAAACACCACCCATTACGCATGAAGGAATTGTGTTTACAAAAGCCACAAAAGGAGCTAAGAATGCAATAAGGATTGCACCGATAGCAGCTGTAATAATTGTAGCAACAGAAGCATTTCTTGTAATAGCCACACAACCAACAGACTCACCGTAAGTAGTGTTAGGACATCCGCCAAAGAATGCACCTGCCATAGAACCAACACCATCACCTAACAATGTTCTGTGGAGACCAGGTTCATTCAACAAGTCTTTATTAATAATTGTGGAAAGATTTTTGTGGTCAGCAATGTGCTCAGCAAACACAACAAAAGCAACAGGAACATAAGCCATAGCCACTGTTCCGATATATCCGCCTGAAATTTCTTTAAATCCGCCAAAAGCTTTTAAGAATGTAAACTGAGGCAAAGTAAAGAATGTATTCACGCCAACTCCGTCAGCAAACAAAGCTGTAATAGGAGTGAAATCGATAACTTTAAGAGCATCAATACCTGCTATATTACCAATTACAGTAAATATTGCAGCTACGGCATAACCGGAAAGAATACCTATAATAAATGGTATCAACTTAGCCATTTTCTTACCATATGTAGAACATACAACAACAACGATTAAAGTAACAAGACCACAAACAAGTGCAACATAAGGGCTTGCTGTTGGGGTACCCTTTGTTAAATCGCCTACTGCATTACCTGCTAAAGAAAGACCGATAATTGCAACTGTAGGTCCGATAACAACTGCAGGCATCAACTTATTAATCCAGCCAACGCCGGCAAACTTAACAATTACTGCAATTACAACATAAACTAAACCTGCCAGAACAGCACCGATAATGATACCTGCGTAACCTAAAGCTGCTGTAGTAGCACCTGCAAAGGCTGCTGTCATTGAGCCGATGAAAGCAAAGGATGAACCTAAGAACACCGGGCTTTTTGCTCTTGTGAACAAAACATAAACCAATGTACCTACACCTGCACCAAACAGAGCTGCTGCTGTACTCATAGCATCTGCACCTGTAAGACCTGCATTACCATTGATAATTACAGGAACTACCAAAGTAGCAGCCATAATTGCCAACAACTGCTGGATAGCAAAGATAATCATTTGTCCAAACTTTGGTTTGTCATGAACGTCATAAATTAGCTTCATAAAAACTTCCTCCAAATCTCAAAATTGTATTCTTTTTTTCAGAACTTTATCTTGTTTAGTTTATCACGTAAAAGAAAATTTGTAAATGTAAAATACTTGTTTTTCCTACTACACTCTAGTATAATTTTATCTATAAATAAGAGCAGAATATATTGTATAATACAGAAAGAAGGAATATCAGCATGAACAAAAATGTAACTATATTTGATCATCCTCTTATCACACACAAAATATCTATTTTAAGAGATGAAAATACCGGAAGTAAGCAATTCCGAGAGTTAATTGAAGAAATTGCAATGCTTATGGGCTTTGAAGCAATGAGAGATCTTCCTTTAGAAGATGTTAAAGTTAAAACCCCTATTACGGAAACAACCGTAAAAATGTTAGCCGGTAAAAAGCTTGCTATCGTCCCTATTTTAAGAGCGGGCCTTGGTATGGTGAACGGCATTTTAGCTTTGGTACCTTATGCAAAAGTAGGTCACATAGGACTTTACAGAGACGAAGAAACTTTAGAACCTCAGGAATACTACTGCAAACTTCCTGAAGATATTGACCAGAGACTGGTTCTTGTACTTGACCCAATGCTGGCAACCGGCGGTAGTGCTGTAGCTGCTATTAACTTCTTAAAACAAAGAGGATGCAATAACATTAAGTTCATGTCCATAATTGCAGCTCCTGAAGGTGTGGAAAAACTTAGCAACGCTTATCCTGATATTCCGATCTATTGCGGATGCCTGGATGAAAAGCTCAATGAAAACGGATATATTGTACCGGGTCTTGGAGATGCCGGAGACAGAATATTCGGAACAAAATAATATTTTACCGAAAGGAATAAAAAGATGAAACAAGCTATTATGACAAGTCCCGGAGTCATTGAGTACAGAGATGTGCCTGTGCCTCAGGTTGGTGATGACCAGATTAAAGTAAAAATGAAAAGAATCGGCGTTTGCGGTTCAGATATTCACGTAAATCACGGTAAGCACCCATATACAAGCTACCCGGTAGTTCAGGGACACGAAGTTTCAGCTTTGGTAGTTGAAACCGGTAAGAATGTAACCAACGTCAAGGTTGGAGATAAAGTAACAATTCAGCCTCAGGTTGTGTGTGGTGAATGTTATCCCTGCACCCATGGTATGTACAACGACTGCGAAGTTCTTAAAGTTATGGGCTTCCAGACTACAGGTATGGCCAGTGACTACTTTGTAACAGAAGCTGCAAAAGCACTTAAACTTCCCGATGATATGAGCTGGGATCATGGTGCTATGATTGAGCCTTTGGCTGTAGCCGTTCACGCTATAAGACGTTATGGCGATGTTGCCGGTAAAAAGGTCCTCGTTTTAGGCGGTGGCCCTATTGGAAACTTAGTTGCTCAGACAGCTAATGCCATGGGTGCTGAAAAAGTTATGATTTCCGAGCTTTCTGCTTACAGACTTGAAACAGCGATAAAATGCGGTATCTCTACAGTTAACCCGGCTGAGCAGAATCTTCGTGATGAAATATTTAATTTCTTTGGTAAAGACGGTGCAGATGTAATATTTGAGTGCGTAGGGATTAACCCAACAATGGATCAGGCTATTACATATGCAAGAAAAGGCAGCGACATTGTAGTAGTTGGTGTATTCGGAGATCTCGGCACAATTAACATGGGCTTTGTCCAGGACCATGAACTTCGTTTAATCGGTACAGCTATGTACAGAGAAGAAGATTACATTAAAGCAATTGAGTTGGTGGGCGAAGGTAAGATTGCGTTTGATCCTTTAATTACTGACCACATTGATTTTGATGAATACAAAAAGGCTTATGACCTTATTGACCAGCAAAAAGACAAGGCAATGAAGGTTATTATAGTTATGGACAAGGAGGACTAATATAATGAAATCATTTAATTACTTAGCACCAACTGAGATTGTTTTTGGTGCAGGTGTTGTTTCTAACGTTGGACAGTATGCCGCAAAATTTGGTAAAAAGGCTATTATCGTTACCGGTTCCAGACTTCCTAAAGTTGGTGATACTTTTAAGAAGGTTACTGACTCTTTGGATGTTGCAGGTATATCCTATGTTCACTTTGATGGTGTTATTCCTAACCCTACTACTAAAGAAGTTACTAAGGGTGCTGATATGGCAAAAGAATTCGGCGCGGAAGTTGTTATCGGTCTTGGTGGAGGCTCTTCCATTGATACTGCAAAGGCTATTGCTGTAGAAGCTACACATCCAGGTTCTGCTTGGGATTATCTTCACTATACAGATGGTCCTACAGAAAAAACACTTCCTATAATTGCTATAGGAACGACTGCAGGTACAGGTTCACAGACTACACCTTGCTCAGTTATTACTAAAACAGAAAATCTTGATAAATCTGCAATCTGGCACATGAACATTATGCCAAAGGTAGCAATCGTAGACCCTGAGCTTACAGCTACATTACCACCACAGGTAACAGCTCAAACAGGTTTTGACGCATTCTGCCATAACTTTGAAGCATATCTTTCTGTAGGTACCAACCCTATGGTTGAAGCTTTGGCTTTAGAAGGAATAAGAGCTATTGCTGAATATTTGCCAAGAGCATATAGAGATGGTTCAGACATGGAAGCAAGAGCCAAAATGTCCTGGGCAGATACATTAGGTGGTCTTGCCATTGCATCCGGTGGCGTTACTCTCCCTCATGGTCTTGGTATGCAGGTTGGCGGACATTGTCCTCATGTATCCCACGGCCAGGCATTAGCTGCTTTCTATCCAGCTTTCACAAGATATACTTATGAATCAGCTAAAGAAAAGTTTGACAAAGTTGGAGCAATACTTGATTCTTCCGTTGACCCTTGCACAGCTATTGATAACTTCCTTAAGAAAATCGACCTTTACATTGATTTTAAGTCATTGAATGTTTCTAAAGAAGATATAAGAGCTATTGCAGACTGCGGTCAGGTATTAGGTGACTACAAAAACAATCCAAAAGTAGCTACTATTGACGAGATGTATGATCTTATGATGGAGTGCTACGACAGAGGGTAATAATTTGCGTTAATAATAAAAGAGGATGGCTCAGAAATTTGAGTCATCCTCTTTTTAATTAAAAAATACAGTGTTTATTCTACATGAATAAATCAAACCTTGGAACATCAAACTCTTTAACGGAAGGCTTCTCCATTTCATTTGTCCATGAAATAGAAAGACTTCTGCCCTTGACGATAACTCCATCCAATGTAAACCAATCAAGACTGTCTTTGCAAAGAGGCTCTACCTTGTAGCCATTTTCATCTACTCTTAAGCCTACCAGACCTGAGATAATAAGGTCACAATAAGATGAATGGTTGTAGTCCTTACCTCTTTCCCAGTCAGGAGCTCCCATGTCACGAAGCATTGTTCTTGAAATCCAGTCTCCTGTAAAAGGATTCTGTACTTCGTCAATCCATGGTCTTAACTGTCCGTCTATTTCTATCATCTGACAGTGAGCGTAATTTTTAAGTCCTTCACAAAAATCTTTTTCAGATATGTATTTGCTCTCTGTACCCTTATCTTTATGGCTATGTAATAAATTAGCCATAGCTGTAAGTGTACAGCTGTTGGCCATAGGCCATGAAGGTCCGTCCCACTTACAAGGATGACCCTCATATGAAATTTGGAACTTTTCATGACTCTGCTCGGCATAAGTATAGCCGTATTTTGCCTTGAAATGTTTTTCATCGGTAATATACTTCCATGCTTTTTCAAATTCTTCCGGAATCTCCTCCATAAAGTACCACGGAGTATATCCCTGGAGCTCACGGACACCTGCCATTTTACCGTCTGTTCTTAACAACTGGAAGAACTCTTCATCTTCATTCCACAGCTTTGTAAGAATATTGCCACGAAGTTTCATTGCTTTTGCAAGGTACATGTCTTTGTCAGCGCCTTCAGGGCACAGCTCTGCCAATGCCATACAGTTTCCATACATGGCACTGTTTATCTGTACTCTGTATCCATTACCGCTTATAGAAAGCTCTGTGCCTTCCCTGTCATCAATAGCTTCAAAAAGTCCGTTTTCACGAAGACCTGCAAACTGCCCTACTGAATCTTCCCAGCAAGCATAATTTACAATCATGTCAGGCAATAACTCTTTTACAACGTCATCTTTCCCGGTAAGTTTTACAAACTGCAATGCCGCATACTCAAGCCATGTTGTATATGCCCTGAGATGAGGTTCTCCGCTATACCAGAAACGCAAATTGTCTTCTGCGAACTTTGGATTTCTCAGCCAGCGGCTTTCCATAATGTGTATGCCCGCAGGGAGATTTATACTGTTGTATGGTCCTGCCCAGCATACATCAGGCAGAAACTCTGTGATAAATGTACCATAGGGAGTTGATTTCAGATGTTTGTAAAATGTCCACCATCTGAAGTAGTATATAAGCTCCAATTGCTTATCAGAGCAACGAAAAACAGGTACATTTTCTCTGAAAAAATTCTGGACTTCCAGCTTGTAGCCGGAACTTACATTATCCATCTTTGAAAAATATTCAATATAATTTTTCATAATCATGCTCCTTAAGGTTGAATGTGGTTTTATGTTAACATAAAAAAGTGCCACAAGCAATGGATATAAGTTGCAGTTAATTGATTTTTAGTGTATTATTATGTACATATGCTTGCAGGGTATAAGCAAAAAACTCACAGAGGTGGAATATAATGAAAAAAAGAATTTTAGCCCTTTTATTATGCTTAATTTTATTGGTTACAGCATCTGCATGTAACGGCAAAGATGGTAAAGCAGACTATAACTATTATGACTATGACCTTTCTCCATACTTTGAGCTGGGAGATTATAAAAACTTAAAAATCACTCTTTATTCAACAGTTGCTACAGCTGAAGAAATTGATAAGTACTGTAACAACTATATAGAAAACACTGTTTTTACAGAAGCTGTTGATAAGGCTGCTGAAAAGAAGGACACAGTTAATATTAACTTTGCAGGAACTATAGATGGTGTTGCTTTCGAAGGTGGTACTGCTTCCAATCAGGAATTTGTTTTAGGTTCAGGTGGATATATTGAGGGATTTGAAGATGGTATTGTAGGTATGAAGGCCGGCGAAGTGAAAGATATCAATGTTACTTTCCCTGAGGACTATGGTACAGAAAGCCTTAACGGTAAAGCTGCAGTATTCAAAATTACAATGAATGCTGTTAAGAAGGAAGTTAAAGGCGAACTCAGTGATGCCTTCTTAACTTCACATAAAGCTGAATACCCAACTGTTGCTGATCTTAAAGCAGCTGCAAAGACTGAGATTGAAAAGCAGAAAATGCAGTATGAGTCTGCTCAGAATAAAGACTCTATCATCTCTACAATTCTTGAAACAAGTGAACTTAAAGATTATCCTGAAGAAGAAATCAAGAGAAACTTTGATTCTGTTAAGGAGTCTTTTGAAAGCACATATACTCAGTATACATCTTACGGAATGTTCTCAGGTTCTATGGTTGACTTCATTAATGAGTATACAGATATGAATGTTAAGACTGTTGATGAATTCTACAATAAGTACGCAGAAGATCAGGTAAGAATCGAATTGGTTCTCGCTGCTGTTGCAAAAGCTGAAAACATTACTGTTTCTGCAGGGGAAATCAAGGAACTCTCTTCATCCTATAAAGACTACAGTTATGAGTCTGAAGATGAGTTTATTGAAGATGCCGGCGGAGTTGAATATTTTGAGTGGTATCTTTTATACAACAAGACCATTGATTGGTTGGTAGACAACACAATCTGGCTTGACCAGGATGGAAAGGAAGTTGTTTACCCAACTCCAACTCCTGTACCAACTCCGGCTCCTACAGCAACTGTAGCACCTGCTAAATAGTAAGGAGTTCTATGAAAGAAAAAGATCTTATGAGACGGATTCTGAGTTATACCAGAAAAGCCGTCCAGGATTATGATTTAATACAAGAAGGCGATCATGTCTGTGTAGGGCTGTCCGGTGGAAAGGACAGCCTTGCATTGTTATGTGCATTAGCTAATTTAAGAATATTTTACCCAAAGAAATTTAAGCTGTCTGCAGTTACTGTATCCTTAGGTTTCCCGGGAACAGACTATTCCGAAGTACAGGCTCTTTGCGACAAACTCAATGTTCCATATAAAATTATTCATTCTCAGATTGCCGAAATCCTTTTTGACATCAGAAAGGAATCTAACCCATGTGCTTTGTGTGCAAATATGCGCCGTGGAGCTTTAAATGACGCTGCAAGAGAAATGGGGTGCAATGTGGTGGCTTTGGGACATCATCACGAAGATATTATAGAAACTTCTTTGTTGGCGCTTTTCTACGAGGGAAGATACTATTGTTTCCCGCCTAAAACATGGCTGGACAGAGCTCAGGTAAGTGTAATAAGGCCCTTTATCTATGTAGAAGAAACTTTCATAAAGCAGTATCAGGAAGCTGCAAACCTTCCGGTGGTACATAACCCTTGTCCTATGGACAAAACCAGTAAAAGGGCTGAAATCAAAGAGCTTATCAGGACTTTAAGTAAAGATAACAGAGATTTACAGACTAACCTTTTTGGAGCGGTAAAAAGAGGCTTGTGGCCTGAGATAGAGGAGTAAAAGCCCTAATTTTCAAAAAAGAAAATCTTTTCCTTGGATTCATCTATATTGTTTAAATCATAATATGGCTCTTCATGGGGCCATTTTTGATGAAATCGAATAATAAATGAATCTTTAAGTGTTAGCGTAGCATATACACAAAAATGTTTATCCGGGAAAGCTTCTTTAAGGCACGACAACAAAGACTTTGCTAGTTCTTGCGCTATAGGGAACAGTGCAAAGTATTCTTTCTTTCGAATTTTATCAAGTAAATGAATATGGTTTTCAACGGCTTCGAATTGTGTCTTATCAGTAGTCCCATCTATTGAACATAAATTACTGTTTTCAAAAACAACATATTCAATATGGTTTTTATCTTTTATTATTTTGAATTTATATATATTAGCTAAAAATAATAACGGTTTAATTCTGTCCATTAAAATCCCCTTTGATAATTACTTAATATTTAATATTTTTCCATTCCGTTTTTTCCCGTTGCTGTCCTTACCATCGGTAAATTTCTTACCGTCAGAATATTCAACAGCACACACATTTTCTAAAAAATCAATCAAAAACTAATATTATACTAAACCTATTTTTATATTTTTGTCAAACAAAAAACGGCTTAACAAAAGCCGTCTTTTCATACATGAATCTTTTTTATTTACCAATATTATCTTACATCTTTCTGGTCTTCATCAATATTCACAAATTCACCAATTACATAAAGAGGTCTGCCCTTTGCTTCATCATAAATGCGACCAATGTACTCTCCAACAATTCCAAGCACCAAAAGAATGATACCGTTTAGGAACAATGTGATTACAATAGTAGATGTCCAACCGGGTACAGTTGTCATAGCACCGCAGAGTTTCAATATAATCATTACAATCAGGTATATAAAACTTGCTACGGACACAAAAACGCCGAAATAAGTAGCCATCTTCAAAGGCTTGTACGAGAATGACATTATTGCATCAGAAGCGAATTTAAGCATCTTTTTAAGAGGATATTTAGTTTCACCTGCAAAACGTTTCTCTCTTACAAATTCAACAGGAGCACTCTTAAAGCCTAACCAGCTGATAATACCTCTTATATATCTGTTTCTCTCTCCTACCTTCTTAAGAGCATTACAGACCTTACGGTCAATAAGTCTGAAGTCACCTGTGTCAACAGGGATATCTACTTCAGTAAGTCTTCTTAATACTCTGTAGAAAATCTTTGCAGTTATCTTTTTAAAGAAAGTTTCACCTTTACGCTTTACTCTCTGGCCGTAAACCACGTCATAGCCTTCACGCCACTTCTTGATCATTTCCGGAATAACCTCAGGCGGATCCTGTAAGTCAGCATCAATAACCACAACTGCATCACCGGAAGCATAGTCCATACCGGCAGTAATAGCAGTCTGATGACCAAAGTTACGGGCAAAATTTATAAGCTTAACATTACTGTCATTTGCACAAATCTCCTTTGCTAATAAAGCAGTTTTATCACGACTTCCGTCGTTTACAAAAACCAACTCATAAGGCTCATTCAATCCGTCCATAACAGACTTAAGTCTTTTATATGATTCCTTTATAACTTCCTCCTCGTTATAAAGAGGAACAACTACAGAAAAAATAACTTTTGACTTCATTTTCTACACACCTTTCTATCAGAAATACCAGGTTGGTAACCATTGCAATTCTTCAATATATTTATTAGTAACTTCAAGACCGGACAATGCAGGGTAAAATGCTACAAACAAACCTGCAACCACAGCCATATAGTAAATCAACATAGAAATTCCCTTTGAGGACTTGCCTTTTGCTCTTACAATCATATCAGCCAGATAACCTACCAATAATGCTCCTGTAACAATAGCCACAGAAACATAGTAGAAGGATAATACTAATGTAGCCACTGCCAACACTGCAGGAACTCCTATCTTCACCCAAGATTTATCACCATGTCTTTCCATTAAATAGGAAACCATTGAGAATGCAAAAGCAATTACAAACATAGGCGCATATTTAGGGAAGAACAGCAAACACACTAAAGCCGCAGGACCTGAAACATAAGCAAGTACCGTAGCACCGTTATAAACCTGAATCTTTTTGGATTCTATAACATACTTAGCACAGTAAACAATCATAAGAATCACAAAAGGTACAGATGTAAAGAAATGATAAATAAATGTACATCTGGTTACCAGCATCCACGGGCAATACTGCATAGCAAATGCCACAAATACAACCAACATCTTCTTATCATTTTTCTTCCATGCAATAACAACGGAAGAAATAACAGCAGCAATACCGGTCCACCATATAGCAGGATTACCAAAAGAAGCAATAGTAGAACGCATACCTTCCACTGATTCAGGCTTTACATAATACCAGATAGGTCTCATAAGTATTGGCCACTGCCACCATGAAGAACTGAACCCGTGTTCTGCATTAAGATTACTGTGATAGCTGTACATGCTAAGCTGATTTTCCCACATTATAGTAATAAGTCCGTTGTCAGGATCACCTGCTTTATAAGGGATATAGCACAGTGTGTAAATAATAGCAGGAATCACAAGGAAACAAATTATACATACAAGACATGTAGGAAGGAAATCTGCCACCATCCAGGATGGTTGTCCCTTAGGCCATTTATATCTTCGCTTCTGAATATCATTGTACTCTAAATACTTAGCCAGGAAGAATAAGAAAGCAAGGCCGGCACCTGCGTACATACTAGTCCACTTACTGGCAATACCTACACCAAAGAACAGACCACAGAAAATCAAAGGCTTCAAAGACTGCGTAAATCTTAAATCATATGTCTTGGTGGTAAAATAGTCGTACATGAAATAGTACATCAGCATAACAAACAATACTGAGTAGGTATCTATGGTAGCAAGCCTTGTCTGTGAAAATCTCATAAATTCAAACATCATAAGAAATGCTGCCACAAAACCATAGAGTCTCTTTTTAAATATCTTAAGAGCAAAGAGATACATTACAGGAACCAATAACACACCAAGGAAAGTTCCCATAAATCTCCAACCAAAAGGATTCATGCCGAAGATCTTTATACCCAAAGCAATAAACAATTTTCCAAGAGGCGGATGGGTATTTTCATAAACAGACAGTCCGTTAACATGCTCGTATCCTGTTCTCGGAAAATAAATCTCATCAAAATAGGTACCATTCATATATGTTCTGGTTGATACAGCTGCATCCTGCTCGTTAAATAAGTTGGCAGGTGTACCACTGGTTCCTTTTTCCACACCATTTTCTTCAACAACAGTAACAGAAACCAACTCAAATTCACCATCTGCATTTTTATTAAAAAATGCTACTTCATTAAGAGCAAGGCCGGCACTGACAGCCTCAATCTTAACTTTCTTTGTAGTAAAATCAGAGTTAACATAACTCCACTCAAAGAATGTTCCTTTGCTGATGGTGCCTGCATTAACAAATTCACCATTTTCATTCTCATAAAGAATTTTGTAACTTCCATTAGTAGGAATATTACTGGAATATGTGTATCTGTCTACCTTTGTTTCCTTATCAAACTCAACAATAACATACTCACCGTTATTCTGTGCTCTCCAGTAATCAGAAGCAGCTTTTGTATCTCCTAAGTTAATAAAAGAAATCACACCTATAACAAGAGTCATAACACCTATAATTAACCAGTCATATTTATCAGGCTTGCCTCTTGTAATGCTTTGAGGTAATTTTTTCTTATTACGGGAAATATCGAACTTTCCTGAAATAGAGATAACATACATTATTAAGCCGCCTATGACAGCAAAAAACATAACTTTAAATAATTTATCCAACCACGGAATTGTCCCTTCAGCAGGAGTTTCACTTGTAGAGTTGTTCTTTGTAGAATCATATACTATTACGCTTGCCGCATTTTCAGGAATCGACTTTACCTCTTCAATAGTAACATTATCAAAGTATGCCTTTCCTGTGGACTCAGCAGAATAGCCGCCAAGGCTTAAACATATATCAAAACCACCCTCTTTATCTGTAACATCTACATAATAGGTGATTTCTTTCCAATCTGTATTTCCTGTTACTCTATCAGAAATACCGGCAAAATCCTTAACAGAAATATTTGCACCGGCCCCTGCTTCAGATACATTCTCCGCTTTAACCATAGCAGAAATTTTAAATTTGGTATTTGTATCTGCATCAACGTGTTGATAAATTCTGGCATCGTTGTTCTGCATGTTTTCTATACAAACAGCACTACCCTCATAACCGTTTTCTGTAATCGAGAAAACAGTGTAAGGGTTATCAGAAGCCATTTTACCGTTATAGTCATATCTCTGCCAGTCAGTTACGCCACCTGAATTTGTCATACCCTCTTCAAAACCGGCGTTCTTAAGGGTGATAGTTTCAGAGCCGCAACCGGCAAAAGATACCACCATCAGTAAAATCATCAAAAGTATAAGAGCCTTAAGGCCTGTATTTTTTTTCATAGCATTTATCTCCATATTTTTTTATCAAAGCCTGTCCCTTTTATTTTATCAAAAGAATCCGCAATTGCAAAGACTGCAACAGCCGAAGCAACTACAACATTTCCCCATGAAATCAAACATCTTAATCCGTGTATTGAAGCCGGCCAGTCACTTTGCAAAAGCCACATATACGGGGTACCCAGGTTAAGATCCACCAGAACCTCTAATACGGTAAAATATCCGAACACCGATGCCAATATTCCTATACCAAATAAGCATCTGTTATTTCTGATTATGGCTGCAATAAGAAGGAAAACTATTGCAGGGAAGAAATATCTTTCATGCATTCTCGGACCAAAGTTTGCCACTAACAAGAGAATTACGGAAGCACTTACAAAAGGAAGTGCTTTGGAATCCTTTGTCTTAAGGTGCAAAAACCATGTAAGTGCTGCTGCAATTACAATAAATATCATGCCCCAGATAAACCAGGTAAGTCCCCAGAGAGCTCCATCGTCTTTAACCCAGTTTCCACCTAAAGAGAAAAAGAAGTTAAGGGCATTTACGGAAGCATAATCATAGTGGCCTGCAGTTCCCATAAAAAGACTTAATATCCATGCAAAAGGAGTTACCAATGTGGTAATAAAGCCTCCACCATTTGCATGAAGTGTTTCTAAAACCGGTGTAACGGATTCTTGCATATAGGCAGTACTCATGTCCACATTTACAGCAAAAGGAAGTGCCACCAATACAGCAGTACCCACTCCTGTCAGTGCAGAAAGTATAAATGTCTTGACCTTCTTATTCTTAAAAAGTGCATAACACAATACCGGAAGTACAATTATTGCCTGAGGCTTAAGCATTACTCCTACGCCAAAAATCATTGATGCCCATATAAATTTCTTTTCTGAAACAAAATAGAAACCTGCAACAGATGCCAATGTAAGTACTGAATCCACCTGGCCCCATACTGTTGAATCAATGAATGCCAATGGATTTGCCATCCAGAAAGCCACAAAGAAATATATCCATTTCTTAGGCACTCTGTCTTTACAGAATTTGTAGATAAACAAGGCAATGCCACAATCTGCCAGTATTGCAGGTAATTTTATAATCAAATCATAAGCTACAGTATCCTGTGCACCAAATATTTTAGCTATAAAGCCACAGGTTGCCAATATATACACATATCCCGGTGGATAGTCAATGTTAGAGCCAAGTATATTGTAGGTATTTACAAAATCATCGGCTGCAGTTCTTCCCCAATATTTAAACAATGCCACGTCGTTTGCAAATCCCGGAGAAGGTATAGCTGCTACCAATCTTACAAAAAGACCTATACCTATAATCATCAGAACAACCTGAAAAATTTCTTTGCTGTTGTCCTTTTCAATGACTTTAGATTTCTTTACTTTTTTTCCGGCAATTATTTTATCCTGGTTCACAAGATAATACCAGTACGCAAACAAACCTATCGCTATTACAAGAAACAGTACTGTTCCAAGAATCATGTATTCTTTGTAATAACTTACTGCCTCTTCCTTGGTAAGATTTGAATACACTGCAAAAGATGGCAGTGGTATTATTGTTGTCAGTAATACAGATAAAATTGCTGCTATTTTTTTCTTCATATATAAACAACCTTTCCGACAGTTGCATGAGGTGAAATTGTTACTTCTCTTTTGCAGTATACTTCATCAACTACACATCCCGGACCAATTTCCGCCCTTATACATGCAAGAGTCCCTATTCTTGTATATGCCAGTTCTGCTATATTGCAATCTATATCAGTAGCCTTTAACAGATAATCCAGATATTCATCATCTGCTACAACCTTCTGATTTTTTCTTACTATAATTTCATCAGCATAAATCTCATCAGCATAAGATTTTACACCTGAATCTATAAACAAAGTTGCCGTGTCTATTTTACCGTCAACCCACAAAGACCCTGTTACATCTATCTGCTCACATTTTAATAGATTCAGGCAGGATAATTCACCTTTTACATCAAGGTCGTATACTTTTATACCTGATCTGGAATTTAATTTACCGGAAACAACCATTGATTCGGCATTGATTTTACCGGATGTTTTAAGGGACCCTGAAATTTTACCCTGTTCTATTATCACACCATAACCGGCTTTACATCTTCCGGATACAGAAAGGTCATCGCAGGTAAGAAGCCCTCTCACCTCAAGACTTCCGGGCACATCAACAGTCTCTGCCTCTAAATCCTCTAAAAGCAGAGCTGTACCTGTTACACACAAGTCCTTTGTTTCCAGGTCTTCCTCATATGTCTGGACTCCGTCGATTATCAGTCCGTTAAAATCATCTTTTCCTTCTCTTGTGAGCATCAGCCTTTTATCTCTTTCTCCAAAAGTTTAAGGTTATTTCCAAATACATTAAGAGCACTTTGAACCGGTGCTGTCTTAGTAAGGTCCACTCCGGCTTCTTTAAGAAGCTCCAAGGGGTAATTACTTCCTCCTGTGGTTAAAAACTTTCTGTAAGCTGAGATTTTACCCTTGTCTCCTGAAAGAATCCCTTCCGACAAAGCTACCGCTGCAGAAAAGCCTGTTGCATATTTATAAACATAAAATGAACTGTAGAAATGAGGGATTCTTGCCCATTCTAAAGCAATCTCTTCATCTACATTTACTGCTGAACCGAAGAATTCCTGATTAAGCTGATAATAAATCTGGCTTAATGTATCTGCAGTTACAGCACCGCCATTGGGTATGATTTCATGTGCTTTTTTCTCAAATTCCGCAAACATAACCTGACGGAACATGGTACCTCTGAATTCTTCCAGGTAGTGATTCAAAAGATATGCCCGTTCTGTCTTATCCTCTGTTTTGTTAATCATATAGTGGAATAACAGATTCTCATTTACTGTTGAAGCCACTTCTGCTACAAATATTCTATAAGATGCCTTGGCATATGGCTGTGTTTTGTTACTGTAGTATGTGTGCATTGCATGTCCCAGCTCATGTGCCAGTGTAAATACATCGTTAATAGTCCCCTGCCAGTTAAGAAGTACATAAGGATGGCTTGCATAGCAACCCCAGGAATATGCCCCTGACGTCTTACCTACATTTTCACATACATCTATCCATCCTGAATCATAGGCTTCTTGTATAACTTTACAGTAATCCTCTCCCAAAGGAGCCAGTGCCTCAAGTACCAGCTTTTTAGCTTCTTCGTAGCTGTATTTTTTCTCAGGTACGTTTACAACAGGCACATAAAGATCATACATATGAAGCTCTTTAACCTTCAGCATTTTTTTGCGAAGTTTAAGGTATCTTGTAAGCTTTGGAATATTGTTGTGTATTACTTTTATAAGATTATCATAAACCTTTACAGGAACCTTGTCTGATGAAAGGCTTGCTTCTAAAGCTGAAGGAAACTTTCTTGCTGTGGAGTAGAAAAGATCTGCTTTTATGCTTCCCGCATAGCAAGCGGCCACTGTGTTTTTGTAATCTCCGTAGGTCTTGTAAAGGGCTTTAAATGCACTTTCTCTTACTGTTCTGTCTTTGCTTTCCATGAAAGAAGAGTACCTGCCTTTTGTAAGTTCAGTCTCATTTCCTTCTTCATCCTTAATTTTGGGGAACTTGATATCCGCATTATTAAACATGGTGAAAGCTTCGTCACCTGTGCCTGCACAATCCTGAGCAAGGGCAAGAAGTCTTTCTTCTTTCTCTGAAAGCACGTGCTTTTTCTGTCTGAACATTTCGGTAAAAGAAAAATCGTGGTCTTTAAGCGCCGACTCTTCTTCCATATATTTATTTAACTTTGCCTGTCCTGCCTTTAGAAGTTCAGGTTCAAAGAATGCCAGTGATGCCTGTATCTGCATCATAAGCATTTCAACCCTGCCTGTCATTTCCTGATAAAGGGCTTCGCTGTTATTTTCATCTTTTCTCATTCGGGCATATACATAGAGTTTTTCAAGTATAAGAGAAATCTTCTCCTCTAATTGGTAGAACTCTTTTAAAGTAGTAGCAGACTCTGCTACCCTTCCTTTATATGTTGCAAGTTTAGGAAATTCATTGCTGATCTTAGCAAAGTCTTTTTCCCAAATCTCATTGCTCTCATACATGTCCTCAAGCTTCCATTTAAGCTTTTCATCAATCTCACTTCTAAGTGGTAAATTTTCCAAAAACAACACCCCTAAATAAATGGTTAAAGATATTAATATTTTACCAATAAACCTGTATTTTTACAAGTATCGATTATGTTAGATATGGGGTTTGACCCCCGTCTTCAAAAACTTGTGTTAAGAGCAATAGTTTTTCTACACCACACTACATATTTCAACACGATTTATGTTGAAAAACTCATATTTCCGGGAAATAAAGCCTGACCCCCGTCTTGGACTTCCAGGACGGGGGTCAGACCCTATAACAAACAGTAATTAATGCACAATCACATTTTTTGAAAAATTATAAATCTTTAAGCATCTCTTTTGCAGCCATCTGCTCCGCTTCTTTCTTGGAACGGCCCTTACCAAATGTATTCTTCTCTCCGCAAGTTACCTGAGCTATATAAAATCTGTCATGTTCAGGACCCTCATGTCCTAAAATCTCATATACAGGACGTATATTCTTTTTGCTCATAAGCTCCTGCAGATTAGTTTTGTAATCAGAAGCCTTGTAATTTTCAGCTATTCTATGAATATCATCTTTCAACTGTGATAATATGAACTCTGAAGCAGCTTCAATACCACCATCCAAATAAATTGCAGCAATCAAGCTTTCAAAAGCATCCGCCACAATAGAAGGCTTGTCTCTTCCACCGCTCTGGTTCTCTCCCACACCCAACATTAACATCTCGTTAAGATGGATACGTCTTCCGAATTCATTTAAAGAGCTCTCACAAACGATAGCAGCTCTTAATTTAGAAAGTTCTCCTTCCGGCATCTGGGTAAAATGTTCATACAAATATGTACTTACTACAACACTTAATACAGAGTCTCCTAAAAACTCCAGACGCTGGTTACTAGTCAAATGACTTTCCGGACCATGGTATTTTTCATTGGCATAGGAAGTATGGGTAAAAGCCTGATTAAGTAAACTTACCCTGGTAAAATTATAACTTATTAAATTTTCAAATTCCTGCCTGTCCATAGTTTCCCTCATAAAAATTGCCGGCAGAAACCAACTACTATCTACCGGCAACATTTTACCTATATATTAAACATCCAGCTTTTTCAAGTACTCAACCACATCATTAACGGTTGTAATCTGCTCAGCTGCATTGTCAGGAATTTCAATGTTAAATTCATCTTCCAAAGCCATAATAAGCTCTACCAGATCCAAAGAATCTGTACCTAAATCGTCTATGAAAGAAGACTCCGGAGTTACTTTAGCCTCTTCAATACCTAACTGATCAACAATAATCTTCTTAACTCTCTCAAACATTTCTTTTCGTCCTTTCCTCGGCTATGCCGTTTCAAAATATTCTGTAGCTTTCTTAACAAGAAAGCAATTATCTATAAGTGTAGCTGATTTCAGCATCACTATCAAGTTTACAGAAGCTATTCTACCACGTGGAAAATAAATTTTCCACGATATACTTCAGATTCTTTGTTATATATCTTAACCCAAAGTATACAAGAATCTCTTCTTTGCTCACGGACCTCGCCTCTGGCCACTAAACGGGTATTCTTTACCACCGGCATTTTATACTTAATGTTTCCCACCTGAGCAATAGCAACCTTCTTACCTAACACATCCAAAGCCAGCGACTCAGCCATAGAATATATGCAACTGCCCTTAACTATGTCTGTATCATCAAAACACATCTGGGAAGTGGTGTCCATTATAGATATGCCCCTTACCCCTTTTTCTATGTCTACCAAAGTAATCTGTCCATCGTCCTTTGCAGAATCCACTTGCTCGGACTCCGCAAGACTCTTAAGACGTTCTCTCAACTCCGGTATACCCAAAGTCATACGGTCCAATCTGATTGTAGGCACACTTACGCCGAAAAGCTCAGCCAGTTCCCCATCTGTAAGATAAGGCTGTTTAATAAGTTTTTCCTGCAAGAGATCCTGTCTCTCATCTCTTGTAAGCTTACTTTGTGCCACGTTCAATCATCCCTTCGAAAATGTAATTATAACAAGATGTTATCACCTGGTCATAATTCACAAGAAACAGTATAATATAAATAAAAAAATAATGCAAGTGCCATAAAAAACACTTGCATTTAAATCTTTATTACCTCGGTAAAATATTAAATATCATCCTTTGAAAAATGTGCATTTTTCACAACATATTCAATACCGGAAACTATAGTCATAATAACCGCGCCAATCATAACCACGTCACCAATAACAACCAAAACATTTCCTATAGTAGGGAATACCCATAAATCAATATTCTGAACATTAAATGCTATAAGTAAAGTAATTATGGCAATCGTCTGAAGAACCATTTTAATCTTGCCCATCTTACCGGCAGCAATTACAACACCATCTGTAGCAGCAAGCATACGTACACCGGAAACAATGAACTCTCTGGTAAGAATAATCATAGCTGCCCACAAATACATCTGATTATGAGGAACAATAGCCAACAAAGCCGCTGTTACCAAAAGTTTATCAGCAATAGGATCTAAAAACTTACCAAAACTTGTAATCTGGTTATTCTTTCTTGCAAGGTGTCCGTCTACAGCATCAGTTATTGAAGCTGCTATGTAAATTATAACTGCAATCCATGATCCTATAATTCCAAATATTCCGCTAAATGGTGGAAATCTGAACACTACAAATAAGAGCGTCAGTATGATTCTTGCTATAGTTAACTTATTAGGTGTATTCATTTTTCTGTCTTTCCTTCCTCATAAAAAATTGCCTCTCCCGTAAGATCATATTCCTCGGCTATCAAAACTTTAACCTTGACAAAATCTCCCGGTTCAAGAGGTTCTTCTGAAGTAAAATATATATTGCCATCTACTTCCGGGCCTTCTGCATATGTACGACCCACATAGAAAATTCCATCTTCAGCAACACCTTCCACTAAGGTGTCATATATTTTTCCTATTCTTTTCTCATTATTTCTAAAAGAGATTCCCTGTTGAATCTCCATAAGGATATCTAATCTCTCCGAAGCAATCTCATCAGAGATTTGGCTGTCCATATCTGCTGCAACCGTACCCTCTTCTCTAGAATACTTAAAAATACCCATTCTGTCAAACTTTATCTCTTCAACAAAGTCTTTTAATTCTGTAAAATCTTCTTCTGTTTCACCGGGGTAACCTACTATGAGAGAAGTTCTTATCATAACTCCCGGAACTTTTTCTTTAAACTCCTTGAAAATTCTTCTTATATCATCGCCGGAACCTCTTCTGTTCATTTCCTCCAACAATCTGGTACTGATGTGCTGAATAGGCAAATCAACATAAGGAACAACTTTTTCACAACGTACAAATGTATCAATAAGTTTTTCTGTTATCTCATCAGGATACAGATACATTATTCTTATCCATTTTATACTTTCAATCTCATTTAATGCTTCAACTAATTCAGTAAGTTTCGGACTTCCGTATATATCTTTTCCGTATCTTGTTGTATCCTGAGCTACCAGAACCAGTTCCTTAACACCTTCAGCCGCCAATCTGACAGCTTCATCTTTAATGTCCTCTATAGTACGGCTTCTAAAAGGCCCCCTTATGGAAGGAATAGCACAATAATTACATTTATTGTCACAACCTTCAGCAATTTTAAGATACGCACTTCCCTTGGGAGTGAAAAGAATTCTTGAACCATTAAGGTAGTCAAGAGAATAGTCCTCAGGAACTTCAAAATATTTCCCTCCGGAAACTACTGCCTCTACAGCTGCTAAAATATCTTTGTATCCGCCGATACCAACTACTGCATCAGCTTCCGGAAGACTTTCCTGTATATCGGTAAAATATCTCTGGGCCAGGCAACCTGTTACCACGATACCTTTACAATTACCATATTCTTTATATTGAGCCATTTCCAATATGGTATCAATGGCTTCCTGTTTTGCATCATCAATAAATCCGCAAGTGTTTATAACAATAATATCAGCTTCAGCAGAATCAGCAGTAATACCATAGCCGGCAGCAGTAAGCTCTCCTGCCATAATTTCAGCATCCACCTGATTTTTAGCACATCCTAATGAAACTATACCTATATCAATATTCTTCATTTCTTCCAATATCGGACTCCTGCAATACTTTTCTTACAATTCCACCCGGAAAACCTTTTCTTAAAAGGTAACCCGCCAGCTTATTATAATCTTTTTTACCACCTGTCCGCAACTTCTTATTTAATAAAATACGGGCCTGATCCACATCTTCCGGGGAAAATTCCTGCATTACCTCTTCTGCAACTGATAGCGAAACACCTTTTTCTTTAAGGTCATAAAGCATTTTCTGTATAGAATCCCCTTTGTCCAGTGATTTTTTTATATATTTTCTACAGTAATCTCTGTCATCAATATATTCTTTTTCTTTCAATTCCTCCGTAAGAGCTGATGCCACTTCTTCAGAATAACCGGAACTTTTAATCTTGTCATATACCTGTTTTTCTGTTCTTTTTGTATATATAACATAAGGCATAACTATCAGCTTTGCCCTTTGCACAGTTACATTGTGTATAAGTGTCTCATACTCTTCCTGAGTATATTCCCGACCTTCCCTTATATGAAAAGCGCACAGCTCCTCAGTTGAAAAAGTATAATTTTCTCCATTACTGAAACAAGCTGTGCTTTCATTACCGGAAAGTTTTTTGATGTTTTCCGTTCTTATCATATTAATACTATCCTTTAATCTCTCCGTCTGCATCTGCACCATTTCTGATTTTCAGCTCAATCTCGTAAAGAATTTCCGGATTGTCCTTAAGGTACTGTTTTGCATTTTCTCTTCCCTGACCGATACGCTGGTCTTTATAAGAGAACCAGGAACCGCTTTTTGCAACAATATTCTGTGCAACAGCCAGATCCAGAACGTCACCTTCTTTAGATATACCTTCTCCGTAGATAATATCAAACTCAGTATCTTTAAATGGTGGCGCTACTTTATTCTTAACAACCTTAACCTTGGTTCTGTTACCAACAACTTCTGTTCCCTGTTTGATAGATTCAACTCGCCTGATATCCATTCTTACAGATGCATAGAATTTAAGAGCTCTACCACCGGTTGTAGTTTCCGGGTTGCCGAACATTACACCGATTTTTTCTCTTAATTGGTTAATGAAAATAGCTATTGTGCTGGATTTATTAATCACACCTGACAATTTTCTGAGAGCCTGTGACATAAGTCTTGCCTGAAGACCCATGTGTGAATCACCCATGTCGCCGTCAATTTCAGCCTTAGGAACCAATGCAGCAACAGAGTCAATTACAATAACATCAATAGCACCACTTCTTACCAATGCCTCAGCAATTTCCAAAGCCTGCTCTCCTGTATCAGGCTGAGCTACAATAAGATTGTCTATATCAACACCCAACGCTTTTGCATATACCGGATCCAATGCATGTTCCGCATCAATAAACGCAGCCTCTCCGCCATTTTTCTGAGCTTCTGCAATTACATGTAATGCCAGTGTTGTCTTACCGGAAGACTCAGGTCCGTATATCTCAACTATACGACCTCTTGGCAGACCTCCTACTCCCAATGCCATATCAAGACTCAGGGAACCTGTGGAAATAGCATCAATATTCATGTGCATATTGTCCCCTAATTTCATTACAGCACCTTTACCAAAGTCTCTGTCTATCTGTGCTAAAGCCATCTCTAAGGCTTTTTTCTTTTCTTCAGATCTTCTGTTGTCTGCTTTATCAGTCATTTCGTCCTCCGTAAGTATGTATTATAATATATCGAACATCAGTTCCCCTATAGTTTACAACACAGCCTTTATGTTGTCAAGAAAAAACTCTTTTTCCCGGGAAATATATCTCACTTGATGATTATTTCCCAAACCATTAATATTTCACCAACTGCAAATCCTCAGGTGTGGTCACCTTCACATTAGCTTTGCTTCCTTCTACCAGGCCAACTTCGCCGCCACACAGGTACACAAGACTGCAATCATCAGTAATTCCGGGCTTTTCGACACTTTTAATATGAGCATCATAAATTACTTTCAATTTGAAACTCTGAGGAGTCTGTACAAGATACATCTCACTTCTATTTGTATATCCTGAGACCATTTTACCGTCTTTACTTGTCAATATAGTGTCCTGTGACGGAATAACTGTATTACACGCACCAATGTTCGATGCCATTTTAATATTTTCGGAAATTATTCTCTCATCCACATTAGGTCTTGCCCCATCATGTATCAGCAAAATATCATCAGGTTCATGCTGATGATACATAGCCTCTGTAGCGACTAATGAAGATTCCTGACGTTCACGACCTCCGGGAATGACGTATTTTACCTTGTTAAGTCCGTGTTGATTAACCAATTCCCAGATAAAATCACAATGTTCCACAGGACAAACCACACATATCTCGTCAATCTCAGGGTGTCGTTGAAATTTTTCTATGGTATGAACCAGAATTGGTTTGCCACCGATGTCCAAAAACTGCTTAGGTACAGATCCTCCCATGCGAAGGCCTTTACCCCCGGCCAGTATCGCTCCTATATTCATGGCGCGCCTCCTAAAAAATACTTCCGAGGGTATTCTATCATAAAATTCACCTTTTAACTACCACATCAATTTTTTTACCACCTATGTTTCCTTTAATTCTGTAGCTGTGCCAATGGGAAGGAAGACTGGGTTTAAAGTCAAGCTTTCCACCAGTCAGCGTAATACCCAACAAATCTTCTGTAATAACCTTGTACATCCAGGCTGCTGACCCGGTATACCAGCTCCAACCACCCTGGCCGGTCATTTTGCCTGCAGAATAAACATCCGCTGACACAACATAGGGTTCAACTTTATATCTGTTGGCATCTGCACCGGTTAAGCTGTGGTTTATGGGATTTATCATATTCAGAAGTTCATAAGCCTTGTCCTGCTCACCAACCAGAAACAGGGCCTTTATAAACCATAAAACTCCATGGGTATACTGTCCACCATTTTCTCTTATTCCTTCCGGGTAAAACGCAATGTATCCCGGATGATCCTCTTTTGTGTTCTCCTTGTTAAAAGATGGTGTCAACAATTTAATAAGTCCGTTTTCTTTGTCAACCAGTTCCCGTTCTGCAGTTGCAAGAGCAATTTTACCCCTTTCCGGATTGCAACGACCTGAAATCACAGCCCATGCCTGGCTTATGGCATCAACTACCTCCATTGGTCTGCCACTGTCGTAAAAAGCTCTTATATAATGGTCTGTCTTCCATCCGTTTTTTTCAACAGTTTCTGACATTTTACCGGCCAGTTCACTATAAAACTTCCCTGATTTACCCATCTTTTTACAAAGTTCAGCCATCCGGTCTGCTACCACACATAAAAACCAGGCCAGCCACACGCTTTCCCCTTTGCCGGAAATCCCCACGGTACTCATGCCATCATTCCAGTCACAGCTTCCTATCAAGGGAATTCCATGTTCCCCAAACCGACATGCTCTCTCAACAGCTTTCACGCAATGATTAAAAACCGTGTCCTTTGTATCGGAAACCGACGGTGTTTCGTACCTATCCTGCTGTCCCGATTCCAACTCAGGACTTTCAAGATAAGGCACTTCTTCAAAAAGAATACTATCATCTCCGGTAACTTTCACATATTCATACACAGCATAAGGAAGCCACAATAAATCGTCACTGCATCTGGTTCTGACACCGCTGCCCACAGGCGGGTGCCACCAGTGCTGAACATCTCCTTCCTTAAATTGGTGAGCACAGTGGATAAGAATCTGCTCTCTGGTCATTTCCGGCTTAGTAAGCAATAGGGCCAGACTATCCTGCAACTGATCTCTGAAGCCAATAGCTCCTCCGGATTGGTAAAATGCAGTCCGTCCCCACAGGCGGCAACTTATAACCTGGTACAAAAGCCTTGAGTTTACCATATAGTTAAGCGCCTTATCCGGAGTACTAATCTCAATGGAATTTAATATTCCGTTCCAGTAATTATCTACCCGACTAAGCTCAGCCATAACATTCTGATAAGACATCATTTGTCGTAAAATGTCTTTTTTCACCACATCATCATAAGATTGTCCCAAAACAAACAAGACGGGGGTCAGGTCCCCGGCAGGGATTTTAACCCGTGTGTGGATTGCACCTACCGGTCCTTTTGAAATTCCTTCTTCTGAGGTAAAATTTTTTGCTCCGTCGTAACATTCTTTTTCGTCACAAGTGAAACTCACTATTCCTGTAGAACAACTTACAAATGTGGTCATTGCTCCGTAGAAGTCCATTCTGAAACAATTAAATAAAACTGCGTTGTCCTCTTTACTGCATATAATCTGATAAGGTCTTTTAGGTTTATTTAATTTCACTCTGTAAACAATATCCAGTTCCATAGGCTCCGAAGTAAGATTAGAAATATTCAGAACAGAATATTTTGCAGGTGAATCCACCGGTGTAAAAACTGACAAATCAGTCTCAATTTCCCTGGTTTTGCATAAGAATTTTGTTTTTCCGATTCCGTGGATGGTCACATAATTCTCTCGGTTTCCCCCTGGTGTTGCAGTAAAATATCTGTTTTCTCCCACAGGACTTATAAAAATCACTTCTTCAGGGGTCTGGTTCTCCTTATCGCAATTCCAGGGTGTTATCCGGTTTTCTTTACTGTTTAAATTCCATACAGTGCCACAGCCATCAGCAGAAATAGTAAAACCAAATTCCTTATTCGAAATACAATTTATCCAGGGTGCCGGTGTGGGTTGTCTCCCCATTATAACGTATTCTTTGCCCCGGTTCATAAAACCGCCGAAACCGTTAAAGAACTCAAGTCCACCAATGAGAGATGCTTTAAATTCCGGTTTTTCACCTGTATCCCAAAATGGTACCGGTCGGTAAAATGTATCTCTGTACACAGGTTCTCTTCCGGGTAATTCACTTTCTTTCCCTGGTTTCAATATTAAAGTGGCACAAGCAACCAGGCAGTCCTGTTCTCCGTTAAAAAACGTTCCTGTTTCTTCCCTTATAATCTGTTCCATTGAATCAGGTGCTGAAAATACCATGTCAACAGGAACCTTCCGGAAGTTCAGAAATTCCCGGAACTTAACCATTTTCTTTACAAAACCTATCTGTTCCATTCTTGTTACAAACACGGCAACAATAGGTTTATCTCCACTAATGCCCCAATTCTTAAGTCCGGCCACTACATCTTTATGTCGGTAAAATCCATCTGTATATTTAGTTCCTTCACTTTCTCTTATAATGTGTTCTGTCAGATTAATAAAATAGTTAAGCTGATTTTCGTCAATACCAATAGTCTCTTTTTCCACGGCGCCCAAGACAGGGGGCAGACCCCCGTCCCGGCTACAATTGTCGAAAGACACGTATTTCTCATAGTTTTCTCCTGTACCCAGAGTTACGTAAACCTCCAAAGTTTCGCCGGGAGCCAAGGACGGGGGTCTGCCCCCTGTCTTGGGTGTAATGCTCCCTGTCTTGGGTGTAACTACTAAAAATGCAGATTTCCCTGTAAGGGCTGAACGGAAAATCGTCACGTTCTCTTTTGGTTTTTCTTCAGTAATAAACAAATCGGAATAGGTAGGATGATCCTGCCAGGCTTCCCGACGGTTGAGAGCAGGACGGCATTTTACCGAAATAACAGGACTAAGATAACTGTTTCCGCAATTGGTAATTGTTATATGCCTTATTTCTGCATCATCAACCGGCGACACAAAAGTGTCCATTTTACTTTCTAAATTCCCGTCCCTCCGCTTAATAGTACAATAATATGGTGAAACAAAACTTTTGTATTCATGTGGTTTGGTAGCCACAGGTATTTTACCAATAGAAAAGTACAACCCTTCTTCGGCCTCGTTTACAATGACGGAAATACCTTCTTTTGTTAACTCCACTCCGTCACAAAAAGATCGGTTCCACCCATCCCCACCGGCATAACAGGTGTATCTGCCGTTGGATAGCGGCACTAATTCAGCAGTAACAGGCAAAGTAGCAATTTCTTTCTTGAAAGTAGGAGATTTTACCGAGGAAAACCATTCCGTCTCCGCTTTACCATAGCCCTTCGGCGGAGTTTCAGCCAGCAAAATTCTGCACTCTGCCATTGCCGGATCTTTTGTGAAAGTTTTTCTTATATATTCATCCGCCAGTAAATTGGTAAGGCCGGAAAGTGCCATGCCAACATGATGAGCCATGAAGCTGTTTACAACGCCTGCTCGTTCCGGGGTAAAATCCACTGCTTCCACAAAACCATACCTGCCGTTTGCTCCTTCTTGGGAAAGCTTTTTTAGATTATCAAAAACACAGCTCGGATATCTGTCGGCAATCATTAAACTTGTGTAGGGAGAAATTACCGGAGGATATACTGCCGCCTGCTTCATTCCCAACCCGGGCACCCCAAAGGCCTTGTATTTATAGTTAAGATTAACATCCTGACTATTGTAGCCCGACTCCGAAATGCCCCAGGGAAGACCTTTTCTCTTACTAAAATCCCGCTGAGCTTTGGTAACATGCTTTATCGTCATGTCCCATAAAGTTCCTGACCAGCCCCGGAAAAACAGCTCCGGCATATAAAACTCAAAGCCGGTTCCGCTCCAGGATTGTAAAACACCTTTACCTTTATTACCAAACTTTCTAAGTGGTCTGTCAAAGTGTTCTGCCGGCAAATCGCCTTTTGCGATTGCAATATAGCTGGTAAGTCTTGCCTCAGAAGCAGCCATGTCATAGAAAGAATTAGTAGGTATTTTTTTGTCCACATCAAAGCCTGTGTAGAGCAACATGCGACCCGGATCCATCAGAAAATCAAAACACATTTTCGACAGAATTTGCTCAATCTTCAATACATGGGGTCTGACCCCTGTCTTGTAAAATTCCCGCCGCCACTGTGGATTTTTGGTGTTTTCGTCTTCTTTTGACATTTCCATTACAGCTTTTCGGTGTTTAGGCTGCCACATCTCCGGGTTTTCATTTATAAGTTCTTTGGTAACCTGGGCTGCTGTGGGGTTCATAAAATTTTCCGAAGGATCTATATCCTCAAGTCCCTGCTTCAAAGTAATAAGGCAGGCACACAAATTACCACTATCTACAGAAGAAACAAACTTGGGAGACAGAACTGACAAAGATATGGTATCGTACCAATTATATAAATGGCCCTTGTATTTAGTTATCTTCTCTAGGGTAGACAAAGTATTTCCCACCCTTTCAATAAGTTCAGTTTTTGAAATGAACCCTAATCTGTAGGCTTCCAGACAAGCCAATAAATAGAAACCTATATTGGTGGGAGAAGTGCGATGAGCAACAGCATAAACCGGCTCAAACTGAACATTGTCAGGTGGCAAAAAGTTATCATTTTCAGTAACATAATCCTCGTAGAAAGCCCAGATTTTTCTGGCTTCTCTAAGATAAAACAGCTTGTTAACAGAAGGACAGTTCCCCTGTTTTTTTTGAGACGGGGACCTGACCCCCGTCCTGGAAATTTGGGCAGATGTTACCCATTCCAACAAGTTCTTTTTCGACACATAAAGTCTCCACAAGGCCCGGATGGCAGCATCAGTCATAAGGTAAGCCATATATGGGGCAAGAACAAAAGAAACAACACTCCGCTTAAAAGATTTTACAGAGGGTGAAATTAAGAACTTAAGAAAAATCGACAACAAAACTACCGGAACTGTGTACCACAAAGCTTCCGGAAAATACAGACAGCCTATGGATAAAAACACCAGGGATCCCGGCACAAGGCTTCTTAGCATATTGTCTCGTATTTTAAATCTGCAAATAGGCGATAAAGGATTCTTACGTCGACGACCATTTTTATCGGTAAAAGACCTTCTAAGATAAGGCAGCAGTTGCCAATCTCCACGGGTCCAGCGATGTTGTCTTTTCATGTCCTGGTCCATTTTACTGGGAAATGTTTCAAACAAAGTGGCCTCACCTGTGGTAGCACATCCCATGAAACAGCCTTCAATCAAATCGTGGCTCAGAATTCTTTCGTCGGGAAACAAATCCTTTAAAACAATATTGAATTTTACAGGGTCGTACATTCCTTTTCCTGTGTATGACCCTTGTCCACACAAGTTAAAGTAAAATCCACCGTTGCCACCGTAGGCGCTGCGTCCCCACGTGGACGCAAAAAGCTCAGAATATTGGCTCGCCTTTTCTTCAAACGGCACTGTACCTATTTCCGGCTGGAGAATTCCATATTCTTTATTAAGCGGATGGGCCATTATTTCTGCCATTTTCGAAATTGACCCGGGTGGCACCAGAGTTCCGTCGTCTATTGTAAGAACAAAGGCGTATTTTCCCACTATGCGATTGTTAAACTCAATAAGAGCGCCACGTTTTCTCTCCCGACAAATCCATTTCTGCTGAGTTTCTGACCAGAATCTTTCTCTGCAGTGAAAAAAAAACTTTTCACCATACTTTTTATTAAGCCGGGAAACACATTCCTTTCCGGTTCTGATAATCTCTCCGTCCATATCCCTAAACTGAGTGTCGCTGTCACACAAATCACCTGTCAGAGTAAAATATATATTTTCCCCACGATTACCACAGTAAATAGACTCCAACTGCCTGAAGGCATCTTTCACATGACCCCCGTCCATAAGTAGCACCGGCATAACCACCATAACACTGCTTTCCGGAGGAATCCCCTTACTAAAATCCAACCCCGGCAACTGAGACGGGGACCTGACCCCCGTCCGGGCTTCTACCAGGCGTACTACGATATTTCGACAAAGAATCAGAAGCGGAGGAATCAAAATGATTCCATATGCTGTCATAAATAATTTTACTGATGGAGCAAAAGCTAAAGCTACTGTAAAAACTCCGCAAAAAGCCAGGAATAAAAAACTAAGATCCTTCTTTTTACTTTTAATATATACACCCACATGCGTATTTTCTTCGGAGTTCACAGCCTTCTCCACAGCCTCTGACGCCACAGCTTCAGGAGATATTTTCCGTTTTGCCGCCAATTGCTCAACAGCACGGACGTATGCCATTTTACTGCCCGAATTCATGCGTCCAAACACACCTGACGGGTCTTTGGACAGTATATTCATTACAGCACTTTCTCTCTCAACAATTTCCCGCCAGTTGAAGGCAGGAATTGCTCCCATGGCCGTGATAGAATTCCCAAGCCCTGATCCCAAAGTAAAACGCATACGGTATTCCTGCTCACTTAAAGCATCCAGGGTGGTAAAACGCCCCTGCAATTTTTTCTCCAGAATTTTACGATATTCTTCCGTATCGTCCCCTTCTTCAGCAGCCTTCCTGAGTAGCGCCGTACAAAATGCCGGAGTAATTTCTTTAATATCCGATAACCACAATTCAAGGGCCTTACAATTACCACGCCCCTCAAGGTACTGTTTTAAAAGCCCATAAACTTTCAAAGCCTGACCTCGTTCTTCCGCTCTAAAATCCATAATCATACAAGCTGTGGCAATACGCCTTAACACAGCCAGCTGAAGATAATATTTAAACATGTACAATTCATCTGTGGAAAGACCTGATATTTTACAATAACCCTCTAAAAAAGCTGTCACAGCTTCATAGGTTACTCCTCCTGCCGTATGATTAGCAATTTCCCTGGCAAGAATGGCCACCCGGGGAAGCAATCTTCCCTCGCTTCTGACCAAAGGAAGCTTTATACTTTTGTTCTGCACAAAACCAGCCATAAGCTCCTGAGTTTTAATTTCCACAGAAACCTGATTGTCGGAAATCCACTCCTCTCCCGGAAGTCTCACTCCACCTTTTTTGTTTATACGGCCACATGTGTTTTTAATTATCTGTAAAATGCTCTTAATTTCCCGGATATTTTCAGGAACCTTCCCCCGTAATTTCGTAACTCTTTCTGCCAAGGCAAGATTTTCACCCAGTCTGGCAAGCTCATTAACAGTAAGCGGATTTTCAAAAAAAGTCACAAAAAAACACCTCCCGGAAACATTGTTCCCGAAAGGTGTGTAAAATATTACCTTATTTCAGACTTTCAAACATAGTAAGAAGCATATCTGCGGTACCATCAATCCCCAGCACACTACTGTCGAAGGCCATCTGGTAATTCTCCATTTCACCCCAACGACCATCAGTGTAATAGTTATAGTAATATTTACGTTGTTTGTCTGTTTTTCTGATAAGGTTTTTAGCATCCTTCTCACTAAGTGAAAAACGGTCAGCAATTACACGAATTCGCTCTTCAAGGGGTGCATATATAAAAATATTTCTACAAAGAGGATTGTCTTTTAAAACATAATCTGCACAGCGACCTACAATAATACACTCTTCCGCCTGAGCAATCTCCTTAATAACCTGACACTGAGCCTCAAAAAGTATATCATTTATCGGTAAAGTATTTACATAAGCCGGATTCAGTGGCTCTCCCGGAATTGCATATACCCATCTGTTAACGGGCTTCTCATCCAAATTTTCCACACGTTCCGGGTGAATATTGGTACGCTCCGCCGCCATAGAAATAAGCTCTTTGTCATAGAACTTTATACCCAGTAAATCCGCCAACCTTTTAGCAATAGCACGACCGTTACTGCCAAATTGCCTTCCTACGGTGATAATTCTGTTATTATTCATAGATTTTCCACCTCGCAATATTAAAATTCCGTTTTATCTGACTTCATTATACAACAAAAATCCTTATAAGAGCAATAACCAATCCCGGTATAGCCGGTAAAATAATCCAGCTGAAAGGTTCCGGTTTCAGCCCGGTTTCTCTACATACTACCACCATAGAAAAAACTGTCCAGGTAACCATTCCCACCAACATTCCTATAATATATCCATACAATCCCAGCACCGGCAACAGTACCCATATGGATAAAATACGTATAGCGTATGTAAGTAATGTTGCAACCAGGGAAGCCTTTTCCTTCTCCAGACCGTTAAGTACCCCGTGCATTATTTGTTGGAAATACAAAAGTACACAGGTGGGAGCAAGCATCACCATATATTCTCCCGCAACCTGCCCCGGGTAAAATAAATTTCCCAAAATTTCTCCGAAGCTGTAAAATACTCCAAAAAAGAAGAAACCCATAAAAAGACTTATCCTTATACACTTTGATATCCTGACCGCAGCAAGTGCATTGTTTTCCGAAGCTCTTGCTTCTGCAATAGCCGGAACCAAAGTGGTTGCTAAGGAGGACGTAAGTACCATCGGAAAAGAAATTATCGGCATGGCCATACCGGAAAGGTTACCTAAAACTTCTACAGAAGCTTTGTAAGAAAGACCGGAAGCTACAAACCCCATTGGTAAAATAATTGTTTCCACAGTACCCATAAGAGAAGTTACAAACCTACCTGTTGAAATAGGAACAGCACCTTTCACCACCTTTAAAGCCGCAGCCCTGTGAGAAATGAGTATTCCGCCTTTGTTTTCATTTTTCCTATCGCGGATTAAAAAAAAGATTCCTACCACCACTAAATCCAGAGTTTCTCCTACTGCAGAACTGACAGTAGCAATAGCACAGGCTTTAGCAAGGTCATTTCCGGCTATATAAGATGACAATAGAAATATAACTGCTATCCTGGTAATCTGCTCAGTAATCTGTCCCATGGCATTAGGCATAACATTCCTGGTACCGTAAAAATAACCTTTAATTGCAGCAGCAGAAGCTACCATAGGAATACAAGGAGCTAACATAATAAGGGACAAATATGTTCTTTCATCGTGTAAAATGTTTTCTGATATAGTCCCTGCAAAAAGCGCCATAATTATGCCCACCGCGCTCCCTGCTATAAAAAGTATCAGAAAAGATACCTTTGCAATTCTGCCGGCGTTTTTCATTTTACCATTTGCAGCTTCAGCCGCGGTCATTCCGGAAACTGTAACAGATACACCGGAAGTCAGGGTCAGAATTATAAGGGAATAAACGGGAGAGGTTAACTGAAACAGTCCCATACCTTCCGCTCCGATAAGATTCGATAAAAATATGCGATTTACAAAACCTAAAAGTCTTACAATAACACCGGCAACCATTAATTTTACAGCCCCGGCTTTAAATGTTTCTCTTGAAGCCATAGTCCACCCCTTCGGGTACAAACTATGCTTGTTTTCCGGATTTTATGTGCATAAAAAGAAGTTCCAGAAGGAAACCACAGATAAAGCCACCAAAATGTCCGAAGTTATCAATTCCTGTGGTAAAAAGTCCGTAAGCCAGATTGAATATAACCATGAATCCAAGATGTATATATGAATTTTTCTGTCTTAAATATTTACGATTTTTGTCAAAAAGAAGTTTACAGAGCAGGACACCACCAAGACCCATAATAGCGCCTGAAGCACCAAGAGACGCACCCCCTGAAAAGGTAGCAGAAAGAACACAACCAGCAACACCGGAAGCAAGATATACAAACAAAAGCTTTCCGTTGCTGTATTTATTAACCAACACTCTTCCCAGCATTGTAAGGAAATACATATTACCGAAAAGATGCGCCATATCTGCATGAAGAAACATAGCTGTAAAAAGTCGCCAGATTTCTCCCTGCCTTACTTTTGCGCTATCCAATATACCCCACAGAACAAAATCTTCACTTCCTGCAAAAAAAATAACTATATTTATAATCACAAGAATTATAACAGGACTGAATATATAAAGCCTGGCAGGATCTCTCAGTTCTTCTTTTTTTGCAGCAGCCCTCTCCGTTGCTGCCTGGGCCAGTTCTATAACATCTTCATTTGTGTTGAAATATATTTTAAGGGCTTTTTCCAAAACTTTGTTAAGTTTTTTGTCTGTCATTTTACCGGTAAAAAGATTTTTGTATGTTCTGCTTTTTAAGTCAACAATTACAAATTCAACCAACATTCCGATTTTTTCTGCCAGATGTTGTTGTTCTTCCAGGTTCTCTTTATTTTTTTCGGTAAAATCATCATAGACACATATAAAAGTATACAGTGCCCTTATATTCGGCACTGCATTATGGTCTATATAAATATAATTATTGGATGTAATGCTAAGAAAATTAACGGCCCCCATATCTCTTTTTACAAGATAAGGTAATCTTCTGTTTTCATTGTAAAAAGCCTCTTCTATTGCCAATCCCTGTAGCAATACGGTAAAGTCTCCTGAAGGTGACTTAGCCTCTTCTGACATATCCGCCGCCTCTTTTATTTTCTGTCTGCTTTTTAAGGGCACTTAACTTCTCTTCACTGGATTTCATAAACTTAGAAAGTCTGTCCTCAAAAGCACTTTCTGCCTGTCCCTCTTCACCCTTGTCGTAAAAATCCACCGGTGGAACACTCGGGTCAAATTTCTCCGCTACTTTTTTAGGTGTTTTAGGACGCTGTTCACATGATTTATTAAAGGGTTTCTTCGTAGCAAGCTGCTCCTGTGGAAGCTCCCCACATTCTTTCAATATTTCAATTGCTTTTTTAATGGATAATCTTAATTTGCCTTCTTGCAAAGAAGACATAGGAACAACTTTAACGTCTTGTCCCTCCTGAAGAAAATCTCTTATTTCTTTAACATATTGGTCTGAAACTTCTGATATGTGAACAAGACCGGTCCTTCCGTCAGTAAGCTGAACAAAAGCACCAAAAGTGGTGATTCCCGTCACTTTACCTTCTATTATGTCGTCTTTGCTTGCCATGCATTAATGCATCTCCCATTTTTATTTGTTGCCGATTACAAATACAACCTCATCGGATTTAACCAAGCCGGATTCTCTAGCCTTTCGTTCTATATATTCATCAGAGCCTATATTTTCATACTCCTCTTTCAAAACATTGTTTTCTTCCTGTGCATCAACAAGCTGTTTCTGAAGATCTTTATAGGTTTCTCTGTTACGGTCCAATGTGCTCTGTTGTGCAAAAAGCAAGACAACAAGATACAATGCCAGCGCTATGAAAATTAAATTTTTTGAATCAAACTTTCTTTTATCTTTTTTGTTAGCCTTCATCTTCTGAACCTCAATTATTAATCTTTTGTGAACTATTCACATCAATTATATACTGCGCTTTTTATTTTTTCAATATGAACTTATAAAAAATTTTAAATATTTTGCCGGGAATTCCTAATAAAAATGTAATTATTTTACCAAACCAGGGACTTATTGCCAAAAAATATATAAAAATCCCTGAAATTACCAGCGCAAATGAATACCATCTTATTCTTCCAAAATCCACAAAACAAAACACAATCACCAGTAAAATTATTGATATAACCAGAAATGTTCCGTCCTGTATATGTACAAGCCACCGCGGATGTCCGGGATAAGCTTTTCTTAAACTTCGGAATAAATCATAGCACAGAGCCACCAAAGCTCCGGCCGTCAGTAGCATTACTGCGCTCATCTGAATATACGGGTAAAAATATTTTTTCCCGTTTTCTTTGTTTCTGCATATTCACAGGAATGAAAATATCCGTTCAGAAGTAGTTCTCTTTCCTCAGGATTCAATTTTTCAATTTTTAAGTTTTCCCCTCTTATAAGCATGTTTCCAAGTTCTGTTTCGGTTTCCACAAAGTTATTGTCGAAACTTATTACATCATTCACTCCGGTAATTTTTAAATGTTCTCGGTTTTCTATGTATATGTTCTGCCCATTACTTTTTTCAGGTATGGTCATTCTTATCCCCTCCTGAATATATGTTTATGAAGAAATTTAAATAATATGCCAAAACCAAAGACAGGGGGCAGACCCCCGGCTACATTTTGTGCCGGGGGTCTGCCCCCTGTCTTGCTAAAAAAATTATTTTTCGACTAAATTATCCACAATTTTAACTAACATGTCGGAAATCTGTTCCATTGCTTCAACAGAAACATATTCAAAACGTGAGTGGAAGTTTTCTCCACCAGTACAAAGATTCGGACAGGGAAGTCCCATATATGAAAGTCTTGCTCCGTCTGTACCCCCTCTTATAGGAATAATTTCCGGTACTATGCCTGTATCTTCCATGGCCTTTTTGGCTCTTTCAATAATGTACATGTGAGGCTCTATCTTTTCTTTCATATTGTAATATGAATCTGTAATTTTAAGCTCCACTGTACCTTCTCCGTAACGTTTGTTAAATTCTTCTGCTACAGTTTCAAACTGTTTCTTTTTATCTTCAAATTTTTCTTTGTCATGGTCACGTATAATATATGAAAGCTTTGCTATTTCGGTTTCACCAGACATATCTGTAAGATGGTGAAAACCTTCATATCCTTCTGTACATTCCGGAACTTCATTCTGAGGCAATGCTCCGTCAAATTCACATGCCATTCTGGCAGCATTTATCATTTTACCTTTAGCGGAACCCGGATGAATTGAACGACCGTGAACAGTAATTTCTGCTGATGCTCCATTGAAGTTCTCATATTCAATTTCTCCCGGTGAGCCACCGTCTACTGTGTAGGCATAGTCAGCACCGAAAACTTCAACATCAAAATAATCTGCGCCTCGTCCGATTTCCTCATCAGGTGTAAAAGCGACGGAGATTTTACCATGAGCCATACCGGATTCAATAATCTTTTTAAGAGCATCCATTATTTCTGCCACCCCGGCCTTATCATCGGAACCTAAAAGTGTGGTGCCATCTGTAACAATCAGGTGCTGACCTTTGTATCGCTCCAGGTTAGGATAATCTGATACTTTCATAATGATATTTTCTTTTTCATTAAGTAAAATATCTCCACCATTATATTCCACAATTTTTGCATCTATCGGAGAATCCGGAGCATCAGGAGATGTGTCCATATGAGAGATAAAACCTATTTTATTCATAGCCTTATCCGTGTTTGCCGGTAATGTGGCATATACATAACCATATTTATCAACCCTGGCATCTTTAAGACCTAACTCCAACAACTCGTCCACCAGAACTTTTGCCAGCACAAGCTGTTTTTCTGAACTGGGTATAGTTTCACTATTTTCATCCGACATAGTAGGTATTGCTACATATTTTAAAAATCTATCCTGAACTTTCATACATATTTCCTCTCTTTGTATAATCAATCCGGTTATTTTGATTATACCACATTTTTATTCCATCACAAACACCCGAATTCAACCAAAAAGGGGTGGCAAAACCCCGTGTTTTCCATCCCTTTTTACAATTCGGAGTACTTTTAGAGTGGCAGAAATAATAAAAAACACGAAAAAAGCCATCCCGATGCACATTTAAAAAAACAAATGGGATGGCAAACCTAAGTTTTTCCCATCCCCCTTTTTTTTAATTTGTTGCTTCGGGGTGGAATACAAAAGAAATTAAAAAGGCTGCCTCTTACGAGACAGCCCTGTTAATCGACTTACTTCAAACCATATCTCTTGTTGAACTTATCAACACGTCCGCCGGTATCTACCAACTTCTGCTTACCTGTGTAGAAAGGATGACACTTCGAACAAATTTCGACTGATATCTCCTTCTTGGTTGAGTATGTCTTAAAAGTTTCTCCACATGCGCACTTTGCAGTTACTTCATGGAACTCAGGATGGATTCCTTCTTTCATCATGTCACCTTCTTTCTGAAAAATGCCTCTTATTTAAGACGCACCACGGATTATAACATAGTATTCCAATATAATGCAAGTATTTTTTTCAACAAATTTAATTATTGAAAGATAATTTTACCGAATCTACAAATTTCTCGTTGTTTTCACACTTCTGCATCTGGTTAAGAAGTATCTCTGTAACATCTGCCGTACCCATATTACTCATAGCTTTACGAATGGCAAACACACTGTTAAGCTCCTTCTCCGTCAGCAACAAATCCTCACGACGAGTACCTGATTTGTTAATATCAATTGCGGGGAATATACGCTTTTCAGACAAGCTTCTGTCCAGACGAAGTTCCATATTACCTGTGCCCTTGAATTCCTCAAATATAACATCATCCATTTTACTACCGGTTTCAACCAATGCTGTTGCTACAATTGTAAGGCTACCGCCACCACGGATATTTCTTGCGGCACCAAAGAATTTCTTAGGCTTATGAAGTGCTCCCGGATCAATACCACCGGATAAAGTTCTTCCCGTAGGCGGAATTGTCAGGTTATAAGCACGGGCAAGACGAGTTAAGCTATCCATAAGGATCACCACATCGTGTCCCCCCTCAACCAGACGTTGAGCACGCTCTAAAACCATTTCGGCCACCTTTACATGACGCTCAGGAAGTTCATCAAAAGTAGAAGAAATAACCTCTCCCTCAACAGATTCTCTCATGTCCGTTACTTCCTCAGGACGTTCGTCAATCAAAAGCACCATAAGATGAACATCAGGATAATTTGCTGTAATAGAATGTGCAATAGATTTAAGAAGTACTGTCTTACCTGCTTTAGGTGGTGAAACAATCATACCTCTCTGACCCTTACCGATAGGAGCCATCAAATCAATCAATCTTGTAGAAAACTCCTTAGGGTCTCTTTCAAGCTTAAGTTTTTCATCCGGGAAAATAGGAGTCAGGGACTCAAAAGGCTTACGACGTCTTGCTGAATCAGAAGGTCCGTCATTTACACCTGTAATGTAATATAAAGCCTGATACTTTTCCGTATCCTTCTGGAATCTGCACTTACCTCTTACCTTGTCACCGGTTTTCAGGCCAAAGCGTTTAATCTGCACCATAGGCACATATATATCTTTGTTACCTGCTACATAGTTATCCACTCGTAAGAAGCCGTAGTTTTCAGACACAATTTCAAGTATGCCCTCAACTTCTTTTTCCACGCGTTCAGGTTTTTTTACTTCCTGAGGCTCTTCAGATTCCCCTTCAGAAGCCACAGCCGAGTCTTCCACTAAAGGAGTTTCCGGTTCGGCAGGCGCTTCTGCTTTTTCTTCCGGTAAAATGTTCTCTTTGTTTTCAACTATTTTTTTCTTTCTGCCCCTTTTTGGTTTTTCCTCGGCAATTTCCTGTTTTTCTTTCACAGGTTCTTTTGCAGAAGTTTCAACTACAGGTGCTTCAGTCACCGACGCCTCGGTAACTTCTTCCTTTTTCTTGCGACCACGCCTTGCAGAAGTCTTTTCTTCAACCACCGCTTCTTCTGAAACTTTCTCTTTAGTGGTTTTTTTCTTTGCAGATTTCTTCTCGGAAATCTTTTTCTTAAGGTTTTTCTCCACAACTTCTTCCCGGACCGGAATCTCCTCAACAGGAGCAGTTTCCTGTACAGGAGCAATCTCCTCAGAAACCTCAGCATTTCCTGAAGTGATAACTCTGATGAGTTGATCTTTCTTCATTGTAGAAACACCTTTAATACCCATAATTTTTGCGATATAACGCAAATCGGCAATTGATTTCTTGCTTAGTTCTGCCTCTTGCATAAACACACCTCATATAAAAATTAAAAATAACTTGGGAATTTAATAGAATAATAAACTGAAACATTTATGATCTCTAAAAACTACCCTTATGATAATTCTTCTTGACCGGTTTGTCAATATGTGACATACTTATTCTATTATGAAGAAAAGTATTCCTGTAAAGAAAAATTCTATATATAAACTTACAGCCACAGGACTATCTAAGGAAGGTCACGGCATCGGTAAAATAGATGGTTTCACTGTGTTCTGCCCGGGTCTTCTTCCGGGAGAAACTGCAAAAGTGTTGGTTATAAAAGTGCTCAGTTCTTACGCTATCGGTAAAATATCAGATCTTACTGAAATTTCACCTGATCGTATCACCCCCACCTGTCCTGCCTACAAGCATTGCGGTGGTTGTACTTTAGGTCATTTGTCTTACGAAGCTCAGCTTAAATACAAAGAGCAACAGGTTAAAGACTGTATGGAGCGTATTGGGGGCCTAAAAGATTTCACCATACTTCCTATTGTAGGTTGTGAAACCACCAAAGGATTCAGAAACAAAGCGCAGTATCGTTTTACAGAAATGAACGGTCAGCTTAAGTGCGGATTTTTTAAAGAACACAGTCATAATGTGGTGGCAACAGAAAGCTGTGAAATCGAACAGGTCGGTGTGGCAAAGATTCGACAGGCCGTGTGTGAAATATCCACAGAACTTAAGTATGATATATATAATGAAAAAACAGGAAAAGGTCTGCTTCGTGGGCTTTTGATACGAGCATCACATTTTACCGGGAAATTCATGGTTGCTCTCATTTGTAATGGATTTCTTCCACAAAAAGAAATTTTTGCCAAAAGACTGATGACTGTGTGTCCTGAGGTTATTTCTGTTTTTGAAAATATAAACACCACCAGAGGAAACACTGTAACCGGGGAACATTTTACCAAGATTTCGGGAGAGGATTTTATTACCGACAACATAGGTCCGGCGGTTTTCAAAATGGGGCCGGAGTCTTTCTTCCAGGTGAACCCTCTCCAGACGGAGAAGCTTTATGAACTGGCTGCTGAATACAGTGGTGCTGACGAAAACACTTCCCTGTTGGATCTTTACTGCGGTGTGGGAACTATTGGTATATACATTGCCAAAACCCGAGGTGTAAAAGAAATTTTCGGTGTTGAATATGTGGAAGGGGCTATCCGGAACGCCAAGGTAAACGCGGAACTTAATGGTGTTGAAAATTGTACTTTCTTAGCCGGAGACACCGGTAAAATTCTAAGTGAGCAAGGACCAAGTTTTGCTCCGGATGTAATTGTAGTAGATCCTCCACGAAAAGGCTGTGATGCTGTTGCGCTGGAACAGGTAGCGGCTCTTAAACCCGGTAAAATAGTTTATGTTTCCTGTAATCCGGCAACTCTGGCCAGGGACTGTAAAATATTAGAGGGACTTGGGTATAAGTGTGAGATTGTAAGACCGGTGGATATGTTTCCACAGAGCGGGCATGTGGAAACAGTAGTGTTATTAAGTTGTAAATAGGAAAGGATAATTACAAATATGAAACTTGCAGACTATCAGCATCCTTGGAATACAAAACCGGAGGTGTTTAAGTCGGATTATAAAAGCAAGCGCTACTACAGGCTTTTCAACTTAAAAACGGAAGAGCTTCACTATGCAGAAAAAGAAAAATTATTACGATTAATAGAAGCAATAGGACACCACATGATGTGCCACATGGTTGAAGAAAAAGACGGCTTCCCAACCTACAAGGCTTTAGGATATAATGAAAACGATATTTATGAGCAAAAGCAAAAAGTAATATCAAGGGTAACTGCAGTAAATGATTATACAAAACAATTAGGAATACCACCACTTTTTACAGATCCTGAAGATACATATCAAACAGCATGGGAGTACTATGAATTAATGCGTTTTTACTATAAAGAAGATTTTGTTGGTAAATATGCAGATTTAATAAAGACAGCAAGAAATGAGTTCTGGAAATAACCCTGTAAAAAGGAATGATTTGTTATGAGTAATAAAAATCAAGAAAAAGAAATGGATACAGGTAAAACAACTCAGGAAGCAATTAAGATAAAAAAGAAAAAACAGAAAATGCTGGATTCATTGGCTGAAGGTGTTGTTGAATTAATACTTTTGATTATTCTATTTGCTGTTGGTTCCCTTGTGTACTTAGGCATAAGCTCCATTTTTTCGGTTGAAACAACTGATATTGATTTTGATATTATTGTGCTTGTTGGGATTATATCTTTAGTTGCAATTATATTGATTTTTGCTTTAATTAAAAAGTTTTTTAAGAATAAAAAGGAATAATTTAATGATCATTCTACTAACCGGAGCTTCTCACACAGGCAAAACTCTTCTTGCCCAAAAGATGCTGGAAAAATACAAATATCCGTACCTTTCAATAGACCACTTAAAGATGGGCTTAATTCGAAGTGGCCGGACAGACCTTACACCTACAAGCGAAGACAATCAATTAACTTCCTATTTGTGGCCTATTGTACGGGAAATAATTAAGACAGCCATTGAAAACAACCAGAACCTAATTGTTGAAGGCTGTTATATTCCTTTTACCTGGGAAGAAGATTTTAATAAAGAGTATCTTGAGCACATCAGATACTATTGTCTTGTAATGAGCGAAAAATATATTAAAAATCATTTTGAAGACATAAAGAAGTATGCAAATGTAATTGAGAATCGTTTAGACGATGAAGGTGGTACTTTGGAAAATGTCTTAAATGATAATGCAGAAATATTAAGGCTTGCTAAAGAGTATAAAGTAAATTATGTGCTTATTGATGATGAGTACAAGGTGGATTTGTAATTTTTATGTCACCACAGTGATACTTCTTCTCAACCGACACCAACTATACTTCAACTTGTTCTTGATGTATAATCAGGATATGTTCTCAGAAAGGAGCTACAATGGATTCTCTACTTAACAATCAAAAATCGATGGCGACAGATCATTTAATCTCTGTTTGCATAAGGGCTTTATTAATTACAATATGTATTGTATTTATCTGTATTATTTTAGGGGGAACAATCCTGAATAAAAGCAATGCTCCGGCAGATTCCGGAGTGCTGACAGAGTACAGACAAAAAGACAATTCTATTTTCGGATATTTAGCAATTCCTGCTATTCTCATCGCTATACCCTTTTTTATAAGAGATTTTATAGAAGCTATAAATATACATAAAGTTTTTAAGGGAATTACAAAAAATGATTCTGAAAATATAAAAACAACTTTTGATAGTATTCGCCTTTTAACAACCAAGCGTGGAAGATACAGCAGGAATTTAAGAGGGTTTGTCTTAACCGATATCCAGGGAAATAAGTATTACTATATGCTTACAAATAAACTTCACTTGACCTTCAGAAACCAGTTATCCATTACGGAAACTCTGGAAGCAGATATTCTTTATCGGGATATGGAAGTGCCTTGTTATAGTGGTACAAATGTAATAAGGGAACTACAACTTACTATGTAAAAAACAAGGGGGCATATCATTCCCCCTTGTTTTTACTTATTTATCAACCCTTTTGTCTATGGCGCTGTCACGAATTTCTTTGAGACGCATAGCATCCACATCAGAGATATCACCACGGATACGACGTTCTTCAATGGTATGACCATCACCTCTGCCAAGAAGATCTATATCACGCTCAAAAGCGTCTGCTCTTGCTTCCAATTTATCTCTTAAAGCCTGTTTCTCACGCTCTTCTCTGAGAGCTTCTGCTCTTTGTGCAGCTCTTTCAGTCGCCTGATCGACCACGTTTACGTTATCTCTAAAAATCAATGTAATTATACCCATAAAAAACAATGACTTCAATAACCGTGGTAAAATATAAATTTTTGACTGCCAGTATAATTGTGTTATCTTTTAATTTAATTTATAATAATCTAAAGAAATAATAAACGAGGACGCATTAATGGAACCATTATTGGATACTCAAAAAAATCTTCTTAAAATATCACTTTTTTCATACTTCGGACGTATTGTAGTTCTGGTGTTTTTTACACCTGTCCTGATATATCTTGTTTCGGAATTTTCAGTTGTTTTTTCTGATGCCATCAAAGAAAAGAACACAACAGACATACTTCTTCTATTACTATCTTTCTTTGTGCTGCTTGGTATGTTTGCATTAATTATTTTGTTTACTGTAAGGGCTGTCCAGCTTGCTGTATTTTACAAAAAACTTAAACAAATATCATTAGTATATGAGGACACCAAAGAACTGACCTTTGTAAAAATATACTCTATTGTCCTTTATGCAGGTCGCTATTCCAGAGAAGTTTCGGGATTAATATTAAAAGATACAAATAACGTAAAATGGTACTATATTCTACCTGCCACCATATCAGTTTCAGGTTCACCCCTTATAAAAAGTCCCTTAAGTGAAATGAATAAAAAACTGCTTAATAAAAAGGTGTCTTTTATTTATTACGGCGGTACAAATATAATAAGAGAAATAAGGTTGGATATGTATGAACACCACCCTGATTTAAAATAAACCGTTAAAGGAGATTTGTAAAATGCTTACATTAGAGCTCAGAGAATTAATAAAATCCACAATAGAGTCTATTGATGAGTCAGAAGTCAGAAAGAGAGAAGAAAGTAATCATCTTCCTGTAACGACAGTCTTTTACGACAAAATGTCCGACAAAGAAATAAAAACTATAAGAAAACTATGTGAAAAATACCAGTTGGGTGGAGCTATCGTAGCTTTTGCCGGTTTTAAGGAAAATGATGGTTTTGTCTTCACAACAAAAGGGTTTCTGGCTACCAAAGAATATTTCTATAAAGGTTCCTTTATAAAAAAGCAAATACCTATGCCAATAATTTATAAAGAAATTGCGGACATACATCAATGCAGTAAAAATGATAATGGTGGCTCCCCCATATATTGTAGCCTTACATTAAAAAGACAAAAGGAACAAATTTCATGTGTACCTTTATATGGCGCTTACATTTCCATTGTTGTTAATGATATTTTAAATGCAATAAACAAAGCTGAAGAGCAGGAAAAAGAAGAAAAGAAAAAAATTAAAGCAAGTGAAGCTATTAAAGAAGATAAATCTTCAGAGGAAATAATAGATCAGCTTTGGGAAGAATCACAGGCACTTTTCGGTCAGGAAGACATACCTGCACCGGTTTCCACTGTTCCTGTTCCTGAAAAAATTGACATTTTACCGAAAAAAGAAGAAAAAACCAAAGAAGTTGTGATTGGAAAAAACAAAATACAAGTAATAAGCGATGGTAATTTCGAAGATGATTATTCTGAAGTTTACAAACAGTTGGTTAACGAAATCAACACCAGAAACATCACTGCCTACGAAATTTCAGAATATGTTTCTTACACTGAAAACCACAAAGCGCTAATTGACAACCCTGAAGTTGACCATTTGTTGATATTTACCAATTCTTTGCATGTTGGTTTTAAGGAAATTACAGAGCAGCTGGTTCACGCAAAAATAGAAAAAACGTCAAATATTATTGTGTATCTGGACTGTTCAGGTATGGATGATGACGAAGCTATTGCTCTGATAAAAGAAGATCTTATAGAAGACTTTGATAGTTACGAAATTTATCCGCAAAAAACGATTTTTGTCCATGGATATAAAAATCATTTGGATATTACAATTAACAATCTTATAGACACACTGAACAAAGAATGTTCAACATATTTAAGGCATACCCTTCCTTTCATAATGCCTGTTGAAGAAGCTTTCCATGTAAAAAAGGATGATGTTCTGACAGAAATTATCCACGGCACCATAAAGCAGGGTACTATTGCTGCAGGTGATAAAATTTGTCTTTTGGATGCCGATGGCGCTCCTTCTGCCACTGCATACATGATGGTGGATATGGCTCTTAAAGATGTGCCTGTAGCATATCCGGGTATGAGTGTTGATATTTTCTTAGATGGCATATCAAAAGAGGCTGTTCATAAAGGTAAAATAGCGGTTTCTTCCATTGAAGGGTTTAATACTGCCGATACTTTTACAGCCGGAATTTATGTATGTACTAAAGCTGAAGGTGGACATTATACCCCTTTCTATGATGGAATGAGTTTTACTCTGATAATTGATTCCAGAGAATATCCGGCTGTTATTTCTCAGATTTTTAAGGATGATATGATAGACCCAGGAAAGTTCGGTACCATAGAAATCAAGACAGATAAACCTGTTGTATTTAATAGTAAAACTCCTTTTGTAATGAGTCGTATGGATAGAATAATAGGAAAAGGTGTGGTTTATGGTAACATATAAATCAGATTCTGAAACTATAAAAAACATGGATTCTCTTCTGAAAAGGCACAAAGAAATTGCTTCGCTTATGGTAAAAGCACAATTTTATAGGTTTATTGTGACTTTCCCTTTTTCAATTTTGTTCTTCTACTGTGCTGATGGTTTTGTTGCAGACATTAAAATATACTCATATTTCTTAGCCGCAGGGATTTTGATGGGGATTATAAGTTTTTTCTTTCTGTTTGCTTTTTTCTATTGCATAAGATTTCGTCTTATGTTTAATAAAATAGCTTTTATTAATGAGGACTCCAATGAATTTATATGTGAAAATTTCCATTTATTAAGCTTTTCAAGACCCATTTCTGGCGGTTATGCAATTATTGTCTATATTGACACAAACAATAAGAAATATTATGGTTTTTCTCATAGCGGTATACCACACTCTTTTAAGTTCAAAAAATTCTTAAAAGAAAAAATGGTGGGTAAAAAACTCACAATAAAGCATTATGCAGGAACTAACCTTCTCATTGAAATGCCAATTACACTTTACGACTACGAATATAATCAATAAAGGAGTTTACTTTCATGAACCGACCTGATTTTACCCCTGGTGACATAGTTAAACATTTCAAAAGGGAGCTTGTCTCACCTGAAAGTACTGACTACACCTATAAAATTATAGCAATAGCAAAACATACAGAGACCGAAGAAAAACTTATAGTTTACCAGGCTCTGTATGGTACTAATGAAATTTACGCAAGACCCTATGAAATGTTCATGGGAGAAGTTGATAAGGAAAAATATCCGGAAATTAAACAAAAGTATAGATTTGAAAGAATCTGATTAATAAACAATAAAATAAGAAAATATTGCCTTATTAAATCTAAGCATATTAATAAGGCAATATATAATTAAATAAAATTACGCATAATAATCATATGCAATCTGCAAATCAGAGGCACTAATCGTATCCGTTATTTGATAATCCTCAAACCCACTCTTTTTTTGTGCTTCTTCTTCAATTAAATCTAAAAATTTATCTAATCTGTTTACTGCACCAGAAACAGTTATGTTTTCACTAAAGTATCTACTATATACATTTTGGAAAACATCCCAGCCAACAGTATCTGCCACTTTGGAAAGCAAATATAAAAAGCCCGCATTCGTATGTGAAGAAGTTGCAGTATATTCTTTTTCATACTCAGACTTATAGTTTGAAATTATATCCACATATCTATAGCGTGTCGAATTCTCTTGTTCTAATGCCTTAATAACGTATAACATTTTAAAATTGGCAGAAAACTCACCATTCCATGCCCAATCACCTATATCGTACATATGGCCCATTTCATGAAATAATCCAAAACTAAATTTGAAAGCATTTTCACTAGTGTCTAGTTCAGGTTTAATTTGTTTATCTAAGGAGTCACAGTTCCAAGTAATAACATTACTTCCGGTAAGAGTTAAACCACCATAGCTCATATTGTCTCTTGTTACAATATTTAAAATCCGTTCACCATCATGTCTTCTTCCAATAAGTTGTGCATATAGATTATATGCTTTGTCTAATTCACCCATAAAATAGTCTAATTCATCTTTTTTATGCAAATCTATATCATCATTGGTAAAATGAAATCTTATATTATCTGTTTCCAAAATATTAGTTTCCTTTTGTATCAACTCAAAATCATCAAATAAAAATTCACCACTAATATTACTGGAATACCGACCAATTGCACCACCTATGTATACACAACCTGACTCTGATGCGACAAATTCAATTTCTTGTTCAATCCAACCTGCATCTACAGTATAATCATTCGGGAAACTTTTATTGTCATTTTTACCATAATACCAATAATATGGTGAACCATCTGGTTTGGTAACAACTACAAATATGCTAGGTCCAATACCATTTGTATTTCCACTATTATTTAAATCCAGTACACGAACCTTTCCTCTTAAAATATACGACTCATTTGGAATTAAGCCAGTGATACATTGATGGTATGCAGAATCACTGTTTCCTACAAGCCTTAAGCTTTGATTACCATTTTCCTCTGTATGGATAGAAGCAGAAGAAATAATACCCGTTGATAAGTTGCTAGGGCCCCAACCAGCCACAGGATTATTTCCTGTTTCTTCTTCAAAATCACCATTTATCACACTCACAATATTAGCTACTTGAGAGCTACTGACACTTTGTGGGGCTGAGCTTAAATTATGACTATAAGTTCTCGCGATAATGGTATAATTTCTGGTTTGAGATTTAACCTCATTTGCATACATGTTTGATTGAGTAGTAGAAATATAGATATCGTCTAAATAAATATCGTACATCAGCACTCCTCTATATTCAGGAACCTCCCAAGTTAGACGATCTATAGTTCCCACCGTATTACATTGCAAATTAGAAACTGCAATTAAATTATTAGCAGAACCAGTTAATTCTATTTCAATTTTGTCTAAATCAGGAGTCCTATCCCCCGCTTTAAATAGTGAAATAAGTTTAGCACCTTTGGTAAGATAAACATTAGATATGGATACATAATCCACTGTGTAATAATCCCCAGTGTAATCTACATCAATAACCCGATTAAGTTCCTCGCCAATATTAATGGTTAAGTCACAATTTTCCTCACCAGCCGAATAATAAATTTTAACTGTATAAAAACCATCTACGGGCAATTCAAGATTAATATCACAAGACCCACCATATCTTAAATGCCTTACTGTATATCCGTTTGATGCATTTGCTATTTGAGTTGTAGTTGTGAACGGACCACTGATTGTGCCATTCTCCGCTTCTTCTTCAAAAGTAGGATTTCCTACATATGTTAAAGTAATTTTATCAACATCAAAAGATTTTTCTCCAGCTTTAGAAAAAACCATTATATTGATGCCCTTATTAAAGTATATTAATGACGGAGAAGATGTCTTAACAACATTCCAACCAAGGCCACCATAATCATCAGCTATTACCTCACTATATGTGTCATTTACTGTTAATAATATATCTGAACCCGTCTCTCCAGCAGCGTAATCAACCTCAACTTTATAAAAACCTGCGTGTGATACATATCCAGCTATTTCACATGTACCATCGTACCTTAGATGTCTTACGTACGCTCCGTTTGAGAAGTTTGAGCCTACACCGATCTGCGTAAAAGGACCCGACAATACACCATCTTCTGCTTCAAATTCATAAACATTAGATGTCGAAGCAAAAGCATTGAGATGCACACAAGAAAAACATAAAATTAAAAAACAAAAAACAGCAGCAAATTTAAAATATTTTTTCATAATTCCTCCTTTTATCTTGCAAATTTAGAATTTAGTATGAAAATGTTCGTGCTGGTCAATTATTTATAATGAGATGTATCTTTTATATAAAAAACATTTCATCCGCGCAAGATTTTATTTGTTATAAAGTATAATACATAATATATTGGACAACTTCAATATATTTTGTTACCCATTTTTTCACACCGGTGTAAAATTTAACCAATCCACTTTTTAAAAAACTTGACAACAAAATATATAAAACCATACAATTAATTCATACCTATACGAAATGGGATTTTTATGCGACTACTATTTTTATTAAACAAAAAAAACTACAATGAAAACTGGCCTAAGTTTGTAAGACCTTCTGTCCGGGGTGTAATTATCCGCGATGGCAAGGTTGCCATGGTTCATAGTTTAAAATATGATTACTATAAGTTTCCCGGAGGCGGAATTGACCCTTCCGAAAGTCATATTGACTGCCTTATCAGAGAGGTTAAGGAAGAATCAGGACTTACGGTAATACCTTCTTCTGTAAGAGAATTCGGAAATGTAATCCGTGCAGAGGCCGGCAAGGGAGAAGAGATATTTTACCAAGAGAATTTCTATTATCTTTGCTGTGTGGAAGATATGGTAGAGACACAGAATTTAGACGACTATGAGGCAGAAGAACATTTTACCCTGGAATGGATAACCCCGGAGGTTGCAATCAGCGCAAACAGGAAACCGGATCACGGACCTAAGTCCAATATTATGATAGAAAGAGAAGCAAAAGTGCTGGAAATTTTAATAGAGGAAGGATATTTTTAAGAGGAGGCTTTATTTATGGAACGACGTGACAAAACCAATTACTATCTCGATCTGGCAGATGTTGTATCACAAAGATGTACCTGTTTAAGAAGACATTATGGTGCTGTTATTGTAAAAAATGACGAGGTTATTTCAACAGGATATGTAGGCGCCCCAAGGGGTCGTAAAAACTGTAGCGACCTGGGTTATTGTATAAGACAAAAATTAAATATTCCCCGTGGTGAACGTTACGAATTGTGTCGTAGTGTTCATGCGGAAGCAAATGCAATTATCAGTGCCGAGCGCGGTAAAATGATTGGCAGTACACTTTACTTGTCAGGACGAGAAGTAGACACAGGTGGCTACATAAAAAATTCCAGCAGCTGCTCAATGTGTAAAAGACTGGTAATTAACGCCGGTATTAAAACTGTAATTATCAGAGATACAGAAAACGAATACAGAGTTGTTGATGTTCAGGACTGGATTGACAATGACGAATCTCTGGAAGGAAGCTTTGGATATTAATCAGGAGACTTACATGCTCTACACAACTTTGACTAAAAAAGCTTTGGATATTGCCTCTCGTGCCCACAAAGACCAAATGGACAAAAGCGGACTTCCATATATCTCCCACCCCATTCATCTGGCAGAGCAAATGACAGATGAGGTGACTTGCTGCGTAGCCCTTTTACACGATGTAGTTGAAGATACACCTCTGACTTTTGAGGATTTAGAAAAAGAAGGATTTTACAGAGAAATTATTGACGCCCTTAAGCTACTTACCCATGATGATTCTGTGGAATATATGGACTATGTGGCTGAAATAAAGGAAAACCCTGTTGCCCGGACTGTAAAATTAGCAGATTTAAAGCACAATTCCGACTTGACCCGACTGGATTCACCTACAGAAAAAGACATTTTACGACGAGAAAAATATCTTCGTGCAATTGAGCTTCTTAAGTGATACAATATACCTATTAAATTTCAGGAGATTTTACTTATGAATTTTGGACCTATGAAGGATTTTATGGACCGGTTGGCAAAAACCCATGCCCCCGGCAATAGCATTTCCGTGTATAAAGATAACAAGGAAGTTTTCTCTTACCAGGCAGGTTACGCCGATTTGGAAAATAGAATTCCAATGACAGAAGACAAGATGTTCAATATCTACTCTTGCTCTAAAGTGGCAACTGTAGTAGCAGCCCTGCAGCTTTATGAAAAAGGTTTGTTTTTACTGGACGATCCTTTGTATGAGTATATCCCTGAGTACCGTGAAATGACCATTCAGGGACCTGATGGACAACTTACTAAAGCAAACAACATAATTACACTGAGGAATCTTTTTACCATGACCTCCGGTCTTACATACAGTTCCGGCACAGCATCTTTTGACAAAGCCCGTGAAGCTACAAACGGTAAAATGGATACTGTCACTGTGGCAAAATACATTGCTCAGGATCCTTTGAGTTTTGAGCCGGGCACCAGATGGCAGTACAGCTTAAGCCACGACGTTTTGGCCGCAGTTGTGTCAGTAATTTCCGGTAAAAAGTTCCGCGACTATATGAAAGAAAATATCTGGGAGCCTTTGGATATGAAGTCTCCTGTTTATCACAACGATGCTGTACATGATAAAATGGCCGAACTTTATGCTTTTGGTCTTTGTTCAGAAGAAGAGCTGGTTGAACTTCAAATTCAGGGACGCGGAAACACCCGTGGTAAAATTGAAAATCTTGGCAAGGAAAATGTCTTTGTCTTTGGTCCTGAATATGATAGTGGTGGTGCAGGTATAACCACTACTGTCGGTGATTATGCAAAATTCTGTTCTGCTCTGGCAAATTTCGGTGCAGGTCCTAATGGTGAACGTATTTTAGCCCCGGGAACTGTAGATTTATTAAGAACAAGCCATCTTTCGGGCCAGCCTCTGGCTGATATTACCTGGCAACAGCTTCGTGGTTATGGTTACGGCCTTGGTGTCCGCACTCTGGTAAATAAGGCAGCTGCCGGTTCCACTGGTTCTTTAAAAGAATTTGGTTGGGGTGGCGCTGCCGGTGCAACTGTACTTTGTGATGCCGACTTAGGTGTGTCCTTCTTCTTTGCACAGCACATGATGAATCCTGACGAATTCTATTATCAGCCTCGTCTCAGAAATGTTTTATACACCTGTTTAGAATTGTGAGAACTATTGATTTTTTAAAAAGGAATAGACCTTTTGTTATGATTGTGGTAGGCGTTTTGGGAATTTCACTGTCTGCCATATTTGTAAAATACTCTTCTGCCCCTTCTTCTGTTACTGCAGCTTACAGACTTTTGTGGACTGTTCTTCTTATGTCCCCGGCTGTTTTTCTTAAAAAGAGTAACCGGAGGGAGTTTTCTGAAGTTTTCCGTTCTGACAAAAAGACTGCCTTTCTATCCTGTGTCAGTGGTATTTTTCTGGCTATACATTTCGTTCTGTGGTTTGAATCTTTATCACTTACTTCGGTAGCCAGTTCTACTTCTATTGTTTGCACAGAAGTAATCTGGGTTGCTTTGGGTTTTTGTATTTTTTTAAAAGGCAGGCTTTCCCGTAATGCTATTCTATGTATCGCCCTAGCATTGGTCGGAAGTATTATGATTGCCTTTGCCGATTCTACCGCCGGGGGAACCCTGAAGGGAGATATTTTAGCTTTGGTTTCTGCTATTGCGGTTGCTGTTTATACTTTAATCGGCAGACAGGTACGGACAAATACGTCTACTACTGTATATACATATATTGTGTATGTATCTTGTGCCCTTGTGTTGGTTGGCACAGTTTTTGTACAGGATGTGGGATTGTTTTCTTATGGATTAAGTCCTGTTTTTGTAGGTTTCTTTTTATCTGTTTTTTCTACTATTCTGGGTCACAGCATTTTTAGTTGGTGTCTTAAGTTTTTTTCACCATCCTTTGTCTCTGCATCTAAATTGTGCGAACCTGTCGTAGCATCTTTATTTGCGATTATACTGTTTCAGGAAATTCCATCTTTCTTACAAATATCCGGTGGTCTCTTAACTGTAGCCGGTGTTTTCCTTTATTCCCTTGTGGAAAGAAAAGAATCGTAGTTTCTGTTTTTCTTTATATTTTTTTGTTCTTTTTATCTTTAATTATTTTCTTTTGTTTTAATATTTTATTTGTTTTAATATTTTATTTGTTTTAATATTTTATTTTAATTATAGGGTCTGCCCCCTGTCTTGGGTTGTTAGCATCCTAACATTCCAAGACAGGGGGCAGACCCTATGTTTATTTCATATTTGTTGATATTAACTTATGCCTTGCAAAATAATTCACAATGCTTTATCATTTTCCCGGGAGTGATTTTACTTATGATGATTGATGAAAGCAGAATAAAACTTATAAAAAGAATCCTGGCCGGCATACTTGCTCTTGTTGTGCTTGTATGCGGAATTGCCTTTTCATACTACTTAACAAAAGGTTATGGTGAAGCTGCTGTTCCTAAAGCCACACCTGATAACAGTACATACGTTGATTCATCTGTGGAATTACCTGATGAAAGTAAGACCCCTTCTGAATTTGTTGTGGTAGCTGCTTTTATATCCGTCGAAATTGCAGTAGTTGCCGTTATAATTTACGTCATTATACGAAAGAAAATACAAAAATAACCAAGACAGGGGTCAGACCCCCGGTTGTGTTTTTACACGCCGGGGGTCTGACCCCTGTCTTTTGTAACAATACAAAAAAAGCGATTTTTTAACAGAAAATCGCTTTTAATATTTATAAAATTTCTATTTTACCATTATGCTGCAAACAAAGCACCCAATGCGCCAAACACACCGGCACTTGCAAGACCCATAATGATACCTGCAATTACCACACCTAATATAACTGCGAGACAAGCAGATTTAAAATCCATATCCAACATGCTGGCAGCTAAAGTTCCTGTCCATGCACCTGTTCCTGGAAGGGGAATACCAACAAACAACATGAGAGCTACGAACAAGCCGCGACCAGCCTTAGCCTGAAGCTTTTTACCACCCTTTTCGCCTTTTTCAAGACAGAAACGGAAAAACTTTCCTATATATTTCTTATCAGAGCCCCACACCAGAACTTTTCTGGCAAAGAAAAAGATAACCGGTACAGGTAACATATTACCAACAATACAAATAATATATGTCCAAACAAGGTTCAGATCCCAACCCACTGCGTAAGGAATTGCACCTCTTAATTCAATCAGCGGAACCATAGAAATAAAAAATATTGCAACGTAATGCCAAAGCTTATTCATTAATTAAATCTCCTTCAAAGTAAATTTATTAACCAGACGCACCGGATAGTATGAAAGCTTGGCCTTTCTAAGCCCTTCCACACCCATATCTTCCTGGCGATTTATATATTGTACACCAGAAAGTGCCTGTTGTGCAAACATTTGGTTAATGGCCTGATAAACTCCATCATACTCGTTGTTACACTTTTCATAATGAATAATTCCGGTGGATATTTTACCACGATCCGACTTTTCTCCAATGGTAAAACCCTCAGGTTGCCCATCAATATACATAATTCCACCAATGAATCCTAATTCTGAAAAATGCCTCATGCACCGTTCCACAGCGCTACTCTCATTATCCATCAAACGTGCTTCCTTTTGTGTGGTGTTCTCCGCCTTAGAGTCACTCCATTTTTTCAAAATCTCCTTACAATTTTTAAGATCTTCTCCCTCTTTAGTAAATATCCTGAATTCCCAATTATATTTCTTTGTAAAATTAGATACATGAGCCCTTTTTTTTCGTAATTTCTTACCATCCAAGGTTCTTAAGGAATCTCCATCATATAAATAATCCGAGTAATTACGTTTTTCTATAATTGTAAAATTATCTTTTTCCTTACCCATAATTTCAAGCTGTTCTTCAGTAACACAAACCAGTTCCAATTTTTCACCTTTGTTATTAACCGCACTTTTAAGCTCTTTAAGTTTCTCAACAGCCCTTTCCGGAGCACATATGGGAAAATGATATTTTACTTGTCCGTCGCTTATATGTCTTATATAAATGCAATCATCCTGAAAAGCCCACTGATACCCCACAATATCCTGCCACATAAATAATGTAGAAAACAGATACTCCGCATCCACATAGTTATTCATCTTAAGCAATCTGTCAAAAATATGTTTGTCTTCAATTTTTATACCGGTAAAATTCATATTCAAAAATCCTTTTTTATAAAGACGGGGGTCTGCCCCCTGTCTTGCGAATAACATAAATACAATACCACAAATTTGACAAAATTTGAACTTTTTCACAAAATTCCCCAAGACAGGGGGCAGACCCCCGTCTTCACAATGTTTTGTTGAAAACATATCATAATTGTGGTATCCTACTAAATATATTAACAGTTAAGGAGAATTTTTATGCGAGAGTCCAGAGAAATGTATCTGGAAACCATATATGTACTCACACAAAAGCTTGATTGTGTTCACGCAATAGATGTTTGCCAGCACATGGGCTTTTCCAAGCCCAGCGTCAGTCGCGCAGTAGGACTCTTAAAAAAAGAAGGCCTGATATACACTGAAAAAGACAGCTCTTTACATCTTACCGAAGAAGGCCAAAAAAAAGCGGAAAAAATATATGAAAGGCATACCACCTTGACTTCATTTTTAATAAAAATCGGTGTTTCCCCGGAAACCGCTTCAGAAGATGCCTGTCGAATAGAACACCACATCAGCGATGAAACATTAGAAGCCATTAAGAACCAAATAAAATGATTTAGGAAAGTTGCCCTTAAAGCGGCAACTTTTTTAGAAAAGACTGATGCAAAATTTTATTGCACCAGTCCCCTGTTTTCTACCCCAGTGCCACATCAAGAACCGTCATTAAGGAAAACCCAACACCAAAAAGCACTGGAGTTGTATCCGACATAAGTTCCTGTACCACCACGTAGAACATTGCTCCGGCTGCAAAGCCCAATAGATACGGGAGCACCGGCACTAAAAGTTCAGCCGCAATGATTGTAATCAAAGCCGCCACCGGCTCCACCACCCCAGACAATACTCCTATGGAAAAGGAACGCATTTTACCATATCCTTCAGCTTGAAAAGGCATGGAAACTATAGCTCCATCGGGAAAATTTTGTAAAGCTATCCCCAGCGATAAAGCTAGGGCACCCATCACCGACACATCTGCCTCTCCGGATATGAAGCCGGCACACACTGCACCAACAGCCATACCTTCAGGAATATTGTGAAGTGTCACCGCCCAGAAAAGCTTTTTTGTTTTACCAAAATTACTGTGGGGAATTAATTTGTCCGGTAAAATCAACACTACCATGCCTATCCAGAAACCCATCAAACCCGGTAAAAAAGACAAACGCCCCAGATTTTCCGCAGCCTCAACCGCCGGCAACAAAAGGCTCCATATGCTTGCTGCTGTCATAACTCCCGCCGCAAAGCCGGTGAGCCCCCGCTGTAACTTTAGATTGGTCTCTTTCATCAAAAAAACGCAAGCCGCTCCAAAAACAGTGCCTAAAAAAGGCAACAAAACACTTTCAATTACTATAACCACTGCCACGCCTCATTGTACATTTGTTTCACTATTATTCTATGAGCTCTGAAAATGTTCCGTACTTGAATACCATTTTAAAAGATAGTATAATTTTTTCGACATATTTTACAGAGAAAGGAAGATTTCAATGTTAACAAAAGAACAATATAACGAAGGGGTACAATGCTTGCTCGAGATGTTTGAAAAAGCCGGCATCGTGCTTACAGAGGCTGAGAAAAATAATATAGAAATCGTAGATTACGACCTTGAAATGATTGAAGAAGTAGGCCTTCAGCTGGTAACTTACGTCAACACTGAAAAATGTTGTGCTAAAGAAATGATGCTAAGACCATGGCAGACATCCCCTGAGCACTATCACCCAGATGGAGTAGAAAACGGTATTCCTTACGAGGGAAAAGAGGAAACTTTCCGTTGTCGTTACGGTCTTTGTTATCTTTATGTTGCCGGTCCCGGTAAAAAAGAAGATATTCACGGTAAAATCCCCCCTACCACCACAACAGTGTACAATGAGATTATTTTACACCCTGGCGAGCAATACACAATTTACCCCAACACAATGCACTGGTTTCAGGGCGGACCAGAGGGCGCAATAATCAGCGAGTTCTCTACAAAGAGCCGTGACGAAAGCGACGTGTTCACCGATCCAAAAATCGACAGAATTCCTAAAATGGCTAATTAAAAAACAAGACAAGGGTCAGACCCCCGTCTTTATTTTAAGAATATGAAAATTACAGTTCTTTCTGAAAATACGACATATAACAAAAACTTAATAACGGAGCACGGATTGAGTCTCCTGATTGAAACAAATAAGCTTAAAATCCTTATGGATATGGGACAGAGTGATGCTTTTTACCGGAATGCTATCTCCCTGGGGATAGATCTTTCTCTTGTGGATATAGCTTTTATCTCTCATGGCCACTACGACCACGGCGGTGGTCTGGAAACATTTTTTAATATAAACGAAAAAGCCCCTGTGTATGTAAACATGTATGCTTTCGAGCCACATTTTAACGGAAAAGATAAATACATTGGTCTGGACGAAAAGCTAAAAGACAGTAAAAGAATCCATTTTCTCACCAACGATACGAAAATATCTGAAAACATCACGATTTTTACCGGTCATCAGCGAAAAAGCAACCATGTTTTTGACAATTTTGGTCAGCAGATGCTTTTGGATGGTAAAATGTTCCCAGAAGATTTCAGACACGAACAATATCTGGAAATTCAGGAAAACAGTAAAACGTTCATATTTAGTGGTTGTTCTCACCGCGGTATAGAAAACATCCTTAATTGGTTCCGACCTGATGTTTTTGTAGGAGGGTTTCATTTTACCAAAATCAAACCCGGACCGGAGCTGAAAGCCTATGGTACGCGTCTCAATAAATACCTTACACACTACTATACTTGCCACTGTACAGGAACAGAACAATTCGATTTTCTTAAACAATATATACAAAAATTAGACTATATTTCTTGCGGAAAAACGATAATTATATAGTTTATACCAAGACGGGGGGCAGACCCCCGTACCAACTTAATCCGTTGACAAATGACGAAAAATCATATAGAATGATTATGGTTTTACATGACTGACGGGAAACGCGGATTACCGCGGGGGAATGTAAATTTTACAAAAAGCCGACCGTCTGGGCGATTCAGTTTAAAAGAGTAACTGGATTCGCCCTTTTTTGTTTTTATAGGGCATTTTACAGAACAAATCATTTGGGAGGTTACAAACATGAATCACAAAAATTGGAATGGTTTTAAAGAAGGAAAATGGCAGAAAGAAATAAATGTCCGTGACTTTATACAGAATAACTATAAAGAATATACAGGAAATGATGAATTTTTAGCAGATGCTACCCCTCGTACCAATGAATTAATGAAAAAAGTACAGGCTCTTTTTGCATTGGAACGTCAGTTTGGCGGAGTTCTGGATATTGATACTGCTACTGTTTCATCATTAAAAAACTATTCTCCCGGATATATTGATAAAGAAAATGAATTAATTGTAGGTCTTCAGACAAACAGACCTTTAAAGAGGGGCGTTAACCCCTTTGGCGGAATGCGTATGGCACGCCAGGCTTGTGAAGCTTACGGTTACAAGGTAAGCGATAAAATTGAAGAGGAATTTAGATTCCGTACCACTCACAACGACGGTGTATTCAGAGCTTACACCGACGAAATGCGCGCTGCAAGAAAATGTCACGTAATTACCGGTTTACCTGATGCATACGGCAGAGGTCGTATCATCGGTGACTACAGAAGAGTGGCTCTTTACGGAATTGACCACCTTGTAGCAGAAAAGAAAAAAGACAAAGCAAGATTAGCGGAAGGAAATTTCGACACAGAAAGAATCAGACTGGATGAAGAGCTTTTCCAGCAGATTACCTTCTTAGGCTATATGAAAGAAATGGCAGCAATGTACGGCTATGACATCAGCGAGCCGGCTTCCAACACAAGAGAAGCAATTCAGTGGACATACTTTGCATACTTAGCTGCAATCAAAGAACAAAATGGTGCCGCCATGTCTATGGGACGTGTAAGCACATTCTTCGACATATACATCGAGCGAGACATTGCCAACGGCACCCTTACAGAATCCGAAGCACAAGAATTAATCGACGACTTCGTAATCAAGCTCCGTGTGGCAAGACATCTTCGTACCCCTGAGTACAACGAGCTCTTCGGCGGCGACCCAATGTGGATCACCGAAGCAGTAGGCGGTATGGGTGAAGACGGCAGAACACTGGTAACAAAAAGCAGCTTCAGAATTTTACACACATTGTACACATTAGGATCCTCACCGGAGCCAAACCTGACTGTACTCTGGTCCACAAAGCTCCCTAAAGGTTTTAAGGAATTCTGTACAAAAGTTTCCATCGACACAGACTCTATCCAGTATGAAAACGACGACTTGATGCGTCCGATTTACGGTGACGACTACGCCATCGCTTGCTGTGTTTCCGCAATGAAAATCGGTAAGCAGATGCAGTTCTTCGGTGCACGTTGCAACCTGGCAAAACTTTTACTCATAGCTATTAACGGTGGTTATGACACCTCAAGTAAAATGCACATTGGTCCTCAGATGCCCGTCATGGATGTAATGAAGCTGAACTACGACGATGTTATGGAGCGTTTCAATATCTATATTGAGTGGCTTTCTAAGCTGTATGTAAACACCATGAACATTATCCACTACATGCACGACAAATATGCATATGAAAAGTCCCAGATGGCTCTTCACGACACAGATGTACACAGATTTATGGCTTTCGGTATCGCAGGTCTCTCCGTAGTTGCCGACTCACTAAGCGCTATTAAGTTTGCCAACGTACACCCTGTAAAAGACGAGAATGGTTTTATCGTTGAGTTCGAGACCACAGGTGACTTCCCAAAATTCGGTAACGACGACGACCGCGTTGACCTTATTGCTAAGGATATGGCGCACAAAGTTATTGAGGAGCTTCGTAAAACTCCCGCCTACAGAAAAGCGGAGCATACATTGTCTGTACTTACAATTACATCAAACGTTATGTATGGTAAAAATACAGCGGCTACTCCTGACGGAAGAAAAGCCGGTACTCCATTTGCTCCGGGCGCAAACCCAATGCATAACAGAGAGGAGAATGGTGCATTGGCATCCCTTAACTCTGTGGCAAAAATCAGCTACGATGATTGCCGTGACGGTATTTCCAATACCTTCTCCATTACACCTGATGCTTTAGGTCGTGACAAAGATGAAAAGACAAATAACCTGGTTTCCATTCTGGATGGTTACTTTGCTAAAATGGCTCACCACATTAATATTAACGTATTGAACCGTGACACATTAGTAGCGGCATACAACGACCCTGAAGCCTTCCCTAACCTGACAATCAGAGTTTCCGGTTACGCAGTTAACTTCCACAAGCTGTCCAAAGAGCAGCAGAGAGAAGTTATCAGCAGAACCTTCCACGAGGCAATGTAAAATGAGTGAATCTTTAATTCAAGGTCGAATAAATTCAATTCAGACGCTGGGCGCCTTAGATGGCCCCGGCGTTCGCTTTGTTGTTTTCACTCAGGGCTGTAATCTTCGTTGTGGTTGTTGTCACAATCCTGACACCTGGGACACCGAGGGCGGTAAAATAGTTTCTGCCAAAGAGCTTGCAGACAAAGCTCTTCGTTACCGTGAATATTTCGGCGAAGAAGGTGGTGTTACTGTTTCCGGAGGAGAACCTTTACTTCAGCCTGAATTTGTAAAAGAATTCTTCCGTTTCTGTAAAATATCCGGGCTTCACACCTGCTTAGATACTTCCGGAAGTATTCTTAACGACTCGGTAAAAGATCTTCTTGAATATACCGATCTGGTTTTGTTGGATATAAAATACACTACTGATGAGCTATATCATAAGTATGTAGGTTGCAGTATAGAAAAACCATTTAAGTTCTTAAATTACCTTAATCAAAAGAAAATACCGGTAATTTTAAGGCAGGTTATTATTCCGGGATTAAACGACGACAAAGAAAGTATAGCCAGAACGTCGAAAATTATCGAAAATCACCCTTGTATAGTAAAAAGCGAATTGTTAGGCTTTAAGAATATATGTAAGGTAAAATACGACAAAATGGGGCTCGAATTCCCTTTTGAAGATTATCAACAACCGTCAAAAAAACTTGTCGAAGAACTTCAAAAAAAATTACCACGTTAAAGACGGGGGTCAAACCCCCGTCTTTGCAAATCTCACTTAAAAGATACAGGCTCTACCTGTTTTTCGTCGCCTGTTTTATTTTTCCCTACTGATGGTTCAGACATACTGAAATACATTCTGGCTGCTTTTGTAGTGCCAAAATCTCTGTTCGATCCTGAATCCTGAACCTTATTAAAAGCATCCCTGAACATTGCATTATGAGCCTCTTCCCTATTCAAAAGAAAATCAATAGTTTCTCTTACCTTTCTGTCACTTATCTGTCTGTAAAGATATTCATAAACCACCTTTGCCCGCTGTTCAGATGCAATATTGGATAAAAGATCTGCACATAAATCTCCTGTAACCGTAACATAATCAGACGTCCACGAATAACCTGAAGCATTAATAAGGCCAGGATTAAGACCCAAAATAACATGAGTCTGTATTTCTCCTGCCGGCACAGAATCCGCATCTACATCATGCCCATTAAGCAAGTTTATAGTCTGCCCTATCATTTCCATATGACCAAGCTCTTCCGCAGCAATATCCATAAACAAATCTTTTATTTCAGGATCTTTCACTCTGAAGCTCTGAGACATATACTGCATAGCCGCCTTCAATTCACCATTCCCTCCACCTAACTGCTCCTGTAAAAGGGCTGCAAACTGAGGATTTGGTTTTTCCACCGCTACCGGATGAAAAAGTTCTTTTTCATGTTTAAACATATTATCACCTCTGTAAAATATCTTGTCCCATGAAGTATAAATATATACTTTTTACAAAGACAGGGGGGCAGACCCCCGTCTCAAAAAAAGCGAGACGGGGGTCTGCCCCCTGTCTTTAATTTTCACCCTGAAAGTTGATTAAATGTGTCGATATTAATAATAGAAATACTTGTAGAAATTCGGATAAGAATTTAAGAACTGCTGTAATGTCGTACGATTCACCCCGGGATCATTTATAGTAAAATTTGACGCAGTTAATGTTCCGCCCGTGAAACCTGTCACCACAACCCAATGCTGTCCACCATAGAAATTTTTAGCTCCCAATAGTACAGGTTTTCCTTGTTTAAGTAAGTTATATATTTTACTTAGATAAGAAGAACTACTTGTTACCACTTTATAGTTGCTTGGCCAATAAACATTTCCGGAAGAAGTATATCTAAGCTTCCTTGCCATAGCATCAGGATAAATTGTTGTTCCGGTGCGATAGGATTCCATCATAGCAATAGCTGTCGTTGCACATCCGATCTGGGCAAATGTTTTACCGGATAAACCAATTTTAACATTAGCCCAACGACTGTCTGTTTGTTTAAATTTAGGCACATTCAAAGAAACAGCTGAGTGCCCTTGAGAAGTGCCCATAGACGACAAATATGTTGAACTTACATATCCTGTCTTAGTTCCGTGGTAAAGCACACGTCGCCATAAGCCTGAAGATGAAAGAACAATCACCGTTTCACCCTTTGTAAGGCTACCAATTTTAACATAAGATGTATCCGGACCACTTCTTACGTTCAAAGTACCGGAATTGATGGCCACTGTAGCAGGAGTGCCCGCCACAGTATCGATGTAGTTTTTATGACAATATCCATATTGACCTTTGCCATACTCCACCCGCCACCAGTCTCCGGAAACAGAAATAAGGGTTATGTAACTGCCCTTGTTAAGTGTTGCCACCACATCAGATGATGTAGAAGCGCTTCTTCTTACATTAAGCCATCCGCTAGTTACAGATACCACTCCGGCCTTGGAGGTAGCCGTAGCCGCCTGAACATTCAGAGGCATGGTAAGTATTCCTAATACGACAACTAAGGGTAAAATAAAAGATAATATCTTTTTCATATTTTCACCTCGTTTCCTTGCTATTGTAACAGAGGTTTTATGTTTATGTGAATAGGCCAAATTATGGCAAAATTTAAGACATGGGGTCTGACCCCTGTCCTTAGCAGAACAGACCCCATGTCATTTTTTCGACAAAAAATCGGCTCGAAAAAACGAGCCGATTTCTTTCATGTTCGTTATATCAGTGCAACAATGCTGTTATTATGCAGCTATTGTCTCAACAGGGAATTCTGTTATCAACTCAACGTCATACTGTAAAATAAGCATTGCGTCAATAGAATTTACTACACCG
>SVJE01000007.1 GCA_015069135.1 Oscillospiraceae bacterium | reverse complement strand
ATGCAAATGCAGAAGGTCATGAGTACATCTATGAGAGAATAATGAATGCATTGACAATAACAGTACCTGTATTGTATGGAGATGCAGACGGAAATGGTGTAGTAAACTCAATTGACGCAATGGTAGTACTTCAGTACGACGTTGAACTTATCGGAGAAGATGAGATTGATCTCATAGCCGGTGATGTAGACGGAGACGGTGTAGTAAATTCTATTGACGCAATGCTTATTTTACAGTATGATGTAGAATTGATAACAGAGTTCCCTGTGGAAATAGCCGCGGTATAAATTGTTTTGTAATTAAGCGGTGGATAATTGTTATCCACCGCTTGTATTTTTTAAGGAAAAAGTATCTATGGAAGAGATGAAAGAAAAAAAAGAATATAGTGACAACTGGTTTAAAAAGAATCTTAAGATTATGATTCCTGTATTTATGATTGTATTGATACTTGTTTTTCTTTTATTCTGGTTAAACCCTTTCAAATCAGACGTTTTACCTACACCAACAGCAGAAGTGGTTGTAACACCTGCTCCTACTCCGGAGGCTACTATGATGCCGGAAATGGCTGATTTGTATGCACAGAATCCGGATATAGTAGGTTGGTTGACTATTGAAGGTACGGTTGTTGATTATCCTTTGATGTTTACTCCTGCTGACGAAGAAAAATATCTGAGAAAAAATTTCCAAGGAGCATATAGCGGTGATGGTCTTCCGTTCCTGGATAAAGACTGTTCCATGAATCCGGAAAGTGACAACCTGATATTCTATGGACATAATAGAAGTAATGGTAATATATTTAAAACTATTATGAATTATAAAGATGAGAGTTTTTGGAAAAAACATCCTGTTATTAAGGTGAAGACTTTGTATGAAGAAAGAGAATATGAAGTACTGGCTGCTTTCTATGACAGGGTATATTATAAATCTGAGAATTGTTTTAAATTCTACCAGTTTATAGATGCAACAGAAGAATCTTTCAAAGAGGCTATGGATTATTACAAGACTCATTCTGAGTATGACACCGGTGTAGAGGCTGAATTCGGAGATAAACTTATTTCTCTCGTTACATGTTCTTATCACCATGAGCACGGAAGATTTGTGGTTGTGGCAAGAGCAAAGTCCTAGAACTATTATTTGAGCACAAAAAAAGAGCTGCCCATCAGGACAGCTCTTAATTTTATGTTGAAATTAGAGTTTCTCAACGATCTTAGCAGCTTTACCAACTCTACCACGTAAGTAGTACAATTTAGCTCTTCTAACTTTACCGTGTCTAACAACTTCCAACTTAGCAATCTTTGGTGAGTGAACAGGGAATACTCTCTCTACACCTACGCCATAAGATACACGTCTTACTGTGAAAGTCTCTTTAACACCTTCGCCGTGCTTAGCGATAACTGTTCCTTCGAACATCTGAATTCTTTCACGTGTTCCTTCAATAACCTTGAAGTGAACCTTTACATAGTCACCAATCTGCATGTTAACTGCATCTTTGTTCAGATAATCAGCTTCAACAGCCTTAATAATATCCATTTTCATACTTCATTTCCTCCTTCCGTCCAAGGACGTTCTTACATGAAGAGCAGCGGACCGCCCGAAATCTGCCATACATTTAACACTATCAAACGCATAGCCTGGAAATTATAACATAATTAAATAATATAAGTCAAGCAAAAAGTTCCGGACAGGCTATAAACCATGTAAATTTACCAGATGTTATGTCTGGATACCAGTTTCCAGTCTGTTTTTAAAGTCTTTATAGGGCGGGCTCTTTTGGTTCTTTCCATAACCTGAGAAATATATTTTTCTTTTATAAGGTCTGACATAATATTGGTGACCTTCTCCAATTGGATTCCCGTCTGCTTGTTGATTTCTTCAGCAGTACGCATGAAAGTAGGAAAGTAGGTTACGTCTTTCTCGCATTCTTTTAAATATGTAAACAGATGATTATATACAATTGCTGTTTCATCAATTTTAAGTGGCACTTCTTCGCACCAGTCTGAGTTATTAATAAGATTTTTGCTGATGCATCCGCTTACACCATAAATACCTACTTGTTTATTACAGAAATTTTTCAAAAAAGCCAGAGCTGAGCTGAAATGTCCGTCTCCGGAAAATATTATAAAAAGTTTAGGACTGTCTTTCTGAAATGCTTTTTGATAAATATTGTCCAGAATTATAAAATCAGTAAAATCTTTTTTGTAATGAGAATCAGGATTAAATGTATCTATTATCTTATTGGTAAAATTTCTGATTCTTTTTATTTCCGTTTCTTTGTCTCTGAACTTTGTAAAATTGGCAAAGAACACAACTTCTTTGATATTACATTTTTTCTTTAGGTCGTCAAACCAGGCCTGTATATCAGGTTTCTGATTGTACAATTTTTCCATGGATATGTACCAATGTTCATAGTCAACAAAGGCCACTGCATCGGGAAGCTTTTTTCTTCTTCTGAACATGGAAAAAAATTCTTTATGTTTGCTCATCAAATACCTCCGTTTGTATTATTGCCCGGAACATTATTTACTTGTCTAGGTTCATAACCAAAGAAATTATATCAAAAAAACAAGGTCTGTACAATGAAAACATTTTACAAAAGTACAAAAAAGTATTATACTTTTACCCGGGTATTTTGTTTTACGAAAGGTGGAGCATATTTGAAGGCGTATTGTTTTGTGCCTGAAGAACGCATAGATGAAATCAGAGAGTGCGGTATGGACTTTTCTTATGGTTGTCACTTTGATTGTAAAGTTACCACCAATAAAGGTATGTGTTTTATGGGACGTCTTAATCCGCGGGATTATGAGAGACAGGAATTTCTTCCGGGCACTGTATTGATAAAGGTGGACCTTTCCAAAGTCCGTGGATTTATAGGGGAAGGGCAGTACTTTAAATGTGACATAGACGAAACAGAAAAATTCCGGTTGTTTGACGAGTCTCTCGTCTCTGCAGAGGCGTATAAAACCGGCATGTACCGGAACCCCTTGTGCATCATAGTAAATGCAGTGCTTCCTGATGGGGTAGAACCATATGATAATTTTATGGACGAGGCTATTCCATACAGAACTTCTGAAGAGTTATATGTAGAGTGTCTGTTTTCAGAGGCCGGAGACAGAATTGAAAATTTCCGGGAGATTGCTTTAACTTCATGCTTCGATAAAATGGTAGAGGCCGGTAAAATGGAAAAAACATCTTACGGAAATCACCTTTCATATAAAATTGGTGAATCTTCGTATATATTAAGGAAAGGATAAGTATTATGGCAGAAAATAACGAGCAAAGACCACAGGGTCAGAGAAATCCGGAGAAAAAAGGTAATTACAATCGTAACCGGAATTATCAGAATCGTAACAGAAATCATAATAAGTCTCAGTCTCAACAGAATCAGCAGGGGCAGCAAAGTCGTCCTGTGAATCACAGTGAACTAAAGGATGCTCAGGCAAAAGAGACAAAACCAAATCAATCGAATCCTAATAAAGGCGGCCATAAGAATTTTAACAAGAATAAAAACTACAGCAACCGCTTTGAAGGTAAGAAAATCCAGCACGTAGAAACCGTGGAAGACATCAAGTCTGATATGGCACGAATTGAGAAGGAAATCGAATTAGAAATTGCAGAAATCGGTGCAATGACATTGGGATGAGTTTTCGGGATATTATAGGACAGGAAAACGTAAAAGAGATTTTAAGAGAGGCTGTAACAACAGGCAGGGTTGGTCACGCATACATGTTTTTGGGAAGTGACGGAATAGGTAAACTTACTGTTGCAAAGTCTTTTGCGGAAATGATTATGTGTGCAGATATGGGTGCCAATGGTGAAAGTTGTGGTGTCTGCAAGGCTTGTCTTATGAATAAGAATGGTAGCAATCCTGATATAAGAATCATCGACATTCCGGAGAAAAAAACATCCATTGGTGTTGAACCTATCAGGGAGATGCAGGAAGATGTACTGACTGCACCAATGTATTCCTCTAAAAAGGTATATATAATAAGACATGCGGAAGCTTTAAGTGTAGCAGCACAGAATGTACTTCTTAAAACATTGGAGGAGCCACCGGCTTATGTGGTAATTGTTTTGCTGTGTTCAAATATATCTTTGATGTTGGACACAGTTAAATCAAGAGTAAATCGTCTGGATTTTGCCAGATATACAGATGATGAAATAAGGCAGGCTCTTATGGAGAGAATGCTGGATCCCGGTGATGATAAAGTTGTTTTTTCATATGCTGATGGAATTGTAGGACGAGCCATATCATATTTTCAGGATGATAATATTAATGAAGTAAGAGAAAGTCTTCTTAATGTGGTAACGGGCCTTTACAAAGAGGGTGCTGAATTCAGAATAAACGCCACTTCTTATGTGATAAAACAGAAAGATTATAAGGAATTTGTATTTTTTACTATGATGTCGTTTTACCGTGATATTGCTATGGTGGCAAGATACGGGAAATATGCAGAAGTTCAGAATCCGAAACATCTGGATATTCTGACAGAGACAGCCGGTAAAATAGGTTATTATCGAAGTGTGAAGTGTATTGAACTTATCGATAAAACCTGGTTGCGTATTAAACAGAATACTAATTATGAACTGGCCGTAGGCAATATGTTCATTAAATTACAGGAGGTACTCAATGGTTAACATTGTAGGTGTAAGATTCAAAAAAAACGGAAAGACATACTATTTTAATCCAAAAGATCTGGAACTTAAATCCGGTATGCATGTTATAGTAGAAACTGCCAGAGGTATTGAATATGGCGAAGTTTCAATGGATACAAGGGAGGCTTCTGAAAATGAAGTTGTTACTCCTCTTAAAGATGTTCTGAGAATTGCTACTGAGGAAGATGACAGAGTTTTTCAGGAAAATGTAGAAAAAGCAAAGAAAGCTTATGATATTTGTCTGGAAAAGATTGCAGCACACAAACTGGAAATGAAGCTTATAGATGTTGAATACACATTTGACAACAATAAAGTTCTTTTCTATTTTACCGCAGACGGAAGAATAGATTTCCGTGAATTGGTTAAAGATTTAGCTGCTGTGTTCAGAACCAGAATTGAGCTTCGCCAGGTTGGTGTCCGTGATGAGGCAAAAACTTTAGGCGGATTAGGTGTTTGCGGAAGAGCACTTTGCTGTAGTTCTTGTTTAAGTGATTTCCAACCGGTGTCAATTAAAATGGCTAAGGAGCAGGGCATGTCTTTAAGTCCTACCAAAATTTCCGGAACCTGCGGAAGACTTATGTGTTGTCTTAAGTATGAGCAGGAAGCTTATGAGGACGCCATTAAGAGAGTTCCCGGTGTTGGATCTTTGGTAGAAACTCAACAAGGAAAAGGTGTGGTAACAGCTTCTAATCTGTTAAGAGAAACCGTTCAGGTTAAGTTTGAAAAAGGCAATGAAACAGAGTTGGTTACTTTCCCTGTATCAGAAATTAAAGTTCTCAGTAAAAAGTCCGGTCATTACTCTAATGCAGCGGCAGCAATTCCTGCGGAAGATGGAGAAATTATTAAGGAATGATGTGCTTGACTTTTGGTCATCACATGGTAAAATAGTTGCATAAACAATAATTGGAGGTGTTTTTCTATGGCATATGTAATTAACGATGATTGTATCGCTTGTGGCGCTTGTGCTGCTGAATGTCCTTGTGAATGTATTTCTGAAGGCGATGGTAAGTACGTAATTGACGCAGATGTTTGTGCAGATTGCGGTTCATGTGCAGCTGTATGTCCTGTTGATGCTCCTCAGGCTGAGTAATTCAACTAACATAATTATATTAAGCTATTTAAGAAGGTTTGCTGTTTGTTTAAATAGCAAACCTTTTTTACAGGAAGGTAGTTTATGGTTTATCCCGATGAACAGATAGATGATCTTGGCAGAGGTCTTTCTATAATTCAAAAACAAAAAGGTTTTAAGTATGGTACAGATAGTGTGCTGCTTGCCAAATTTATGCTTATGAATATAAAGCGTTGTAAGCATTGTGTTGATATGGGTACAGGCACAGGCATTTTACCTTTACTTATTTCAAGGGAACCGGCTGTTGAAAAACTTACGGGAATTGAGATTCAGGCAGAGTATGCTGAAATGGCAGCCAGAAGTGTTAAAATGAACAACCTTGATGGAAGGGTTAATATTTTACAGGGGGACATTAAGGATGCTCCCGGTCTTTTGGGTAAAGGATCTGTTCAGGCTGTTGTAAGCAATCCGCCGTATAAAAAAGCTGAATCAGGAATCAAAAATTCCGGAGACGGACTCACCATAGCAAGACATGAAGTTCTGTGTACTTTAGAAGATGTAATTAAAAACGCAGCTCTGATTCTTGAACCCGGCGGGTATTTCTTTATGGTTCACAGGCCGGAAAGGCTGGCGGATACCATGGAGCTTATGAGAAAGTACAGGTTGGAACCTAAGGTTTTAAGAATGGTGCAACCGAAGTTGTCAAAACAACCTTCTATGTTTCTGGTGGCAGCTGTTAAAAATGCAGGCAGGAATTTAAGAGTGTTGCCAACACTTATCTTAATGGAAGAAGACGGTAGAAATACTAAGGAGTTGGATGAGATTTATGAATACTGAATATGGTACATTATATATAGTAGCAACTCCTATAGGTAATTTGGGAGATATAACAATAAGAGCTTTGGAAACTCTTAAAAATGCGGATATTGTAGCTGCAGAAGATACAAGACAGACAGGAAAGCTTTTAAATCATTTCGAAATCAGGAAACCAATGATTTCATATTTTGAACATAACAAGGCACAGAGAGGTCCTCAGATAATTGAAAAGCTTAAACAGGGATTGAATGTAGCCTTGGTTTCGGATGCAGGTACCCCGGGTATTTCTGATCCGGGAGCGGATATAGTAAAGGAAGCAATCAGTGAAGAAATAAAAGTTACCATGGTTCCCGGACCTGTAGCAGGCATTATGGCGGTTGTGCTTTCAGGGCTTGACACAAGCAGTTTTATTTTTCAGGGCTTTTTACCGGAAGAAAAAAAGAAAAGAAAAGCTATACTGGAAGAATTCAGAACACAGACAAGAACGGTGATATTTTACGAATCTCCTCACAGGATAGAGACAACGCTCAAAGAAATAAGTGAAATACTGGGTGGGGGAAGACGATTGGCTTTGTGCCGTGAACTTACCAAAATGTATGAAGAGATAGTTCTTAAATCTGTTGATGAGCATCTGTCTGATTTTAGTGCTAAACCACCACGTGGCGAATATGTAATGGTAATGGAAGGTGTAGATAGTCAGACACTTTCAGAGATGAATCAGGCTGAATGGGCAGAAATTTCTGTAAAAGATCATGTTGATTCCTATATTAACACGGGTATGGACAGAAAAGCAGCCATAAAGAAAGTGGCCCTGGAACGACGGAGCAGCAGAAATGAAATATATAATAAATATGAATTGGAAAAAAGTGTTGACAAGTGAGTCTAAGCATGATAAAATGCAACTTGCGCTTTTATGAAATGATGGAGGTGTTATAGATGAGAGTAACAGTGACTATGGCATGTACAGAGTGTAAGCAGAGAAATTACACTACAAAGAAAAACAAGAAAAACAATCCTGACAGAATTGAAATGAGCAAATATTGCAAATTCTGTAAGAAGCACACCGCGCATAAAGAAACAAAGTAAGGGGTATTATCATGGCAGAAGTGGTAAGAGAGAAAAAAGCAAATATTTTTGTTAGAACCGGTAAGAAAATAAGCGGTTTCTTCAAGGGTATTTTCTCCGAGTTGAAAAAAGTATCCTGGCCTAGCAGAAAGCAGGTATTCAATAATACTGTTTCTGTTTTGGTTTTCTGTTTAGTTATCGGCGTAGTTATTTGGGCAGCAGACTTTTTATTTAAGTTTATAATTGGTCTTTTGTTCGCTTAATTAGTGCAGAGGAGGGTTGGTACCGTGTATATTGAAGATGTTACTAATAATATGGAGTGGTACGTTGTCCATACTTATTCTGGTTATGAGAATAAGGTTAAGGCCAACCTTGAACTTGTTATTGAAAACAGAGGTATGCAGGACTACTTCCAGGAAATTATTATTCCTATGATGGAAGAAGTGGAGATTAAGGACGGACGAGAGAAATCTTCTTTAAAGAAGGTATTCCCCGGATATGTTCTTATCAAAATGATTTTGACAGATGACACATGGTATGTTGTAAGAAACATACGTGGTGTTACAGGATTTGTTGGTCCTGGTTCTAAGCCAAGCCCATTGACAGAAAGAGAAGTAATGGCATTGGGTGTTGAGCTTGTTGACACAGTTGTTGATTATGAAATCGGCGACACAGTTAAGGTTATATCCGGCCCATTGGAGAATTCTACAGGTGTGGTTGAGGATATTAATGTTGAGAAAGAAAGAGTTAAGGTATCCATTTCTATGTTTGGACGTGAGATTTCCGCAGAACTTGAGTATTCACAGATTCAGAAGATATTTTAATTTATCTTTATAAATATCTTGTTTAAAAATTTTGGGAGGTGGACTTTATGGCAAAGAAGATCACAGCATATGTTAAATTGCAGATTCCGGCAGGTAAGGCGGCGCCTACTCCACCGGTTGGACCAGCTTTAGGTCAGCATGGCCTGAACATCATGGGCTTTTGTAAAGAGTTCAATGAGAAGACAAAAAATGACGCAGGATTAATTATCCCTGTAGTTATCACTGTTTATGCAGACAGAACTTTCTCTTTCATTACAAAAACTCCTCCGGCAGCAGTTTTGCTTAAGAAAGCTTGCAAAATTGAAAGCGGCTCCGGTAAACCCAACCGTGATAAAGTAGCGACAATTTCCAGAGAAGAAGTTGCAAAAATTGCAGAGCAGAAAATGGCTGACTTAAATGCAAACGACATTGAAGCAGCTACAAGCATGATTGCCGGAACAGCCAGAAGTATGGGTATCGTCGTTAAAGACTAATCCGTCTGACTGATTATGGTAGAAATTTAACCATGAAGGAGTGTGAAAGACATGTTTAGAGGTAAAAAGTATCAGGACAGCGTAAAGCTGATTGATTCTACAAAATTATATGATGCAAAAGAAGCAGTTGAATTAGTAGTTCAGACTGCAAAGGCAAAATTCGATGAGACAATCGAAGCTCATTTCAGACTGGGTGTTGACTCCAGACATGCTGATCAGCAGGTTAGAGGTGCAGTTGTTCTTCCTCACGGTACCGGTAAGAAGGTGAGAGTTCTCGTTATTGCTAAAGGCGAGAAAGCTTCTGAGGCTGAGGCTGCAGGTGCTGACTATGTTGGTGCAGAAGATATGGTAGCAAAAATCCAGGGTGAAAACTGGTTCGACTTTGACGTAGTAGTAGCTACACCTGACTGCATGGGTCTGGTTGGTCGTTTAGGTAAGGTTTTAGGACCTAAGGGCTTGATGCCTAACCCTAAGGCAGGTACAGTTACAATGGATGTAACTAAGGCTATTAACGAATTGAAGGCTGGTAAGATTGAATACAGATTGGATAAGACAAACATTATCCACTGCCCAATCGGTAAGGCTTCATTCGGTGCTGAAAAGTTAGCAGAAAACTTTAACACATTGTTTGATGCAGTTGCAAAAGCTAAACCAGCTGCAGCAAAGGGACAGTACATGAAGAGTGTTGTTATCACATCAACAATGGGACCTGCTATTAAGGTAAATGCTTCTAAAGGTAACTAATCTTTAAGCAAATACTTTAATATATATTGGATTAATACCAAAGACCGTAGGTATTGTTCGTAAAGGACATGGAAATCCTACAGAGGTGTTGTTTTTAGTCTTATGACATATGACCCTCTGCGTCTTTGATGCAGAGGGTTTATTGATTATAAATGACTTAAGAGCATCTCGATAATTATTATTGAAGGAGGTGTTTGTATGCCAAGTGCAAAGATTCTGAAGGAAAAGGAAGCTCTTGTTGCTGCTATTGCTGAGGATTTAAAGGCTTCTCTTACAGTTGTATTTGTTGACTACCGTGGTATCACAGTTGAGCAGGATACAGAGTTAAGAACTGAGTTGAGAAAAGCAGGCGTAGAGTACAAGGTAACAAAGAACTCTCTTACAGAAAAGGCTATTGAGCAGTTGGGAATCGAAGGTGTTGCTGATTACCTGAAGGGACCTACAGCTATCGCATACTGTAAAGACGAGTACACAAAAGGACCTAAGGTTCTTGCTGATTTCGCAAAGAAGCTTGATAATTTGTCTATCAAGGGCGGTATTATGGACGGTGCAGCTATTGATGTTGCAGCAGTTGAGAAACTTGCTAAGATCCCATCCAAGGAAGTTCTTATTGGACAGGTTGCTGGTTCATTGCAGTGCATTATTACAAAATTGGCTATCGGACTTGATGAGGTTCGTAAGCAGAAAGAAAGCGCATAAGCGAAAAATTATTATTACATTATTAAATGGAGGTATATTAAAATGGCTAGTGAAAAAATTACAAAGTTTATTGAAGATATTAAGACTCTTTCCGTTATGGAATTGGCAGAATTGGTTTCTGCAATCGAAGAAGAATTCGGTGTATCCGCTGCTCCTGTAGCAGTAGCTGGTGCAGCTGTTGCAGCTGACGCTGGTGATGCTGGTGCTTCTGCTCAGACAGAATTCGATGTAATTCTTAAGAGCGCAGGCGAAGCTAAGATGAACGTTATCAAGGTTGTTAAGGAAATCACTGGTGCAGCTTTGATGGATGCTAAGAAGATGGTTGATGGCGCTCCTGCTACAATCAAAGAGAAAGTTTCTCAGGACGAAGCTAACTCTATTAAAGAGAAATTGGTTGCAGCTGGTGCTGACGTTGAAATTAAGTAATTTTATTTCATGTATAATACCATATAATGAACTTGAGAGCCTCTTAAAAAGAGGCTCTTTTTTTATGTAAATTTTACCAAAAAAAGTATTGACATGAATTGACAGTAATGCTATAATCTTATATTGCGTTATATTATCCAATAATGGGTCTTTATAGCGCTTGGCATTTCAGAATCGGTATCTGAAACAGCCGTATTTACCGTAAGAAAGGGCTTTTTAGCCCGAAATATTAATACAAATATGGGGTGATCACTAATATGGTACATGCGGATATGGTACACGCTGTGAAGTATGGTCGGAATGAAAGGCAAAGTTTTTCTAAAATTGATGAAATTTTGGAAATGCCCAATCTGATAGCAGTTCAGAAGAACTCATACAAGCAGTTTGTAGAGGAAGGTTTAAGAGAGGTTTTTAGAGACATATCACCTATCACAGACTACGACGACAAGCTTGTTTTGGAGTTTGTAGATTATGCTATTGACAGTAAAACAAATTACACTATTGAAGAATGTAAAGAAAGAGACACAACATATGCAGCTCCGTTGCATGTTAAAGTTCGTCTTATAAATAAGGCTACAGGGGAAATTAAAGAGCAGAAGATTTTCTTCGGAGAATTTCCTCTTATGACTGAGAATGGTACCTTCATTATGAATGGTGCTGAACGAGTTATTGTTAGCCAGCTGGTAAGATCTCCGGGTGCTTATTATGAAAAAACTTTGGACAAAGCTAAGGGAAAGTATATTACTGCGTCCACTTTGATTCCAAATAGGGGTGCTTGGTTAGAATTTGAAATAGATTATAATGATACTATTTCAGTAAGAATTGACCGTAACAGGAAATTACCTGCTACTGTTCTTTTCCGTGCCTTAGGATATGGAAGCAATACTGATATTATCAATCTTTTTGGTGAGGATGAAAGACTTCTTAACACATTACAGAAAGATACTTCTGCTAATGAAGAGGAAGCTCTTATTGAAATCTACAAAAAATTACGTCCGGGCGAGCCTCCAACGGTAGAATCTGCAAGATCTTTGTTGCTGGGCATGTTCTTTGACCCCAAGAGATATGATTTGGCTAGAGTTGGACGTTATAAGTTTAATAAGAAATTAGCTATAGCTGCAAGAATTGTTAATAAGACTGTTGCAGAGGATGTTACAAGCCCTGTTACAGGTGAGATTTTAGCTGAGGCAGGTCAAAAAATTGATTCTTCATTAGCTAATGCTATTCAGGATGCAGGTGTAAATGAAGTTATAATTGAAACACCTTACAGACCTGTTAAAGTTATTGGTAACAATACTGTTGCTATTGCTGACTATATAGATTTTGATGTTTCTGACCTTGATTTAGGAGAGAGAGTATATGCTCCTTCTTTGATGGCTTTGAAGGCTGAAGCTAAAGATGATGCAGAACTTCGTAAATTACTTGAAGAGCATGTTAATGACCTGGCTCCTAAGCATCTTACTATTGATGATATTTTGGCCGGATTCAACTATATTTTAGGTCTTAATTATGAGATTGGTCACACAGATGATATTGACCACTTGGGTAATAGAAGAATCAGAAGTGTTGGTGAACTTCTTCAGAACCAGTTTAGAATCGGTCTTTCCAGAATGGAGAGAGTGGTTCGTGAAAGAATGTCAATTCAGGAAATCGAAGTAGTAACCCCTCAGGCTTTGATTAATACAAGACCTGTAACAGCAGCTATTAAAGAGTTTTTTGGTTCTTCACAGTTGTCACAGTTCATGGATCAGACAAACCCATTGGCAGAGCTTGCTAATAAGAGAAGACTTAGTGCGTTGGGACCTGGTGGTCTTAACAGAGACAGAGCTTCTTTCGAAGTTCGAGACGTACACTATACACATTATGGTAGAATGTGTCCTATCGAAACTCCTGAAGGTCCTAACATCGGTTTGATTGGTTCTCTCAGCACATATGCGAGAATTAACGAGTATGGTTTTATTGAAGCTCCATACAGACGTGTAGATCGTGACAAGAATATTGTTACAGAGAATATTGATTATCTCATGGCTGATGAAGAGGATAAATATATTGTAGCGCAGGCTAATGAGCCATTGGATGAAGAGGGACATTTCCTTAACAAGAAAGTTGTATGTAGATACAGAGATGAGTTCGTACAGGTTGAACCTTCAAGAGTAGACTACATGGACGTATCTCCTAAACAGGTTGTTTCTGTTGCGGCAGCTATGATTCCTTTCTTGGAAAACGATGACGCATCTCGTGCGCTGATGGGTTCAAACATGCAGAGACAGGCTGTTCCGCTTATTCGTGCTCAGTCTCCTATTGTTGCAACAGGTATTGAGTACAAGGCTGCTGTTGACTCCGGTGCAGTTGTTCTTGCTAAGACAGCAGGTACAATTTCTGATGTAACAGGTAAGTATATCACCATTACAAGAGATGATGGTACAGTTGATAAGTACAATTTGCTTAAGTTCTTACGTACTAACCAGGGTACATGTATGAACCAGAAACCAATTGTTAAGAAAGGTGACCATGTAGAAGCCGGAGATGTTATTGCTGATGGTCCTTCAACTGAAAATGGTGAAATCGCTTTGGGACGTAACGTTCTTATCGGTTTCATGACATGGGAAGGTTATAACTACGAGGACGCTGTTCTTATCAGTGAAAAGTTAGTTAAGAATGATATTTATACATCTATCCATATTGAAGAATATGAATGTGAAGCAAGAGACACAAAGCTGGGACCTGAAGAAATTACAGCTGAGATTCCTAACCTTGGTGATGATGCACTTAAGTTCCTTGATGAAAATGGTGTAATTCAGGTTGGTTCTGAAGTTCATGCCGGTGATATTCTTGTTGGTAAGGTTACACCTAAGGGTGAAACAGAGCTTACTGCAGAAGAACGTTTGCTTCGTGCTATTTTCGGTGAGAAATCAAGAGATGTTCGTGATACATCCTTGAGAGTTCCTCACGGTGAATCAGGTATTGTTGTAGATGTTAAAGAGTTTACAAGAGAAAATGATGATGAACTTTCTCCTGGTGTAAACAGAATGGTAAGAGTATATATTGCTCAGAAGAGAAAGCTTTCTGTTGGTGATAAAATGGCCGGTCGTCATGGTAACAAGGGTGTTATTTCACGTATTTTACCGGAAGAGGATATGCCATTCTTACCAGATGGTACACCACTTGAAATCGTACTTAACCCATTGGGCGTACCTTCTCGAATGAACATCGGACAGGTATTGGAAGTACACCTTGGTATGGCAGCTAAGACTCTTGGTTGGAAGATTGCTACACCTGTATTTGATGGTGCAAGAGAGGAAGATATCCAGGAAGCATTGAAGAGAGCAGGTCTTTCTGAAGATGGTAAGACAGTTCTTTACGATGGACGTACAGGTTTACCATTTGATAACAAGGTAACGGTAGGTTATATGTATTACCTTAAACTCCATCACTTGGTTGATGATAAGATACATGCAAGATCTACAGGACCTTACTCTTTGGTAACACAGCAGCCTCTTGGTGGTAAAGCACAGTTCGGTGGTCAGCGTTTCGGTGAAATGGAAGTTTGGGCATTGGAAGCTTATGGTGCTGCTTACACATTGCAGGAAATCCTTACAATCAAGTCTGACGATACTGTTGGTAGAGTTAAGACATATGAAGCTATTGTTAAGGGTGAGAATGTGCCTGAACCGGGCGTTCCTGAGTCATTCAAGGTATTGATTAAAGAATTGCAGAGCTTGGCTTTGGATGTACGTATTTTTGATACAGAAAATCAGGAGATTCCTCTTAATGAGATGGATGAGGAATATATTAAGAATCCTGACAAGTACAGAATTAAGGATGACATTGAAAATCCCGACTTTGCAAATACAATTGGTGCCAGTGGTTCGATTTTAGATGGTGGCATGTATGGTAACTCGGAAGAAATGATGTATGATGACGGCTTTGGTGAGGATTCAGGCAGTTCTGAATTAGACTTAAGCGGTGATGCATTAGACTTGGATACAAACATTTTTGACAGTATGTTAGCAGACTCAATGATTGAGGATGATCAGGATCAGGAATAAGAGGGAGATGAGAGAATGATAGATTTTAGTAATTTTGATTCGATTCAGATAGGTCTGGCCTCAGAAGATAAGATATTGGCCTGGTCTCATGGCGAGGTAAAAAAGCCTGAAACTATTAACTACAGAACATTGAAACCTGAGAAAGATGGTTTGTTCTGTGAAAGAATATTCGGACCAATGAAGGACGGCGAGTGTCACTGTGGTAAGTATAAGAAAAACCGTTACAGAGGCATTGTTTGTGATAAATGTGGTGTTGAAGTTACAAGCTCAAAAGTAAGAAGAATCCGTATGGGTCATATCTCTTTGGCAGCACCTGTTTCTCACATATGGTTCTTCAGAGGTATTCCAAGCAGAATGGGTCTTATTTTAGATATGGCGCCTAGAGCTTTGGAAAAAGTTCTATATTTTGCATCTTATGTTGTTCTCGATGAAGGAGAGACAATGCTTTCATATAAGCAGATTCTTTCTGAAAAAGAGTACAGAGAAGCAGAAGAGCAGTATGGCAAAGGTAGCTTTGTTGCACAGATGGGTGCTGAAGCTATAAAGAAACTTCTGGAAGATATTGATCTTGATAAGCTTTCAAAAGAGCTTAAAGAAGAAATTGATGAAATTTCTTTAGCAGAAAAAGAGAAGGCCGGTCAGACAATCAGTCAGAAGAAGATGCGTCTTGTTAAGAGATTGGAAGTTGTGGAATCTTTCAGAACTTCTGACAACAAGCCTGAGTGGATGATTCTTACAGCAGTGCCTGTAATTCCACCGGATCTTCGTCCAATGGTACAGTTGGATGGTGGCAGATTTGCTACATCTGACCTTAATGACCTTTACAGAAGAGTTATTAACAGAAATAACCGTCTCAAGAGATTGGTTGAATTAAATGCTCCTGATATTATTATCAGAAATGAAAAGAGAATGTTGCAGGAAGCTGTAGATGCTCTCATGGACAATGGTCGTAGAGGAAGACCTGTAACAGGTCCCGGAAACAGACCACTTAAGTCTCTTTCTGATATGTTAAGAGGTAAGCAGGGACGTTTCCGTCAAAACCTTTTGGGTAAACGAGTTGACTACTCAGGCCGTTCTGTTATCGTTGTTGGTCCTGAGCTTAAGATTTACCAGTGTGGTCTTCCTAAGGAAATGGCATTGGAATTATTCAAGCCTTTCGTTATGAGAAAACTTGTAAACGACGGTCTTGCTCCTAATATTAAAGGTGCCAGAAAGAAGGTTGAAAGAGTAAGTCCTGAAGTATGGGATATCCTTGAAGAAATCATCAAAGAACATCCTGTTCTCCTGAACCGTGCTCCTACACTTCATAGATTGGGTATTCAGGCATTTGAGCCTATCCTTGTTGAGGGTCGTGCATTAAGACTTCATCCGTTGGTATGTACAGCTTACAACGCTGACTTTGACGGTGACCAGATGGCTGTTCACGTACCTTTGTCAGCAGAGGCTCAGGCAGAAGCAAGATTCCTTATGTTGTCAGCTAACAACCTGTTGGCTCCTAAGGACGGTAAGCCAATTACTGTTCCTACTCAGGATATGGTTTTAGGTAGCTATTACTTGACACTTTCTAAGAGCGAAGATTACGACAACGCTCCTGTGTTCAAGGATTATGAAGAAGCTACTATGGCATATGAGCATGGAGAAATTAACCTCCATACACCTATTATTGTAAGAAGATATGGTGAGTTTGATGGTAAACCTATCAGCCAGAGAATCAAAACAACAATGGGTAAACTTATCTTCAACGATGCTATTCCTCAAGATCTTGGATTTATCGACAGATCTAAAGAAGAGAATGCACTCCGTCTTGAATGTGAGATGTTGGTTAAGAAGGGCACATTAAGTGATATTCTTGACAGATGTATTAAGATTCACGGTACTACTGAAACTGCCATTGTTCTTGATAAAATCAAGGCACAGGGTTACAAATACTCTACAAGAGGTGCTATCACAGTATCTGTAAGTGATATTAATGTACCTGAAGAAAAGCAACAGTTGATTGAAGAAACAGATAAGAAGATTGACTTTATTACAAAGCAATACAGAAGAGGTCTTATTACCGAAGATGAGCGTTACGAAAATGTAATCGCTGCTTGGACAGAAACAATTGATGAGTTGACAGCTATCCTGAAAAAGAAGATGGGTAGATACAATCCTATCAACATGATGTCTGACTCTGGTGCGAGAGGTAACATCAACCAGATTAAACAGCTTGCGGGTATGCGTGGTCTTATGTCTGCTACATCAGGTAAGACAATCGAAATTCCGATTAAGGCTAACTTCCGTGAAGGTTTGGACGTATTAGAGTTCTTTATCTCTTCTCACGGTACCAGAAAAGCTTTGTCAGATACAGCGCTTAGAACTGCTGACTCAGGTTACCTTACACGTCGTCTTGTTGATGTTTCTCAGGAAGTAATTATCCGTGACTTTGACTGTGGTTCTGAAGAAGGTATTGTAGTTGAAGCTATTATGAATCCTAATGCTAAAGAACCAATTGTTCCTTTGGCAGCAAGATTGTCTGGCAGATATCCTGCAGTAGACATTGTTCACCCTGAAACTGGTGAGATTCTTGCTGATAGAGATACTCTTATTGATGATGACTTGGCTGAAAAGATAGTTGCTGCAGGCGTTACATCTGCTAAGATCCGTTCAGTTCTTGCTTGTAAGTGCAGACATGGTGTATGTGCTAAGTGTTACGGTTCTAACCTGGCAACTAACCAGGCATGCAATATTGGTGAAACCGTAGGTATCATTGCAGCTCAGTCAATTGGTGAGCCTGGTACACAGCTTACCATGAGAACCTTCCATACCGGTGGTGTTGCGACTGCAGACGATATTACACAGGGTCTTCCTAGAGTAGAGGAGCTCTTCGAAGCTCGTAAACCTAAGGGTCTTGCTGTTATTTCTGATATTGCAGGTACAGTATCTATTGCTGATGCAGGACGCAAGAAGGAAATTACAGTTACTGCAGAAGACGGTACAACGAAGGTATATTCCGTAGTTGCTGGAACAAAACTTAAAGTTAACGACGGTGATACAATTGAAGCAGCCGGATTGATTGTTGATGGTTCTGTTAACCCACACGACATTCTGAGAATCAAGGGTGTACATGGTGTTGAAAAATACATCATCGAAGAAGTACAGACTGTTTACAATATGCAGGGTGTTAAGATTAACGACCGTCATATCGAAGTTATCGTAAGACAGATGCTGAGAAAAGTTAAGGTTGATAATCCGGGTGAAACTGATTTGCTTACAGGTGCAGTAGTAGATATCTTCGAATTCGAAGATGCAAATACTAAGGCAGCAGCAGAAGGCAAGGCTCTTGCAGAAGGTAAGAGAATACTTCTTGGTATTACAAAGGCATCCTTGGCTTCCGAGTCATTTATGTCTGCGGCATCCTTCCAGGAGACAACAAGAGTTCTTACTGAGGCAGCTATTAAAGGTAAGAAAGATCCGTTGCTTGGACTTAAGGAAAATGTTATTATCGGTAAACTTATTCCTGCAGGTACAGGTATGAACAGATATAAAAACATCAGAGTTGATGTTGAGCCTTTGGCAGATGTTCCCGGTGTTGTAATTCCTCAGGAAGAGGCAGTTACAGAGGAAGCGGTTCCTGTATCAGTTAATGTGGAAGCTTCTGAGACAACTGAAGAATAAGTTATATAGTTTTTATTAATATACGGAGCTGACTTTTATTAGTTAGCTCCGTTTTTTCTGTGTTGACAAAAAATGTCTGTTGGTGTAGAATAACTAAGCTTGCGGTTATGCGGGCATTTTTAGAGATATTATAAACAGGAGGTGAAAAGAATGCCAACATTTAACCAATTGGTTAGAAAAGGTAGACAGGTAGTAGAAAAGAAGTACACAGCTCCAGCTTTGCAGAAGGGTGTTAACACTTTGAAGAAAAAGAGCACTGATGTTTCCAGCCCACAGAAGAGAGGCGTATGTACTAACGTAAGAACAACTACACCTAAGAAACCTAACTCAGCGCTCAGAAAGATTGCCAGAGTACGTTTGACAAATGGTATGGAAGTTACAGCTTACATCCCAGGTATCGGACACAATCTTCAGGAGCATAGTGTTGTATTGATCAGAGGTGGAAGAGTTAAAGACCTTCCTGGTGTAAGATACCACATTATCAGAGGAACATTGGATACAGCCGGTGTTGCAAACAGACTCCAGAGCCGTTCCAAGTATGGTGCAAAGAGACCAAAGAAATAAGATTATTTTACCGGGTTAACCGGAAAGGTGACCGGATATATTATATAGATTTTAGCAATAGACGCTTATCTTTTATGATGTATGCCGGCGCTGACTTGAAGCAAAAGACTTCAAGAGTACCGATGATTATTTTATCAAGAGGAGGGAAGAAAAGTGCCTAGAAGAGGATTTATTGCAAAAAGAGATGTACTGCCGGATCCTGTATATCACGATAAGGTAGTAACAAAATTGATCAATAATATTATGCTTGACGGTAAAAAGGGTACAGCTCAGAGAATTTGCTATGACGCTTTCGAAATAGTAAAGGAGAAGACTGGTAAGGAAGCCCTTGAAGCCTTCGGCGAGGCTCTTGAGAATGTTATGCCTAAGTTGGAAGTTAAAGCCAGAAGAGTAGGTGGTTCAACATATCAGGTGCCAATGGAAGTAGCTCCTGCCAGAAGACAGACTTTAGGTCTTCGTTGGTTAGTATTGTTCGCTAGAAAGAGAAGCGAAAAGACAATGGCAGAGAGATTGGCTAACGAAATCTGTGATGCTATTAACAGCACAGGTGGTGCATTCAAGAGAAAAGAAGAAATGCACAGAATGGCTGACGCTAACAGAGCATTTGCACATTACAGATGGTAATATAATAAGGAGAGAATTATGGCAAGAGATTTTTCACTTAAGAATACCAGAAATATTGGTATCATGGCGCATATTGACGCCGGAAAAACAACAACCACAGAGAGAATTCTTTTCTATACAGGCCGTGTTCATAAGATTGGTGAGACTCACGAAGGTGCAGCTACCATGGACTGGATGGAGCAGGAGCAGGAGAGAGGTATTACTATTACTTCTGCTGCTACAACATGTTTCTGGCAGCCACAGGAGAATGACCATCCAAGACCGGGCTCAGAAAAACATCGTATCAACATTATTGATACCCCCGGACACGTTGACTTTACAGTAGAGGTTGAGAGATCTTTGCGTGTATTGGACGGCTCTGTAACATTGCTTTGTGCTAAGGGTGGCGTTGAGCCCCAGTCTGAAACAGTATGGCGTCAGGCTGATAAATACAAGGTACCAAGAATGGTTCATGTAAATAAGATGGACATTTTGGGTGCTGACTTCTACAGATGTATTGACATGTTGAAAAACAGATTAAAGGCTAATGCAGTGCCGATTCAGTTACCTATTGGTAAGGAAGATACATTCGTAGGTATTGTTGACTTAGTTCGTATGAAAGCCGAAGTTTATTTGGACGAGCTTGGTACAAAGTATGAGGAAAGAGATATTCCTGCTGAAATGCAGGAGTTGGCTGAAGAATACAGAATGAACCTTTTGGAAGCTTTATCTGAGACTGATGAAGAAATCATGATGAAGTATCTTGAAGGCGAAGAAATTTCTGAAGCTGAAATTAAGACTGCTTTAAGAAAAGCTACAATCGCAGTAGAAATTATTCCTGTAACTTGTGGTTCTTCTTATAGAAATAAGGGTGTTCAGTTACTCTTGAACGCAATTATCGACTATATGCCTTCTCCATTGGATATTCCTGCTATTGCAGGTACATTGCCTGATGGAACAGAGAGCGAACGTCACGCAAGTGATGAAGAGCCTTTTGCGGCTTTGGCATTTAAGATTGTTACAGACCCATTCGTTGGTAAACTGTGCTTCTTCAGAGTTTACTCTGGTACATTAGACTCAGGTTCTTATGTATTGAATGCTACAAAGGGCAAAAAAGAGCGTATCGGTCGTATCTTACAGATGCATGCTAACCAGAGAGAGGAACTTACAAAAGTTTACTCCGGTGACATTGCTGCAGCTGTAGGTCTTAAAGATACAACAACAGGTGATACATTGTGTGCTGAAAATGCACCAATCATCCTTGAGACAATGGAATTCCCGGATCCTGTTATTGCGGTAGCAGTAGAGCCTAAGACTAAGGCTGGTCAGGAGAAGATGTCTATTGCACTTCAGAAATTGGCTGAAGAAGACCCAACATTCCGTGTTCACACTGATGAAGAGTCTGGTCAGACAATTATCGAAGGTATGGGTGAGTTGCACCTTGAAATTATTGTTGACAGACTTTTGAGAGAGTTCAAAGTTGAAGCTAACGTTGGTAACCCACAGGTTGCTTACCGTGAAGGTATCCGTAAGGCAGTTCGCCAGGAAGGTAAGTTCGTTCGTCAGTCAGGTGGTCGTGGTCAGTACGGTCATTGTGTAATTGAGATCGAACCAAGAGAAAGAGGCGAAGGCTACTTATTCGAGAACAAAATCGTTGGTGGTGTTATTCCTAAGGAATACATCGGACCTGTTGACCAGGGTATCCAGGAAGCTTTACAGACAGGTGTCTTGGGCGGATTCCAGGTAATGGATATTAAGGTTGCATTGGTAGATGGTTCTTACCACGATGTTGACTCTTCTGAAATGGCCTTTAAGATTGCCGGTTCTATGGCTATTAAAGAGGCTTGTAAGAAAGCAGATCCTGTATTGCTTGAACCTATCATGAAGGTTAGTGTTAACATTCCTGAGGAGTACATGGGTGACGTTATTGGTACACTCAGCTCCAGAAGAGGTAAAATCGAAGGCATGGAAGATGTTGGTGGTGCTAAGGCTGTTACAGCTCAGGTTCCATTGGCAGAAATGTTCGGTTATGCTACAGCTCTCCGTTCTATGACACAGGGTCGTGGTGCGTTCTCTATGGAACCAAGTCACTACGAAGAGGTGCCAAGAAACGTTCAGGAGACAGTATTGGCGAGCAAGAACAAAGCCTAATTGTAATATAGCAGTGTTTTTTTGAGATAATCAAAAAAACACTTGCTTATATGCGTAAAATTGTGTATTATTACACTATGCGCTATATAATTTAGAAATTATGTAATTATTCATAAGGAGGAAGTTTAAAATGGCAAAAGCTAAGTTCGAAAGAACAAAACCACATGTAAATATTGGTACTATCGGTCACGTTGACCATGGTAAGACAACTTTGACAGCTGCTATCACTAAAGTTTTGGCTTTGGCTGGTGGTGCTGAAGTAAGAGCATACGACCAGATCGACAATGCTCCAGAGGAAAGAGCAAGAGGTATCACGATTAATACTTCTCACGTTGAGTACGAGACAGCTAACCGTCACTACGCTCACGTTGACTGCCCAGGACATGCTGACTATGTTAAGAACATGATCACTGGTGCTGCTCAGATGGACGGCGCTATCCTTTTGGTTTCCGGTCCTGATGGCCCACAGGCTCAGACAAGAGAGCACATCCTCTTGGCTCGTCAGGTAGGTGTTCCTTACATCGTAGTATTCATGAACAAGTGCGATCAGCTTTCTGAAGAAGATCAGGAATTGTTAGACCTTTCCGAGATGGAAATCAGAGACTTGCTTAGCAAGTACGAATTCCCAGGTGATGATATTCCGATCATCAGAGGTTCCGCTTTGAAAGCTTTGGAGTGTGCATCTGAAGATCCTAATGCTCCTGAGTATGCTTGCATCAACGAATTGATGGCTGCAGTTGACGAGTACATTCCTACTCCTGAGAGAGCAGCTGATCTTCCTTTCTTGATGCCTGTTGAGGACGTATTCACAATCACAGGTCGTGGTACAGTTGCTACAGGTAGAGTAGAGAGAGGTACAGTTCGTGTTGGTGACGAAGCTGAAATCGTTGGTTTGTCTGACGAGAGAAAGAAGACAGTTATTACTGGTGTTGAAATGTTCAGAAAGCTCCTTGACGAAGCTTATGCTGGTGACAACATCGGTGCATTGTTGAGAGGTATCCAGAGAACTGAAATCGAAAGAGGTCAGGTATTGGCAAAACCAGGTACAATCAACCCACATACACACTTCAAGGGTCAGGTTTACGTTTTGACTAAAGATGAAGGTGGCCGTCACAGCCCATTCTTCACAAACTACAGACCACAGTTCTACTTCAGAACAACAGACGTTACAGGTACTATCACATTGCCAGCTGGTACAGAGATGGTTATGCCTGGTGACAACGTTGAAATCGAAGTTCAGTTGATCACACAGATCGCTATGGAAGAAGGCTTGAGATTCGCTATCCGTGAGGGTGGTAGAACAGTTGCTTCCGGTACTGTAACAAGCATCATCGAATAATTTGATATTGCTTTTAAGAGCCGTCGTTTATGCGATGGCTCTTTTTTTGAATAATTTTAAAAAAATGATTCATAATAACTCCTGAAAGGGAGGGTTAAAATGAAAGCTTTTAAAATGATAATTATCTGTGTACTGGCGGTTTTTATGTTTGCCTTTTTCTGCGGATGTCGGATGGATGACGGCAAAATTGAAAATTCCCCCAGCAAAGCTCCCACGGCTACCAGAGCACCGGGCACTGAACAGCCAAAGGCAACAGCACCTAGCACACAGATGCCCAACGCAACTGATGGTAATGGAAACTTAGGAGAAGACATCGGTCAGGGTGTTCAGGATATAGGTGAAGATATTAAAAATGCTTCCGGAGCAGCAAAACAGGTTAATTCTTAAATTGATAAGAGGCGGGTTTAAACTTGCCTCTTTAATATTTATCATGGTAAAATAATTATATTAAGTAACTATTTGGAGAGTATAATGTTTGATCCGAAAGAAGAACTTAAAAGAGTTCCTGAAAAGCCCGGTGTGTATCTTATGCATGACCGGGATGATGTGGTTATGTATGTAGGAAAAGCAGTTAACCTGAAAAGGCGATTAAGCTCATATTTTCAGAAAACAGGTCATAACCAGCGTATTACCAACATGATTTCTCTCATTGAAAGGTTTGAATACATAGTTACGGACAGTGAGTATGAAGCATTGGTTCTGGAATGTAATCTTATAAAAAAGTACAGTCCTAAATATAATGTACTTCTTAAAGACGATAAAGGTTTTCCATATATAAAGGTAACATTAAACGAAGAATATCCCAAAGCAGTGCTGGCAAGAAAAACAGAAAATGACGGATGCAAGTATTTTGGCCCTTTTTGCAGCAGTGATGCCGTTTATACAACTATTAACTCCTTAAGAAGTCTTTTCCCTCTAAGATTGTGTAATAAAGCATCAGGAACAGGAAATAAGGGAAGAGTATGTCTCAATTACCACATAGGCCTTTGCAGTGGCCCTTGTAAAGGGAAAATAAGTCATGAGGAATACATGAAACATGTAAAAGGTATGTGCGATTTTTTAAGCGGTAAGACCGGAGAGGTAAGGAAAACTATTGAGACAGAAATGAAGCAGGCTGCCGAGGAACTTAACTTTGAACTGGCGGCTAAATTAAGAGATAAATTAAAAGCTTTCGACAGAATTGCACAGGAACAAAAGGTTGAAAAAATCAGCGGAGACAACTGTGATGTGATTTCTGTTGCTAAAAATCAAAAAAATGCCTGCATTCAGATTTTCTTTATGCGTGGCGGTAAAATATTAGGAAGAGAATTCTATATTTTAGAAGATAGTGGTGAAGAAGCAGAAAAAGACCTGATTCTTGCCTTTATAACCCAATTTTACAGTAATAATAAACTTATTCCTTCTAAAATATATACTGACCCGGAAATTGACGAAAAAGAGCGGGAATTAACGGAAAAAATGCTTTTTGTGCTATCAGGAAAAAAGTGTGCTATAATTAACGCTAAACGGGGAGAAATGCGTAAAATCACCCTGATGGTAAGAAATAATGCGGCAATAACACTTCTTAACTTTGAATCAAAGGGTAATAAAATAAAAGTTCAGGATTTGAAAGTGCTGGAGAGTTTAAGAAGTATTTTACATCTTTCGGAAGTACCAAGACGAATTGAGGCATACGACATATCCAATTTAGGAAGTAGCGAAATTAATGCATCCATGGTGGTTTTCAAGGACGGGAAGCCATTTAAACAGGATTATCGCCGCTTTAAGATGAAAGATATTCATGAACAAAACGATGTAGGTTCCATGGTGGAAACTATCCGAAGACGTTTTACCCACCTTTTACAGGGAGACAAAGGCTTTGAAGAGAAACCTGATTTGGTTCTTATAGATGGTGGAATAGGTCAGACAAACGCTGCTAAAGCTGTAATTGAGAGTTTTGGGCTTAATGTTCCTGTTTGGGGGATGGTTAAAGATGACCGACACAGAACAAGGGCATTGATAGGCGAAACAGGTGAGATTCCGCTGAAAGAGGAGCCTGATTTGTGGCACTTTGTAAGTAGCATCCAGGATGAAACCCACAGAGTTGCTGTTGAATACAACAGAAAACTGACTGAAAAAAGATACAGAAAGTCTATATTAGACGGAGTCTCCGGCATAGGCGAAAAACGTAAAATTGCCTTACTTAAGCATTTTGGTACCTATGCGGCTATGAAAAAAGCTACAGTTGAAGAGTTGGCCGGTGTTTCCGGAATGAATGTTAAAGCAGCAGAATCTGTTTATGAGGCTTTAAGGGAGAGTAATAAATGAATATTTACACAATTGGTGATTTGCATCTTTCCATAGCAGTTGACAAACCTATGGATATATTCGGTGAAAAATGGACGAATCATCAGGAGAAAATAACTGAATATTGGACAGCTACAGTTAAGGATGAAGATGTTGTTATAATTCCGGGCGATATTTCCTGGGGCATGTCCGCCGAAGAGGCTTTACCGGACCTTATATATATAGAAGAATTGCCCGGCAAAAAGATTTTACTTAAAGGTAATCACGAATATTGGTGGGGAACAATGAACAAGCTAAAGGAACTTAAAAGTACGAACAAGCTTGATTCCATTGAGTTTCTTCATAATAACTATATATATATAGAAGAAAAAAATTCATGCCTGTGTGGTACCCGTGGCTGGAAGTGCCCGGGAGGCTGGGATACAGCCAATTTTTCAGATCAGGATACAAAGATATATTTAAGAGAAATACAAAGATTGGAGCTGTCATTAAAGGCAGGGGCGGAAAAGTCAGAAAACATAATTTGTTTTACCCATTTTCCTCCGTTTAATAATAAAGCTGAGGTAAGTGGTTTTACTGAGTTGATGGAGAAATACAAAGTGAAACAGTGTTACTACGGACATCTGCATGGTCCATCACTGAAATATGCTTTTAACGGTAAAATATCAGATGATAGTATAACTGAATATCATCTGGTTTCAGGTGACTATTTAGGGTTTAAACCAATGCTTATTAATATATGAAGGAGTTTTTATGTTTATAGATGCACATGCCCACTATGAAGACGAAGCTTTTGATGCTGACAGAGTGGAAATTTTTGAAAAAATACAAAAAGCAGGTTGTGAGGCAGTGATTGATGCAGCTCAGGATGTTAAGACTGCTGAACTAATACTTTCTATGGCGGAACAATATCCTTTTTTATATGCAAATATCGGTGTTCATCCTCATTGTGCCGCGCTTTTTAAGGATGAGGATATGGGTGAAATAGAAGAAATGGCAAAACATCCTAAATGTGTGGCAGTAGGAGAGATAGGTCTTGATTATCATTATGATTTCAGCCCCAGAGACAGACAAAAACAGGTATTCAGAGAACATATAAGATTGGCACGTAAGATTTCAAAACCTGTAGTTGTCCACGATAGGGAAGCCCATCAGGATACGCTGGATATTTTACAGGAAGAAAAAGCTGATGAATGTGGATGCCTTATTCATTGTTATTCCGGAAGCAGAGAAATGGCGAAAATTATAATGAAAAGAGACTATTATGTTTCTATTGGCGGTGCAGTTACATTTAAAAACGCAAGACACATAATTGAAGCTTTAGAGGTGATACCATTAGAGAGAATTTTGCTGGAAACAGATTGTCCCTATATGACACCGGTGCCTTATAGAGGAAAGCGAAATGATTCGGAATTGATACCTTTTACGGCTAAGAAAATTGCAGAGATTAAGTCCGTTTCATTGGACTCTGTTTTTGAGATTACAAGAAACAACACAAAAGACTTTTTTGGACTAAAGTAAAAACTTCCAAAAAATGGTATTTATTATGAAAAATATATAGAAAAAAGCTGGAAAAAAACATACAAAATTACCAGAAATATACATATATTGATAAAAAATGGTAAATACAGGAAAAAATTAGGAGAATTATTATAACAAAATGTAACCAAATTATGAATTTGGGTTGACACCCCTTCAAAGCCTTTGTTAGTATGGCTTATGTAACCAAAAGGTTTCAGGAGGTAAAGTTTTGAGGTTTAATAAAAGCAAAGTATTAAAAAAATTAAAAATGCTGCGTTATCCCTTGATTATGTGTGGTGCATTGATAGCATCAATTTGTTTGGCAGTAACAGTATACGCTGAAGACGTAAAAACTGTCTCAGTCAATTTCAATGGAGAATTGATTGAATTAACTACTGATGAGATAACTGTGGAAGAAGCGTTGCTTGATGCAGGTATTAAGCTTGAAGACAACATGATTGTAAGCTGTGATACAAACGCGTTAATGTCAACTGTGGATTCTATTGATATTACACAAAAGAACGAGACTGTGTTATCTGTTCCGGGAATATCCTATGAGTTCCCTGAGATTTCTTATCAGCCTGCGGATTTCGAGAGCATCAATGTTGCAGACAGAAGTGACATTGAAACGATGACAAGTGTTGACACACAGGCGCCAACTGCAAAAATAGAAACAAGCTATGAAATAGTTGAATGGACAGAAGAGTTTGAAACAGAGTACAGGGCAGACAATAGCATGTACGAAGGAAACTCAAAAGTTGTTCAGCAGGGTGTCAATGGTATTCGTACTGTTAAGTATGTAATTAAGAAAATTGATGGTCAGATTATTTCAAAGGATCTCGTGACCAGTGAAGTAACAACAGAACCTGTAAACAAGATTGTAATTTACGGTACAAAACAGCAGACAGTAACAGGTAAGGGTAAAGCTATTCCTTATACAAAGGTTTATTCTTCTTTCAAGGCTACAGCTTATACTGCTTGTGAGAAGTGGGGACACGCAACAGCATCAGGTATGTATGCACAGGTTGGTGTAATCGCGGTAGACCCTTCAGTTATTCCAATGGGAACTAAAGTTTACATTGAGGGAATCAATGGAGCAGGAGACTATGGATATGCTATTGCCGGAGATACAGGCGGATCCATTAAAGGTAACATTATTGACCTTTACAAAAACAGTGAGTCAGAATGTAACAGATGGGGCGTCAAGTATGTAAATATCTATGTACTGGAAGATCAGTCAGTTGATATTTTTGATTTAAGATAATTTAGAGAAGTACTTATGTTTAATACAAGGGATAAAATGAAGGCGTACGACGTACGTCCGATAAAGTCACTCGGTCAGAATTTTCTGACCGATTCTGACGTTGTAGAGAATATTTTGGACACAGCAGAACTGGGACCGGAAGACTTGGTAATTGAAATCGGTCCCGGTCTTGGTATTATGACAGATGCCATGGCGGAAAGAGCCGGATTTGTTTGTGCTGTAGAAATTGATAAACACCTGATGGAACCATTAGGTGTTATTAAGGCACTCCATTCAAATGTGGAGATTATCAATAACGATATTTTGAAAGTTGATATTAAAAAGGAGATTGTTGAAAAGTATCTGGAGCCTTTAGGCCTTAAGCGTATAAAGGTTGTAGCAAATCTGCCTTATTATATAACTACACCGATAATTATGAGCTTGTTGGAAATGGAACTTCCAAAGCTTGAAAAAATGGTGTTCATGGTTCAGAAAGAAGTAGGACAGAGAATGACAGCAAAGCCAGGTGGTAAGGATTATGGCGCCTTGTCTGTTTCAGTAAAATACTTTTCCGAAAGCAGTATAGCGTTTATCGTACCGCCACACTGCTTTATACCTCAGCCAGGGGTTGATTCCTGTGTGGTAAAATTGGATATCAGAAAAGAAGCTCCCTTTGAGCTTAAAGACAGAGACTATTTCTTTAAAGTGGTTAAAGCATCTTTCAGTCAACGTCGTAAAATGCTTACAAATTCATTAGCTAATGCAAGCTATATTGGTGTAGACCGTCAGAAAGTCCTGGAGGCACTTTCAGTGATGGGCAAAGATGAAAAAATCCGAGGCGAAACATTAAGTCCGGAAGAGTTTGGACAGCTTGCTGACTTATTATGTAAAAAATTTGAAAACTGATTATTACAACGATTGCGTTATAGGCAGTTTCTGTGTATAATGTACTTGTGAAAAATTGAATTTCAATAAAAATATTTCAGGAAAGAGGTACAACTATGTATAATAACATTTATGTAAAAGACTGGGTTGAACAGATGGCAGCCCTGACACAGCCTGATAATATTGTTTGGTGTGATGGTTCTGAAGAAGAAAGAGAACGCCTTACAAAAGAGGCTATTTCTACAGGTGAAATGATTGAGCTTAACCAGGAAGTATTACCCGGTTGTCTTTATCATAGAACAGCAGAGAATGACGTTGCTCGTGTAGAAGGTCGTACATTTATCTGTACTGAAAAGAAAGAAGATGCAGGCCCAACCAACAACTGGATGGATAAGAGTGCTGCATATGCTAAGTTAGGTGCTTTGTACGCAGGCGCTATGAAGGGCCGTACAATGTACGTTATTCCTTACATTATGGGACCTGCAAGCTCTGAATTCAGCAAAGTTGGTATTGAGCTTACAGACAGTATCTACGTAGTACTTAACATGAGAATTATGACCAGAATGGGTAAAGTTGCTATGGACTTCCTTGGCGATTCTGCTCACTTCATTAAAGGTCTCCATGCTAAAAAGGATGTAGATCCTGAGAACAGATATATCTGTCACTTCCCGGAGGATAACACAATTTGGTCTATTAACTCTGCTTACGGCGGAAATGTTCTTTTAGGTAAGAAGTGTTTTGCTCTCCGTATTGCCAGCTGGTTAGGTCGTCAGGAAGGATGGATGGCTGAGCACATGCTTATTTTAGGCGTTGAGAATCCAAAAGGCGATGTACAGTACATTACAGCTGCTTTCCCAAGTGCTTGTGGTAAGACAAACTTGGCAATGCTCATTCCACCAAAGAAATATGAGGAAATGGGTTACAAGGTATGGACAGTAGGTGACGATATTGCTTGGCTCCGTATTGGTAAAGACGGTAGACTCTGGGCAGTAAACCCTGAAGCTGGTTTCTTCGGTGTTGCTCCTGGTACAAGTATGAAGTCCAACCCTAATGCACTTCTCACATGTCAGAAAGATACAATCTTTACAAACGTTTGCTTGAAGCCGGACGGAACAGTTTGGTGGGAAGGTATGGATAAGAATCCACCTGCACAGGCAATTGACTGGCTCGATAAACCATGGACACCAGATAGCGGTGTTAAGGCTGCTCATCCTAACTCAAGATTTACAGCTCCTGCAAAGCATTGTCCATGTATTTCTGATAAATTCGAAGATCCTAATGGCGTTCCTGTTTCTGCTATCGTATTCGGTGGCCGTCGTGCTAAGGTTGCTCCATTGGTATACCAGTCATTCGATTGGGAGCACGGTGTATTCGTAGGTGCTACAATGGCTTCTGAAACAACAGCTGCTGCTACAGGTGCTGTAGGTGTTGTAAGAAGAGACCCAATGGCAATGTTGCCATTCTGTGGTTACAACATGGGTGACTACTTCAAGCACTGGTTGGAAATGGGTAAGAAGATTCCTAACCCACCAAAGATCTTCAATGTTAACTGGTTCAGAACAAACGAAGAAGGCAAGTTCATCTGGCCTGGTTTCGGTGATAACCTGAGAGTATTGCTCTGGATCTTGGCTAGATGTAACGGAGAAGTTGATGCTGTTGAGTCTCCTATCGGTTACTTGCCTAAGGCAGAGGATATCGATCTTGATGGTACAGATATTGACTTGGATACACTTAAAGGCCTTTTGTCTATCGATATGGATTCATGGACAGAGGAAGTTAAGGATCAGGCTGCACACCTTGCTAAGTTTGAGAAGCTTCCTGAAGAAATCAAAGCTCAGTATGAAGCTCTTAAGAAGAGACTTGGAGTATAATTTCCTGAAATTCAATAATAATAGAAACCGCTTCGGCTTGTCCGAGGCGGTTTTTTGTTGTATCATAAGGAAGAGGTACACTATATGTTATATATAAGAAATGATGCTACTGATCCATTTTACAATCAGGCTTTTGAAGAATATATATTTGAACACTGTAACCCGGAAGAGGATATACTTCTTTTGTGGGTTAATGATCCCAGCCTCATTTGCGGTAGATATCAGAATGTATTTCAGGAAATAAACATGCCGTTGGCATATGAGCAGAGCATTCCTGTAATAAGAAGAAACACGGGTGGTGGCACGGTGTATCACGATCGGGGAAATCTTAATTATTCTATTATTCGTAAAAGGAATGAAGGGGAGAACTTAGATTATGATAGTTTTCTTACCCCGGTTATAGATGCGCTTAACAACATAGGTGTTCCTGCCCACAAAAGAAATGTGTGTGACATTGCCATAGATAACATGAAAATATCGGGAAGTGCCCAGGCGGTAAAAAAAGACAGGGTACTTCATCACGGCACCTTACTTTATAATGCGGATCTCAAAAATTTGCGAGGTCTATTAAAACCTGCTCCCGGTAAAATGATTTGTAAGGCGGTTGGATCAGTTCCAAGTCCTGTAACAAATATAATAGAACATTTACAAGGTGATGGATATAATTCTATAGAAGAGTTCAAAGAGAAGTTTAAAACGGCTTTAATGGGCAAAAATGGCTGTGAAACTGCTGCTGGAGAAGATGTGATTGCAGAAGTTTCCAAGTTGAAAGAAGAAAAATACCTGACAAGACAGTGGAATATAGGGAAAGGACCTAAGTTTGAATTTTACCCGGAGAATAAAGAGCTGTACTTAAAAATAGAAGCAGGAATAGTTATTGATAGTGATAAAAAGGAATACATAGGTGAATTTGCGGAAGATGTTTTCCGGGAGGTATACAATGAAAAAAACAATCAAATTACCGGAGTTAGGTAAAGATATCAAAGAATATGTGCTTGTAGCTGTAAACAAAGAAGAAGGAGAACCGGTAGAAAAAGGTGAGGTTCTTTATGAAGTTGAGGCTGACAAAGTCGTTAATGAAATAGAAGCTGAAGACAGTGGTATTATGGGTAAATGGCTTTTTGAAGAAGGGGATGAAATCTTACCGGGACAGGCCATAGGTGAAATTGAAGTATGATATACATTGATACTAAATCACAGAATATTTATTACAATCTTGCAATGGAATACTGGCTTGTGACTGAAAAAAAGCCTTCTGATACAGTGCTTCTTTTCTGGAACAGCAGTCCTACATTGGTTGTGGGAAAATACCAGAATCCATTGGAAGAAATAAATATAGAGTATGCTAAAACCCACAACATAAATATCTGCAGAAGAATGTCCGGAGGAGGAACTGTATATCAGGACCCCGGTTGCTGGCAGTTTTCTTTTATTACTAAATCCGAAAATGAGGGAATTGATTTTAAACAGTTTATTTTACCTGTAATAGATGTTTTACATGACATGGGAGTGCCGGGTGCAGGATTTAACGGCAGAAACGACCTGGTGATTGAAGGAAAAAAATTTTCCGGAAACTCTCAATATATTCACGGTGGCTATACAGTTCACCACGGTACTTTGCTGTATGCCACAGATATGGTGCCGTTGGTGGAATCTACAACAGTGGATCCTCAGAAGATTATTTCTAAAAGCATAAAGTCTGTAAGAGACAGAGTTACGAATATTTCTGAACACATGGAAAAACCTTTGCCGGGAGAAGTGTTCAAGGAGAAAATGGTGGCAGGACTTTTAGGTGACGGAGCTGTTTATGACCTAACAGCTGAAGAGAGAGATCGAGTTCAGAAAATTGCTGACGAAAAGTTTAATAATTACGCCGCTATTTATGGTGGTTCACCTAAATACAGCATACAGAGAAAAGGGTATTTTACCGGCGGTAAAATGGAATTCAATATTTCTGTGGCCAAAGGTCTTATTAAAGATATTTCTGTTACAGGTGACTTTTTTGGTACAGTGGAAAGTGAAGATTTCGCTTTGGCGCTGAAGGGTTGTCCCTATGAGAAAAGTGCCGTGGTGGAAGCTCTCGGTAAAATGCCGGGAGAGGTTTATAGGATCTCAAAGGAAGAAATGGCAGGTTTGATAGTTGTATGACTTATGTAGAATTTTTTGATAAAAATGTTATCGAAAATATATGTTCAAGCCTTAAAGATACTCCGGAGAAGATTTTGTTGATAGGTCCTGATCGCAGACTTATGGAGAAGTATGTAAAAAGATACAGACGACTTTTTAATGAGCGGGGATATAATCCGGAGTTTATTTGCAAATCTGTTTCCAGAAGTAATCTACAGGATGCGGTTTCTTTACTGGAAGAAATTGTAAACATAAATAACGAATTTATTTTTGAGATTTCCGGTGGGGAAAACATTTTATGTGTAGCTTTAGGTATTGTACTGGAAAGATATCCTGATAGAAACATAGACGTCCGAAGATGTTCAAAGGGTGATGCGGTGCTTTCTGTTAAGGAAAATATACAACTTCATGGCGGGGAACCTACTACATATTCTTGGAATATGACGCCGGATTTTTGTGAAGATGTAGCTGCTATATGGAGTATCTGTAAGAAAAACGTCCGTAAATGGAACGGGCAGATAAACACTTTTGAGACCATAACTTATACAGGGAATTGTAACGAAAAGTGTAAAATTTACAGAAATATAGTTGAAGATTTAAAAAAAGCCGGCTTAATTAAGAAATTTTACAGAAATGAAAAGGGATTTGTAATTGAATATAAGAATAGCCAGGTGAGAAAATGCCTTACTAAAGCAGGTCTGGCGCTGGAATTGAAAATTTACACTGAGGCTTCCGGGCTGAAAGATGCAAATGGAAATTTAATATATAATGATGTCATGACCAGTGTAACAATTGATTGGGACGGTATAGACGAAGATTACGATACTGAGAATGAAATAGATGTTGTCCTGATGCATGGAATGACTCCTGTGTTTGTTTCCTGTAAAAACGGAATTGTGGAAATGGATGAACTTTATAAACTTTCCATGGTTGCAGAACGATTTGGCGGTAAAAACGCCAAGAAGGCTTTGGTTGTAAATTCTTTAAGTGATAACGATTTCGGTCGCTTTTTTATAAATCGTGCCAGAGATATGGGTATAACATTGTTGGTGAACATTCAGAATATGTCTGATGAAGAATTAAGAAAAAAACTTGCTTCATTATGGTGTTGAGTTTCTTACAAATCTCAGCCTGAATTGTTTAGGAGAGATACCTTTTTTGTTTTTGAATTGCTGAATGAAGTAACTTGGAGTTGAAAAACCAACTGTTCCTGCAATTTCAGATATGGATTTATCTGTAGCAGAAAGTAGTTGTTCAGCCTTGGTAATTCTGTATTGTGTCAGATATTCGGAAAAACTTTGGTGCATGATTTTTTTAAACATACGGGAAAAATAACTATAGCTTAAATTGCAATAGTTAGCTACCTCTGTTTCTGTAAGTGTTGCATAATTCTTTGATATGTACTCTAAAGCCTGTTGGATTATTCTTAAAGATTCATCAGAATAGTCAAACTGGGAAAGTGCATTTAATTCATGTTTGTGCCAATAGCGAAGAACCCATAAAAATACTTTCAGAATATCAGCCCTTATGGATAACTCATATCCATATTCTTTATTATTCCATTCGTTCATTATATGGATAATGATATCATGGATATAGTCGTTCCCTAATTCTTCTTTTGTAAAATATCTTTTGTTTTTAGAGTTTTCAATCAGAAAAGGAATTGTATACTTCATTTCGAAAACAGGTTGTTCACTTGAATATAATATTTCAGGTAATACTTTTATTACAATATATGAAGCATTGCTACGTTCGAAAATAATATCGTGATTTTCTCCGGAGTTGATAATTAATAAATCTCCTGTTCTAAATGTACAGGTGTTTCCGTTAATGAAAACGTCACAATCAGCATCTATGGCATACAGGACTTCTATATACTCATGATAATGAGGATATATTGCTTTTTTTTCATGTTTGTCTACCTGAAGATGCAAACAATGAATAGGAAACTGGAAACCTTCTTGTGAGTACTTATTTTCGTATCTTGTTTCTTCGATTCGTAAAGCCATGAAAAATACCTTATGACAAAAAAATGATATTATTAACAAAATATATTATACAACAAAAAATTGTGATATACTATACTTAACTTATAAAATTTCGAAAAGTAATTTTGTTGCGGAAGGTGAATTAAAAATGAATAACAAGAAACTTAAAGTTGGTATTGTAGGTTGTGGTGGAATATTTTCAAGCGTGCATTTCCCTTACTATATAGACAATCCTGAAGTGGAAATTGTAGCATTTTGTGATATCATACTTTCCAGAGCTGAAGGTTCTGCATCAAGAATAGGACTTCCGGCATCTGTTTGTTATGAAAGCTACGAAGAAATGCTTGAGAAAGTTGAACTGGATGCAATTGATATCTGTACTCCAAACTATCTTCATTCAATAATTGCTGTGGCTGCTCTTAACAAAGGTATCCATGTATTCTGTGAAAAACCTGATGCTGTATCTGTGGCAGAAGCAATGAAGATGAAGGATGCTGCTGAGAAAAACGGTAAACATCTTATGGTTATGAGAAACAACCGTTACAATGACTATTCCAAATTCTTAAAGAAATATATTGCTGACGGTAAAATGGGTGAGATTTACACAGCCAGAGCCGGTTGGCACAGAAGAAGAGGTATTCCGGGTAAAGGTGGTTGGTTCACAACTAAAGCTCAGTCCGGTGGCGGTCCGTTAATTGACCTTGGCGTACATATGATTGACCTGGCTATCTGGTTAATGGGTAACCCAAAACCGGTTTCTGTTACCGGTGCTACATACCGTAAGTTTGCAGATAATGATGCAGGTGCAGATTCAGCTCATGCTAAATTTGGTGATGCAGTAAGTAACGGAACATTCGACGTTGAAGATTTAGCTTTCGGATTTATTCGTTTTGATAACGGATGCACAATGCAGATTGAATTCTCTTGGGCATCTAACATTGAGTACGAGAAGAACTATATCGATCTTCGTGGTACAAAGGCCGGTGCAACAAATGACACCAGAGACGGAAGATTTAAGATTTTCACTGAGGAAAACGGTGTTACAGTAGACTATGTTCCTAACCTTGCAGGTGGTGAATGGGGTCATGTCCAGAACTTAAGACATTTCTACAATGTTGTTCTTGGTAAAGAAGAACCTGATTTTGTGCCTGAACAGGGTGTAAACATGGTTAGAATTTTAGAGGCTATGTACAAGTCTGCTGAACTTGGTGAAGAGGTGAAATTATGATATTAGGTGTTATGAATCCGGTTTTCGGAGGATATACGTTTGAAGAAGCTTTGAAGTTTCTTAAGGATCATGATGTTCATGAAATGGAAATCGGTGCAGGTGGTTATCCCGGAAACAATCATCTTAAAGCTGAAGAGCTTTTAGGTAAGCCTGAGAAGATTGCTGAATTCAAAGCTCTTATGGCTAAATATGATGTAAGTATCTCCGCCATTGCTTGTCACGGAAATCCATTACATCCAAATAAAGAAATTGCAGCTAAGTTTGATAAAGAATTTAAAGACGCGATTTTAGTTTGTGAAGCTTTGAGTGTAGGTACAATTATAGGCTTTGCAGGTTGCCCCGGCGACTGTGAGGAATCTAAAAATCCAAACTGGGTTACATGTGCATGGCCTGATGATTTTACAGAGATTCTTGACTGGCAGTGGAATGAAAAAGTTATTCCCTACTGGAAGGAAACTGCTGCTTTTGCAAAAGCTCACGGTGTTTCTAAGATTGCTTTTGAAATGCACCCGGGCTTTGTGGTTTACAACCCTGAAACCTGCCTTAAATTAAGAGAGGCAGTGGGTGATATAATCGGTGCTAACTTTGACCCATCTCATCTTTTCTGGCAGGGAATTGACCCTGTAGAGGCTATTAAGGAGTTGAGGGGCGCAATTTATCATTTCCATGCAAAAGATACAAAGATTGACGAGAGAAATACTTCTGTAAACGGTGTTTTAGATACTAAGAGCTATGGAGATATTTTAGGGCGTTCTTGGGTGTTTAGAACAGTTGGTTACGGACACAGTAAACAGGTTTGGAATGATATGATTTCCACACTTAAAGCAGTAGGTTATGATGGTTCTATAAGTATTGAGCATGAAGATGCTTTAATGTCTCCTGAAGAGGGACTTGAGAAGGCTATTTCTTTCCTGAAGGAAGTATTGATTACAAAGAAAGCCGGAGAAATGTGGTGGGCTTAAAATGAGTAAGATTTATAAATTAGGTATTATTGGCTATGGTGGCATGGGTAATGCACACTTAGTTTGCATTAACAGAAGAGAAGGTGCAAGAGTTAAGGTTAAGGGTGTTTACGACCTTAACGAAGCAAGACATGAGTTTGCGAGAAACAACGGACTTATAACATATGAGTCAAGAGAGGCACTTTTATCAGATCCTGAAATTGATATTGTATTGGTAGCGGCTACAAATGATGTACACGCTGAAATCAGTATTGACGCTCTTCGTCATGGTAAGCATGTTATCTGTGAGAAACCTGTAACTATGTCTTCTGCCGAATTAGAAGAAGTTATGGCTGTGGCTAAGGAAACAGGTAAGGTTTTTACCATTGACCAAAACAGAAGAACAAATAAGGATTTTGTTCTTATGAAGCGTTGTGTGGAAGAGGGTATGATAGGAAAAGCTTATCATATTGAATCCCGTGTGGAAGGTTCACGTGGTATGCCCAGCGGTTGGCGAACCTTAAAGCACTTAGGCGGTGGTATGATGTTGGACTGGGGTGTACACCTTATTGACCAGCTTATGTATATGAATAAGTCCGCTGTTACCAATGTTTTCTGTAAAATGTATAAGATTGACTATCCTGAGGTGGATGATAACTTCCATTTGTCTCTGACTTTTGAAGACGGATTGACTGCTTTTATTGAAGTTGCTACAAACAACTATATTACAAAGCCTCGTTGGTATGTTTTAGGTACTGACGGCACCTTAAAGATTAATGACTGGGGCTGTGAAGGTGAAATAATAAGAGTGGTTGACAAAGCAAATGTATGGGAAGAAGAAATATTTATGACAAAAGCAGGTCCTACTAAGACAATGGCACCCCGTCATCCTGATTCTGTGGAAACTATAAAGTTGTCTGAACCTATGGATGTGGATGATGATCTTATGGTGGTTTACGAGCAGTTGGTAGCTGCTATTGAAGGCGCTGAACTTACTATTAAAGCTGAACAGGCTCTTCGTGTAATGAAGGTAATGGAAGCAGCTTTTGAGTCTGCTGAAACAGGTAATGCAATAAATTGTAAGATTTAAGGAGGGTAATTATGATTAAGGTTACTGTTTGGAATGAATTTTGTCATGAAGGTGTGTGGAAACAGCCTAATGTATTAGAACATTATCCTGATGGAATTCATAAATATTTAGAAAGCTTTTTGAAGGATGAATTTGAGGTAACAACTGTTACTTTGTATGAAGCTGACGGAACTCTCAATGAGAATGCAGGTATTACAAGAGAACTTCTTGATAATACAGATGTTATGCTTTGGTGGGGTCATTGTACTCATCACATGGTTCCTGATGAGGCTGTAGCAATGGTTGCTGATGCTGTTCGCCGTGGCATGGGTATTATATTCCTTCATTCTGCACATCACTCCAAGTTGTTTAAGACATTAATGGGAACATCTTGTAATCTTCATTGGAGAGAATCGGAGGATAAAGAGTATTTATGGGTAATAGATCCATCTCATCCTATCGCTGAAGGTATTCCGGAGCATGTTACAATTCCCATGGAGGAAATGTATGGTGAACCATTTGGTATTCCTGAGCCTGATAAATTGGTATTTATAGGGTCTTTCTCACCGGGAGAGGTGTTCCGTTCCGGTTGTTGTTGGAGAAGAGAGTATGGCAAGGTGTTCTACTTCCAGCCGGGACATGAAAGCCATCCTACATACCATATTCCTGAAATTCAGAAGATTATCAAAAACGCTATTAACTGGGCATATTCTTCTTACAGAGTGGCAGAACTTACTTGCCCTAATGTGGAGAAACCACAGGATTGATAGAATATAATTTTCAAAAGAGGTAGCTATATAAATTATTGGCTGCCTCTTTTTATATTATCGGTTATGACATTTTTGGAGAAAAATGTCCTGATTTCAATTGATTTCCAACAAAAAATATTATATACTTCGCTGGTAAAATATGATGTAATAGTAGTGCTGGTTTTATATTGTTTGAAAGGGTGATTTTTTGGAGCGTTTAGTTGATATTATATCTTTGGTTTACGGAGATACAAAAATTTCTTTTTTTGGTATAAAAATCAACGACTTATCTGACCTTTCTTCAGTGTGGCACAGACACAACTACTATGAGCTTCACTATTGTACTGACAAACAACGAAAATATGATTTTTCGGAGAAAAGTATATGTTTTAATAATGATGAAATTGTTATAATTCCACCAAATGTAAATCACAAAACAGTTGCGGACTTTGATGTTTCTAAAAACCCGCCTGCTACTTTAGCTTTTACAGTTTCCAAAATAAAAGGGGACATATTATTTTACGATAAAGTTATAGTTGCTTTAGAGGAAAATTCATTAAAACCCTTAGTTATTCCTGAAATATCAAGTGAAGATATTTTTGTGTTCCAGAATATAAGTCTGTATGAAAGCTTTTTAGGGATTTGCCAATTAAAGTCTGTAGCATCCGGTATTATTTATCACATATTTAATCATATGCTTAGTGATACAACTCTGGTAAAAAGAAATGATGAAAGTGTAACTGTTCTTATAGATAACCTTGTTAACAATTTGCAATATACATTTCAGGATATTGCTAAAATCACAGGTTACTCACAGCGACAACTTTCACGGATTATAAAAAAACATTACGGATTAAGCTTTACAGAATTGCGTCGTAAAATGAAAGAGGAAAAATAATGAAAGTAAGAAAAATTAAATTTAATGAAATTTTAGCAATTATTGCAACTTTATTATTGATAGCAGGACATATTATTTTCAAGCCGGAGTGGTATGTAGTATTTCCCTTATATATTTCAATGATTGTAAAATTCTTAAATTCAAACGTAAGCAGATATGCCTTTTTATTAGGTGGTATAAACTGTATTTTCCACGGAATAGCCAGTATAGCTTTGACTCTTTATTCTACTGCTGCCTGTGCAATTTTACTTTTATTGCCTCTTCAGATCATTACATTCATTAACTGGAGTAAACATACCCAAGACGGTGTAACTGAAATAAAACGTTTTTCCAACAAAGGAAGGGTTTTGCTTTTTGGTGTACTGTTAGCAGGTTGGGCAATCCTTTACTTTATATTTTCTTTCTTAAATTCTAGTTATATTTTCCTTGATAATACAGCTACAGTTCTTAGCGTTGCAGCAATTGTATTAAGTCTTTTAAGATATAGTGAGGGCTTCTTGCTGTCTCTTGCTGAAGTGGTTGTGAATGTTATTTTGTTTATACAAGTTACTGTTAAAGATCCTGATGAACCTGCAGCGCCTATTTGGCTTGTCTTTTATATTTACTCCGTAATTTGTGTAATTATCGGGTTTGTGAAAATGAATAAAAGAAGTACGGAAGCAATGAAAAAAGTTTCAGAAGACATGAAAGAAATACATAATTAAAAAGTTGTTTTCATATAAGAGGAGCGGGCTGTCATTGGCCGGCTCTTTTTTGGTACAACCCTTTTTGTGATTTTAATTGTAGATGGGGTGTAAAAAATGCCGATTTTACAGCCCATATTCTTGCGTTTGAATGCTTTGGGGTGGCATTTTTCAGGAAAACAGCAAAAAAGTCCAGACCGATTACTGTTTTACGTGGCAAAAGGGGTGGATAACATACAAAAAATACATCCCTTTCGATAAGCTTTTTACCAAAAGGGATGTAAGGTTAACATATTACACAGGGATTCTGATATATCTTTGGTTTCTTGTTGGCTAAAAGATAATCTCTTAAATCTAAAGAATCTGATATCTTACAAGTGTCATCTATGACTAAACCACCAAGTCCTGCATCTTCCGGATCATGGAAGTCACTGCCTGCGCTATGGGCAAGTCCGTTACTGTCCGCAAGCTCTACGCACATTTCATACTTAGGATTAAACTTAAAGTGTCCGTTAAATACCTCTATACCATGAACGAATTTTGGGTTTGCAGGCTTGTGTCCTTGTTCAATTCGATAAGGATGTGCCTGATACATAAGAATATTTCTTTGATTACAATAGTCAAAGAGTTCTTCCTGGGTATAGTCATACAGTGGAAGGTATTCTCTCATGTGTTCAAATGTAAGCCCGTAAAGCAAGAATTCGGGAGCATTTTCTACGTTTATAAGCCTCACCTCTGCAGCAAATACAGCTGTCATACCAAGCTTTTCGGAGGCTTCTTTAACCTTGTTATAGCAACCTATAAAAGCTTCTACCTGTTCTTCCAGAGTTTCGCCCAGCCAATTTAAATGTCCAGGATAATAGTGGTTACAAAGAGCAAAATTGTCCACACCGGCTTCTTTTAATTTTACCGGTACTTCTTCAGGTTGGAACTTAGAACACCTGCTTACAGGGAGACTGTGAACGTGTAAATCCCATCTCATTAAAATGCACCTTCTTTGTCAATGTACTCAACGATTTCTGTAGGGTCTTCCAATGAGTGTGGGTGATGGTCGCAACCCGGCTTTGCAATAGTTTTAATTTTACCACCCAGCTTTCTAAATTCTCTGTCGAATATTCCGCCGTTTTCATCATAAGGAAGAAGTGTGTCAGCCAGGCCTGCCACTAACATTACAGGGATTTTTGCATCAACAATTTCCTGAATGTGATCCAGTGGATTATCCTTAAAGTCAGCCAGGTTTGCCTCTGTAAGACCATAGTGGCTCATGCACTCTTTCCAGCAACCGGGCTCACCTGGACCTTTACCAAAACCTCCCGGCCAGCTTCTTATATCCATAACCGGAGCGTCTAAGTAAAGACAAGCAACTTGCTCAGGATACTTAAGTGCGAAGTTGTATGCATAGAGGCCACCACGGGAAAGACCAATCATAACAGCCTTAGGAGCCAGTCTTAATTCTTCAGTAAGAATCTTATAGAATTCTTCCATATATCCTACAGCCTGAGGGCAACCGTACATATTGCTGATGGAGTGGTGTACCAGATAGTAGCCCATATCATTAAGGGCCATATCTGCATAGTCAAAGGCACCAAAGAATTCTGTACGCCATGCCCATCTTCTGTCTTTTCTTGGCTTCGGCGGAATAACCACCCAGCTGTCACGCCATTTGTGGCTGAAATAAAGAGCTGTTCTGTCTCGCCAGGGAACCAGTGTAAACTGAACTTCTTTACGGTAAAATGACAATATTGGCATTCTGGTGGTGCTTTCTACAGGTACTTCAAATGCAGGGCAGGACTGCCACAGTCCGCTTACATATACACGTCCCTGAAGCTGTCTTTCCATTTTAAGAACTACTTCATCGCCGTAAACATCATAGTCTGCGACAGGAACTACGCCACTGTCGTCTTCAACCATGAATATTTTATTTACATCGCCACCACGGAATATAATGGACTCTTCCACATTGGCAAAGTGAAGCCCTAATGCGTTATTGTCATCACGACGGTCAATATACATAAGGTCAGGAGCATCGCAAAATGTTTCTATATCATAATTGTATTTAAGTACCATACGAGCCATACGCTGACCTAACATCATGTTGGCAGCAGCCTTGTTATGAATGCTGTCTGAAAGGGTGCAGTCTGTAGAAGGTATTACATATACTCCGGGGATAGTTCTTGCAGCCTTTCTTTGTGCTTCACGAAGTTGTCCCCAGCCTCTGTCGTGACCTTCCGGCATGGAAGCCGTGTAGGCCTGTCTGTTAAGCTGCACTGTAAACCAGGGAAGACCAGGTGTATTAAGCTCTTTTCTTGTTCGCTCAACAACTTTAGTAAATGTATAGTGGTATGCTTCTGCAGTATCTATATGGTCGCCGTCAGTGCATCCCTGATACCAGAGAATACCGGATATTTTACCGCCTATGTTTTTAATAACTTTAATCATGGCACGCCACAGTTCACCCTGCTGGTCAGTGTCCCATTGTCTGATGGCTGAACCACCCAGTGCGGTAGGGATTAGACCTATAGGGTAGTTAACCTTTTCTTTAATCTTTTTACCAAGAGTAAGGAAAGGGGAGTGACCTGTATTTGAAAAGTCTGTATTTTCCTCGTGGATTGTGTCTGTGGAGTCGCCAAAAGGATGTGTTGCTAAGTCCCATGTTCCGTTGGATCTTAACATATGTACGCCGTATTCCGGTGGGTCGTATATAGGGTCTTTGGCATAACCTACTGCATTGGACTGACCGGCAATTACATATAGATCACCTACACCAATGTGGTGAATCATATCACCTCTAAAGTCCCAGTCGTGGCAGTAGCCCATATTTCTCATTTTAAGACCGGTTTCAATTCTGTAAAGACCACCTGTAGGAACCTTTTCAAATGTATGAGCCCAGGTGCCGTCTCTTTCTATATTTACATATTCCCAAGGGATAACTTGGGAGCCGTCATCTTCATTAAATACAGCAGCTACAACCTGTACTTCTTTGAAAAGTTCATCAGTCATAACCACAATTTCGTTATAGTCCCAACGACCTGCTAATTCTATGGTTGCATAGCCGTTTTCCTGTTGTAAAATCTGCCAGTTGGAAGGACCTTTATCTATAAAAATTCCGAATTTCATGGTGTTTCTCCTTTACTTTATTTTAAGTCCGTAAAATGCCAATATAGGGAGCCTTGTGCCTGAATCAAAGGGTGGCTTGAAATCAGGTACTGCCTGCCAGAGACCTGCTACAGTAGAACCTTCCGGTGCCGGTTCTTTCAGGAATATATTTATTTTATCTAATGTACCGTTCCAGTCAGCAATTTCCATTTCTGTGCCGTCAGGCTTAAATACTGAAACCGGGATGCACTGGTTATGTACACCGCAAAGGTTTTCTATAACATTATTGAAAGTTATTACAACATGTTTTTTGTCTTCTGAAATGCCTACATGAATTACATCAGGACAAAGTCTTTCTGTTTCCATGTTATAGAGCTTGTTAAGAACTGCTGATGCAATTCTTTCACCCATGGATATATTGGAGAAAGCGTTTGTGTGTATTGCATCTGATGTTGTGCTGTCTATTGAAGAAATTGTTGTTACATATGGGAGCTTATGGGATATTGCTCTTTGATGCTCTCTTACTAATCCCCAGTATTTCCAGGCTTCTTCCGGTACATAGTCTCCGAATCTTCCTATCTGAACAATAAACCATGGAAGATTTTCGTTGTGAAGGTCTTTTCTTGAAGCATTTATAATTCTTTCAAGCTTTTCCCCGTATGTAACGGATGCTACGGCGTTGGTGTCGGAACAACCCTGACACCAGATGATTGCTTTTATTTTACCGCCCTGGTAATTAACCATGTCCAGCATATTTCTATATATGTGACCGGTTCCTTCAGGGTCGAAGTGGTCTATTGGTGCGCCACCTTTGGAAGCCATAATGAGACCTACAGGCATATTGTTTTTTCTTTTAAGTTTCTTTGCAAATGCAAGATAAGGGGAATGACCTGTGTTGGCGCCATCTTGATTGTGTGGGAATATGGTATTTGTGCTGTCGTGAAGAGGATGGGATGCTATATCCCAGTTGCCGTTTTGTCTTAACATGTGAATACCAAATTCAGGACCGTCATCAATAGGATCTTTGCCATAGCCGGCTGCGTTGGATTGACCTAATATTACATACACATCACCTACGCAAAGATGGTGTATCATATCGCCGTGGGTGCTCCATTCATAAAGAAACTTGTCAGAGCCTGTCTGGAGCAATGTTTCTATTCTGTATGGACCGCCTGCAGGAACATTTTTAAGGGTACAGGACCAACCACAATTTTCTGTGTTGTCTGCCAGGCAGGCCGTGAGGACCGGAATGTTGTCTTTCTCGCTGAAAAGACGTACATATACTCTTGCAGTGTCTTTTTGTTCTTGTGTAGGTTCCTGGTCGTCACCGAAACCCCAGATGCCTTCTAAGTGTATATCTGCATAGCCGTTTTCCTGTTGAAGTACCTGCCAATTCTGGGGGCCGTCAGTGATGAAAACGCCGAATCTGTGATGTGTATTCATGATTTTATGACCTTTCGTTTGCAATAAATATCGTTATGGAAATTTTATCATGTTTGAGGGGTGGGGGCAAGGGGGTGAGCCACCCCGAAGGCATGTGAATAGACGCTATAAGGGTGGAAAAAGGTACGTTTTTCCACCCTGTAGAAAGATTTCAGTAATTGATGGGGTGGAGGATTTGGCCTTTGGATATGTTTTTGCCACCCCGTGGATTATGTTTTAACTGAAAAGGGGTGGTAAATTGCTGTTTTTGCCAGCCCCTTTGGCTTTTCGAAAAACTGTTGGGATGGCACGGAAAATATATATTTTATCCAACAGAAACTCGTCCGGCTTCGACGGACAATTGATGGCATATTTTGATATATTAAGGACAAATATTTTGTGGAGGTGATACGGTTGTATTTTTGGCAATTTATTTACATTGAAAATGTATTAAAAATTTACAAGAAAAGATTAATGTTGGAGGAAAAATTAAAAAACTATATCAGTGGTAGTTTAGTTAAAATCACAAGGAAAAGCGGTAGAAAGGAATTGTATTGGAAGTTCTATGAGAAGGGGAAAATAAACAAAAAGTATTTATCTCCTAAAATACACAGAGAAATAATTGAGAGGTTAGAACAAAAGAGGAAAGAATGTCCTGCTATAAAAAAGGAACTGGCGGAACTAAAAAAACTTTGCAAGCAACTTCTGCCCATGGCTGAGAAAATATTAGGTAGAATAAAAATCATCCCTGCAAGCTATCCACCAACGCCCAGTGAAAATAATAGCCATCCGGAATGGCTGAGGTTTAGAACTAACAGAGGAGAAATGGTGAGATCTATGTCTGAAAAGATAATTGCGGATACTTTATACAAATATGGCATTTATTATGCGTATGAAAAGTCACTCGTAGTGGATGGGATTACATATCATCCTGATTTCACTATTTTAAATCCAATTAGCGGAACAGTATTCTATTGGGAGCATTGTGGATTAAATACTGATGAGTACATATCACGCTGGCATAAGAAATTGGGTGCATTTACAGAAAACGGAATATATTTGGATGAAAATCTGATTGTCACCACTCAGGACGATATGAATGATATAGAGTCGGTGGTTAAGGAAAGGTTTACATTAGAGAGATATAGAGGCATGATGGGATAGTCCTGAGATATTTGTGTAAAATAGTTCTACTGAATGTGGAGGTGTTTTATGCAAAAAATAGTTAGCAAAGAAATGTTAGATAAATTTAAAAGTTGGCTTTTAAATGAAGAAAAAAGTGACAATACAATTGAAAAGTATATAAGAGACGTTAAAAAGTTTGTTGCTTTCAGCAGTGGTGAAAACATTGATAAAAATATGGTGATTGCCTACAAAAACAGCCTGCTGGAATCATATAATGTTACAAGTGTTAATTCTATGATTGCATCGATAAATTCTTTTTTCAGGTTTATGGGTTGGAATGATTGTTGTGTCAAACAATGCAAAATTCAAAGAAATGTTTATTGTAATGAAGAAAGGGAACTGACTAAAGAAGAATATATTCGATTGGTTTCAACAGCTAAATCTAAAGGTAATGAAAGATTAAACTTGATTATTCAAACTATTTGTAGTACGGGAATTCGTGTTAGCGAACTTCAATATATTACAGTAGAGGCAGTTAGTAAAGGTAAAGCTGTAGTACAGTGTAAAGGTAAGACCAGGACTATATTAATCGTCAGAGAATTAAGTAAGGTTCTGTCAGAGTATGCAAAGAGACTTGACATTAAATCAGGTGTGATTTTCATAACAAAGGCAGGTAAGCCTGTGAATAGATGTAATATATGGAGAGATATGAAGGCTTTATGTAGAGCTGCCAATGTTAATCCTGAAAAGGTGTTCCCCCATAATTTGAGACATCTTTTTGCAAGAACTTTTTATGGTATAGAGAAAGATATTGCTAAACTTGCTGATATATTAGGTCATTCAAGTATTAATACTACAAGAATTTATATCATTACTACAGGTGAAGAGCATAGAAGAAAGATGGAGAGTATGAGATTGATAATATGAAATTAGTATTGGAAAGGGGGTGAGAATCAGAGAGTAACATAATTTCTATTATGTTGTAATTCTATAATCTGCATGAAATAGATATTCTTACAATACGCAGAATTTTATCACACTAAATTGATAAATTCAAGTATGCACAAAGAATTTAAAAGTATTCTGACTGTGTACATGATTTATTTAGGCATAAAGAATAAATCTACCATGAAAGAGTTTATGTAGGGTTTATTTAATTATGTATGTACTTTCTATAGAAAAGAATATTATCTGATAGGTTCTTTTGAAATTTGTTTCTTATTAACAACATAATAGAAATTATGTTAACAGGGTTTAGGGGGAATGCTTAATGAGAAAAATAATTGTATTTTTATTGACTATGAGTCTTATGACTGGAATGTGTAATGGATTTTGTTTTGCAGAAAATGTTGAAGTAAATTCAGCTGTCCAGGCAGAAATTGTGAATCAAAATCAGGCAGCGGAAACTCTTGAAAATGGTTTGGAGTACGTTCTATATGATACATATTGTGAAATTACAGGTTGTAACTCAGCTGCAACGAAAATCGTCATTCCTGAAGAAATTAACGGAGTGGCTGTAACAAGTATAGGAGATTATGCGTTTTCGAATTGTTATGAATTAAGAAGAATCACAATTCCTGATAGTGTAACAGATATTGGTTATAATGTATTTGGCTATTGTGAATGGTTTACAGTATATTATTGTGGCAACCCCAAGCAGTGGAACAAAATAAATATTGCTTCGGGAAACGAATATTTTATATCAGAAATGGAATTTTTAGCAACTGATGGTGTATGTTATAAAGTTTATGATACATATTGCGAAATTTCTAGCTATATCGGAACGGAAACTGAAATCATTATTCCTGGAGAATTTGGCGATATACCTGTAACCAGTATAGGAGATACTGCATTTCAGAATGGTACTTTTTATGAAAGCAGTGACTTGACTAGCATAAAAATTCCAAATAGTGTAACAAGTATAGGAAATAATGCATTTTGGGGATGTAATGGTTTAACCAGCATAACAATCCCAGAAAGTGTAATATCAATAGGAGAGGGTGCCTTTATTCACTGCAGGGGGTTAACAAGTATTGTAGTAGCACAAGAAAACCCTGTATATCACAGTGATGGAAATTGTTTGATTGAGACTGACAGTAAAAAATTAATATTAGGCTGTAAAAATAGTGTTATACCTGATGATGGTAGTGTGACAAGTATAGGAGACGATGCATTTTATGGATGCAGCGGTTTAAGCAGTGTAGTGATACCAAGATGTATAACAGAAATAGGAAGTTATGCGTTCAGTCATACAGACTTGAAAAGCGTGGTGCTTCCAGATAGTATAACTAAAATTGATTTCGAGACATTTTCAGTTAGTGGTTTAAAAGAAATAGTAATTCCACGGGGTGTAACTGAAATAGGTTGGGGCGCTTTTGATGGCTGTAGAATTGAAACTGTATATTTTTGTGGAACAAGCGACGAGTGGGCTGAGCTGTATAAAAGTTATAACGGAGATGAATACATAAAACCTTTGGAATCAGCTAAAATAGTGTATGTTAATGAATCTTTGTTAGAACAGCCAATTCGAGAAAAGACTTCTGTTACCGAATATGCTAATTCTATTGGTGATGCTTTTGAATGTGTCGTTTACAAAAGTGATATAACTGTTTCTTCCGATACAATGTTAGGTACAGGCATGAAGCTTGTTGTTACTAATAAAGTTACTTCAGAAACATATATTAAAGAAATAGTAATTTTGGGAGATGTAACTGGTGATGGTTTTGTTAAAGCTGCTGACTATATGAGCATTAAGCGTGCAATTGCTAACCCGGAATTGCTTACAGGAGTATATCTTGAAGCTGCTGATGTAACAGGAGATGGAATGTTGAAAGCTGCTGACTATATGAGAGTTAAAAAATACATTGCTGGTGGAGTTGACATTTATTCATAATGAAAAATTCTACTAGAAAAGGACTGCCGATCGGTAGTCCTTTTTTGATGTTCAATATCTAGCCTTGATAATCTATCTATTTTCCTTTATACTTTCCCCATGACTACTAACTATTCCTCAAAACATAATAAAAAGGTTTGCGGTGACGGCAAATCCTGTTCCACCTGTCAGCTTAAATACTGGTGCCATTCCACCGACGAAATGAAAATCGAGCTGCCGAAGAAAGAATTTACTCCTCTAATGGAAACCGAGTATCAGCTGGCAATAGACATTGGTACTACGACCCTAGCAGCAAGTCTGGTGGCAGAAGGTAAAGTAGTAGCTACCACCGGTAAAATAAACCCACAGGTAAAATGGGGTGCTGATGTGCTTACCCGGGCAGAGGCAGCAACCCAACATGGTAGAGAACTTCAGCAAGTAATACATAATACCATAGCCGAAATCTCAGAAGTTTTGTGTCCGCCTGATGTAAATGTAAGAAGTGGTGTAATCACCGGAAACACTACTATGTTGTATCTTCTTACCGGCAGAAACCCTGAATGTCTTACCAAAGCACCATTTGAACCGGACTGGCTTGGGGATGAAGAAATAGAAATATCCGGAATTAAATACTACATTCCGCCGTGCATATCTGCTTTTGTTGGAGCAGATGCAGTTTGTGCTACTCTTTCAACAGAAATGACAGAACAAAATAACACAACACTACTAACAGACATAGGCACCAACGGAGAAATTCTTCTCTGGCATAAAAATAAACTGTATTGTGCATCCGCAGCAGCCGGACCTGCATTTGAAGGCTTTGGTTTAAGCCATGGTATGGGTGCCTCTAAAGGTGCAGTGGAACATGTGATTAACATGGGCAACAAACTGACTTACAAAGTAATAGGAGATACAGAACCTGAAGGTCTTTGCGGAAGTGGAGTAATAGATCTGATGGCATGCCTTAAACAAACAGGAATATTGGAAGAAAACGGCACACTGACAGAACCTCAGATGCTTATGGACAACAAAGACATAAACATGATACAGCTGGCTAAAAGTGCAATCTGTGCCGGCATACTTACGGTAATGGACAAAGCCGGAGTTACAACTTCACAGATAGCAGCATTTTATATAGCCGGTGGATTTGGTAAAAATCTTAATATACAAAATGCAGCCGCCATAGGTCTTTATCCGTTCAGTTTGTCAGGAAAAATAAATCTTACAGGCAACAGCGCTCTTAAAGGAGCTGTCTTGTTGTGTGGAAATTCCGAGAACAAAGAAAAGGTTAGAAATATCTGTAAAAAGACAGAAACCATAAAGCTTACGGAAGAAGAAAATTTTGCTAAAAAGTTTATAGAATGTATGGCTATAAGACCGATTATATGATATAATTTGGACAATTAAACTAATTAGTTAACGAAAGAGGTAACTTAATATGAAAATCAGTATTACTAAGAAGTATCTTATGATACCTGTATGTCATGGTGCAGAGCAGGTAAGAGTTTATTTCAGATCCAAAGGTGAATTAGTATTTGACTTGGATATCCGCTTAAGTGCAGATCAGTATGATGCGATATACTATGTAGATTTTGAGCGCTTTATAGGACAGACATTTGATATTGACGGTGTGCCGGAAGGTATGGCAGACTGGGATCAGGCTGATGAGCGTGACGAAACCGGAATATACGATGAGCCAATGAGACCAATTGCACACTTCTCTGCAAAGCAGGGTTGGATTAATGACCCTAACGGATGTATCAAATTAGGAGATACATACCATCTTTACTACCAACATAATCCATGTGGACGTTGGTGGGGAAACATGCACTGGGGTCATGCAACAAGTAAAGACCTTATGCACTGGGAAGAACATGATATTGCCCTTTTCCCTGACGAAACAGGTACTATGTACTCAGGTTCTGCCTGGCTTGATAAAGACAATGTAACAGGACTTGGAACAAAAGAGAATCCTGCAGTATTGTTCTTCTATACAGCAGCAGGTGGTGTAAACACTCTTTCTGAAGGAAAGCCATATATCCAGTGTTTAGCATATAGCCTTGATCAGGGTAAGACTCTGATTAAGTATGACAAACCTATATTAGGTCATGTGGTGGCTGCTAACAGAGACCCTCTTATTAACTACTCCGAAGAAATGGGTTGCTATGTTATGGCACTTTATTATCTTGATAATGAGTTTGCACTTTACAAATCAGACAATCTTTTGGATTGGGAGAAAACAGACCAGATTACATTGCCTGATGCTGCAGAATGTCCTGACTTCTATAAGTTGAAAGTTGAAGGTGAAGACAAATCATTCTGGGTACTTACAGGTGCACACGATGCATATTTAGTAGGTGAACTGAGCAAGGAAGGTAAGTTCACACCTGTACAAGGTGGAATCAAGCTTCACTTCGGTAACTCCAGCTATGCTGCTCAGTCATATTCTGAAATTGATGATGGAAGAAGAATTAAAATTGCATGGGCAAACGGTGACATCCCGGGACAGAACTTCAACTGTGCTATGACCACACCTACAGAAATGACACTTAAGAAATTCAACGACCAGTACTATCTTTGCGCTGCTCCTGTAAAGGAACTTGAACTTCTTTACAAAGATACATTCAAGGCAGAACCTCAGAGTATTAAAGAAGGTCAGTCCGTTACATTCAAAACAGAAGGTAAGGCTAATGACATTAAGCTTCAGATTAAAGGTGGCAGAAAGATTAAGATTCATCACTTGGGTCAGGAATATGAGATTGACAACTACAACTGTTATGCAGCTGTAGCAGGTTGCTTCATGCCTGCATATCCATCAGAAGACGGGGTAAAATTAAGAATTGTTACAGATACTCATGGTTGTGAAGTTTACTGTGCAGAAGGACAGTCTTTTGCAGGTGTTAACTTTGTAAGTAACTACGACAATACTGATTTTACAATTATAGCAGAAGAAGGAGATATCGAACTTTGTAAGTTGGAAATTTCCTCTCTTAAGAACATCTGGAAGGAATAAGATGAACATAGAAATATGGCTTATGCTTATTATTGCAATGCTGCTGTTTGGTGCAGCAGCATTGTTTATTATGATAAGGCAGGCCAGCAAGCTTAAAATAACAGAAGCTGATTTTACAAAAGAAGGCAAGGAGCCTGTTCGCTTCGTGCTTATTTCGGACTTGCACATTTCTCTTATGCCCATTCATTGGGACTATATTTGTACAAACATTTCCAAGGCACAGCCTTCATTTGTAGTTGTGGCCGGAGATCTTGTGTTTAAGAAAAAGGACGGTAGTGGAGTACTGTTCTTTTTTAAGTTGCTTACTGAGTATGTAACTTGCCCAATATACGTAGTTTATGGCAATCACGACAACAACAAGCTTTTTGAACACGATGAAAAACTAAAAAAATCATTTACAGAAACCCTGGAAATGATTTCATCCAGAATTAAAGTAATTGAGAACAGAACAGTATTGTTTCAGCAGGAAGACCGAGAAATTTCTATTTGCGGGGCAGAAGATTTCAGGGTGATAAGCAAGAAAACAACGGATTTTATTAAAAATGAACGAAGCAAAGCCAAAGAAAAAGGTCAGGACTTTTTATTGGTTTCACACAATCCGGGAATACTTGAAATTCTGGAAGAAGAAACAGCAGACCTGGCGGTACTGGGTCATTACCACGACGGACAGGTGCATCTGCCTTTTAGAACAGAGTTTCACATATTAAGAAGAAAAGATAAACTGGCCTGTAAAGGGTATATTTACGGTAAGCATACATACAAAAAGACACCTATATATATCACTTCAGGATTAGGTAACACAAACCTTGCAATCAGGTACAAAAGCACTCCTGAAATTGCAGTTATATATATGTAATTTTCCTTGACGGAAAAGGAATTTTGGTCTATCATTATCTTGTATGTATTTTGGGATATAATAACAACATGTTGAGGGGATTTAAAATGAAAATATTACTGGTTTGCCAGTGTTTCTACCCGGAAAACTTCAGAGTGAATGATTTGTGCAGAGAATTTGTGGCAAGAGGTCATGAAGTCACTGTACTTGCAGGTATCCCTATAAATCGTACCACCGGAAAGTTCTGGGAAGGGTATAGTCCAAAAGAAAGAATTGAAGATACTTTTGAAGGTGCCAGAGTTGTAAGAGCGTATAACTCACAGAGACATCATGATGCCATTCATCTGGCAATGCACTATTTTACTTTCTGGCTTTCAGGAAACAAGAGGGCCAGGAAACTTTCCAAAGAAGAAAAATTCGATATGGTATTCGTTTATCAGCTTTCACCTGTTTTTATGGCTTTCCCTGCCATGAAAGTAGCCAAAGCTCAGAATATTCCTTTAATCACATATACATTGGATTTATGGCCTGAGAGCGCTGTTAATGCCGGCGGAATAACTTTTGCCCCTGTAGTAAAATGGATTCAGCGTCAGGTTAACAAGATTTACAAAGCCAGCAGTAAAATTCTGGTTTCATCCAAAGAATTTAAAGACAGAATAGTTAAGGCAGGACATCCTGCAGATAAAATAGAGTTTTTCCCTCAGTATGCAGAGGATTGCTATAAGAAGTTACCTAAAAATCCTGAGGATCCTATTGAAAATGAAATTCCTCAGGGCTTCCGTATTATTTTTACAGGAAATATGGGTACATCCCAGTCCCTTGAGACAGTAGTGGATGCAGCGGCTCTTCTTAAGGATTATCCGGACATTCACTGGATATTGGTGGGAGATGGCAGAGATAGAGATAAGGTTTTTGAATATTCTGAAGAAAAAAATGTAACTGACAATGTACATTTTACCGGAAGAAAACCTATGGAGTCCATGAGCAGATATTTAGCAGCCAGTGATGTGGCTTTGCTGATTCTTAAGGATAAGGATTTGTTTAATATTACGTTGCCGGCTAAGGTGCAGTCCTACATGGCCTGTGGCATACCGGTTTTAGGTTGTATAAAAGGTGCAGGTGCCAACGCCATTACTGACGCGAACTGTGGTGTTTGCTGTGATGTAAACGGACAGGCTCTGGCAGAAGCAGCACTTAAGCTTTATAACATGACACCGGAAGAAAGACAGCAACTGGGTAATAATGCGGTGGAATATTCCCACAGTCATTTCGCAAAAGGAAAGCTCCTGGACAGGCTGGAGAATATAATGGGAGAACTGAAATGAAAATTGTACAAATCAATGTAGCAAGTTACGGCAGTACAGGTCGCATCATGTATCAGGTACAGGAAAAAGCTCTTAGCCAGGGTTATGAAGCTGTTTCTTTTTTTGGAAGAGGTTCAGTACCCGAAAAAGATTTGAAATCTTTTAAAATGGCGGACAATTTGTCTGTGGGCTGGCATGGTGTAACAGCAAGATTTTTTGATAAAATGGGTCACGGCTCATATTTTAACACAAAGAAATTAGTTAGAATTCTGAAAGAGGAGAAGCCTGATATTGTGCATCTCCATAATCTTCACGGGTATTTTATAAATCTCAAAGTTCTTTTTAAATATCTTAAAGAGAGCGGTGTTCAGGTAGTCTGGACAATGCACGATTGTTGGCCTATTACAGGCGGTTGCGCATATTTTTTAGAATGTGGCTGCGAGAAATGGAAAGAAGGCTGTAACAATTGTGGTCAGTTAGATGTTTACCCAAAAAGATATGTGGATAAATCCCACAGAGAATATTTGTTTAAGAAAAAACATTTTACCTCTCTTGAGAAATTAACAATAACAACACCATCTGCTTGGTTAGCGGGAATTGTGTCAGACTCTTTCATGAAAGATTATCCCGTGAAGGTAGTTTATAACGGAATTGATGTTGATGTTTTTAAACCTTATGGAGATGAAATCAACAAGCAGACAAGAGAATGGCTGGGAATTCCTGAAAACGGTAAAATGATTTTAGGTGTTGCTAATGTCTGGGATGAAAGAAAACGTATGTCTGCATTGTTGAAACTTGCAGGAGACGTAAAGAATCAGAATGCTAAGATTGTAATTGTTGGTTTAAGCGAAAAGCAGAAAGCTGCTTTGCCTGAAGGTATTGTAGGTATTACGAGGACCCAAAATCAGGAACAGTTGGCAAGAATATATTCAGCTGCAGATGTATTTGTAAGTACATCTGTTGAGGAGTCTTTCTCCTTAGTTGTGGGAGAAGCTATGGCTTCCGGCACACCTATTGTATGTGTAGATGGTGGCGGATGCAGTGAACTTATTTCTGATGAAGTAGGTATTGTAGTACCTCGTGACAACAGAGAAGCTTTATCCGAAGCTGTAAGTAAAATTTTAGATGAAACTAAGGATTTTACCACAGCCTGCAGAAATCGTTGTGTGGAAAATTACAGCTGTCAGTCTATGGTTGACGGATATATGAGTGTATACAGGGAGATATATGGAAAATAGTAAAAAAGAATCCGGCTTGTTTGCTTCTATAGCCGGTGTGTTTTTAATATCTATGGTTTGCCGTGTCTTCGGTTTCCTGCGCGAAGTTGTAATTGCCGGTTGGTTTGGAACAGGTACAGAAGCGGATGCTTATTTAATGGCGATCAGAATTTTTAATATTTTCGCCCTGCTTTTTGGATCCATTCTTACAACTGCATATACACCTTTGTATACTCATGAGCTGGCCAGAAATGATGGAAGGAAAAGTGCAGACAAGCTGACCAGCAATCTTTTAAATATCATTATAATCATTTCAGTTTCCGTAACCGTTCTTTGTGAAATACTGGTAAGGCCTATATGTTCTCTTGTAGCTACAGGTTTTGAAGGTGCTAAATTTGATTTGACCGTAAATATGTGTAGGATAGTATTTTTAGCTATACCATTTTACGCAGTCTATTACTATTTCAGTGCTGTATTAAATGCTCAGAAGCGTTTTAAAATTGTTGAATTTGCCACTATGTTTGTAGGCTTTGGTGTCATGGCCTCTATAGTTTGCCTTTCACCGATAATAAACGAGTATTCCATGCCTATAGGAGCCTTGGCTGCATATGTACTTCAGTTGTTAGTTGTTATTCCTGCTTTGATTAAGTGTTATAGGTATAAGCCGGTTCTTTCTTTTAGGGATAGTGGGACAAAAGAGTTTTTCCGGATATTAACTCCTTCCGTTATAGGTGTTGCAGCTGCTGAAATAAACTCTGCTATAGACAGTGCTTTGGCATCAACATTGGACGAGGGAAGTGTTTCAGCTCTTAATTATGCATTAAGAATAAATACTTTTGCCACATCACTATTGGTAACCCCTATAATTACAGTTATGTTTACCAAGTTCAGCCAGACTGTTGCTGAGAAAAAGGAAGGGGAGTTCTCTAAATCTATCAGGGACGGCTTTGAGGCAATAAGCTTTTTGTGTCTGCCTTTAGTTTCTTTGATTGTGGCTTCTTGCTCCGACGTTGTAAGAATAATTTATGACAGAGGTGCTTTCACAGATGAGGGTGTAAAACTCACCAGTATTGCGTTGATATATTACATTGTAGGCTTGGTGTTTTACGGTTATAAGACTTTAATGAACAGAGCTTTTTATGCCCGTAAGAATACCAAAACTCCTATGTGGACAGGTATCATATATATCGTGTTGAATGTTATACTTAATTTTATATTGAAAGAATTTATGGGTATTGGCGGTCTTGCCCTGGCTAACTCAATTGCATTAGCTTTGGCAACTGTAGTTATGATTGTTGTTTATATAAAACAATATGGTAAGTGGAGCATGGAAGGTTCATTTAAGGAATTTCTTGTTATGACATCAGGTACGGTGGCTTGTGTGCTGACGTATTTTGGGGTGAAGCTTTTGGTTCCTGACAATCTTTATATCAGATTTTTTGTGCCATGTGTAATTGCAGTTATTGTATATGCAGTGATATGCAGAGTGTTTAAAGTACGTCAATTTATGGAATTGTGGGAAATGATTGTGTCAAAGCTAAAAAAGTAGTGAATTTTTATTGAATAGTACCGAAAAACTATTGAAAAATCCTGTGTTTTCGGTAAAATATCGTTGAAAGGTATTTGTTATGAAAAAGATAGCTAACGGAGAAATGATTTTTGAAAATGTGGCAATGAATGTACCAAATGTTTTGTTGCCTGAGAATAACTCATCTGATTTCTGGAAGAGCTGGGCTTGTGTTGCTTGCGACCAGTATACATCACAGCTTGATTACTGGCAGGCAGTTGAAAAAGAGACTGAGGGTAAAGAGTCTACATATAATTTGATGTTACCTGAGATTTTCCTTGAAGAACCTGATGCAGATGACCGTATTGTGGAAATTAACAAGACTATGGAAAAGTACATAGAAGATGGTGTACTTAAGGAAAATGAACCAGGTTTGATTCTTGTGGAAAGAGATACTAAGGCATCTCCTGTAAGACGTGGTGTTGTTATGGCTCTTGATCTGGAAGCATATGACTACAACAAGGGTTCAGGCTCTTTAATCCGTGCAACTGAAGGCACTGTTGTAGAGAGAATTCCTCCAAGAATGAAAATAAGAAAAAATGCGGTATTGGAAATGCCACATGTAATGATTCTTATAGATGACCCTGAAAAAACAGTTGTTGAACCTTTATTTGAATTAGAATCCAAACCTTTGTATGATTTTGATATGATGCAGGGTGGCGGTCATGTTAAAGGTAGTCTGGTTTCCGATGCTGACGCAATTGACGGAGTGGTCAAGGCTCTGGAAGTATTAGGAGACAGGAAACATTTTACCGAAAAATATGGTGTGGAAGAAGATACTCCGGTTCTTCTTTATGCTGTAGGCGACGGTAACCATTCTCTGGCATCTGCTAAGTGTCATTGGGAAGAAGTTAAAAAGCAGGGAGCACCAATGGATCATCCGGCAAGGTATGCTCTTGTTGAAATTGTGAACATTCACGATAAAGGAATTATTTTTGAGCCTATTCACAGAGTTATGTTCAATGTAAACCCATATTTGTTCTTTGATGAAATGGCAGGGTTTTACGGTGAAAATGCTTCTTGTATTGAAGCTATAGCTGACGATGGTGGCGAAATTCCTTCTTATGAGGGTTGTCATACAATTAAATATGTGGCACCGGGTAAGCAGGGATACATATTTATTGACCAAAAGGTACATACACTTGCAGTAGGTGCTTTACAAGAATTTATTGATGAATTTATTAAAGCACATCCTGAAACCAGAGTGGACTATATCCACGGTGACGATGTGGTAAAGGAACTTGGAACAGCTCAGGGAAATATGGGATTCTATTTGCCTGTAATTGATAAGAACCAGTTCTTCAAAACAGTGATCTTAAAAGGTTCTCTGCCCAGAAAGACATTCTCTATGGGAGAGGCTTTTGAAAAAAGATATTATATTGAGTGCAGAAAGATAAAGTAGGAGGTTATTTATGGTAAAAGTAACTTTTATGGGAGCCGGTAGTACGGTTTTCGCAAAAAATGTTTTAGGTGACTGCTTGGTATCACCTGATCTTAAGGGTATTGAAATTGCTCTTTATGACATTGACCAGGAGCGTTTGGCTGATTCTTTGTTAATGCTTAAGGCTATTAACAGAAAATATAGATCAAAGGCTACAATTAAGACATATCTTGGTGTAAGAAATCGTAAAAAGGCATTGGCCGGTGCTGATTTTGTTGTTAATGCTATTCAGGTTGGCGGATATGAGCCTTGTACAGTTACCGATTTTGAAATTCCAAAGAAATACGGCTTGAGACAGACTATTGCTGATACACTTGGTATTGGCGGTATCTTTAGAGCACTTCGTACTATTCCTGTAGTTTTGGATTTCTTAAAGGATATGGAAGAGGTTTGTCCTAATGCTTTGTTCATTAACTATTCTAATCCAATGGCTATGATTACAGGTGCTATCCAGAAAGCTTCTCCTATTAAGACTTTAGGTCTTTGCCACAGCGTACAGCACTGTGCTGAAAGACTTATGCATAACGTAGGTCTTGGTGCTGAATATGATGAAAAAGTTCAGTGGAACATTGCAGGTATCAACCACCAGGCATGGTTATTGAGCATCTCTAAAGATGGTGTTGACCTTTATCCAAGAATTAAGCAGCTTGCTAAAGAGCAGGGCTTGACAGAGGGCGACAAGGTTCGTATGAAGATGATGCAGACATTCGGTTACTATATTACTGAGTCCAGTGAACATGCTTCTGAGTACTTACCATACTTTATTAAGTCTACACATCCTGAGCTTATAGAGGAATACGGTATTCCGTTGGATGAATATCCAAGACGTTGCATAGAGCAGATTAATGACTGGAAGAAGAGAAGAGATGAGCTTACAACTCAGAATAAGCTTGAGCATACAAGAAGTGGTGAGTACGCATCTTATATTATTGAAGCTATGCTTAATAACAAGCCATATAAGCTTGGTGGTAACGTACTTAACAAGGGTTATATTACAAACCTTCCTAAGGCTGCTTGTGTTGAGGTTCCTTGTCTTATTGATGCTACAGGTGTACAGCCTTTGTTTGTTGGTGATCTTCCTGAGCAGTTGGCAGCTCTTAACAGAACTAACATTAACCCACAGATTCTTACAATGGAAGCTGCTCTTACTCAGAAGAAGGAGCTTGTTTACCAGGCTGCACTTTTGGATCCACATACATCTGCAGAGCTTTCTATTGACCAGATTATTTCCTTGTGTGATGATTTGTTTGAAGCTCACAAAGATTGGTTGCCTGAATATAAATAATATATTTATTATATTTAGTGTTTTACCGCCTTTCGGTTTTGTGCCGGGAGGCGGTTTTTTAATTATTAAATTTTTATGTCTGCATAAATGCGTCGGGCTTCGACGGACAGATTTTAATAAAAGGTGTAATATAGATTTCCCTGTTTTACCATGAAGAAATTTGGAAAAAATGTGGAAAGGATGTGATTTTGTGGAAATCTGGGAGTATGAATTTTTGGAGGAGTTGCTTTATAACAGGCGACAAAAGAAAAACTTGGAAAAAGAATTGGCTCTGTTACCTAAAGGCAATCTGGTGAAGAGGAAAAGAGGCGAGAACAAATGGGATTACTATATTAATTTAAATAAAAATGGTAAAAAAAGAGAGGTGTATATATCCCGTAAAACAGGAGCCGAAATTATTGAAAATATGAAAAAAGCTACAGCCAGAAGAATTAGTATCAGAAACGAATTGATTTTTTTGGAAGATGTATTTAAGCGGTTACAACCTTTAGCTATAAAGATCATTGAGACTTTTACCTTTGTGAAAAACGAGTATACAGCTACACCAAGTGAAAAAAATGATGCATATGGAAATTTGAAAGTTTTAACAACAAGAGGTGAAATGGTAAGATCAAAGTCAGAGCGATTTATTGCGGATACACTTTACAGATATGGTATTGATTATAAATATGAGAAAAAGCTATCTTTGAAAGAGTTTAACTTGCATCCTGATTTTACAATAGTTAATCCGCTGGATGGTAGAATATATTATTGGGAGCATTTGGGAATGAATAATTCGGAGTATACTGTTGATTGGCTGAACCGTAAAGCTGTATATAACAATAATGGGCTTTTTGAAGGGAAGAGACTGATTGTTACTACTGAAGAAGATACGAATCGATTTGATGCTTTGGTAGAAGAGTATTTTACTATTAAAAGGTATGACATATTGTTGAAAAATAAAGAAGTCGCCGAAAAACAACAGCAGAAATAAAGTTCGAGGGTGAGTCTCTTTAAAACTCATCGACAAACACAATAAATATACTGTTCTGTCGGCGATTTTCAGCAAAACTATATGGTTTTTTGGAAGATTATGCAAAAATTTAAGGAAAAGTCGCCCACAGAAGTAAAAAAGTGTTTAATATGTCGGCGAGAAAAAGCAACACTCGCCAATAAATCTTAAGAAATGTAAATTTTTCGGCGAGTTTTTATAGATTATTCACATGGTAATAGCTTTCAATTTTCCTCTCGCATTTTCTTACTGCTTAGTGTATAATAGATTTGACGAAAAACTGACTTATAGGTGGGTTGTTTTGAAACGTATTCTTGTAATGGGAATGAGCAAAGACAGAGGCGGTATGGAAACATGTATCATGAACTACTACCGTCACATAGATAAGAGCAAATTCCAGTTTGATTTTATTTCATATAACGAGAAGCCTTATTGTGCAGAAGAAATAGAGGCTCTGGGTGGTCGTTACTTTGTGGTAACAGGCCGTTCTGTCGATTTCAAAAAGAACAAGGCGGAATTGCGTGAAATTTTTGAAACCTATGGTCACGAATATGAAGGCCTTTGGTACAATTGTTGTATTATAAGCGACCTTAATATATTTAAATTAGCAAAAGAATTTCAAATTCCAAAAAGAATAGTCCATAGTCACAATTCAAGACCTATGGGAAATTTTGTAACTAACTTTCTTCACAAAATAAATAAAAAGAAAATTACAAAATACGCTACTAACTTCTGGGCATGTTCCATGTCTGCTGCAAAGTTTTTCTTTAATGGTAGCGTTATAAACTCCAACAAATTTAAAGTAATAACAAATGCGGTGGATGTTGAAGAGTATAAGTTCAACCCGGAAACACGTGAAAAAATAAGAGAAGAGCTTTCTTTAGGCGGAGACTTGGTGTTGGGAAATGCCGGAAGAATGACTGATCAGAAAAACCAGTTATTCCTGTTGGACATATTTGCAGAACTTGTGAAACTAGATCCTGCTTCCACATTGGTTATAGCAGGTTACGGTGAGTTAGACAGTGAGCTTCATGAAAAAGCTTCAAACCTGGGGATTTATGACAAAGTTAGATTTTTGGGACAAACATCTAATGTATCAGACCTATACAGCGCAATGGATGTGTTTGCACTACCTTCTAAATACGAAGGTCTTCCTATGACATTAGTAGAGTCACAGGCAGCAGGTCTTCCAAGCTTTACTTCAAGAGAGGCAGTTACGGACGAGGCACAGATTACACCGCTACTTCAGTTTATGTCACTGGAAGATGAGCCAAAACTTTGGGCAGAAGTAATAAGAGAAAAGTACAGAATAAACATTACAGCAGACAGATTATCTAATTTTGGTAAAATGTCAGAGTCTGTATGGAACATTAAGCAGGCAGCTTTGGAACTGGAAAAACTTTTCGAAGAATAAATCTTATGGCTGCATAAATGGGGACTCCAAAAAGTATGCCGAAGAAACCTAAAAATTCCCCACCTAAAAATACTGCAATAATTGTAGTTACAGGATGAATTTCCAACTGACCCTCAACAATCTTGGGGGTCAGTATTATATTGTCAATCTGCTGAAGCACAATGAACAAAAGTGCTACCATAAGAGCTCGCCAAGGAGAAATAAAGAAGGCAGCAATAACTGCAGGAACAGCACCGATAAAAGGGCCGAAGTATGGGATTATGTTTAGAAGTCCTGCTAGAAATCCCAATAATGGAGCATAGGGGATTTTTAGTAAAAAAAGACCAGATGTTTGCAGTATACCCAGTAAAATACTTACAAAAAGTTGTCCTTTAAGAAAATCGGTAAAGATTTTGCCCAAACCTAAAACTGTGCTTTCTACAGATTTTCGACAGTCAAAAGGGAAAAGTTCCAACAGAGTTTTCTTTATAATTTTACTGTCTCTCAAAAAGTAAAATGTCAGTACTAATGTGGTTACTCCATCTACCAGTAGAGTAACTAGTTCCATTGAGGCTGAGCCAACTTTTTTTAAGAATCCTGTAGCGAACCCGGAAAATGAAACCATGATTTTTTCTTTGATATTATCTAATGCATTTGTAAGCCATAGTGCAGTGTCGCTGTTTTCTTCCACTCTGAAAAAACTCTGAAGCCGAATGGTGAAATCAGTAAAAAGTCCTTCCAGTCTTAAGCCAAGAGTTTCAGAGTTGGCTACAGCATCTTTAATACTGACAAAAAGAGGAAGTAAAATTCCCGTAAGAATTAAAAGTATAACGGTAATAAGCAAAAGTAATGCCAGAAAACAGGCAAAACTTCTTTTGAAGTTCCGTTTGTAGGTTAAATAAGTAACCGGTGGTGACAGCAGTACAGAAAAAAGTACTGCGAAGATTACCGGAATCAACACATGAGAAAGTCTGTGCCTTAACAATATAATTACTATTGTTAAGGTCACCACCGGGATAAAATATAAAATCTTTTTTACATAAGTTCTGAAACTACGCTTGTACATTTTTTAAGCATTTTCTTTCCCATACAACTAAGACTGTTGTCGTGCTGTTTCTTTTCGATTACAGCAGTCATAATGCCGCCTGCCATAGCACCTATAACCATGCCTGCAAACAATGTGCTTTTATTCATTAGAATCCCTCCCTACAGTAATATATTCTTCGGCAAATTCTACGCCGTCTTTAAGCATAACAACATTTCTGCCTTCTAAAGCATCGTCAATAAAACCTCTGGATAATTCAAGTCCTTGTATGGTTCCGGTTTCCGTACTGTAAACAAGATCCTTTACAACGCCCAACGAGTTTCCTTTAGTATTTTTTACATCTTTACCCAGCATGTCCTCATGGCTTGAATGACGGCGGACTTTAGAACCAAATGGCAATTTTTCTATGGAATGATTGTTGTAAATTACACAACTGTTTCTATCTGCCCTTAACATATTGTCCAGGGAAATAAATTTTCTGGACGGGGTCAGTCCTTTGCCTTCTAAAATGAAGCCTGTAAGACAATTGTTTTCATCAAATACAGGTCCATCTACATAACCGAGTCGCCTTCCGTCCTGTAATCCGATTACAGGTATACCTTTAATGTCCATTACTCTTATCACGGTAAAATCCCCCTGAAAAATATATTCCTTATATATTATTCACAAGGCTAGTTTTTTAATTCAAAAATATTCATAAAAAAATAATATTAATGCAACAAAAAATATTTGAATTAATTTGTACACAAATTGTAGAATAAGTACAACGATATTTGTTTTATTTTAACAGAATAATGAGGTGAGTTTATGTGTAATCAGATGAAACGCATAATTACTATGATATTAGTTACTGTTTTAAGTATCACAGCTATTCCCGTCTATGCTTCTCAGTCTCAAAATGAAGAAGTTGAGTTTTTACATGCTGTTGGTAATTTAAATGCGACAAAATTCTTGTGGAAATATGGAATGACAGGAGAAATTATACCTGCCAAAGGGGAGTTTGTTGGCACCGGTAGTATGTTTAAAGATCAGAATATCAATTACACGGTTATTGTATTGGGAGATATAAATGGTGATGGTAAAATACAAGCTTCAGACTATGCACTTGTTAAAGGAGTTTTCGCCGGGGCCAGCATAGGGAAGGAAGGCTTGGTTGCAGCAGATGTTAATGAGGATGGAAGAGTAACAACCGCTGATCACATTGCGATTAAAAAGTGTGTTGGGGGAACATATGAATTGTGGAGTGCCGAAAGCTACGTAGGAAAAAGGTATTTAGGTTATCGCATATGGAATTTTAGTATGAGTTCACTTTCTTCTGTTAAGTCGATTACAGATGCAGCAAAAAATGTTGGGTTTAATACTATAAATTTGCACATTCCTTGGTATCAAGTAGAAAAAGAAGATGGTGTGTATGACTATAGCGCCTTTGATTCTATGGTGGATTATATAGTTAAGGAAAAGAATATGAACTGTGCCATTATTCTTTATATGGGCAGAATGGATGGAAATGACAAAGTGTTATCTCCGGAAGATTATGCCAGGGATATGTCAGGAAACCTTACAGGAGGCACAGGGGCAAGAACCTCTATAACCTTTGCCAGCGATAGAGCTGTTGAAAAATGTGTGGCCTTTTATGAAGATGCAGTTAAACATTTTGATGATTTATACGGTGGTAGTATTCCTTTATACTTGCCAAGTTTTTCCCACTATAACGAAACAGAATATTCTTGCAACGGTGATTTTGACCACTCTGCTTACATGGAAGAGGGCTTCCGTGGATTCCTTAGAGAAAAGTATGGAACAATAGAGAAATTGAATCTGGTGTTGGGATCTGAATACAGTTCTTTTGCTGATGTAAAATCTCCATCAAGCTCAGACAGAAGTAAAATCGGTGTGCTATGGTATCAATTCAGACACATGAAACTTAAAAATTTGATTGATAAATTAGCAGATGCCCAGCATAATGCCAGACCGGATACTAAAATGTGTTTACAGTTTGGAAGTGTCCATGACGAAACATCAATACTGAGAACAACATATGAATTTGTAGATCTTTGTGAAAAAGCTGATGCCGTATGGGTGGATGATGGCCCTAACCATAACCATGCCTGGTCAATGAATTACCTGAGTGCTAATCTGGATATAGAATATGGAAATGAAATAGATGGCCCAACACAGTTTAATGCCTCTCAGGAAGCTTATGAAACACAAGGTATGGTCAGTTATCAACATGGAGCAAAATACGTGGTTTGTGCTAACTGGGGCTTTGATACTAATTTTGCAGGGTGGTCTCAAATGTGGAAAAATATTTCCGGCACATGGTTGACTAAGTCCACGCCGGAAGTTCTGAGAGCTAAGAAGGGTGATCCGTCATACATAGCATCAACTTATGCAATGTTTAATGTTGGTGGCGCAAAATTTGGTACATTTTACACGCCGGTAAGTAAAGTTTTGGTGGATAGTGATTTGTTAAGATACACTCCTGGAGAAGGAGAATACTATAACTTCCCCGGAGGATTCAGCACAGATGTATGGACTTGTACAGGTTGGCGTAACAAAGGGAATACCAGAGTTATGCCTATGACATTAAGATCCGGCAGATGGTGGGCAAGCAGCTGTTGGATTGCTCCCGGAATTGTAAACCCTATTTCTAATATAGATGGAGAGATTAATTTTAATGCACCTTCTTCCGGAACAGCTAAGGTATCCTGGGACTTCAGGGTTATGAATAAAAGCGGAAACGGAATGGGTATGAAGGTGCTGTTTAACGGTACACAAATTTACCCCTCTGTTGATGGGCAGTTTGCCACAATGACCATAGCTGCACCGGTGTCCGGTGAATTTGAAATAGATTTGCAACAGGGTGATAAGTTAACTTTCCGTACAAGTCTTTGTGAAACTACAGGGTCATTGGTAAGTACCAATATAACTGTAAAAATGGATTAATGCTGTGTTTAATGATATAATAGTTATAATATTTAATAAATCGAGAAGGACTATATTATGAATATTAAAACTGAAATTCCAAATTCAAATTTTATTGTTGATTTTTTTGAGGACCGGGTACATTTTACCTTGAAAGAGGGAGAGGCTCATAATGTATCCTGTGCTCTGACTCTTAACTGGGAGGGGGATTGGAATACTGAAGGTTATTTGCTTATGCCGGGAGCTGTATATAACGGCAACAGGTATGAGTGTCTTCCTATGCAGTATCCGCCTTTTGTACCTGAAGGAGATTTAAGACAGGCAGAAGGTCCTGTGTATATTTCAGATGTTCCAAGAGTGCCTGAAATATATCAGAGATCAGGAGATTTAGCCACACCTTCTGTTTGCTACTTTGATCCTGCTAAAAAGAAAGCTTGGATTTTGTTAGGCATACATAAAACTGAATACGGCTACACAGGTTTTGAGGTAAGAGAAAGCAGCGATGGTAAGAGTTGTAAGATTTCATATACAGCCCCTTCTGTAAGACCTTTGGAATACAGAATGTGTAACCCTCGTATTCCAAGTAATGACAAAGGGGCAGACCTTAAGGCAGGTGACAAAATAGTTCTTCCTTACAGAATTGAAGAGTTTGATTGTGAAAATGTGCATGAAATGTTGGATCGTTTCTTGTCTCTTCGTAAGGTAATGGGTGAGGATGCAACACTTGCGAAGAAGCCTGATTATGATGCTTTAATGGACACATATATTAAAAAGTATGACCTCTTAAACTGGAAAGCTGAAGAAGAATATTACAGAAGCGGTTGTGCTGACAACCTTTATCAGGATTGGCAAAGTGGTTGGACCGGTGGCGGTATGTTCACTTTAGCTTTGTGGAGAGCAGGAAATGAGAAAGTAAGAGAGCGTGTAGTTAAGTCGCTGGATTGCTATTTTAACCGCTTCCAGGATGAGCGTGGTTTTTTTGCTCCGGTGTATTACAACGGTAAAATATATGGTGATGATTTTGCAAATCCTGATAAAACAGAAATTCTCATGTCACGCAAACAGGCGGATATGCTTTATTTCTTGCTGCTACAGTATAAGGAATTTGGTGCTGATATGGGTAAGACTTTGTGGGCTGATGGACTTCGCAAAGGTCTTGATGCAGTGGTTAGAATTTGGGAGAAATATGGTCAGTTTGGACAGATCTGGGATACTGTAAAAGAAGAAATCGTAATCGGAACAACAGCTTCTGCAGGTCTTATGCCGGCAGCTTTAATGATGGGTTATGATGTTTTCGGTGATGAAAAGTATAAAGAGGTAGCTCTTGCTTCCGGTAAGTACTACTGTGAGAATTTTACCAATATTGCTTTGGCCAATGCCGGTCCCGGTGAGATAATTCATAACAGCGATAGTGAGTCTGCCTATGCTTTAGTGGAAAGTTATGTGGTGCTGTATCGCTTTACCAAGGATAATTATTGGCTTGAAGCTGCTAAGAAGGCTGCAAATCTTTTTGCAACCTGGGTTGTTTCATATAACTTTGAATTCCCTGAAACTTCTGAATTTTACCGTTTGGGTATTAAGTCTGTTGGTAGCGTAATTGCTAACTGTCAGAATAAGCACTCTGCACCGGGAATATGTTCTATGTCCGGTGATACTTTGCTGGAACTTTATGAGTACACAGGGGATAAAAGATATTATGAGCTTATAAAAGATATTGCATGGAATATTCCTCAGTACACTTCTACAGAAGAGGTGCCTATTCACACACCGGAAGGTAATGTTCTTCCTGCGGGATATTCGTGTGAGCGTGTTAATATGAGCGACTGGGAAGGCTATGATTGGATTGGCTCTGTGTGGGCAGGATCTTGCTGCTGGTGTGAGACTGCGGCAATGTTGACTGCTACAAGTAGGCTGAAAGAGGAGTTTGGAGAGTAAGATGGTGATGTGATAATATGTCGCCGTACAGTGATTTTGATAATTTCAATGAAAACACTACACAATCGTGTAGTGTTTTGTTGTTGGGAGACAAAAACACTGTATGTTTTGTGTAGTGATTAGGCTAATTTCTTTAGAGACACTGTATGTTTATGTTGGTTTGCACAGTGATTTTTGTGATTTTATGAAAAACACTACATAGCAAAGCAACAAATTACTTTAACAACATATATAATTCTTTAAGCAAAGCCTCTTTTATTTCTTCCAACTCTGTTTCAGAGGGTCGATTATCATCGCTATACATCTTCTCTATGGGATACCACCAGACAGGACCTTTGCCATTGTTGCCATAATCTTCTAAGTCGCCACTTCTTCTGGGAAACAGGGGCCAATGAAGATGTGTGTCTCCATTCCCCAGCAATTCATAATTCATTTTTTCGGCCTTGAAAGCTTTGGAAATTGCTTCTGCTACAATAGACATTTCTTCCATAAACTTAAGCTTTGTTTCTCTATCCAAATAGAATAGCTCAGTCTTATGTTCTTTACATAAGAAAAGAGTATATCCTTTAAAATGCTGGTTATCGCCAATAACAACATATCCCGTTTCTAATTCTTTTACAAAATATGGGTTAGTACCTTCTTTTATCATTTTAATACGATCGCAGATGAAACACATGTATTTTACCTCTCACAATTTTTTTACCATATATCCACAAGTAAAAGGGAAGAATTCGAATTTTTCTGTACCTGTATGCACAAAACCAAACGTTTCATACCAGTCTCGGAGTCTCTTGTTTTCTTCCACAATACCGATGTTCATTTTAGTTAAGCCTTGTTCTTTTGCAACCTGAAAAGCGTGTGTGAGAAGTTTTGCTTCTATTCCTTTATGCCTAAATGCCGGAAGTACACAGAGATTATTTAGCTCACATTCATTGCTATCCTGCAAGGCAAGGGAGTAGTATCCGATTATTTTATGGTTTTCATAATAGGCGTACATGGGACGATGCTCACCATGAAGATGCCAACTTATTCGTTCTTCTGTGGCGGCAAAGGCTGTAAAGCGGGGTGCGTTGTTATCAGTCAGACTAAATTCTTCCGCAACTGTGAGAAAACTTTCTTTTATTACTTGTACACATTCTGAAATATGGTCAGGATTAAGTTCTTTTATCATGGTGTGCTTCCTTTCGCTATTTGTTTTATTATATCATACTTCTGTACCCTGTAATTTTCTATTTTTAGTGTTTTTACAACATGGAAGTGTTGTAAACAGACATAAAAGGTGTGCTTTACAACATAAATTATGTTGTAAACAGTATGAGTTTTAACTTGTTACAGGGTAAAAGTGCAGTAAAGAGTAAATAAATAGAATTTTACAGCATATTAGAAGACTGGAAAGTAACAAAAAAGCACCGAACTCAACGTCCGGTGCTCTCAATATCATCATTTTACTATTAAAGTTCAGCCTTGGCTTTCTCAATATCAGCCTTAACAGTATCTGAACAAGGCCCGCCAATAAGCTTTCTCTGATCTACACAGGTCTTAAGGGAAATTGCATCGTATACATCTTCCTGAATGAAGTCTCCACCAAGTTCCTGAAGTTCGGTAAGACTTAAATCTTCAATACCGATTCCAAGTCCTAAACAGTGAAGTACTAACTTGCCTGTAATCTCATGTGCTGTGCGGAAAGGAGTGCCTTTCTTAACTAAGTAGTCAGCAAAATCAGTGGCATTTGTAAAGCCTTTAGAAGCTGCTGCGTACATATTTTCGTTCTTGAACTTACAAGTAGCCAGCATACGAGTAAATATGTCTAAACACATCTTACCGGTGTCAACTGCATCGAATACAGCTTCTTTGTCTTCCTGCATGTCTTTGTTGTAGGCAAGAGGAATACCTTTCATTACTGTAAGAAGTGTCATCAGGTCTCCGTATACACGGCCGGTCTTACCACGTACAAGCTCAGCTACATCAGGATTTTTCTTCTGAGGCATTATAGAAGAACCTGTGGAGTAGGCATCATCCATTTCAACAAAGCCAAACTCTAAGCTTGACCAAAGTACCATTTCTTCAGAGAAACGACTTAAGTGCATCATAATTAAAGACATACAAGAACAGAACTCAATTGCAAAGTCTCTGTCGGATACACCATCTAAGCTGTTTGCTGTAACATTGGCAAAACCAAGTTCCTTAGCTACAAATTCTCTGTCTAACGGATAAGTTGTTCCGGCAAGAGCTCCTGAGCCTAAAGGCATATAGTCAGTTCTTTTTAAGCAGTCGGAAAGTCTTTCTCTGTCACGGCTAAACATGTGGTAGTAAGCCATCATGTGGTGGGCAAGAGTAATAGGCTGTGCACGCTGCAAGTGAGTGTAACCGGGCATTATTGTATCAAGATTCTTTTCAGCCACAGAAAGGATAACCTTCATAAGGTCAGTAACCATGTTGCTGATTTCCTGAATTTCGTCTTTTACAAACATCTTAAAGTCAAGAGCTACCTGGTCGTTACGGGATCTTCCTGTGTGAAGTCTTTTACCGGGTTCACCAATGCGCTCTATAAGGAGGGTTTCCACATTCATGTGAATGTCCTCGGCGTCAACACGGAAATTAACTTTGCCGGCTTCTATATCCTGTAAAATCTCACCTAATGTCTTAACGATAAGATCTGCATCTTCTTTTGGTATAATGCCCTGGCGGCCCAACATAGTTGCGTGAGCCATACTGCCTTTTATATCTTGTCTGTACAAGCGCTGGTCAAAGCGGATGGATGAGTTAAAATCATCCATAGCTGAATCTGTAGCACCTGCAAAACGTCCGCCCCATAATTTCATAGTAAAAATCAATCCTTAATGTTATTCTGAGCCTTCATCATAGCCTGAACCTTGCAAGGCAAACCGAAGAGGTTAATAAAGCCTTCTGCATCGTGATGGTCATAAAGATCACCTGTTGTAAAGGAAGCAAGGCTTTCATTGTACAATGAATATGGTGATTTAGTACCTGCTTTAATAATGTTACCCTTGTAGAGCTTAAACTTAACTTCACCTGTTACATATTTCTGAGTGGATTCGATGAATGCCTGGAGAGCTTCACGAAGTGGTGTGAACCAACGTCCCTCATATACTACGTCAGCAAACTTGTTGCCAATTTCTTTCTTAACTGTGTATGTAGCTCTGTCAAGGATAAGTTCCTCTAACTGCTGGTGAGCTTCCATAAGAATTGTTCCGCCTGGAGTCTCGTATACACCACGGGACTTCATACCAACAACACGGTTTTCCACAATGTCAATGATACCAATACCATGCTTGCCGCCTAATTTGTTAAGCTCAGTAATGATTTCAGAAACCTTCATCTCTTTACCGTTAAGGCTCTTTGGAACACCTTTTTCAAATGTCATTGTTACATATTCGCCTTCATCAGGAGCTTTCTCAGGTGTAACACCTAATACTAACAAGTGATCGTAGTTAGGCTCGTTTTCAGGGAGCTCAAGCTCTAAGCCTTCGTGGCTTATATGCCACAAGTTACGGTCACGGCTGTAGCTGCTGTCTGCAGAGAATGGAAGGTGAATACCATGTGCTTCGCAGTATGCAATTTCGTCTTCACGGGACTGCATCTTCCAAGTTTCATTACATCTCCAAGGAGCGATAATCTTAAGGTCAGGAGCCAGAGCTTTGATACCAAGCTCAAAACGTACCTGGTCGTTACCTTTACCTGTAGCACCATGACAGATAGCAACAGCACCTTCTTTACGTGCAATTTCAACTAACTTCTTAGCGATAACAGGACGAGCCATAGAAGTACCAAGTAAGTACTTGTTTTCATAAATAGCGTTAGCTTGTACGCAAGGTACTACGTATTCGTCACAGAATTCATCAATTACATTTAATATGTATAATTTTGTAGCTCCGGACAATTTTGCTCTTTCATCAAGACCGTCAAGCTCATTTCCCTGACCTACGTCAATACAACAACATACAACATCGTAGTCGTAGTTCTCCTGTAACCAAGGGATAATGGCTGTAGTATCCAATCCGCCGGAATATGCTAATATAACTTTTTCTTTTGCCATGATTTATGCCTCCTAAACATTTATATGTGTAAATTTTATAACAACGTTGCATATTATACATCGAAATGTATAATTATGCAATATGTATATTAACAAAATTTTACTCAATTACAGTAACTTTTACCTGATAGCTAAGATCACGACATTTTACCGTAATTGTGGTTTCTCCTAGTGATTTAGGTTTGATTATACAGTTGTCTCCTATAGTACATACAGATGTATCTTCCACCTGAAAACTTATTTTTTCATTGGGGAGAGGGGAATTTTTGGTATTGTATAATTCACAAAGATTTCCATTTTCCAAAATAGCCAGAGAACGGAGCTGGACAGTTTCTTTCTGTGTTAAAGAAATTACATAATCAGGAGAAGTTGCCTTGAATTCTTCTATTTCAACATTCCAACTTTTTGTATCTGTTCCTTCAGGAAAAACGGTATACTTAAATTGATTTATAAGTCCTTTATATTCTACAGTTACCATTGTTGTACCTGCATTTTTTGGTATTGCTTTCCAACCATCGAAAGTAATAATATTTTCATCGTAACCACTGAAAGTAACCTCTGATAAATCTTTTATTTTTGTTACCTGATAATCTCTGTCATACCAAAAAAGCGAGATGGTAATACCTTTTTTACCTACATTAGTTTTATAATAATGGGAAGTTGTGGTTATTGCAACAGGCCAAGGATTTTCCGGTGCATTGCCTAAAACAACCTTTTCTTTAAGATTGCTCATTTTCATTTCAGAAGTGTCAGGTTCATCTGTAATAGTGATTTCAATAGGTGCAAAACGAGTAGACCAGTAACCCCAAACATCATTGTTAAATCCGGCATAAGCATAACCAATTAGCATAGGGTCCCCCTCTTTAATGTGACCGTCGGCATCCTTCATAATGCCTGCGTTGTGACAGCCGGCAATTATATTATTATTTATCTCAGAGACCATTGTGAAATTCAGTCCGTCATTGGATTCATAATAAACAATGCAACTATCATTTTCAAACCTTCTATTGGTACCTATTGCCAAAAATTTACCGTATTGTTCCACATAAGCGACATCTACAGAATCTGCTGTGGTAAGGTCGCAACCTTGTACCCGTCCCCATCTGTTAATGGCGGTTCCCCTATATTCAAGCTCTGCAGGCCAGTTCTCGTTGGTAATATCTGCGGTGTATACTTTAGTACTCTTTGTGCGTTTCCCGGTTTTGTCGTTAGTGTCAGAAGTTATATATACATAAATTGTGTCGTTAAGTATTACAAAGCTTGGTTCGCCTTCGCCCCAGGCAGTTCCTTCACCCTGATAATATATAATAGGCCAGGGATATCCGCCCCAACCGTTACCATTCCATTTTTCAAATGGTCCGTCAGGATTTTTGGAACGAGCTAAAAAAGTGCTGTTGCAAAGTCCGCCGTTGGTGTCATCTATAGTAGATGTATATCCTATGTAATAGTAACCATCGTGGAAGAAAACTGCAGGGTCACAGACAGATAACTGGTCGAGAGAACCGGCTGTAGGATAAAGTACTACTTTTTCATCACTCCAGGTTTCACCGCCGTCTTCAGAAAATCTATATGTAAACCAATCCAGTTCATCTCCTGACTTGGTGCCGGGAGAAGCAAACCATGCGCGAATAGTGCCATCATCTTCCAACAATATAGCCGGTCCGTATCTGTACCCCCAAACAATTTCTTTTGACAGAGTGAAAATATCATAGCCGGAGTCAGTGGCAGTAACTTTTAGACTTTTGTTTAAGTATTCAGTGTTAGGTGTAGGTTTAACTGTTGCCTCCGGTGCTGTGTTTTCTTCAGGATTGATGGTTGGCTTTGAATCACAGGCTGACAACACAATGATACTTACCAATGTGAGTAAAATAAAATAAATTATAGGTGAAATTCTGCTTTTTTTCATAACGGTAAGGTCCTCTCTTTAATATGGAGATATTATACTATAAAAGTTGACATTCTTCCATAATAATTATATAATCGCCTTTGAAGTTTATATATTCAAAGGCATTGATGGAGAAAAGTAAGATTTTACCCTGAATCAACAGAGAAAGTTGCCACGGCTGAAAGCAACTGATTAAAGAAAAATCCCAAGTTCCCTCCGGAGCTGAGTTCCTGAACATTTTACTTTAAGTAGGGAGTTACGGGTCAGACCGTTATATCTGTGAGTGTTTACTTGACGCAACAGCGTACTAAGTAGAAATTAGGGTGGTACCGCGGAAAATGTGTTTTCGTCCCTGTGTAGTTTTGGCTACGCAGGGATTTTTATTTTACCGGTACACGAGAACATACAAACAGGAGGTTATCTTAATGAAAGAACAGCTTAAAAAAATAAGCGAAGATTTTGCGGTTCAGATTGCAGAAGTAAATGATCTTACAGCTTTAGATGCACTTCGTGTAGCATTCCTTGGTAAAAAGGGTATGATGACAGCTGTAATGAAAGGTATGGGACAGGTTAGCCCTGAAGAAAGACCGGTTATGGGTCAGATGGCTAACGAAGTAAGAGGTAAGATTGAAGCAGGATTAACATCTAAGTTGGAAGAACTTAAGAAAGCTGAAATGGAAGCTAAACTTAAGGCTGACACATTGGATGTTACTATGCCTGGTAAAGTGCCTGTGAAAGGTTCATTTCATCCACTTCAGCAGGTTATAGAGGAAATGGAAAATGTGTTTATCGGTATGGGTTATGAAATTGCAGACGGACCTGAGGTAGAGTATGATTACTATAACTTTGAGGCTCTTAACCTTCCTGAAGGACATCCTGCCAGAGATACACAGGATACATTTTATATTTCAGATAAGGTGCTTTTAAGAACACAGACTTCCTGTGTACAGATCAGAGTAATGGAGAACAAGAAACCTCCTATTAAAATTATTTGCCCGGGTAAGGTTTATCGTTCAGATAATATGGATGCTACTCACTCACCAATTTTCCACCAGTTGGAAGGTCTGGTTGTAGATAAGGGCGTTACAATGGGTGACCTTAAGGGTACATTGGAAGTATATGCAAAAGCAATGTTCGGTCCTGAAACAAAAATCAGATTAAGACCACATCATTTCCCATTTACAGAGCCTTCTGCAGAAGTTGACGTTTCATGTTGGAACTGTGGTGGCGAAGGATGTCGTGTATGTAAGGGAGAAGGCTGGGTAGAAGTACTTGGTTGCGGTATGGTTCATCCTGACGTGCTTTCCCGTTGCGGAATTGATCCTAAAGAATACAGTGGTTTTGCTTTCGGTATCGGTATTGAAAGAACAGCTATGGCTCGTTTTGGTGTAACAGACCTTCGTCAGTTCTTTGAGAACGACAAGCGTTTCTTAGACCAGTTCTGATTTTAGTAAGGAGGTTACGGTAAAATGAAAACTTCTATTAGTTGGCTTTTAAGCTATACAGATATAGATAAGAATATTGATCCCCATCAGCTTGCAAGCGATATGACTATCAGCGGTTCTAAAGTAGAAGGCGTTGAGATTCAGGGTGCTGATATTGACAGAGTTGTTGTAGGTTACTGCTATGAGGTTAAACCCCATGAGAATTCAGACCATCTTCAGATTTGTCAGGTTGATGTGGGAAATGAGAAACTTCAGATTGTTACAGGTGCTCCTAATGTAAGAGAAGGTGCATACATTCCTGTAGCTCTGGACAATTCCACTATTGCAGGTGGTACAAAGATTAAGAACGGTAAGCTTCGCGGAGTGCCTTCATGTGGTATGATGTGTTCTTTTGATGAGCTTGGTTTAAGCCACGAAGACTATCCCGGCGGTATCAAGGATGGCCTTATTATTATGAATGACCTGGAAATGTTTGCAGGTGAAGATTTGTCCAAGCTTATTGGTAAGGACATTATGCCTGTGTTGGGTGCTTCCGAAACCATTATTGATTTTGAAATCACATCCAACAGAGCAGACTGCTTCAGCGTGTTAGGTCTTTCTTTAGAAGCTGCAGTAACTGAAAAGGCTAACTTTAAAAAGCCTGAAATTACAGTTAAAGAAGAAGGTACACAGAACGCAGCAGATATGATTCAGGTGGAAATCAAAGATCCTGACCTTTGCCCGAGATATATGGCAAGAGTTGTAACTGATGTTAAGATTGGTCCTTCACCGAAGTGGATGAGAGAGCGTCTTGCGTCTGCAGGTGTTCGTTCTATTAACAACATCGTTGATATTACAAACTATGTAATGTTGGAATATGGTCAGCCAATGCACGCTTTTGATAAGAAGACCATTTCTAACGACAAGATTATTGTCCGTCGTGCAGCTGATGGTGAAACAATCAGAACTCTTGACGGTGAGGACAGAAACCTTGACAGCTCCATGCTGGTAATTGCTGACTGTAACGGTCCTGTTGCTATTGCCGGTGTAATGGGCGGTGAGAATTCTGAAGTTACAGATGATACAGCTGCTATTGTATTTGAAGCTGCAGTATTTGAAGGTGTGACAGTTCGTAGAGGTGCTAAGAAAGTAGGTCTTCGTACAGAGGCATCTTCCAGATTTGAAAAAGGCCTTGATGTTATTAACTGTGCAGAAGCTTTAGAGAGAGCAGTACAGTTAGTTGAAGAACTGGGTGCAGGTAAAGTTTGTAAGGGTGTAGTTGATTGCTATCCTGTAAAGAAGGAAGAACGCAAAGTTGAGTACACACCTGAATACGTAAATAAATTTATCGGTATTGAAGCAACTGCTAAAGAACAGAAAGATATTCTTGAAGCTTTAGGTTGTAAAGTTTGTGACGGTTATGTAATTCCTCCTTCATTCAGAGGAGACCTTATCTGTGATGCTGACATTGCAGAAGAAGTTGCAAGATTTTACGGATATAACAATATTAAGTCAAGTCTTTTGTCTGCTTGTGAAACAACACAGGGTCGCAGAAACAGAAAACAACTTATCTGTCAGAAGGTAAGACACAATCTTATCGGTAGCGGTTACAATGAAATGCTTACATTCTCATTTATGTCACCAAATGTATTTGATAAGTTAAATCTGCCTCAGGATGATGAACTCAGAAATGCAGTTAAGATTCTCAATCCTTTGGGAGAGGACTTCAGCATTATGCGTACATCAATGCTTCCTTCACTTTGTGAGACTTTAGCATTTAACCACGCAAGAAGAGTTCCGGCTGCAAAGGTATTTGAAATTTCTTATGTATATATTAAGACTTCAGAAGACACAAACATTTTACCGGAACACAAACAGCTTATCAGCCTTGGTAAGTACGGCGAAGGTGACTTCTATGAGTTTAAGGGCGAGATTGAAGCTATGCTTAACAGCCTTAAGATTACAGGATATGAGTTTGAACCTGTAACAGATAACCCATCTATGCATCCGGGACGTACAGCTGCTTTGGTTATTAAGGGCAAGACAGTTGGTTTCTTCGGTCAGATCCATCCAAAGGTAGCTGACAACTGGGAATGCCCGGCAAACAGCTATGTAGCTCAGATTGAGCTTGAGCCTGTAATGGCTGCTGCTGTTGATATTCCTAAGCAGAAAGAACTTCCAAGATTCCCTGCTGTAACCCGTGACATTGCTGTAGTGTTGGATGCTTCAGTTCCTGCCGGTCATGTTGAAAAGTTGATTCGCCAACGTGGCGGCAAGATGATGGAATCTTGTACTTTGTTCGACTGCTATCAGGGTGCACAGGTAGGCGAAGGTAAAAAGAGCCTTGCTTATTCACTTTCTTTCCGCGATATGGAAAAAACTATGACTGATGAAGATGTTAACAAGATTATGAGAAAGATTCTTAATGGTCTTGAGCATGACTTTGGTGCAGAGCTTAGAAGCTAAGAGTTGTAGTGTAACACCCAATCTGAAAAAATTATCGGATTGGGTGTATTTTTTTTAGAAAAGGGAACCCAAAGCCCTGTAAAAAGCACTGTTTGGATTCCTTAAAATCCTGTAAAATTGATAAAAAACAAGAAAACAAACACCCATAGTCGGTAAAATTTCTTGATTGGGTGTATGTCCTGTGAATAAAGATGAAAAAAACCAAACTTATAACTTTATGTGGAATGATGTCAGCATTGTCAGTGGTCATAATGCTGGTTGGTGGATACCTGGAAGTGGGAATGTATGCAGCACCCATGATTTCCGGTCTCCTACTCATGCCTGTTGGTGACAGGTACGGCAAGAAATATCATATAGCTATGTGGGCTGTAGTAGGTGTAATAAGTTTTATTCTGATTCCTTACGTGGAACAGAATCTGATGTTTCTTCTTTTGTTTGGACTTTATCCTGTGATTTACTCTTTTTTTGGTAAAATGCCCAGGGGTTTAAGGATGATTACAAAGTTTATTTATTTCAATATTACATTTATTGGTATTGAAGCTCTCGTTATGTTTGTACTTGTTCCTGAAGTAGTATCCTTGTGGATGACAATAGTATTTTTGGTGCTGGGCAATATAACTTTTTTGCTTTATGATCTGATTGTTCCAAGAGTTATTTTTCTGTTTAAACGTTATCTTGGAAATTTGATGAAATAAAATGAAGTAAAAAACAAAAGCTACCGGAATTTATTGTTCCGATAGCCTTTTAATAAACGATTAACTTTTTCCAATTCCTTTGGCGTTAAGTTTGCTGATTACGTCAGCAGCCTTATCTTTTATTTCAGCAGGACTTCTTTCTACGATGGCTCTAAACAGATTTGCACTTTCAACAGCATCTGGGTATTCATAAATACCATCATTTTCCGGGTGGTCCTCAAGAAGACCCAAAAAAATCTTACATATTCCAGGCAGATATTCAGGATCCATAGGAAGTTCATTATCTTCCAGCTCCTGAAGGTAATTCTTCAGTTTACCTTTTATGGCACAGACATTTGCCAGGTAGGAAAGACCAATAGAATTACGACAACCGTTTTTAAGTGTCCATAAACGAACGTAAGGGTTGGTGTAATCCAGTTCGTACATAAGGGCTAATTTACCCCAACCGGTAAGTTGTTCTCCTAAATCCAGTAATATTTCTGTTGCCTGATCTTTTGGTAAAATATTTTTAAGAGCAACAAGTCCGTATAAAGTAAATTCTTCATTTAATGAAAGCTTTCTTACAATTTCAGCGTCTTGCTGAATTAATGACTTTATCCTGGAGCGTTCATCACCTAAAAGAGCAATACCGAATTTAACTGTATCACGGTGTGCAGATTCAGTAGTAAGTTTAATGGCACCATTGTGTAAAAGCTCTGCAGGTAATTTCATTCGGGACATGTGAGAAAGCACATAGTCTATTACTGAAATAGCGGTATATTTTCTAAATGAGTTTTCTACTTGTTGCATATTTTCGGAAGACGGGTTGAGAATGAACTTTTTAACCAATCTTGCGATTTTATAGTTTGTATAAGAGTGTTGCTTAAGTATACTACTACCTCTTAGTATTGTACCTTCATATGCACCCGGGCACCACTCCGTATTGGTCTGGTCCGGCAATTTTGCAGAAGGATTTTCAAATATTGTTTCGTAAATAGAACTCATTTTACACCTCGAATTTTTTTAGTAATGCAGATATAGCTCCACGCTTTATTATTGGTTTGCCATACTCTAAGAGAACCGGCATTATTTCCACACCTTTGAATAGTACACCATGATATTCTGAACATGCTGATTCGAAAATGACAGAATCTGAATAATTGCTCTTGTTAACTTTTATGGCCAGATAATACTTGCCTTGGTGTAAAAATAATTGACTTGGCATTTTCTTAGGGTCAGGACAATGCGTACAAGCCCCCAATAATGCTTCAAAATCCTCAAAGCAGTAAACTGTATGTTGATCAAACTTTGTTTTTGGAACCGCATCAATAAAATCTTCAGCCTTTTCGTCAGTAAAATCCATAAGCATATCAAAAAGGTCATCGAAAGGAATATCGGAATCAAAAGCAGGCATTGGCCTTGGCGGGGTAGAACCGGGCTTGAAATTTTTAACCTTGGTAATTGTTATAATCCAGTTGCCTTTATTATCAGCATTACCGTCTACAACAATTCGTTTACCTAATCCTTCTGAACCTATTTTCCGGGAGGCTGAATCAAGCACTTCACGAAGCAAATCCTGATATTCTATAGAGTTTGGTTTCATGGTTTCTATTTCCAGGTCGCGTATTTTAAGTTCGTCTGCAGAGAGTATTACTTTTATCGTGTTTTCGTTGATTTTTTCGAATTCCATAGCGCAACTTCCTTTCTGTATAACATTATACACGAATACTTGTACTTTTGGCAAAAAAAATATATACTGTACATATTCAGAATATCATTAGAAGCAGCAACAGGCTATAAGCACATTTTACCAACTGATAAAATGTATTTGGCGGTGATATTTTTGAAAAAAGAAACAAACAATATTCCGGGGACGCATCTTAAAATTAAGGATTTTCCGGGAAATGAGAAACCTGTGGAAAGACTGATTTGTCATGGAGCAAATGTTCTTTCTGACGCGGAATTGCTGGCAATAATATTAAAAACAGGCAGACCAGGTGAGAATGTTATTGATCTTTCAAGACGGATATTATCTTTATCGGAAGATGGGTCTTTGTGGGGACTTTGTGATGTGACCTTTGAGGAATTAAAAGCAGTTGACGGCATAGGTAACGTTAAAGCAGCACAGATTATTGCCTTATGTCAGCTGGCTGTCCGGATAGGTATGGATAAAAGTTTCAGAAAGAAGCAGAATATCAGCAGTATACCTCAGCTTGGAGAGTTCTTGGTTGCTGAAATGAAGTGGCTTAAAACGGAAGTTTTCAGAGTGGTAATGGTAGATTGCCGTTGGAATGTACTTAATATAGTACAAATATCGGAAGGTAGTGTTGATCAGTCTGTTGTGCATCCAAGGGAAGTGTTTGCTCCGGCAGTCAAGAGTCATGCAGCGGGGATTGTATTGGCCCATAACCATCCAAGTGGGAATCCAACTCCCAGTAGTCATGATTTTGAAACTACAAAGAGGCTTGTTAAAGCCGGTGAAATGATAGGTATAGAAGTTCTGGATCATATTGTAACAGGAAATAATACATTTTACAGTATGCATCTTAACAATGATATGACAAGATTAAAAAGAGTAATTAACCGGGAGGTTTAGGAATGTCTAAGGATATTGCCATTGATTTAGGTACAGCAAATACCAAAATATATGTAAGAGGTAAGGGTCTGGTTGTAATAGCTCCTTCAGTGGTTGCTGTTAATTTACGACAGGATGAGGTTATTGCTGTCGGTCAACAGGCTAAAGATATGATGGGAAGAGCTCCCGGATCTATCAGTGTAATAAGACCTATTAAAGACAGCGTGATAGGTGATTTTGACGCGGCTTGTCAGATGGTTAAAACTTTTATTAAGCAGGCAATGGGCCAGAGCTATTTTGGCCGTCCTGTTGTAAAGTTAGGTTTTCCGAAAGGAATTACAGAGGTAGAAGAAATGGCGCTTAAAGAAGTGGCTGAGGCAGCAGGTTGTAAAAAACCTGAACTAATTCCGTCTATTGCAACTGCTACCATAGGAGCCAGCATACCTTTTAATTCTCCAAAGGGTGTTATGGTTGTGGATATGGGTGCAGGTACTTGTGAAGCTGCTGTTCTTTCCATGGGCGGAATAGTTGTAAGTAAAATGACACGTCTTGCAGGTGACACTATTGATGAATCTATTATTCCTTATGTAAAGAAGGAGTACGGTATGCTTATCGGTAAGCGTACCGCAGAAGAAATTAAAATTACAATAGGTTCTGCTGTTCCAAAAGCTCAGGAAGAGTACATGGAGGTAAGAGGCCGTGACCTTTACACAGGATTACCTAAAAATATCAGAATTTCTTCTTCTGAAATAACAGACACAATTAAAGGTTCGGTAGATGCCATTGTTTCTCTTATTAAAAGTGTTCTTGAAGAAACTCCACCTGAACTTCTGGCAGATATTATTGATGAAGGTATTACACTTACAGGTGGTACTTCACTTCTTAGCGGTATAGATAAATTGGTACAGTTGGAAACAGGAATGAAAGTAACCGTTGCTGAAAATCCAATGGAGTGTACTATTGCAGGATTAGGCAGATGTGTAGACAACGAAACAGTTCGTAAATTACCTGCTATGGAATATCGGAGAGTGTAAAAAGTGAAAAACAAAAAAAATAGTAAAATACTTATAGTTATTGCAGCGATTACAGTTTTTCTGGTTGTTATGCTTTTGGTGTCTGCATCACCATCTTCTCCTACACATGGTATGTACAGGTTATTTGCATCTCCTGTCAATGTAATTCAGGAGAAGTTCAGTTCATGGGGTAAAAATATTAAGAACGGCTTTAATCTGCTTTTTAATGCAGAAGAGGTGACTACTGAACTGGAACAATTGAGAGATGAAAATGCAGTTCTGGAAAATGCAGCAGTTGAAAATGAAATTTTACAGAAAGAAAATGCTGAACTTAAAGGAATGTTGGATTTTAAAGAAGCACATTCTGAATTTGAAATCGTAGGTGCAGAGGTTATTGCGGGCGATATTTCTGAAATGTTTAACATGTTTACAATAAGTTGTGGCACCAGTGATGGCGTTGAAGAAGGTTCTTTTGTGGTGACTTCTGAAGGACTTGTAGGTGTAGTTGGTACAGCTGGCCCTATTTCTTCAAAAGTTATTTCTGTTGTGGATGAGCAGAATAAGATTATTGTAAGAACCCTGGAAAACAATGAAATGTTACGTGTAACAGGTACATACGATGATGAGGGTGGTTCTTATTTAAGAATAGACAGAATCCTTGACGATGCCGTAATAAATGTGGGAGACACTTTGGTTACTTCTAATAGTGGGGATGTGTATCCGTATGGTATCAGGGTAGGTGTTATTACAGAGATAGGTATAGATAAAGCTAGTGGTACCAGATATGCAATTGCGAGTCCTGCTGCAAATTTAAGAAGTATAGATAAAGTGTTTGTAATGACTCCTAAAAAAGATATAGGCCAGATTATATTACCGGAGGTAACCCCAGAAAATGCAGGATAACAGAAACGGGATGCCTCACATTGAGGTATACAGAGCATCAAAACATTTAAAATATCAGCACAGAAAGCCGGAAGGTGTTTTGCTGATTATATATTGTATTGTGTCTGTGTTTCTGCTGATATTCATTCAGAATGGTTTTTTCGGTGCATCACCTGATCTGGTACTTGTTTTTGTTTATCTGGCGGCTATCAAATGCAAACCATCAAGAGCAATGTTACTGGGGATTTTTTCCGGCCTTGCCATGGATGTGCTTTTTGGTAGGTATATAGGTCTTTACGGTATACTTTATATGTATGTAGCTTTTGTAGCTTGTCAATTATCAGAAGATTTTCTTAATGCAAAACTGAGAATTATAGGTGCAGGTGTACCTTTGTTTTTGGGCTTTGGGATAATTGAAAGCCTGATTATAAGATTGATTAGCGTTATTTCAGGCGAAGGAGCAGTGCTGTATACAAATTATGGTGCACATTTTGTAAAAATCATTTTACCGGGAGCTTTCATGAATATGATAGCTTTGGTAGCTATGATTTTCCCAACATATATTTTATGGCGACGATTAAGTCCTCATTAACGGAAAGGGTTTTTAAGTGAAGAAGTTATTAAAAAACAGATTTTTATATATATGCCTTGGTGTGATTTTTTGCATGTCTCTCATATGCATTAAGCTTTATAGTCTTCAGATTATTCACGGAGATGATTATGATGCTATAGTGAGTACCAAGAACCAGGCCACCATTGCATTGGAAGCCAGACGAGGAGATATATATGATCGTAATGGTGTGAAACTGGCAGGTAGCAGGGTGACATACAAGTTACAAATGACTTATGTAAACAGTCCCCAGGAGGAACGAGATGCAATGTATCTTGAATTGCTTAATCTTCTGGAGACAAACGGAGACAGATATATTAATCTGCTGGCACCTTATATAAATGAAGCTTTACAGTGGGGAACACAACTTGACGGAGATGAAAATTCTTCCAAGAGAAGTGCTTGGATTTCTACAGTTGTTAGTAAAAAAGAAGATAAAGAAAAGATAAAAACTGCCAAGGACGCCTTTGATTATTTGAAAACAGAGCTTTTTGGTATTGATGAAAAATATTCTGATGAAGAAGCATATAAAATTATGGCTATAAGATATGCTACCAGAACTCAGGGTTTGAGTACTCTTTATCCTATGACTGTTGCTGAAGATATTTCTGAAGAAACTATGATGGCAATTGAAACAGGATATCTTAATTATCCTGGTGTTTATACAGATTTGTCATATAAAAGAGTTTATTACTATCCGGAACTGACCAGTCATATTATAGGCTATATAAGGGGTATTGACGAAACCGAATATAACCAATTGAAAGACCGGGGTTATAAAGAAAATGACCTTATCGGTAAAACGGGAATTGAACAAGCTTGTGAAGCTGATTTAAGAGGTACAGAAGGCTATCGTAAGGTTTATTATGATTCCGAAGCAGGCATTGTAAGAACTGCAGAAGTTGTGGAGGCAATACCGGGTAAAGATATATATCTTACTATAGACATTAACTATCAGAAAACTGCCTATGATGCTCTTGTGGCACAAATAGAAAATACTGTTAAGACTAAAGATGATAAAGCCATGAACTTTGGTGATGCAAATGCGGGAACTGTTGTAATGGAAGACGCAAGAAACGGTGCGGTTCTTGCCATGGTTAGTTATCCGGCCTACGACAATAATCTTTTTATTGCCTCTTCAGATGATAAAGAAGCTCAGGCTGCTATCAGTGCTATATTTACAGACCCTGCATCTCCCAGCCTTAACAGGGCCACACAAGGCTTATATCCTGTAGGTTCTACTTTCAAAGCGGTTTCTGCTATAGCAGCTTTGGAATCAGGGAAAATTTCAGGTCGTTGGCAACAGGAAACCTGTACAGGTAAACTTATTCTTGAAGGAATGGAACATGACTGCCAAGGTAACCATGGTGTTATTTCTATGGACACAGCATTCACAATGTCCTGCAACTCATATTTCCAGCAGATTACTCTTGTAGAGGGTGTTGGTGTGGATAATATAGACAGATATGCAAAAATGCTGGGGCTTGGTGAACGTACCGGTATTGAAATAGGAGAATATGCCGGATACAGAAGTAATCGTGACACAATGGCAATTAAAGAAACTGACAAAACTCACGTATGGGGTATGTCAGATACAGCCCAGACAGCTATAGGCCAGTTATACACACAGTTTACACCTCTTCAATTGTGTAACTATGCAGCAGCATTGGGAAATGGTGGTTACAGAAATCAACCAACACTGATACTTAAGTCTGTTGCTGCTGACGGAGAGGAAAAAGTAAATAATTCAAACAATAGGGTGAAACTTGATATAAATAGTGAAACACTGGATATTGTAAAAGCTGGTATGAAAGCTGTTGTTGATACAAAATCCACATCGGCCAATGTAGCATTTGCTAATTTTGAACATGGTTTTGTGGCAGCTAAAACCGGTACAGCCCAGACTGGTCTTGAAGCATTGGGTCAGAGCTCCCATTCAGCTGTAATTTGTTATGCACCTGCTAAAAATCCGGAGGTGGCTGTTTCAGTATTTGTTGAACACGGTGCATGGGGAAGGTATTCTTTACCTACCGCAGCTAAAGTTATGGAAGATTATTTCAATATTGAGCCACTACCCACACCAACACCGGCACCAATTGCTACACCTGGTGTTTCTTTAGAACCTGTGGTTACACCGGCACCTTAATAGGTACTGTTAATTGTTAATTATTTATGGTAAAATAAACTGTATATTTTGTTTTTTATTAATGCAACAACGGAGAAGATGCGAAATGAGAAAAAGTCAGATAATATCGTTAGTAATACTTTTAATACTTGTCACTACTGTAATATGGGTAGGAGCTTTCAGCGGAGACGGCAATAAAGAAGAAATGCCAACATCATCACCTGTAGGTACCGGTGAAGCAGGGACAGATGCAACAGCTGTACCTGAAGTAACTCCGGGTGTGTCTGCTGACGAGATTTCCACGTTACCGACAGATACTATTACATGGAGTCCTTCTTTTGCTGAAGGAAGTTCATCTTCCGGGCTTGATAGCTCTGTATTGGATCAAATGGCAAAGTACGGATGTGCAGTTGATGGTAGCCAGTTTGGTCAGGAAGGCGCTTACATTACTTTTGATGTAGGATATGGTGAAGCTAGCGATATCAAGGATGTAGCTGCAATACTTGATGCACTTAAAAATACAGGAGCTAAGGCTATATTCTTTGTAACAAATGAATTTTTCCAAGGTAATGTTGAGGATATAACAAAGCGCATTATTGATGAAGGTCATCAGATTGGTAACAGAGGTAAAATTGTTGAAGGAAACAACATGTCTGTTCTTACTATTGATGAATATAATGCGGCACTTAAAGAAGTTGAAGACGGATATAAAGCTATAATGGGTCAAGATGCAACATTGAAATATTTCAGACCTATCGGCGGAAAGTTCAGTATAAGGGATCTGGCTATTGCTAAACAAAGAGGCTATACAACAGTACTCTGGACTACACTTTATGGTGGAGAGACACTGTCAGGTCTTAACACAAGAATCAGCAATGAATTGTACAACAAAGCAATCTTCTCCATTGCTTCATATTCTGTAAATGCTGATGCTGATACATTGAAAACTGCTTTGGAAACTGCGTCTTCAAAGTATGCACTTAAGCAGTTGCCTTAATGGTTTAAGGAGGTATTTTTATGGATAAAGCTGTTCTTACAGTAGTAGGCAAAGATAAAGTCGGTATTATTGCTGCAGTCAGCAATGCCTTGGCCGAAAAGAACGTAAACATTTTAGACCTTAGTCAGACAATTATGGAAAATATTTTTACCATGATAGTGCTAGTAGATGTAGCTTCTGCAACAGAACCTTTTCACAAATTAGCTGAAGAAATGAAACTTCTTGGTGATTCTATGCAGTTAAAGATTCAGCTTCAGCATGAGTCTATTTTTGATTCTATGCATCAAATCTGATGATTCGTTTGAAGGAGAAGAAAAGTGTTTTTATCACCTGAAAATATTTTAGAAACTATAAAAATGATACAGGAAGAACATCTGGATATCAGAACCGTAACTATGGGCATTAGCCTTTTGGATTGTGTTGGTTCCAATATAGATGAGACCTGTAATAATGTATATGAAAAAATCTGTGAAAAAGCAGGAAACCTGGTACCTGTGTGTCAGGAAATTGAGACAATGTTGGGTATTCCGATTATTAACAAGAGAATATCTATTACTCCTGCTTCTTTGATTATAGGCAGAGCCGATGTGGATGGCTGTGTAAAATTAGCCAGAACATTAGAGAAAGCGGCTGAAGCTACAGGTGTAAACTTTATAGGTGGTTTTTCTGCCTTGGTACATAAAGGTTACACAGATGCAGACAGAACGTTAATAAAATCTATTCCGGAAGCATTAATGGCTACATCAAGAGTATGTTGCAGTGTAAATGTGGGTACTACAAAATCCGGTATCAATATGGATGCTGTTAAAGAAATGGGCTTTATTATAAAAGAAGCTGCAGAACTTTCTGCCTTAACAGGTGGTTCTTCCTGTGCGAGAATAGTTGTGTTTGCCAATGCTCCTGAGGACAATCCTTTTATGGCAGGTGCTTTCCACGGTGTAGGTGAGCCTGAGTGTGTAATAAACGTAGGTGTGAGTGGTCCCGGTGTTGTAAAATGTGCATTGGAACAGGTAAAAGGTCAGGACTTCAGTGTAGTTGCGGAAACCATTAAAAAGACTGCCTTTAAAGTAACCAGAATGGGACAGCTTGTTGCAAGAGAAGCCAGTGAAAGACTTGGTGTACCATTTGGTATTGTGGACTTATCATTAGCACCAACTCCTGCGGTGGGAGACAGTGTAGCCCGCATTTTAGAAGAGATGGGTCTGGAACAGTGTGGTGCTCATGGTACTACAGCAGCTCTTGCACTTCTTAATGATGCAGTTAAAAAAGGCGGTGTAATGGCCTCATCTCACGTAGGGGGGTTAAGTGGTGCTTTCATACCTGTAAGTGAAGATGAAGGCATGATAGATGCTGTTGTATCAGGAAGTCTTACATTAGAAAAATTAGAAGCTATGACCTGTGTTTGTTCAGTAGGTCTTGATATGATAGTAGTGCCCGGAGATACTCCTGCATCTACGATTTCTGCTATGATAGCAGATGAAGCAGCTATAGGCATGATAAATAACAAGACAACTGCTGTAAGAGTAATTCCTGCACCTGGTCTTGATGTAGGTGATACAGTAGAATTTGGTGGACTGTTAGGTTCAGGTCCTGTAATGGCAGTAAATAAAAATAGCAGCCATGATTTTATTGAAAGAGGCGGAAGAATACCGGCTCCGATACACAGCCTGAGAAATTAAAGGAGCAGAGGTCTAAAAAGAGCTATGGAAGAAATCAGATTACAAAAATATTTAGCAATGTGTGGAGTTGCTTCCAGACGTAACGCAGAGCAGCTTATACAAGAGGGCCGTGTTTCCGTAAATGGGCAAGTAATAACTCAGCAGGGCGTTAAGGTTACCTCTAAAGATAAAGTTAAGGTTGACGGAAAACCTGTTCAAGTGGAAAAGAAAAAATACTATATAATGATGAATAAACCTACAGGATATATATGTGCTGTAACAGACGACAGAGAAAGACCTTGTGTAGTGGACATTCTTAAGGAAGATGTTGAGGCCAGAATCTTTCCGGTAGGACGTCTTGACTATGACACATCCGGATTGCTTCTGTTAACCAATGACGGGGATTTTATGCAGAAACTTACACATCCGTCTTATGAAGTTTGGAAGACCTACAGAGCTGTGGTTAAGGGTGTTCCCAATGAAAAAAATGTAGAAGAATTTGCAGCAGGTATTATGCTGGAGGATGGCAAAACAGAACCTGCAGTATTGGATGTTGTTGGCTACAAAGGTAAAAATGCTATTGCTGAAATTTCTATTAAGGAAGGCAGAAACCGTCAGGTTAGACGTATGATGCAGGAAATCGGTCATCCGGTTCTTTCATTGGAAAGAATCAGCATTGGTGCTCTTGAACTTGGTAATTTAAAACCGGGTGCTTGGAGATATCTTAAAGAAAAGGACTTTGAAGCATTATTCAGAGAATAAAATAAATGAGAAAAAGAAAACCTAAAAAAAATAATAAAGTGTATAGCCCTAAAGGGCAGGGAGAACATGGTCCTATAGGATATATTCCACCATACATAGAGGAGTGCCTTTCTACATATAAACTTAAAAAGGAAGATGTTAAGCTTTCCTTAATGATGGATTTCACCATGGACTTTTGTTTTGGCGAGAGTTGGTTGATTGCCACACCTGGGGAGCTTTGTGTGATTTCCGGTGAAAATGTTCCGGAAAAAGGTTGGATGCCGGGTTTCTATGACATATATGAATACGAGAAATACAAAGATTTAGTTTGTGAGAATCTGCCTACTTCAGGTATTTTGTCTCTGAAAAATATTGAAACAGAAGAAAAAATTATAGTTGGTCGTATCTCTAATGGTAAAGCCAGAGAGGCGTCTATGTTTATAAAGCACCTGGGGATTTTAAGAGAAAAAGGTGACATTACACTTGAAGATATGGAAGAACACGGACCCGGTCACGGTCATGGTCCCAGAAGTTGCAAAAAATGTGGAGGGCCTTTAAAACCTCACAATGGAGAAGTCTGCGATAAGTGTGTAGATAAAAAGAAAGTTTTCAGCCGTTTGATGGAGTATGCAAAACATTATAAGGTGCAAGTTATAATTACACTTTCACTTTTACTTTTGTCTGCTCTTTTTATGGTTGTAGGTACATATATATCCGGTAAAATATATATGGATGAAGTACTTAATCCTGAGGGTAAGTACTATGGTATGATTTTTCCGGTAGTACTTTTAATGATAGCTGTTTCTGCATTAAGTAAGTTTTTAGATGCATTAAGCGGTCGAGTTAATGCTAAATTTGCTTCAGATGTTATATATCGCTTAAAAACAGAGACATTTGCTTCAATGCAAAAACTCTCAATTAAATTTTTTACCGATAGAGAAACCGGTAATTTGATGACAAGAATAAACAATGATTCAAATGAGGTTCAGTGGTTCTTTATTGACGGTATCCCGAGAGCTATCCTTATGGGAGCCCAGCTTGTTTCTGCCATAATTATTATGGCCATGATGTCACCTTTGGTAACAGTATTGGTGCTTATTCCTATTCCTTTCTTGTTTATGTTTACAAGAACTTTTATGCCAAGGTTTTTCAAAATGTTCAGACGATCACATAAGAGAAGATCTGATCTTAACTCAACAATGAATAATTCTTTCGCTGGAAGAAAAGTTGTAAAAGCCTTTGGTCGTGAGGAACAAGAAGTAGAAAATTTTGATGATAAGAGTATTGATTTTGCTACTGTGGAAACCCGTATATCCAAAACAGGTGCAACTTTATTCCCCTTTGCAGGAACTCTTATGTGGATAGGTTCTTTGTTGGTTTATCTGGTGGGTGGTCTTCAGATTATGAATGGCAATCTGCTTTTTGGTGAACTTACAACAATGGTTTCTTATGCCGGTATGCTGTACAGTCCTATTCAGTGGTTTACAGGTATGATACAGCATTTTGCAAGAGCTTTGCAGGCAGCAAACCGTGTGTTCGAAGTCATGGATTCTGTTTCTGATGTTCCTGAAAAAGATAATCCTTATGTTAAAGAAGAATTGACAGGTCACGTTAAACTTGAAAATGTATGCTTCAGTTATATTCCCAATGTACCTGTTTTAACAGATGTTTCATTAGATGTTAAGCCTGGAGAAATGATTGGTATTGTAGGTCATTCCGGAGCGGGTAAGACAACACTTATAAACCTGATTACAAGAATGTATGATGTGGATTCAGGTGGTATATATATTGATGACGTAAATGTTAAAGATTATTCCTTTGACTGCTTAAGAAGGGGTATTGGTATTGTGCTTCAGGATACATACCTTTTTACCGGAACAGTTGCGGACAATATTGCTTATGCAAAGCCCGGAGCAACCAGAGACGAAATTATAGCTGCTGCAAAAGATGCCTGTGCTCATAATTTTATAATGAATCTTTCTGACGGATATGACACATATATAGGCGGTGGGGCACAAAGTTTGTCCGGTGGCGAGAGGCAGCGAATTGCATTGGCGAGAGCTATCCTTATGAATCCTAAAATTCTTGTTCTGGATGAAGCCACTTCTGCAGTGGACACAAAAACAGAAATGGAAATCCAGAGTGCAATGGAGAAGTTTTCGAAAGGAAGAACAACCTTTAATATTGCTCACAGGCTTTCTACTTTGAGAAACGCCGACAGACTTATAGTTATTGAAGGCGGTAAAATAGTAGAAACCGGAACCCATTGGGAACTTAGTAAAATAGAAGGTGGCGTATATAAGCGGTTATACGATATACAGAAGGAAGCATTAAAAGTAAGGGGGCTTAAGGAAGAAGATGGCAATTGAGTTTATGAAAGAAAATGAGATAAGGTTCGGAAGAACAGCCGGTGGTATCCTTACCCTTGAATACATGGGAGAAAGCTATCCTGACGTAGTCTTGCAAAGAGCTTTTCCGCTGTCTAAACCTATGGAATATATTTCTGTAAAAACTTCTGCGGTTCATAAAGATATGAGTAATGAATTGGGAATTATCAGGGATATAAGACTTCTGTCAGATGAAAACAGAACCCATGTAGAAAAAGAACTTGCTGACAGATATTTTGTACCGATAATTACCAAGATTGAGACTCTAAAGGATGATTTTGGTCATGTGTATATGGATGTGATTACAGATGCAGGTAAAAGAAGTATTGCTGTGCCTAATTCACCTGCAAATTTTATTAAATTAGGTGGAAACAGACTTTTACTTATTGACTTTGATGGAAACCGATATGAGATTCCTGAGATTTCTGCTTTAGACAGAAAATCTAAAAAACTTCTGGAGGTAGTAATATGACTTTAAAGTTTCCTGTAACCAAGGAAATTTCTAAAATCATTAATATTGACAACGTTGACTATGCTTTGCCTCTGGATATAGACAGGGAAGGTAACTTTGGTAAAGGTTTTTTTATAGTAACAAAAGACAGCATTCTGGTTTTTTATAACAATGATCTGTTTCGTGAGTTGAAGCTTGAAGAATACAAGGATTTTACCACAGAAATGTGTGTAGGTGGTGGTAGCTTTTTTGCTGTAAATGTAAATAGTGAGCAGAAAGAAAAAATTTGCCGCTTTACAATGGAACATGGAGCCAGATATGCACTTGTGGCACGAAAGTTACAGCTCAGATACAATGGCAAATCAGAGTTTTTATCAGGAGATGAACCGGATAAAAAGTGTACAAAGTGTGGCAGAGTGCTTCCGGAAGGTAGTGGAGTATGTCCTTTTTGTACTGATAAAAAGGCTATCATATTTAGAATTATCAGAATGTTCAAAAAGTACATTCCAATTGTAACATTCCAGTTGTTTTTGCTGCTTCTTATGTCAGCTCTTGGTATTGTGCTCCCTCTTATATATTCTGAAATAGTTGATAATGTATACAAATCAAATGTTACATCCATGGATAATGATTTACTTTTCTATTTCCTTGGCATGTTAGGTGCATATACTCTTACAAAGTTTGCTCACACCGGTGTGGAAATTGCCCGTGGCCGAGTAACTGCTTCCATGAGTAATTCCATGATGCATGAACTTCGTATGATTATGTTTGATAAGATTCAGCGTCTTTCTGTTGGATTTTCTAATAAGCGTACCATAGGCGATCTTATGAACAGAATTACTGTTGATACTGTACAGATACAGCAGTTTTTACAGAATCATACTATTTCTCTGATAACACAGGTGTTCAGCTTGATTATGGCTGCTGTCCTTATGTTCAAAATGAACTGGAAACTTTCGATTATAGTTATTTTACCTGCACCTTTGATTGTTGCGGCTCAAAGGTTATGGTGGAGTAAAATAAGAAGAATTTATGGTCAGTTAAGGCAGCTTTCTTCTAAGAGTGATTCTATTTTACAAGATGTGTTTAGCGGAATTAAGGTCGTAAAGGCTTTTGGTGCTGAGAAAACAGAGGTAAATAAGTTCTCGAAAGTTTGTAATAAATATAGAGAAAAAACTTTGAAAAATGAATACTTCTGGGCAACTTTTCAACCTGTTATAGGTATGATAAACCAACTTACATATTATGCTGTTGCCCTTATAGGTGGTATTGCAGTATTAGACGGCAATATGAGTTTGGGTATGCTGACAGCCTTCACATCTTATGCTTCCATGATTTACAGTCCTATTCAATATCTGGCGGATGTACCTAAGAGTTTTGCAGCTACTCTTAATTCAGCTACAAGAGTTTTTGATGTTTTAGATCAGAAGTCTGACGTACCGGAAAGTGAGAATCCAAAAGATTTAGACATTAAAGGACATGTAGAGTATAAAGAAGTTACTTTCGGATACAAGTCTTATGACCCTGTAACTGAAGAAATAAATATTGATATTAAACCCGGTGAAATGATAGGTTTGGTAGGGCATTCAGGTTCCGGTAAAACGACCCTTACAAATCTCCTTATGCGTTTTTATGATGTAGACGGAGGCGCTTTGTATATTGATGGTGTGAATATTAAAGAAATTGACAGCGAGAAGCTTCATAATCAGATAGGTGTTGTGCTTCAGGAAACTTATCTTTTTGACGGTACTATCAGAGAGAATATTCTTTATTCTAAACCGGATGCTACTGAAGAAGAAATTATTGAAGCTTGTAAGACAGCAAATGCACACGATTTTATTACTAATTTCCCTGACGGATATGATACAAGAATCGGGGAAAGAGGACATCGACTTTCCGGTGGTGAGAAACAGAGAATTGCTATTGCCAGAGCTATTATTTGTAATCCAAGAATTCTTATTCTTGACGAAGCTACAGCTTCTCTTGATACAGAAAATGAGCTTGTGATTCAGACTGCTCTGCAGAGACTTATTGAGGGCCGTACTACTGTGGCTATTGCTCACAGATTGTCTACTTTGAAGAATGCAGACAGATTGGTGGTTCTGGATCATGGTAGAGTTGCTGAAATCGGGACTCATAATGAACTTATTGACAAAAAAGGCATCTATTACGGCCTTGTAATGGCGCAACTTAATATGAACAGGTTATTAGGTGATGAGGATACCACTGATTCCCAGTTCATTGACGAAATAAAGAAGAAATGATATACTTCGATTTGGTGGTGTAACGAAGAAATGGCTAAAAAATCTAACTCAAAAAACATAATAGTAACCAATTTACCTGCCGCAGCTGCTCTTATATTAATGGCTGCAGCTTTAAAGTTAACTTTAGAATACAGTTTCTTTATTTCTCTTATTATTCTGATAGTTGTATACTTCTTATTGGGTGTTACAATTGAACTTGTTTTAGAGAAAGCAGAAGCAAAAAAGAAAAGAGAAAACTTGTACAAAGAGTTTTCAGAAGGTGGCAGATCTAATTTGCCTACGGGTAGAAGAGAACTTCATAATGAATTAGAATTTGAGGAGCCTGTATTTCCTGTCCAGGAAGAAACTGATACTCCAAGCTTCGAGAGAAAACCTTTGGAGGAAGAAACTTTTGTAGCCGATGAGATTGAGGATATTCCTGAAAAAGAAAGCGAAGAAACTTTGGCAGAGGAAGCTGATGATGTTGAATCTTCTGAGGAAGAGGAAATGTTTATTCCTTTAGACAGTAACAGTGCTGATGAAAATTTCAATGTTGCTATAAAGAGTCTTGTTGATGAAGATGGTTCAAATGAAAATGATGATTTGGACAAGTTCTTTGCAGGGGTTTTCGGCGACGGAGGTAATTACTCTGATATGAAGGATACTGAAGAGCCTTTTGAAGATGAAGAAACTCTGGACGTAGAGCCTGTATCTGATGTGGAAGAAACAGATACTGAAGTCGAAGCTGTGAATGAAGATACAGAACTTGAAGAAAATCAGGAAGATATATTCACATTAGAGGATATCCCTGTTGACGATAGTATTGTTGTTCCTGAATCTGTTGAAGAAGTAGCTGTTGAGGCTATAACTGAAACAGAGAAAATTCAGGAAGAATCAGAAACTGCGGAAGTTAACCAGGAACTTTATGAAGCTCTCAAGGATGTGGGTGCTATTCCGGAAGAACCTGAAGATGACACACCGGAAGAAGAAAAAGATGCCAGAAGAAGTCTTTTCGATGGCAATGACTTTGATGCTGAACGTATATCTGCCGGAAGCCCCAGTGTTATATTTGGTTCAGTACCTGACACAGAGGATGATTTAGAGTATATTCCACCTGTTGTTGAAGATTCTGGAGTACCAAAGAAGGGCAAAGTCCAGGTTGATTCTCAAAAGATAGATGAACTTTATGCATTTAAGAAGGCAAGTGCAGGGGAGTCTTTTTTCGGAAGAAGAAGGAAAGAATGATAGTTTAGTATAAAAAAGTGTTGACAGACAAATTATACCGCTGTATAATTTGTTTCGAACTTAATAATAATGGCTATGACGAAGACGGCGAGAATTGTAGTTTACAGAGAGTCAACGGTTGGTGTGAGTTGACAGCGAGAGTTCACAAAAGCCTATCACTTCTGAGCCGGAGGACTGAAATTTGATTAAAGTAAGTTTTCCCGACACCTGCCGCGTTAAGGCAGAGGACTTGTTGGAGTCTGAGAGTGGTATAGCGGGTTTACCCGTCTCAAGAAATTTGAGACGGGTTTTATTTTTGCAAGACTACCTTACAGATTCTAATATTATCGAAAGGATGGTATAGAAAATGGAAGACATGTTGAAAGAAGTAGGAGGACGAATCAAAACCTTAAGAGAGATTATGGATATTTCTCAGGCGGAGATGGCAAAAAGAACTAATGTAACACTTGATGATTATGTGGCATTAGAAGAAGGTAATATGGACTTTTCTTTTACCTTTATCTACAAATGTGCACAGAACTTTAATGTTGATGTAACTGATATTTTAAAGGGTTCCAGCCCTACACTGACATCTTTTTCAGTTACAAAAAATGGTGGTGGCCTTCCTATTACAAGAAGAAAAGGTTTTGCATATAATAACTTGGCTCCGATGTTTAAAAATAAGCAGGCAGAGCCTTTCAGAGTTAAGGCTCCTTACATAGAAGAAGAACAGGATAAGCCTATTAAGCTTAGTACTCATGAAGGTCAGGAGTTTGACGTGGTAGTAAGCGGTAAGCTTAAGGTTCAGATTGACGATCACGTGGAAGTGTTAGAACCGGGCGATTCTATCTACTATAACAGTAGCAGTCCTCATGGCATGATTGCAGTTGGTGGTGAGCCCTGTGAGTTTATTGCAGTGGTATTCCATCCGCAGTTTAAGGCTTATGAATATCCTGAAACAGAGGATGCATTTGTAACTAAGAAGACACAGAGTGAAATCTGTGACAGAGTTAAATCCACAGACGGTATCTTCAGTAAATTCATTGATACAGAATTGGATGAAAGAGGAGTTCTTCAGAAGATTTCATTTAAGAATGCAGAAGACTTTAACTTTGCATTTGATGTGGTAGATGGACTGGCTGAAAAGTGTCCTGATAAGACCGCTATGCTTCACGTGTCAAGAGATAAAGAAGTCAGAAACTTTACATTCTCTGACATGAAGAAATATTCAGCAAAGACAGCTAACTATTTTAAGAGTTTAGGTATCAAGAAGGGCGACAGAGTTATGCTGGTACTTAAGAGACATTACCAGTTCTGGTTCTCTATCTTGGCTCTTCATAAGTTAGGTGCGATTGTAATTCCTGCAACCAACCTTTTGGTTGAACATGACTTTGATTACAGATTTAAGGCAGCAGGTGTTAAAGCCATCGTCGCAACAGCCGACGGTGATGTAGCTCATCAGGTGGATTTAGCTGCTAAGAACTGTCCAGAATTGGAAGTTAAGATGTTAGTTAATGGTACAAGGGAAGGTTGGCATGATTTCAATACAGAAATGGAAGCTTGTTCTGAAGACTTCCCAAGACCTTCAAAAGAAGAAGGTGCATTTGGCTCAGACCTTATGCTTATGTTCTTTACTTCAGGTACTACAGGCTATCCAAAGATTGCAGCTCACAACCATAAGTACCCGCTTGGCCATTTTACCACAGCTAAGTTCTGGCACAATGTTAACCCGGACGGATTGCATTTTACCATTTCAGATACAGGTTGGGGTAAGGCACTCTGGGGTAAACTTTATGGTCAGTGGCTCTGTGAAGCACCGGTATTTACTTATGACTTTGACAAGTTTGATGCTAATGACATTTTACCAATGTTCAAGGAGTTTAATATTACAACATTCTGTGCACCACCTACAATGTACCGCTTCTTTATAAAGGAAGATTTAAGCAAATTTGATCTGTCTTCTTTAGAGTATGCCTGTGTGGCAGGTGAGGCACTTAACCCTGAGGTGTATCAGCAGTTCTTAAAGGCTACAGGTGTTAAACTTATGGAAGGGTTTGGTCAGACTGAAACAACCCTTGCTATCTACAACCCTGTGGGAACTACACCGAAGCCGGGATCCATGGGTGTTCCCAATCCGCTTTTCGACGTGGATATCGTTGATCCTGACGGTAAGAGCGTTGGGGTTGGTGAAACAGGTGAAATCGTTATCCATACAGATAAAGAGGTTCCTTGCGGACTTTACTGTGGATACTACAGAGATGAAGAAAAGACAAAAGAGTCATGGCATGATGGTCTTTATCATACAGGTGATACTGCATGGAGAGATGAGGATGGCTTTATCTGGTATGTAGGTCGTGTGGATGATGTTATTAAATCTTCCGGTTACCGCATCGGACCTTTCGAAATCGAAAGTGTTATCATGGAACTTCCTTATGTTCTGGAATGTGCTATTACAGGTGTTCCGGATCCTATCAGAGGTCAGGTAGTTAAGGCTACTATTGTTCTTGTTAAGGGCAAGGAAGGTTCTGAGGAACTTAAGAAAGAGGTTCAGACTTATGTTAAGAAGCATACTGCTCCTTACAAGTACCCGAGAATAGTTGAGTTTGTGGAGGAACTGCCTAAGACTATCAGTGGTAAGATTAAGAGAGTGGATATAAGGAATAACGATAAATAAGATGAAGTATGAACGGAGCTTTCCTTATGGAGAGCTCCGTTTGTATTGTATATGATGGGGAAATCCAAAAGGTGCTCTTTTTTCATCTCATTACACTGACAAATAATTTTAATTTTTAGTTTTTAGCAGTAATTACACTGACAAACGCCACAATTCCTAATCAAACAGCAGTGTAAAAATTGAAAAATAAAGCAAAAAAGCATAAAATTCTTCGAAATCTTGCCTTTTTACACTGATAAATTGTTTGAAAAGGTATTCTTTAGCAGTGTAATTACTGACAAATCCAGAAAAAATTATTGATTTGTCAGTGCACTAACCGATACCCTCTTGACACCTGCACTTTATGGTGCTAAAATTTCCGTATTATGAAAAATACAATTTGCTTAAAAAACTCAACATGTTATTTTTACTTTAGTGGCTTTTACTTTACAAACAAAGTAGGGCTTATTTGAGTTTCACATACGGCAAGGAGTACATAAAGTTTCAAGAAGAAATCAAGGCCGCGGTGAAATTCACCGGGGCCTTTAATATTCCAGAAGGAAAGTAGAAAGGAAGGATAGAAAATGGTAATACTCTTAAAAAGGCAACATGACAAAAAACAATTAGAACATCTGATGAACTGGCTCAAGAACATGAATTTAGAAATTCATGCTTCAGAAGGTTCAATGCAGACAATCCTGGGCTTGGTTGGTGATACAACAGTAGTTGATATTGACCTCCTGAAAGCTCTGGACATAGTAGAAGATGTAAAAAGAATTCAGGAGCCATATAAGAATGCTAACAGAAAGTTTCATCCAAAGGATACGGTAGTAAATGTAGGAGATGTTAAAATCGGCGGCGGAAACTTTGTAATGATAGCAGGTCCTTGTTCAGTAGAGTCAGAAGAACAGATTTGTTGTGTGGCAGAAAGTGTTAAAAAATCAGGAGCTAAAATATTAAGAGGTGGCGCATTTAAACCAAGAACCTCTCCCTATGCTTTCCAGGGCATGAGAGAAAAGGGCCTGGAGCTCTTAAGTGAAGCAAAACAGAAAACAGGGCTTCCCATAGTTACAGAAATCATGGATCTTTCCCAGCTTCATTTATTTGAGGATGTGGATGTGATTCAGGTTGGTGCAAGAAATATGCAGAACTTTGAATTATTAAAGGAACTTGGAAAGATAAATAAACCAATACTCTTAAAAAGAGGACTTGCCAGCACATTACAGGAATTTATCATGAGTGCAGAGTACATTATGGCAGGGGGCAATGAGAACGTAATTCTTTGTGAAAGAGGTATCAGGACTTATGAACCATCCACAAGAAATACATTGGATCTATCAGCAATACCAATGCTTAAGAACATGACTCATTTACCTATTATTGTTGACCCAAGCCATGCAACAGGTATTGCAAGAGTAGTAAAGCCTATGGCACTGGCAGCAGTGGCAGCAGGAGCAGACGGTCTTATTATTGAAGTACATAACGACCCGCCTCACGCAGCTTGTGACGGTGCTCAGTCATTAACACCTGAAGCCTTTGATAACTTAGCAAAGGCAATTGAAGTTATAAGACCAATGGCTTGTACATATGATCAAGGAGTTTGCCAATGAATATAGGGATTGTAGGTCTTGGATTGATCGGCGGATCCTTTGCCAAGGCAATAAAAAAATTCACAGACCATAGAGTATATGCCACCACAAGAACAGCGACCACAGTCAGCAAAGCTATTTCAGAAGGAGCAGTGGACAAAGAACTTACCAAAGACAATATAGGTGAGTGTAGCCTCATAATCCTATGCTTGTATCCTGAATTAACTGTAAAATGGGTTCAGGGAAATGCTTGCTTCATTGGAAAAGACACCTTGGTTACAGATACTTGCGGTGTAAAAAGATATGTGTGTGATGCCATAAATCCTATAGCTGAAGAATATGGCTTTAAGTTTATAGGTGGACACCCTATGGCAGGTAAGGAACTTTCCGGTTACGATGCTTCAGTGGCAGAACTTTACTGCGGTGCTTCCATGATACTTACATGTGATGAGATTCCGCCAATATGGCAGGAACTTTCTCGTGCATTAGGATTTGCCATGGTAAAATGCACCACTCCTGAAGATCACGATAAAATGATAGCTTTCACATCACAGCTTGCTCACGTGGTATCAGGTGCATATATTAAATCTCCGTCTTCTTTAGAACATAAAGGTTTCTCAGCAGGAAGCTTTAAGGACTTAACAAGAGTTGCATATCTTAATGAAAATATGTGGACAGAGCTTTTCTTGGAGAACAGAGATTATCTTGCCTGGGAAGTAGGAAACATAATCAAGGAACTTCAAAGATACAAAGATGCTTTGGACAGCAATAACGAGACAGAGCTTAAGGAAATTCTTAAAGAAGGTAAAGAAATGAAGGTGAAGTCTTTATGACAACAGTAAATGTAAGTGCTTCAAAAAACTATAACGTATACATAGGAAGAGACTTGTCTCTTTCAGAGAATGGTATAAATGAAAAGGCTGATTGCAAAATTGCCCTTATTTCCGATGATACTGTAATGGCTCTTTACGGAGAAGCCACAAAAGCTAAATTAGAAGCTGTAGGTTACAAAGTTGTAAGCTATACATTTCCTCATGGTGAACCTTCTAAAAATATAAAGGAACTTGGTAAAATACTTGAGTTTCTGGCAGAAAATAATTTTACCAGAACAGATAAAATTGCCGCTTTAGGTGGTGGTGTTACAGGAGATATGGCAGGTTTCGCAGCCTCCATATTCTTAAGAGGTATTGAATTTATTCAGATTCCTACCACACTTTTGGCAGCAGTGGATTCCTCGGTTGGCGGGAAAACAGCCATTGACTTAGAGGCAGGTAAGAATTTAGCAGGTGCCTTCTGGCAGCCGGAGGCAGTTTTCTGTGACTTGGATACATTTAAGACTTTGGAACCTGCGATTTTTGCAGACGGTATGGCAGAAGCAATTAAATATGGTGCCATGTGGGATATAGAGCTTTTTGAAAAGTTCGAAGCAGGTATTGAGGAGAACGATTACGAAGAAATGGTGGCCGCTTGTGTTGCTATTAAACGTGATGTGGTTGAGGCTGATGAAAGAGATACAGGAGTAAGGCAGCTACTTAACTTTGGTCACACATTTGCCCACGGAATTGAAAAATGTTCCGGATATACAATTACTCATGGTCATGCAGTGGCTATAGGTATGGTAATTGCAGCTGAAATTGCAGAGAAAACAGGCTTCTCAAAAGAACCTTGCAAAGACAGAATTTCAAAAGTTCTTAAAAAGTACAACCTCCCTGTTTCTACAGATATACCTATGGACGATTTGCTTGCTGTAGCCATGAAAGACAAAAAGCGAAAGGGCAACAGTATAACATTGGTATTACCTGAAAAGTTAGGTAAGTGCCTGCTTAAGACAGTGGAAATATCAGAGCTGGAGGCTATGGTAAAATGAACATCAAAATCATGCCCGGTAAAATATCAGGTACTATAAAAGCAATACCATCTAAGTCAGATGCACACCGTTTAATGATAGCAAACTATCTGGCAGGTGGAGCACCGCTTAAATTAGAATGGACCTCTAAAGATATAGATGCCACAAACGCTTGCCTTAAAGCTTTGGACTCAGGGGATGTACTTAGCTGTGGTGAAAGCGGAAGTACAGCCAGGTTTATTTTACCGGTGGCAGCAGCACTAAAAGAAGAAACTTCTTTAACAGGACAGGGGAGACTAACATCCAGACCTTTCAAGGAACTTTGCGATGCCATGAGAGAAAACGGTGCAAGCTTTGACAGAGACCTTTTACCTATGACTGTAAAAGGTAAATTGAAGTCGGGAACATATGAACTTCCCGGAAATGTTAGCTCACAGTACATCTCAGGTTTGCTCTTTGCTACCCCTTTGTTGGATGGAGACAGCATTATAAAGCTTACCACACCTTTAGAGTCTGTAGGTTATGTAAATATGACAATGAAAGTGCTTGGAAATTTCGGAATTAAGGTAGAACAAGGTGAAAATTATTACAAAGTTCCGGGAGGACAAAAATACATTTTACCGGAAACTGTAGCACCTGAAGGAGACTGGTCCAACAGCGCTTTCTGGTTGGCTGCAGGTATTAATGTTACAGGCCTTGATGAAAACTCATATCAGGGGGACAAGGCCATAGTTAAGATATTAGAAGATGCTAAAATCAGCGGTGATCTTCATATTGATGTTAAGGATATTCCGGACTTGGTACCTGTTATCAGCGTAATTGCTTCCGGAAGACAAGGCACTACATATATTGAAAACGCAGCAAGACTTCGGATTAAAGAAAGCGACAGAATTAAAACTGTATGTGAAATGATAAATAACTTAGGGGGATGCGCCAAGGAACTTCCTGAAGGGTTAATAATTGAGGGCACAGGCAGTCTTAAAGGTGGTACTGTGGATAGTGCCAATGACCACCGTATAGTTATGGCAACAGCTATTGCCTCAACAATTTGTAAAGAACCTGTTATAATTACAGATGCAGGGGCAGTGGACAAGTCATACCCTACATTCTTTGAAGATTTTGAAAAGTTAGGAGGACACTTAAATGTCATCTGAGTTCGGTAAAAATATTAAAGTATCTGTTTTCGGTCAATCTCATTCCAAGGCTATAGGCGTGGTGGTGGATGGCCTGCCTGTTGGTGAAAAAATCGACATGGTTAAGTTACAGGCTTTTATGAACAGAAGAAAGCCCAGCGACGGAATTTATTCAACTAAAAGAAATGAACCTGACCAGGTGGAAGTGCTTTCCGGACTGGTTGCAGGTGTTACCTGTGGTGCTCCTTTTGCAGCTATTATAGAAAACAAAGACCAGAGAAGCCAGGACTATAAAGAAATTAAAGATGTGCCGAGACCGGGACATTCTGATTATCCTGCCTGTGTAAAATACAAAGGTTTTAATGATGTGGCAGGTGGAGGTCATTTTTCAGGCAGACTGACAGCGCCTCTTTGTATTGCCGGTGGATTAGCTTTGCAGATTTTAGAGAGAAAAGGAATTAGCATAGGTGCTCATATTGTTAAAATAGGAAAGGCAGAAGCGTCCTTGTATGATGCTGTGAATTTAACAGCTGATAATTTCGATGGTCCACTTTTAACAGAAGAAATGGAAGCAGAGATAATGGCTGCGGCAGAGGATAATGATTCTATCGGCGGCGTTATTGAATGTGCAATAACAGGTATGCCTGCAGGTATAGGTGATCCTATGTTTGATGGTGTTGAAAATGTACTTGCTAAAGCTTTGTTTGGTATTCCTGCTGTTAAGGGTTTAGAATTTGGTGCAGGATTTAAGGTGGCTTCCATGCGAGGTTCAGAGAATAATGACCCATACAGAGTGATTGACGGTCAGGTTAAGGCAGTTAACAATAACGCAGGCGGTATTTTAGGGGGTATTACTTCAGGTATGCCTATAATATTCAGACTTGCAATTAAGCCTACACCTTCTATTGGTAAGGAACAGGAGTCTGTAAGCCTTTCTGAAATGAAGGATGCTACATTAGAAGTTAAGGGTCGCCATGACAGTTGTATAGTTCCAAGAGCAGTGCCGGTGGTGGAAGCTGTGGCAGCTCTTTGTATGTTAGATTTATTAGCTTAATAAGAGGTGGAAGTATTATGGCAATGGAAGATTTAAGAAAGCAGATTAATGAAATAGATGATAAAATGGTAGCTCTTTTTGAAGAGAGAATGAAGGTTGCAGGAGAAATAGGAAAGTACAAAGCAGAGAATAAACTCCCTATTATGGACAGACTTCGTGAAAGAGAACTTTTGGCCAGAATAACAAAGGATCAGGATGAGGAAATGGCTCTTCATACCAAGGTGCTTTATACAACTTTAATGGATGTAAGCCGTTCACATCAGAGCAGAATTGTTTATAAGGAATCACCTTTAGTTGAAAAAATAAATGAGGCTCTTGAAAATACACCTAAGGAATTTACAAAGCAGGCTATTGTTGCTTGTCAGGGTATAGAAGGTGCTTATTCACAGATTGCTTGTGACAGACTTTTCTCAAGACCTTCTATTATGTACATGAATGATTTTAAGGGTGTGTTTAATGCAGTAGACAAAAACCTTTGCCAGTATGGTATTTTACCAATTGAAAACAGTGTACACGGATCTGTAACTGAAGTGTATGACTTAATGAAAAAGTATAACTTCAGCATTGCCAAGAGAATTAAGGTTTTAATAAATCATAGCTTGTTAGTAAGGGGAGATGCAAAACTTTCAGATGTTAAACATATTTACTCCCATGAGCAGGCTATTGGTCAGTGCAGTGAGTTTTTATCAGCACATCCTGAAATTCAGGTTCATATTGTGGAAAATACTGCAGTGGCTGCTAAAATGGTTGCTGACCGTGCTGAAAAAGATGCGGCTGCAATTTCTTCCCGTAACTGTGCAGAAATTTACGGACTTAATGCTTTAGATGTGGAAATTCAGAACAGTGCCAATAACTATACAAGATTTATTTGTATTTCTAAAAAGCTGGAAATTTATCCGGGATCTAACAAGATGAGCCTTATGTTTACCTTGAACCATCGTCCCGGTGCTCTTTACAGCTTGATTTCTAAGTTTGCTGCTCTGGACATTAACCTTACAAAATTAGAGAGCCGTCCTATCCCGGGAAAAGATTTTGAATTTATGTTCTATTTTGACTTAGAGGCTTCTGTTTACTCTGAAGCGGTATTAAGTCTTTTGGCTGAATTAGAGCAGGGCCCTGATAAATTCGTATTTTTAGGAAGCTATACGGAGGTTTAATATGGAGTACGGACTTATAGGGAATCCTTTGGGACACAGCTATTCTAAAATTGTCCATGGGTTTATAGGGGACTATGACTACCAGATTACCCCAATACTCCCTGAAATTTTAGATGCTTTTATGAAGGCTAAGGATTTTAAGGGGATAAATGTAACCATACCATATAAAAAGGAAGTTATACCTTACTGTGACCATGTGGATCCTTTGGCAGAGAGGATTGGTAGTGTTAACACCATTGTAAATCGTGATGGTGAGCTTTGGGCGTATAACACAGACTATACAGGCTTTTCTAAAATGGCGGAGAGGTCCGGCCTTTTATTTCAGGATAAAAAGGTTCTCATCTTAGGCAGTGGTGGTACAATGTTAACTGCTTCCAATGTGGTCAAGGATAAGGGTGCAGCCTCAGTAACTGTGGTTTCCCGTAAAGGTCCCATAACTTACGAGGATTTGCCGGATTACTATGATTCAGATATTCTTATAAACACTACCCCTGTGGGAATGTACCCCAATACAGATGAGGCACCGGTGGAAGTGAAGCATTTTACCAAATTGGAAGGTGTGTTGGATGTTATCTATAACCCTCTCACAACCAAGTTAGTGGCAGATGCCCGTAAAATGGGTGTGAAGGCTGAAAATGGACTTTATATGCTGGTGGCACAGGCGGTAAAAGCTTCAGAACTTTTCTTTGGTGAGGCTGTAGCTGATGAAGTGTACGATAGGGTGTATGAGGAAGTTATAAACTTAGAACACTAATATATACTGGATACTGACCGTCTCATTGGGGTCTGCTACGTGCAGTTCACCATAGAGATGGTTTAATATTTTATAAGATGTTCTATCTAATATATCAGATACATACTTCCCGGTGTACTACTAGGAAGGAGATTTTGTTGAAAACATTGACAAAAAAATAACAATTATGTAGAATGAAAGTAACGATAACAAGAGGTGGGGATGATATGAATAGAAGACTAATATTTTTTGTTCTAAGCTTGTTAGTTATTTTTGCTTTAAGTGGTTGTAAAAAAGCAGAAACAGAGATTATTGATATAGGAGAGAATCCTATACATGTTCAACATGCTTATGCTTCATACGAAAACATCAATAAAAATATATTGGATGATGTGAGCTTTGATGCACTGATATATGATCAATATGAATCTATGTTTAAAGGGTTTCAACCGGGAATTATTCTTGAATGTGAAGTTTCCGGTCAGAGAGAAATGGTAAAGTTTGAAGCCGATAGAACCATAAATGGTTATCGTTATATAGAAAAAGGTAACGGTGATTACTTAAGTGTTGTAATTACTCCTGTGAAAGTATTGAAAGTTCATTATAAAGGCCCTATGGTAGATGCTGAAATAAATCAGGGAGATATTATCCCTTACGTTGAAGACTTTTTTATGGTAACGGAAGATATGGATGAGGTTACTGATGAGTTTTTGGTTGGTGACTTTGTATCTATAGAAGATTATTATCCTATGCTGGAAGGACATCGGTATCTTATACATGGAGGAATTGACACGTACCAGTATAAAGATATTGAATATGAAATAGCGCTTTTTCCGTATAGAAATGATGCTGCTGTGTGTCTTAGTGAGAATGGTTTACATGCTTACAGGCGAGAATTATATACACCACGAGACATGCTTCAGTATATAGGCACATGGATCAAGTACGGCGAAAGTGATACATTTGAATATATTTACGCTGGTACTGTGGCAGATGATTTAGGTAAAATTAATACTACACCGGTGTACAATCTGAATTCGGATAAGAAAGCTGAATTTTTTGGAATAAAAGAAAAAAACAGAAACATTGTGAATTTGCCCGAAAAGAATGGGGTGGCTTTTAAATGCAATGTTATCGAATCCGGACAACAAGTTGAAAATGATAGTGGTATCAGTTCTTTAAAAGAGTATGAATATTTTACCAAAACAAAAGTTCAAATAGAAGGTGTTTGTTTTAAAGGTGATAATGTACCGGACGAAATAGCAACTTTTAATGAATGTTACGTGTATGAACCATACTTCTCAGTTACTAAAGAAATGAAGGATTTGAAAGAAGTATATGGTGAGACATCTTTGGTAACGTATAGTGGTTATTATCCTATAATGGAATATGAGCAAGATGATAGACCTGTGGAATTCCTGCTTTATTGTACTGTTGAAAAAACAAAGGATGGATATGTTCTGGTTCCCATGGATAACTCTCCGGCTATACCTGATATAAGTGAAGAACTGATGGATATACCTTTACATATGCAAGTGCAATTGGGACCTGAGGGTGTGCTAAACTATTTAGAAACTTATTTGTATCATTGTGTGAATGGCATTTTTCGTATAAGTACCAAGAATTGATTAATAACGAATAATTAGGACTGGCTTATATTTGTTATAAGTCGGTCTTTAATTTTACCTTGACACTTTCAACGGTTAAAAATATAATAAACACCATATATTGAAAATGTTTAAGGAGTTTTTTGAAATGGCTAGAGTATATAATTTTTCAGCAGGACCATCCACGTTGCCTGAAGAAGTATTAAAGAAAGCTGCTGCTGAAATGTTAGACTATAAAGGATGCGGAATGTCTGTAATGGAAATGTCTCACAGATCCGCAATTTTTGAAGAGATTATCAATGGTGCAGAGTCACTTTTAAGAGAACTTATGGGTATTCCTGACAACTACAAAGTTCTGCTTTTGCAGGGCGGTGCCTGGTCACAGTTTGCAATGGTTCCGTTAAACCTTATGAACGGTAGCGGTAAGGCTGACTTCGTGCTTACAGGTCAGTGGGCTGTTAAAGCTTATCAGGAAGCACAGAAATACGGTCAGGCTAATGCAGTGGCATCATCTAAGGACAAGACTTTCTCATACATTCCAAAGCTTGATCCTGATACTTTTACAAAGGATGCTGACTATTTCCATATTTGTGTGAATAACACAATCTATGGAACAAAGTTCAACACATTACCTGAAACAGGAAATGTTACTTTAGTTGGTGATATTTCATCATGCATTTTATCTGAACCTTTGGATGTAACAAAGTTTGGTCTTTTATTTGCAGGTGCTCAGAAGAACCTTGCTCCTGCAGGCCTTACAATCGTTATTGTTCGTGAGGACTTAATAGGTAATGCAAGAGACATTACACCTACAATGTTTGATTACAAAACTCATGCTGATAACGGTTCTATGTTTAACACACCACCATGTTACACAATCTATATGTGTAAGTTGGTTCTTGAATGGATTAAGAACACAATTGGCGGCGTTGAAAAGATGAAAGAGTATAACGAAGCTAAAGCAAAAATCCTTTACGATTATCTTGATTCTTCTGCACTTTTCAAAGGTACAGTAGTTCCTGAGGACAGATCCTTAATGAACGTACCTTTTGTAACAGGAGATGCTGATAAAGATGCTGCATTTGTTAAAGCTGCAGCAAGTGCCGGCTTTGTAAACCTTAAGGGTCACAGAAGTGTAGGCGGTATGAGAGCTTCTATTTACAATGCTATGCCAATTGAAGGTGTACAGGCATTAGTTGACTTTATGAAGGACTTTGAGGCAAAGAACGTATAATGAATATTAATTTAAGAGATTATTTATACTTAGCAGAGGGTCAGGATATGACTCTTTCTGCAGTTACAGCGGTACAAAATGCAAATGAGGGAGACACCGTTTCTTTAGGTGGCGGTGAGCTTCATTTTTACCCCAAATATGCTTTTGAAAAAGAATACTATATTTCCAACAATGACTTTGGTGTAAAGCCTATAGTGTTCCCTTTAATCGGCAAAAAGAATGTTACCATTGATGGTGAAGGAGCAAAAATCATATTCCACGGAAAAGTTATGCCTTTTGTAATTGATGGTTCTGAAAATATCACTGTAAAAAATTTAACAGTTGAGTACAGTGAACCTATGTATTTCCATGGTAAAATTTTAGACGCCGGAGATGACTATGTGGAAATGGAATATGACGATTCCATGTTCCACTGTGATATTCTTGACCACAAATTCCGTTTTTACGGTGATGGTTGGGAAAATGTTACTGACAAAGTGTTGGTAAATGAGTTTGACGGAGATTTTAAGGGACCGGTGCCTGTAACAGATACATATTTTGCATACTTAGGAGAGACTAAGGCTGATTCGTTTTTAGCAGGATTTTACCGCTATCTTAAAGCTTCTAAACCGGCAGATAACAGACTTCGCCTGGAAGGGCATTTTAACATTAAACATAATGTTGGTAAGTATTGGCTTTGTGCTCATAACTCAAGGGAGTTCCCGGGCATCTTCGGTAATGATTCAAAGAATATAACTATTGAAAATGTTACACTTAACCACACATTGGCTATGGGTGTTATTTGCCAGATTTGTGAAAACATCACTCTTAAAAATGTGCAGGCTGTACCAAGTGAAGGCAGACTTCTTTCTGTAGATGCAGATGCTACACATTTTGTAAACTGTTCAGGACTTATACATATTGACGGTTGTCGTTTTGAAAGCATGATGGATGACTCTTGTAATATTCACGGTATGTATGTGCCTGTAAGTAAGAAACTTGATGACCATACAGTATTGTTGCACTTTGGCCATGAACAGCAGAGAGGTGTTAATATCTTCAAAGCAGGGGACAGAGTGGGTATTACCGATAATGAAACTTTGTGCAGATATGCAGAGGTTACAGTAAAGGAAAGTAAGCTTCTTTCTAAAGAGTTTGTTGTTCTTGAAACAGAAGAGATTTTACCGGAGAATTTACCTGCAGGCCATGCTTTTGAAAATTTTACCCGTATGCCGGAAGTTCACATTGAAAATACTTGTTGTGGATACAACAGACCTCGTGGCTTCTTGTTAAGTACCTGTAAGGATGCATTAGTTGAAAACTGTACATTTTACAATATAAACCAGGCTATTGATATTAACGGTGATGCCAACAGCTGGTTTGAAAGCGGACCATGCGGTAACCTGGTAGTTCGCAACAATCGTTTTGATAATGCTGCTTATTCCGGTGGTGCTGTTATTCAGGCTCTTCCACAGCAGAAGGTGGTAACTGATGTGCCTTACAGTAAGTCTTTGATTGTGGAGAATAACTACTTCAGAATGCATGAACCAAGGTTTATGTTTATAAGGTCTTTTGATAAGGTTGTTTATAGGAATAACCAGTTTTATCAGGATGAAAGCCTTACACCGGCCTGGGGAATCAGTGAAGATGGATTTATAATCGAAAACTGCAATCAGGTTGAGGTAGAGAAATAAAGTTTAAGGAACAAAATGCCCATAGGTTATTAAAACTGTGGGCATTTTTGATAATCTATTTAACGATATATAGTAAATTGTGATAGAACCTAACTAATTGGTAAATAAGAATTTATTGAACTGATAATCTGCCGAAAGGCTTGATTATAAATATTTTAAAGGAGATTGCTTTTTGAAGAAAACAATCAAAACACTGGAGATTGTATTCTAACTGGGAGGTTAGTGCAA
>SVJE01000003.1:47698-287147 GCA_015069135.1 Oscillospiraceae bacterium | reverse complement strand
TCGTATAAAGAGAAATAACACTATAAGAGAGCAATGAATAAATTATCCGATGCGAGTTACACGGTATTATAAACTACAATTTATCGAATTGTTTTGTGTCGACATCTAAATCGGTGCAACTTGCCAATGCATAACAGCAGTCTTGTGACTGCTGTTTTTGTGTTTAACAGTCATAATTTAAAACCAATTAATCTTTACATTCCACTTCATATCACTTTCTATGTCTACCCTGTTTAATATACCGTTGACAAACTATATACCTCGTGTTACGATGTATACCATCAAAGGAGGTATTCTATGGATATACAGATGAAACGTGGTCTTTTAGATGTATGTGTTCTTGCAGCAATTAAAAACGAAGATTCATATGGCTACAAGATTATAAAAGACTTAAAACCACATATAGAGCTTTCTGAGTCCACTTTATATACAATCCTTAAACGTTTAGAAACAGCCCATATGCTTACGGTGTATACCACAGAGCACGGAGGCAGACTCAGAAAGTATTATCACATTACACCTAATGGATCAGAACGAATTAAAAACTTCAAAGAAGAATGGAAAGAAGTTATGTCTATATATAAATTTGTAACAAAGGAGGAAAATTAAAATGAATAAAAAAGAATTTCTTGAAATGTTGCAAGACGAATTAACTGGTTTGCCTCAAAAAGATATAGATGAACGTATAGATTTCTACAGTGAAATAATAGACGACAGAATGGAAGACGGACTTACCGAAGAAGAGGCTGTGTCAGAAATCGGAACTGTAGATGAAATCGTATCACAGATAGTAGCTGATACTCCACTTATAAAAATAGCAAAAGAAAACATTAAACAAAAAAGAAATCTTAAGGTTTGGGAAATTATACTATTGGCATTGGGTTCCCCTGTATGGTTTTCATTGCTAATTGCCCTATTTGCTGTAGCATTTTCGCTATACCTTTCACTTTGGTCAATAATAATATCGCTTTGGGCTGTATTTGTTTCATTTCTAGCCTGCGGATTCAGTGGCGTATTTGTAGGAACAGGCTTTGCTATCGGATATAACATCTATTCCGGAATTGCTATGATAGCTGCCGGAATTGTATGCTCAGGCCTTGCAATTCTTATGTTCTTAGGCTGTAAAGCAGCTACAAAAGCTACAATATTTCTTACAAAGAAAATTGTATTATTGATAAAAAACTGCTTCAGAAAAAAGGAGGTAGCAAAATGAATAAAAAAACAAAAATCTTATTAATTATCGCCTTTTCACTTATATTATCAGGTTGTATAATTTTCGGGGGTGTAATGACAATGTTAAAATGGGATTTCAAAAAATTATCTACAAATAAATACGAGACTAATACCTATCATATTGACAAAAACTATAGTAACATTGTTATTGAAACATCTACAGCTGATATTAAAATAATACCCACAAATGAAGAAATAAGCTCTGTTATTTGTTATGAACAAAACAATGAACCACATTCTGTTTCAGTTATTGATGATACACTTGTTATAAAAATCAAAGACACAAAGAAATGGTATGAAAATATTGGAATAAATTTTGAAACTCCAAAAATAACCGTATATCTTTCAGAAAAAGAATATAATGAACTAAAAATAAATGTTTCAACCGGTGATATTGAAATATCTGAAGATTTCACCTTTAACAACATTGATGTTTCAACCAGTACAGGTAATATAACAAACCGGGCTTCAACCATGGAAAATATTAAACTGAAAACATCAACAGGTAAAATCCATTCAGAAAACATAACAGCCAACACTCTGGATTTGTCTGTAACCACAGGTAAAATAAAATTATACAAAGTCACATGTAACACCCTGAAAAGCTTTGGTAATACCGGTGATGTTGAATTAGAAAATGTTGTAGTTGCAGAAAGATTAAATATAGAAAGAAGTACCGGCGATATAACTTTCAAAGATTCAGATGCAGGAGAAATATTTATAGAAACTGATACAGGAGATGTAAAAGGCAATTTGTTATCTGAAAAAATCTTTGTAACAGAAACAAATACCGGTACAATCAATGTTCCGGAATCAACAACCGGAGGTAAATGTGAAATAATAACAGATACGGGCGATATTATTATCACATACCTTTAAAATAATTTGAAAATATGATATACTACAAAACGCATTCTAAAAAAGAAAGGACAAAAAATGAAAAAATATTTATCTATACTTTTAGTTATTTCAATGTTGTTTTTGGCAAGTGGTTGCGGAAATACACTTACAAAACCTACAGAAAAACCGAACCATCCTACCCTTCCACCTTCAGTTTATCCTGAAACCCTCACAACATTTACATCAAATGAAATAGATTCTGAAGCATTATTTGGTACAAAATGGGAACTAACCGGCGGTATGATAAACGGAACAGAAATGACTCAAACTGAATTTGATGAAGCTTTGGCAAAGTTCAATGGCAAATTGCAACTTGAATTTATTAATGAGTTCAAAATACAATCAATCACCGGCGAATATTCATATTCTACACTATATTCACTGGTAAAAGATAATACAGCTTTAAATATCTTTTTAATTGGGGAAGAATACTTTGCCGTTATAACTGTTGTAGATGATTCAGAAGTATTAGTAATGGCTAGCACCACTGAACCTGAAACTGTACTTTACTTTACACCTGTTAAATAATCGGAACTAGTAAAAAAGGGAATGACTCTCGTCATTCCCTTTTTTTATTATCCAACCAAAGCATCCGCAGGAGCTTCTTCAGCTTTCCAACCTGTGAACCCCATTTCCGGCAAGTCAGAAATCAAAGTCATATCATCTTCTGAAAGTTCAAAATCAAAAATATCTGAATTTTCTTTAATTCTTTCAGGAGAAACAGATTTTGTAAGAGGATTAAGTCCACTCTGAATAACAAATCTTAATGTTATCTGAGCAACTGTCTTTTCGTATTTCTCAGCAAGAGATTTCATTGTATCATTTTTAAAAACAGCTCCGTTTGCCAAAGGACAAAAAGACTGAACCAACATACCCTTTTCTTTGGAATAATTAACAGTATCCATCTGTAAATATCCCGGATGGAATTCCACCTGATTTACCATAGGTTTAATCTCTGATCTTTCCCAAATAGAATCAATATGTTTTCTTTCAAAATTGCTTAATCCAATTGCACGAATTTTACCAGACTTATATGCTTCTTCAAAAGCTTTCCATGTAGAGGCATTTATTTCTTCCCAGTCAGCCGATACTTTTTCTACACATGGCCAATGAATAAGATATAAATCAATATAATTAAGACCTAAATTCTTAAGAGATGTATCAATTGCTGACAAGGTTTTTTCATAACCACGTTCTGTAATCCAATGTTTTGTGGTTACAAAGATATCTTTACGGTCAATCCAACATTCCTTAATAGCTTCACCTACAGGAACTTCATTTCCGTAAGCAAAAGCTGTATCTATATGTCTGTAGCCTGCATTCAGAGCTTCCAGAACAGATGCTTTAGTAACCTCTGCAGGCATCAGATATGTTCCGAATCCAAGACAAGGAACTTTAACCCCATTAGAAAGTTCAAAACAATCAGTAAGTTTATTCATTTTAAATCACACTTTCTCGCAAAAAAATTTATAAATATACTATAACAGACTTTGTACATGATTTCAATTTATGATATAATAAATCAACGTTTAAAATTTATTTGCGGGAGAAAATTAATATGGATTATTTAGCAAGACCAAAATACCACTACAAGCCCAAGAAAGGTTTTATGAACGACCCTAACGGACTTGTATATTTCAACGGATATTATCATCTTTTTTACCAGCATTGTCCTGATCTTGAAGAACCATGGAAACAGCCCGTTCACTGGGGACATGCAAGAACAAAAGATTTTATCAATTGGGAAGAGCTTCCTATAGCACTCTACCCCGACCAGCCATATGAAACTATCGGCTGCTGGTCAGGTACAGCAACTGTTAAAGATGATGTTCTTTACTTAATATATTCCTCTGTTTACACAGACAACAGAATTCAGACAGTAAGTGTGGCTTATTCAGAAGATGGTATTAACTTCAAAAAATACGAAGGAAATCCTGTCATTGACACTTTCCCTGAAGATGGTGGTCCTAACTTCCGTGACCCAGCAGTCCGCCTTATAGATGGTACATACTACCTTGTAATGGCTTCCGGTCACGATGAAACACACATGGCTCGCCTTTTATTATACAAGAGTGATAACCTTTTTAATTGGGAATATGTTGGTATAATGAGTGAGTGGCCTGACTCTAAATTTGCAGAATGTCCTTCCTTCATGCAGGCTGAAGACGGAAACTTTTTATTGACAGCGTCAGTGGTTCCAATGGAAGGTGTTCACTACTTTACTGTAATGTATGGTGATTTCAAAGACAACAAGTACACAGTAAAATACTCTGCAGAAGTGGATAAAGGTCCTGACCAGTATGCAGGCCAGGTATTTAAAGACCATTTAGGAAGAAATATTTTAATGTCCTGGATTCCCGGATGGAAGTACGTAAAATATGCTGAAAAAGACGTAGGTTGTATTTCTCTTCCCCGCGAACTTAAACTTGTAGACGGTAAAATAACAGGTTACCCTGTGGAAGAGGTTCGCCACCTTCTTAAAGATGAAGATCCTGCTGTCAAAATCACAGATACAGGCTTCATTGTTGAAAGAACAAACCGTGACCCATTGATTTATGAAGGTAAAATTGATGACATTAAAATACTTCATGACGAACATGTTTTGGAAATTTTCTTAAACGGAGGTCAGGAAGTTTACACAGTTTTACTGTGAGGTAAAATATGAACTATAGTGAAGATAAAGAAAAATCAAAACAGTTCAAAGAAGAATATGTTTCAGGCTTGAACCGTATTATTGAGTTACGACAAAAAGAAGCTCAGGTTAAGCGTCATGAATTCTGTAAAAACATCTTTGAAAATCAGGAATTCTACCGTGAAGAATTTCGTAAAATGTTAGGTTGGCCTTTGGTGGACCATTGTACCCAAGGCCTTCCTGAAGTAAAGACTGAGTTTCTTTCTCAGGAAGATGGTTACAGTATTTATCGTATGCACTTTGATATTTTACCGGAGCTTACAATAACAGGCCTGTTCTTTAAAATGGATACAGATAGCCCTGCCCCTCTGGTTATTACCCAACATGGTGGTCAGGGAACACCTGAACTTGCTTCCGGAATTCATGGTGATACATTTAATTATAACAATATGATTCAGCGAGTAATTAGCCAAAAGGTACATTGTTTTGCACCACAGTTACTCTTGTGGGCTGATGAATATGAAGTAAGCTATAACCGAGATGTAATTGATGCTCAACTTAAACGGGTGGGAAGTTCAATTACTGCTGTGGAAGTATATGGAATCACAAGAATTCTTGACTACTTTGAAAACCAGAGCTATGTTTCTTCATTTGGTATGGTTGGTCTTTCCTATGGTGGTTTTTACACATTGTATACTACTGCCATTGATATAAGGATCAAAGCGGCTGTTTCAAGCTCAATATTTTACCGTAGAGATGAAGATCCCAGAATCGATATGACATGGTTTAATTCTGCATATAAATTTGATGATGCTGAAATTGCCTGTCTGGTGTATCCACGTAACTTACATCTTGAGATGGGAGATCATGATGAGCTTTTTAACTATAAGCATACATTGGAATCTTTTGAATTCCTCAAGGAACATTGTAAAGATGTAGGTACCGCTTGGGTTGATTTAGTTATTTTTGATGGTTCACATGAGTTTTTCAAGAATGATGAGCCTATTGTTAATTTAGTTAAAAAATTACAGAACGTTTAGGAGGCATTTATAATGGCTAATATAGAATATGTTTGGAAAGACAAAAAACGTACACTTTTCGGGTTGCCTTTAAGTTTTACTACATACAAATTAACTAGTGAGAAGTTGATGATTGAAACAGGTTTTCTCAATAAAAAAGAAGAAGAAATTCGGCTTTACAGAATAATGGATTTAACACTTAATCGTCCTTTGGGACAGAGAATTTTTGGACTTGGAACTATACATTGCTGTACTGCTGACAAATCAACACCTGAGTTTGATATTCTTAAAATCAAAAATTCTGAAAATGTCAAAAATATGCTTTCCGACATGGTTGAAAAACAAAGAGAAGAAAAACGAATTGTTGGTCGTGAATTTATGACTGATGGAGATTGCGATGATGAAATATAATTATCCCGGAGGTTTGATATGGGAATAAATGTATCAAAAGTGCCTTTCGTTGTATGGCCTGATACAACAGAAGAAGAACAGTTAAAGGCTTTAGAAAGCAGTGAACAACTAAAAGAGTTCAAAGCATATCGTGATAAAATACGCAATCACAAATATACACCAAAATACCACTTTTATGCTCCAGACGGCAATATAAATGATCCTAATGGTTTTTGCTATAAAAATGGTTATTATCATATGTTCTATCAGCAATATCCACCTGTTGACCCTCGTCAACATTGGGGCCACGCCATAAGCAAAGATTTAATGCATTGGAAAGACTTACCTACTGCTATTTATCCTGATCCTGAAAAATGTTGTTTTTCAGGAAGTGCTTTAGTGGAAGATAACAGAGTTCTTGCTATGTATCATGGCTTGGAGCTTGGAAATATGATAGCAGAATCTAAGGATCCCCTCCTTCTTAATTGGTCTAAGCTCACAAATGATGCTGTAATAAAAATCGAGGAAGGTACTCCTTACAGAGTATTCGATCCTCATTTAAGAAAAGAAGAAGACGGATACTATGCCCTTTCAGGTGTTTTCAGAGAAACCGAAATAGGAAGAAGATTTTGCATTGATCAATTCTTCTCAGAAGACTTAGTTAACTGGACATATATCGGGGAATTTATGGACGAAAACATCTTCCTTACTATGCACAATGATGGTGCTTGTCCCTATTTTGTACATATGAAAGATGATCAGTATTGTCTTTTACATTTCAGTCACGAAACAGGACCGCATATTTATTCCGGAACCTATAATAAGGTTACACATAAATTCAAGCCACATCATCATTGCGGATTATCCATGGAATGTCCAGGTGCAGGTTCATTTAATGCCCCTTCTGTTATTCCAAATGGTGATGGCAGCGCATATATTGTATTTAATCTTTGTGAAGGACGATACGACGATCCTGAATATCCACGCAAAGGCTGTATGTCAATGGTATATGAACTGTGGCTAGGCAGAAGAAACGAACCTTACATAGTACCTCTTAAGGATATTGGTTCTTTACATAAAGATGTATTATATAGTGGTAATTTCAAGGTTGAAGCAGGTTCAGAATTCGAAGTTCCTGCCCGTGGTCGTGCTTTAGATATCTATCTTAATGTAGATTTATCAAAAGCATCAGGCTTTACTTTAGATGTGTTCCGTTCCGAAAAAGAAAGAACATCTGTTAAATTTTCACAAAGATACAGAGCATGGAGAGACCGAGCTTATGTAACAATAGATACATCAGATGCTTCTTTAGACCCGTTAAAAATGGGAAGAACAGTTGAAACAATTGCAGTAAATGGTTGTGGCGATGGCGGTACACTTGATTTAAGAGTATTTATTGATTACTGCACTGTTGAAGTTTTCTGCAACGGAGCTGTTATATGTTCCATGACCTATCCATCACTTCCCGAAAGCGACAAGATATTTGTAAGAGCCGGATCCGGAGATGTGGAAGTTAAAAATATGGTTGTTTGGGAAATGGATGAAATAATATGATTGATACCCTACCTTTTTTTGAAATAATAATAAAAAAGGTAGGTTTTTTCCTACCCTTTTAATGCAAATTCTATAAAAAAGTTAGGGCTTTTGAAGAAAAATTCTGCAAAAAACACATAAAAAGCCCAATCTCGCCTACACTATTCATATAAAGCAAATCAAAAAGGTAGGCTTTTTCCTACCTTTTACATTGGAAAACAAAAAACAGGTAGGATTACAAAAATAGAGAACCTTTCTCCTCTCTCTATTTCTTTACCTTACAAATACAGACCCCCGTCCTTGCCGGCAAATACATATTAAATCCAGTCCAGCCATTATGATTAAGGTCAATCTTAGCCTTATAAGTCATAGGAGCAATTCTGGTCCAACCACCGAATCTTTCTTCATCAGTAGACATTACAGGTGTATATTCTCCTGCCTTTGGTGTGCGTATAAAATATGACTGATATGAATTAACCGGGCTGAAATTAAGAGCAAAAACCACACCATTTCGTTCATAAATCAAAACCTGTGCCTCTTCATCTATATAAAGACTGACAGGCTCTTTTTTGAATATTTTATGGTCTTTAGCAAAAGCAACCATTGCCTTGTCAAACTCATTAAGATATCCGTATTTAAGAAGATTATCATCAGCTAAATGCCATTGTCTTCTGCAATAATAGTGACTCCAGCCATTACCCTCACGTGGAAAATCAATCCACTCAGGATGACCGAATTCATTACCCATAAAATTAAGATAACCTTCTCCACCAAGAGACATTGTAATCATTCTAATCATTTTATGAAGAGCTATTCCCCTGTCAATTTCCACACTTGGTGTAAGCTTGGACATATGAGTATACATAGCACTATCACACAGCCAGAACATAATAGTCTTATCCCCAACTAAAGCCTGGTCGTGAGACTCTGCATATCCTATATATTTCTCCATAGGACGTCTGCTTGTAAGTTCATACCACAGGTAACGCATATTCCAATCTTCATCTCTTGATTTCTTCAAGAGTTTAATCCACATATCAGGAATACCCATAGAAAGTCTGTAATCAAAACCAACACCACCATCTTCAATAGGCAGACACATTCCGGGAAGAGCAGACATATCTTCAGCAATTGAAATAGCTTTAGGATTAACTTCTTTAATAAGCTCATTTGCAAGCTGCAAATAAGTTACAGCTTCTGTGTCAGTATTAAGAGAAAAATACTTTTCATATCCTGTAAAAGCTGTGCCAAGACCATGGTCGTGATAAATCATGGAGGTTACACCATCAAATCTGAAGCCATCAAAATGATATTCAGTCATCCAGAATTTAAGGTTAGATAAAAGAAAATGAATTACCTCATTTTTGTTATAGTTGAAAAGTTTTGTTCCCCATGTAGGATGATCTCCACGTTTACCTAAATGGAAAAACTGATAGTCTGTACCATCAAATTGATTAATTCCTTCTTCAGTATTTTTAACGGCATGAGAATGAATAACATCCAACAAAACAGCAATTCCCATAGAATGAGCAGTATCAATAAGTCTTTTAAGATCATCAGGCATACCAAATCTGGATGAAGCCGCAAAGAAAGATGAAACCTGATAGCCAAAAGAACCATAATAAGGATGTTCCATAATAGCCATAATCTGAATGGTGTTATAGCCAAGTTCCTTTATTCTTGGCAAAATATTTTCTGTAAATTCGTTATAAGTGCCTACAGCTTCTTTCTCCTGAGCCATTCCAATATGACATTCATATATAAACAAATCCTTTGCAGGAGTAAACTTCTTTTTATTCCATTTATATGGTTCTTTATCAACAATTTCAGCCGTCCATACATAAGTATCCGGATCCTGAACAACTCTCTTGGCATACAAAGGAATTCTTTCAAGCTTACGACCATCTTTATAAACAACTGTCTTAACCTTACATCCGTCAAACAATGAGTTTTTACCAGTCAGGAAAATTTCAAATACACCATTATCTTTACGACTAAGCTGAAGTTCCAATGGATTCCAATCATTCATATCACCCATAATGTACACAGCGTCCGCACCTGGAGCCCATTCTCTGTACACCCAGCCATTTTTAATTTTATGAAATCCAAAATATTCGTGTCCGTTGGCAAAATCAGACAGAGAATCGCCGTCACCTAACAACTCCCTGCGTTTATTTTCGTAGTTAGCCATTCTCTGTAAAATATCCCTCTCATAAGGTAAAAGATAAGGATCGTACTCAAATATTTTATAACTCATAAAAATACCTCACAATCGCACTGTGTCTATAAAAATATTATATATTATTTTATTTGTAAAATAAAGGGTTGAAACCATAAATATTTATGATATAATACCCGCAGTTAATAATAAAACAAGAGAGGTTCAATTATGAACAAGAACAACACTCTGGTAAAATACGGATGTTATACCACAAGCATATCACAGGCCATTGTAACTAATATTACCCCACTGTTTTTTTTAACATTCAAAGAAATGTATGGTATTTCATATTCTTTACTTGGCTCACTGGTATTGATTAATTTTTTTACCCAGCTGATTATAGATTTAATATTTTCTTTCTTTTCACACAAGTTTAATGTTTCTTTAGCAGTTAAACTGACACCTGTAATTTCAGCAGCAGGGTTAATTACTTATGCCACATTACCATTTATTTTGCCAAAAAATTTAACCTACTTAGGTTTAGCTATAGGGACAATCATATTTTCTGCAGCAGCCGGTCTGGCAGAAGTACTGGTAAGTCCTGTAATAGCAGAACTACCATCAGATAATCCTGACAGAGACATGAGCAGACTTCATTCAATGTATGCATGGGGTTGTGTAGGTGTTATTATATTTGCAACAATATTTTTGTTACTTATAGGTCCTGCCTACTGGCAAGTGCTTACATATATATTGACTTTGGTTCCTTTAGGAGCTTCCTTTCTTCTTGCAGGAACTAAAATCCCAAAAATGGAAACACCGGAAAAGGTTTCAGGTGTATTAGAAATCCTTAAAAACAAAGGTGTATGGTTATGTTTTATTGCCATTTTTTTAGGCGGTGCAACAGAACTGGTTATGGCTCAATGGAGTTCAAGTTTTTTAGAACAAGCACTGGGTATACCTAAAGTATGGGGCGACATATTTGGTGTGGCATTATTTGGTTTGGCCCTGGGTATGGGACGAACACTCTATGCTAAAACAGGTAAAAACATCAGTCGTGTGCTACTTTTAGGTGCAATAGGTGCAACACTTTGCTATTTTACTGCTGCTATTATTAATATACCTGTTATTGGCTTATTAGCATGTGCATTTACCGGATTCTGTGCTTCTATGATGTGGCCGGGAAGTTTAATTGTAGCTTCTGACCGTTTTCCAGCCGGTGGCGTATTTATCTACGCAATGATGGCTGCAGGTGGTGATTTAGGTGCATCTTTGGGACCTCAGCTTATAGGAATTATTACTGATGCAGTAAGTTTAAGTCCTACAGCAATTTCTTTAGCAAATCAATTATCTTTATCCCCTGAATCATTGGGTATGAAAGCAGGAATGCTGGTTGCAATGTTATTCCCGTTAGCAGGAATATTTGTGTATAACCATATACGAAAAACAGGAAAGAAAAATAAGTAAATCTAAAAAAATAAACCGCCTCAATATCGAGGCGGTTCATTGTATCTCTACTTATTTCTGACTGCTTGGCAAAGCATATTTTTCTTTAAATCTGTCGTAATATTCATTGAACTTTGAGTCTTCTTCTTTCTTAAGGCCTCTCATGTATTCATGAATATCTAAATCATCATTGTGAGCAATTTCAAGGACACAAACTGCTATATTAGAACAGTGGTCAGAAACTCTTTCAAGGTTTGTAAGAAGATCCGTAAGAACAAAACCAAGCTCAATTGTACATTCATTCTTTCTCAATCTGTTAACATGACGTTTCTTAAGCCTATCTCTCAAATAGTCAACAACCTGCTCCAAAGGCTCAACCATAAATGCCATCTTAAGATCATTATTTTTAAAACTTTCCAAAGAAATATCAAGGATTTCGCAAACAGCACCGGATATAATTTTAAGCTCCTGCTTTGCCTCATTTGAAAACTCTAATTTCTTCTCATGGATTTCTTCTGCTGAACCTGCAATATTCATAGCATGGTCAGAAATTCTTTCAAAATCACCTAATACATGCAGAAGTTTACTAGCTTCCAAGCTGTCACTTGCAGGCATATTCTGATTAGAAAGCTTAACAAGATACGAACCAAGCTTGTCTTCATATTCATCAACAAGAGTTTCATCTTCATGTATTTTTTGAGCTGCTTTTTCATCGTAACTGCCTAAAAGACTGATTGCATCTTTAATAGAACTAACAGCTAACTCTGCCATAGCAACAGTTACAGTCTTACATCTTTCTATAGCAACTGAAGGTGTAGCAATAAGACGCTCATCAAGAAGCTGTGTCTTATCATCTTCTTTATCAGACTTAATTATGAAGTTAGCGAGTTTAACAAACTGATCCCCAAATGGCATCAGAATAAGACTGATAACTTTATAACTTGTATTTATTATAGCAATACCCAAAGGAGTTGCCATCTCTCTAACAACAGGAATATCTCCGAAATGAGCAACTAACAAGAAAATCGGCAAGAAAAGAATTGTAGAAATCACATTATAGGAAAGATGAATTACAGCTGCTCTCTTTGCATCTTTAGATGCACCGATTGAAGAAAGAATAGCAGTAATACAAGTACCGATATTCTGACCCATAATAATAGGAACTGCAGCCATATACGAAATCTTACCGGTTATAGTCAATGCCTGCAGAATACCAACTGAAGCAGATGATGACTGTATAATAACAGTAACAACCACACCAACCAAAACACCCAAAACAGGATTTTCGAACATTACAAAAAGATTACCGAAGGCTTCACTTTCTTTAAGTCCTGCAACAGATCCTGACATCATGTCCATCCCGGCCATAAGAACTGCAAATCCCATTAAAATAGTACCAAGGTCATTACGCTTTACATTCTTCATAAACATAACCATAACAACTCCGATTACAGCCAGAACAGGAATAAAAGTATCTGCAGAGAAATAATCCATAAAAGAAGCACCGGAACCACCTGTACTTCCTAATGCAAGAATCCAACCTGTAATTGTAGTACCAAGATTAGCACCGAGAATAACACCAAACGCCTGTTTAAGTGTCATAAGTCCGGAGTTTACAAAACCAACAACCATTACGGTAGTCGCTGAAGATGACTGCATAATAGCAGTAACACCGGCACCAAGCAAGAAACCTTTAAAGGTATTTGAAGTCATACTCTGAAGCATAGACTTAAGTCTCTTACCAGCGCTCTTCTTAAGACCATCACCCATTACATGCATTCCGTAAAGGAAAAGAGCAAGTCCAAAAAACAAATTAAAAATATCAAGTAATTCCACGCTTAATACTCCTTTTATTAATACAAATGAAACGGATTATTTTACCGTACACATTTTGAATTATAACATAATATTTCCAGATGTTTCAACATACAAAAAAGGCACTGTTAAAGTGCCTTTAAGACTTCGTCTAATTTTTCAATTTCTTCTGCAGTAGTTCCCCAACTTGTAGCAAACCTTACAACAGTATGATTTGCATCATATTTTTCCCAGAAACTAAAAATCACCTGCTCTTTCAGCTTCTCCATAACATCGTTATCAAGAATTACAAAAAGCTGATTCGTTGGAGAGTCAATGAAAAACTCATAACCATTATCAATAAAAACCTGTTTCATACTATGGACCATGTCCATGGCATGTTTACCGATTTCAAAGTACAAATCATCAGTAAACAACGCATCAAACTGAATTCCCAGTAGCCTTCCTTTAGCTAACAAAGCACCGTGACGTTTTGAAATTGTTAAATAATGCTTTGGCATATCCCCTTTGGGAAATACCACAGCTTCACCACAAAGTGCACCGACCTTAGTACCTCCGATGTAAAATACATCGCAATTTTCGCAGATTGTTTCAAGTGTAACATCGGTGTTATCACCTGCCAGACCATATCCCAGTCTTGCACCGTCCATAAATAGCTTCATATTATATTTGTCACATACTTTTCTTAAAGCTTCCAGTTCAGCCTTTGTGTATAATGTGCCGTATTCAGTTGGATGAGAAATGTACACGGCTCCGGGAGAAACCATGTGCTCATAATTTTCGTCAGCATAAAATGTAGCCACAAACTCTTCCACAGATTCAGCCGAAATTTTACCTAACACAGCAGGCAACTGTAAAATTTTATGACCAGTTGACTCCACCGCACCTGATTCATGACCGTTAATGTGGCCGGTTACCGGGGATATGACACCTTCATGAGGTAAAAGAATTGAGTCCAGCACCACCATGTTTGTTTGGGTGCCTCCTACCATAAAATACACATCTGCATCGGGACAATTACAAGCCTTCCGGATCTTCTCTTTTGCACTATTACAATAAGGGTCAGAACCATAACCTGTAAGTTGTTCCATATTAGTTTCAATCAATCTTTGAAGCACCTTTGGATGGGCGCCTTGAATATAATCGCTGGCAAATGAAATCATAATTACTCTCCGTTAATAAATTGATAAAGTTTGTTCATTAATTATAGTATATTTTACCTTGACTGTATATAGGTAAAATGCTATACTTTTTTCGTGAATGTTATTTTTTCACATAATTTTGTTATTTTTTATCATTCGCAAGGAGGATTATTATGGCAACACCAGTAATTATGCCACGTCAGGGTAATACAGTTGAAAGCTGTATCATTGCTAACTGGGCTAAAAAGGTTGGCGACCAGGTTAATGTTGGCGACATTCTTTTTACCTACGAAACAGACAAAGCTACTTTTGATGAAGAGGCAAAAACCGCAGGCGTTATGCTTGCAACATTTTTTGAAGAAGGTGACGATGTACCTTGCCTTACCAATGTTTGTGTAATCGGTAATGCAGGCGAAGATTTTTCCGCATTCGCACCTGCAGGCGCTTCTGCTGAAGCTGCACCTGCTCCCGCTCCTGAGGCAGCTCCTGCCCCACAAGCACCTGTTGCTTCTGCACCTGTTGCAAAAGCAGCACCTAAATCCAACGCTCATCCTGTAATAATGCCACGTCAGGGTAACACCGTTGAAAGTTGCATTATTTCTAACTGGGCAATTAAAGTCGGTGACACAGTTAAAGAGGGAGATATTCTCTTTACATATGAAACTGACAAAGCTACTTTTGATGAAGAATCAAAATTCGCAGGTACAGTATTGGCTATTTTCTATGAAGAAGGTGACGATGTACCTTGCCTTAATAACGTATGTGTAATCGGACAGCCAGGTGAAGGTTTTGAAGAATTCAATCCTAATGCCGAAGCAGCTCCTGTAGAGGCAACTGCTACTGAGGCAGCTCCAGTTGCAACTCCTGTTGTAGCTTCTGCACCTGCCAGCCAGCCTGTTGTTTCTGCTGACGGAAGAATTGCAATTTCTCCAAGAGCTAAAAATCTTGCTGAACGTACAGGTGTTAACCCTGCAAACGTTGCAGGTACAGGCCCTTACGGCAGAATAGTTGAAAAAGATATTAAAGAATTTGTTGCATCAGGTGCAGCATTTGCTTCCCCTGTTACAGAAGCAGCTCCTGTTGTTGAAGCTAAGCCTGTTGAAACAGCACCTGTTGCTGCAGCTCCTGTAGCTGATTATGAGGATGTTAAACTTCCTAACATCAGAAAGGTTATTGCAAAATCCATGCACCAGTCCCTTTCTACAATGGCACAGCTTACTCTCAATGCTTCTTTCGATGCTACTCAGATTATGGCTTATAGAAAACAGCTTAAAGAGAACAAGGATAAACTTGGTCTTGCGAATATTACTATAAATGATATCGTTCTCTACGCTGTATCAAGAACAATTCTTGCTCACAAGGATTGCAACGCACACTACCTTGATGACACAATGCGTTACTTCAACAATGTTCATCTCGGTATCGCCGTTGATACTCCAAGAGGTCTTATGGTACCTACACTCCGCAACGCTAACCTTAAATCCCTTAACGAGATTTCCGGTGAAGCTAAAGAGCTGGCAGCCGGAGCACAGGGCGGTACAATCAACCCTGACCTTCTCAAGGGTGCTTCTTTCACAATTACAAACTTAGGCTCCATGGGTATTGAGTCCTTCACTCCTGTTATCAACCCACCTCAGACAGCTATCTTAGGTGTAAACACATTGGAAACAAGAGTTAAGAATGTTGGCGGTGAAATGAAGATGTATCAGGCAATGACATTGTCCCTTACATTTGACCACAGAGCATTAGACGGAGCTCCTGCTGCAAGATTCCTTAAAGATCTCTGCAACAATCTGGAGAACTTTACATTGCTTTTAGCTAAATAATCAGGAGGTAACAGATTATGGCATTTGATTTAATTGTAATCGGTGGTGGTCCTGCAGGATATTTGGCAGCTGAAAGAGCCGGCCATGCAGGTTTAAATACACTCCTTATTGAAAAGAGATTTATCGGTGGTGTGTGTCTTAACGAAGGTTGTGTACCTTCCAAAGCATTACTCTACTCCGCTAAGCTTTATGACGGCGCAGCTCATGGTGATAAATACGGTATCTCCGTAAAAGACATTTCTCTTGACCATAAGTTTGTTGTTGAAAGAAAGAACAAAGTAGTAAACACTTTAGTTAGCGGTATTAAAGCTAAATTAAAGAAGAATAAAGTAACTGTTGTTATGGCTGAAGCAAAAATCACAGGTCGTAACGAAGAAGGTTTCACAGTTACAGCTAACGGCGAAACATACGTTGGTAAGAAGTTAATTATCTCCACAGGTTCCGTACCTGTAACACCTCCAATTCCTGGTGTTAAGGAAGGACTTGAATCCGGTTTTGTTGTAACCAACAGAGAAATCCTTGATTGGGAAACAGTTCCTGAAAAATTGGTTATTATCGGAGGCGGTGTAATTGGTCTTGAAATGGCTTCATACTTTAACTCTGCAGGAGCAAAAGTAACTGTAATCGAAATGATGAATAAAATTGCAGGTCCTACCGATGCCGAAATTTCCGACATCCTCATGAAGAACTACGAAAAGAAAGGCATTACGTTCAATCTTGGTTGTAAGGTTGTTGGTGTTGAGAACGGTAAAGTTCTGTACGAAAAAGACGGTAAGACATTGGAAGTTCCTGCAGACAAGGTACTTTTAAGTATTGGTCGTCGTGCATTTACAGATGGACTCGGTCTTGAAACAATTGGTGTTGAAACTGAGCGTGGTAAAATCAAAGTTGACGATCACTGCCGTACAAACATTGCAGGTGTTTATGCTTCCGGTGACGTAAACGGAACTTCAATGCTTGCTCACACAGCCTACAGAGAGACAGAAGTAGCCCTCAATGATATTTTAGGTATAAAGGACATGATGCGTTACGATGCTATACCTTCTGTAATATATACAAATCCTGAAGTTGCTTGCGTTGGTGAAAACGAAGAAACAGCAAAAGCTAAGGGTATTGACTTTGAAGTTGTTAAGCTTTCAATGATGTACAGCGGCAGATATGTAGCTGAAAACGAAGGCGGCAATGGAATTATTAAAGTTCTTATTGATAAGAAGTACAGAAATGTTATCGGTATCCATATGATTGGTAACAACTCCTCAGAAATTATTTATGGCGGCGTTACATATATCGAAACAAAGATGCCAATTGATAATATTAAAAAACTGGTATTCCCTCACCCATCAGTATGTGAGATTATCAGAGAAGCTATTTTTGAGTTTTAATATATAAGGAAAGAGGTAAAAAGTTATGCCAAAATCACAATTTATTGATCCTAAGTCAGTAAGAAAAGCCGGTTTTATTAAGTACGAAAAAACTCCTGTTAACCAGTACAATAAAACTATCGAAGAAGAAAAGGCAAATTATTCAAATGCTGACTTCATGAGAATTTACAGAGATATGGGAATTATCCGTGAATTCGAAACAATGCTTAACAGCATTAAGATTACAAGTAACTACAATGGTATTGAATACAGCCATCCGGGACCTGCTCATCTTGGTATCGGTCAGGAAGCTGCTTATGTAGGTCAGGCTTATGCCCTTACTCCTGACGATTTCACATTTGGTTCCCACAGAAGCCATGGTGAAATCTTAGCAAAAGGTTTGTCTTCTATTGAAAAAATGAGTGATGAAGACCTTATGAAAGTTATGGAAACATACTTCGATGGTTCTATCCTTAAAATCGTTCAGAAAGATCAGAAGACAGTTAAGGAACTGGCTACAGACTTCTTACTTTATGGTACATTAGCTGAAATTTTCGCAAGAGAAACAGGTTTCCATAAAGGCTTGGGCGGCTCCATGCACGCATTCTTCTGTCCTTTCGGTATTTATCCTAATAATGCTATCGTTGGTGGTAGTGCTACAATTGCTACAGGTAGTGCTCTTTACAAGAAAGTAAACAGAAAACCTGGTATCGTTATCGCAAACATCGGTGACGCTTCCATGGGTCGTGGTCCTGTTTGGGAAGCTATCGCTTTCGCTACAATGGACCAGTACAAGAAACTTTGGGAAGGCGACATGAAGGGTGGCTTACCACTTATCATTAACTTCTTCAATAACCAGTACGGTATGGGTGGTCAGACCTGTGGTGAAACAATGGGTTATGAAATTCTGGCAAGAATGGGTGCCGGTGTTAACCCTGAGCAGATGCACTCTGAAAGAGTTGATGGTTACAACCCATTGGCTGTTATTGACGCTATTAAGAGAAAGAAAGCTATTCTTGAAGAAAAGAAAGGACCTGTTCTCTTAGATACACTTACATACAGAATTTCCGGTCACTCCCCTTCAGATGCTTCCAGCTACAGAACTAAGGAAGAAATCGAAGCTTGGGAAGAAAACAATTCTATGAAAGAATACTCCAAGAAGCTTATTGCTGCTAAGGTTGCTAAGAAGGGCGACTTCGAGAAGATTGATGCTGAGACAACTGAATTAATCACTAAGATTTGTAAGTGGGCAAGCGATACAACAATTTCTCCTAGAATGAACTTTATTGAAAAGCCACGTCAGTTGGAAGATCTTATGTTCTCCAACGAAAAAGCTCCTAAGCTTTCTGACGCTGAACCTGACGTATTAATGCCTAAGGAAGAATGCCCAAGAGTAATTCAGATTGCTAAGAAAGAAAGATTCGGTTTCGATGCTAACGGCAAGCCTGTATCTAAAAACAAGGTATTCCAGTACAGAGACGCTATTTTCGAAGCTATCATTGATAAGTTCTATGAAGATCCAACTTTGGTTGCTTATGGTGAAGAAAACAGAGACTGGGGCGGCGCATTCGCTGTATACAGAGGACTTACAGAATGTATTCCTTACCACAGATTATTTAACTCCCCTATTTCTGAAGCAGCTATCGTTGGTACAGGTGTTGGTTATGCAATGAGTGGCGGACGTGCAATTGTCGAGCTTATGTACTGTGACTTCTTAGGCTGTGCCGGAGACGAAATCTTCAACCAGATGGCTAAATGGCAGTCCATGAGTGCAGGCGTTCTTAAGATGCCTTTGGTTGTTCGTGTTTCTGTTGGTTCTAAGTATGGTGCTCAGCACTCTCAGGACTGGACATCACTTTGTGCTCATATTCCAGGACTTAAGGTATGCTTCCCTGTTACTCCTTACGATGCTAAAGGTCTTATGACTTCTGCACTTAACGGAACAGACCCTGTAATCTTCTTCGAAAGCCAGAGAATCTATGATATCGGTGAGCAGTTCCACGAAGGTGGCGTTCCTAAGGAATCTTATGAAATCGAAATTGGTGAGCCTGATATTAAGAAGGAAGGTAAAGACCTTACAATTATCACTATCGGTGTTACACTTTACAAGGCTCTTGAAGCAGCTAAGATTCTTGAAGAAAAATACGGAATCTCTGCTGAAGTAATTGATGCAAGATCTTTGGTACCATTTAACTATGAGAAAGTAATCGAATCTGTCAAAAAGACAGGTAAAGTTGTTCTTGCTTCCGATGCTTGTCAGAGAGGTTCATTCCTTAACGATATCGCTCAGAACATCAGCGAAATGGCATTCGATTACCTGGATGCACCACCTGTTGTTGTTGGCGCAAGAAACTGGATCACTCCTGCTTATGAGTTTGATGCAGACTTCTTCCCACAGACAAGTTGGTTCTTAGATGCTATCAATGAAAAGATTATGCCTTTACCAGGACACGTTGCTACTCCTAATGTTAACTTCACAGTTAATGAGCAGCTCCGTAAAGCTAAAAAAGGTGTTTAATATCTGTTAACTAAAAGTCCTTATTCAGGGCAGGCAGTAAACTACCTGCCCTGTTTTTTATTAAGAAAGGTGAATTCTATGTTAAACGACAGACAAAAAAGTATTTTGGATATAATTGACGAACAAGGTGATGTTACATTAAATGAACTCAGCCAGGCTTTTTCAGATGTGTCTGTAATGACATTAAGAAGAGACCTTTTACAATTGGAACAGCTTGGTCATGTTCTCAGAAACAAAGGTGGTGCTGTAAGCCTTAAAAAACTAACAGAATACAGCCAGATTCCGGGTGAAGAAAATGAATACGGTTTAAGAGCAAGAGCCAATATTGCCTCAAAAAAAATCATTGCCGAGAAGGCTCTTAAACTTGTAAGAAAGGGTTGTTCAATTTATCTGGATGCCGGAAGTACAATCATGGCTTTAGCCAGAATGCTTCCAAATGAGCATTTTAATATAATCACAAATGCTACAAATGTAGCTCAGGAACTTATTGAAAGAACAAATACCTCCGTTGTTATTCTTGGCGGAAATTTAAACAGAAATACACTGTCTGTGTCAGGTCCAAGTGCTATTAAATCCATAGACAGAATTAATATAGAAATGGCATTTATGTCAGCTTCAGCTTTCACATTGGAAACAGGTTTTACTGTATCAAATGTATATGAATCAGAATTAAAGAGAAAAGTTATCAGTAAAGCAAAAAAACGAATAATGCTTATGGACTCATCAAAAATTGGCAAGGATCTTATGTATACCCTTGCTGAACTAAATGACATAGATGTTTTAATAACTGAACTTGACAATTTGCCGGCTGATATTAAAAAAGCTGCAAAAGCAAAAAACATCGAAATCCTTTAATAAATATGTATAAAACAATACTCATTAAACAATACTACTTCTATAAATATTTGGAGGTTGTATTATGCATGATAAAAAAAGAATAATATCAATGTTTATGATATTAGTTATGATGTTTTGCGTATTTTTTTCAGAACCATTGTCAGGTACAGCAGATGAAATGCCTACTCAAGGCACTATGTTTTCAGGTCCGGGCGCTAACTATAATGTTATTGAAACTGTAGACGGACAAGCAGATATTAAGGTGTACGGAGAGATTAACGATTGGTACATTGTATACAATCCTGAAACAGGAAATGTAGGTTGCATGATTAAAAATGAAATCACAACATCTTCAAATTCTTCCGGTGAAACAGGAGCAGATGCAATTCTGACTTACACAAACAAAGAACGCGAAAAAGCCGGTTTAACACCTCTTGTAATTGACAAAGAACTTAACATGGTTGCAACAGAAAAAGCTAAAGATATGGTTAAAAATAACTATTTTTCTCACTACTCAGAGAGTTTAGGAAGTCCTTTTGAAATGTTAAAAAAATCCGGTGTGATTTTTACTAAAGCAGCTGAAAATCTTGCAGGAAATACAACAGCCGACGGAGCATTCTATTCATGGATGAACTCAGAAAAACAGAGAGATAATATATTAAACAGCGATTATACAAGAACAGGTATAGGAATATACAATAGTCCTGTTTACGGACAAGTATTTGTTCAGATTTTTGCAAACTGAAATTATTTAATTATTTATATCGAGGCGGATCTTGTATTTCAAAAAGGTCCGTCTTTATTTCACCTGACCATAAAGCCTGATACTTAAGACCAAGCCCATTTTTTGTATCTAAAGTACCGTATTTACCATCCCCCACAACAGGATGACCAATATGAGCCATATGTGCTCTAATCTGATGAGTTCTTCCTGTAAAAAGTTGAATTTTTAAATAAGACATATTTTTTTCAGGGTCATATTTAAGAACAGAATAACCTGTTTTAATTTCTTTTGTACCTGTCTTTTTTTCATCATAAATATATACAGAACTCTTTTTGTTATCTTTAAAATGCCAAGCAGTAAGCACTTGTGATTTTGCAGGCATTTTGCCATGAACAATACAATAGTAAAACTTTTCAACTTTGCCTTGTTTAAAATATTCTAAAAGTTTTGTTTCAGTTTCAGAATTTTTTGCAATAATGACTATTCCACCGGTATTCCGATCAATTCTATGGCATAATCTGCACCGGGAACCAAACTGCTTCTGAACCTGGTCAATAAGACTAATTTCATTGTTTCCGTCAGACATAACAGGTATTCCCTGATCTTTCGACACTGCCAGTATGTCTTCTGACTCAAAAATAACCTTAAATTTCGCAGGAGCTTCGTAAAAAGCTATCACTTCATCTCCGGTAAAAAGCTGGCAATTTTCACTCATTTTAACGCCATTAACCCGTATATCTTTTTTTCGAAGCAGTTTAAACAAAGTGCTACGACCCATTTCAGGGTAGCGATCTTTAATAACCCTATCTAAAAATCGATTATTCTCTTTTTCGGAAACAACAAACTTAACCATAAAATCACTCTGACAAAAAAATATAAAATAAAAAGAAAGGGCCATCTCGTTTGCGAAACAGCCCTTTGAAATCTAACTCCAGTTATTAGGATACGCCCTGTTCAGATTCGAAACCGATAGGTCTGAAGTCATTCATCATTTCCTTAAAGATTGGCTCATATGTAGCCCATGTAGCAACTGTTGACTCATAACAAACTACATAGAATTGTCTACCATGAGGCAACAAGAAGTACTGACCCTGCCATTCTGCACCATCTTTAGTGAATGTATATGTAGCAGAATAATACTGGTTACCATTAAGGATAAAGTCGATTGGATCTGCACTTGTAATTGTGTAACCTTCTCTTACACCCATGTTCTTGTTAAAATATAAATCATGCTCAGGATTTACTGTAAGAGCAAACATAGAACGAAGTGAACTTGTCATAGGCATGTCATCATGCTCTTTCTGCTTGTAAACAGCATATCTTGCAGAGTTAGGATCTTCATCTTTCTTGATTTCGATAACTAACTTTTCTTCAGGAATACTGTATTTACCGCTTTCATCACCAACGAGGCTCCAACCTTCATGGAATCCTTGTTCAAAGTAGTAAATAATATTCTGATACTGGTTAGGCAAATTGTATTTATTAGGACCTTCTTTACCCTTACAACCAAATACACTTACAGCAAGAATCACTGTTAAGCAACACAACAAAACAACTTTTAATACTTTCTTAATCTGCACGAAATATCCCTCCATATAATTAAAAAATATTATATTTTATATATCACTGACTATATGCTAATTTTTTTCTGCTGATAAGTCAAGCAAATCACAACAACTTTATATTAACAAATTGTAAAAACTGGGGTAATTCTTTTTCGAAAAATATTTTTACATTGTGCATAGCTCTTGTTACAGCGGTATAAATTATATTTCTGTCGTTATCTCCCGAATATTTATCCGCCTCGATTCCCCACAAAGCAACAGCATCAAATTCAAGACCCTTTGCAAGATAAACCGGTAAAATCTTAAGATTTACATTTCTTTCAACTGCTAAAGGTAACTTAATTTCTGTACGAATTTTGCTGCATTCATCAGAAGATTTACATAATACTGCAATATTTTCATACCCTTTCTGATACATATCACAAATATATTCAGAAACAGCTACAGAAATACTCTCTGTCTGAACCTTACATATTTCAGGAACATCGCCCTGTCTTACACAAAGGGCACAACTACTTTCATCATTGTTTCTACCCATTATATTAAGAGCAAACTCCATTATCTGAGCAGTTGAACGATAGTTTGTACTAAGAGTGTATTCCCTATAAGGTTTCTTTGTAACCACTCTTTTTATATCCGCCCTGTAATTACCGCTGTTTTCAAACACCAACTGATCTTCATCTCCAACAAACAACATGTTAGAGCCACGGAATTTACGGTTAATTATTTCAAGAAATACAGGAGAAAAATCCTGGGCTTCATCTGCAATAAGATAGAAAACAGAATATTCTGTTTCAATTCCCTTCAAAAGAATTTTAAGCAACGCCATGGCACATGCATCTTCCCAAACAAAAGTTTCCGGAATGCTGTTTTCTTCAAACATCATTCTGTAAAGCTCAGAAATATATTTGCTTTTTACCATTGAATTCAGCTCAGAAGACACATAATCTTTTAAATCATATGAACGATAATTTTTCTTTTCGCAAACATAATCAACAAGACTACTTACTCTTTTAAGAAGCGGAATACCTTTTAACTCCTCGTAAAATATCTCATTAAGTTCAGCGCCTGTCATAGAAGTCCTGCCATCTTCCATAATAAGATCACAGCCTTCAAAAATATTATTTTCAAGTTCCTTGGCATAGGAAAGAATTCTCAGACGAAATTCCTCACTGCTTTTGTATTTTACATCAGGTCTTAATCCCTTTATATATAGCTCGGTAGAATCAGCCCGATTTGTATATCTTACATCATCTTCACCTTCAAGACATGATGATAAAATATCTTCTGCCAGTAAAGTTTCCACATTTTCTTCACCCAAATCCGGTAATACCGAAGAAATATACTCAGCAAATACCGCATTAGGAGAAATAACAGCTATTCTCTGTGTCTTAAGCTTCTCTCTGAAACAATAAAGCACATAAGCAGCCTTATGAAGCGCAACAGAAGACTTACCGCTTCCGGGACAACCTTGAATTACAGAAACGCCTTCAATATAGTCTCTGATAATTCTGTGCTGTTCTTTCTGGATGGTCTGTAAAATAGTTTTCATATGAGATTCACTTTTCTGACTTAAAACTTCAGTTAAAAGTTCATCATCAGAAGGCATGGAAATATCAGAAAAACTCTTAAGTTCTCCTTTTTTAAAAACATATCTTCTTTTTAATTTTAGATCTCCACGAACATCTCCACCCGGAGCTTTATAGCTTGCAGGTCCCGGCTCATACTCATAGTACAAAGAAGACACTGGTGCACGCCAGTCATATATGAGAATCCTTCCGTTTTCCGGATCTGTAACGGTATGAATTCCCACATAGAATTTGTCCAAATTTTCCCCTTCTTCTTCAAAATCAAAGCGGGCAAAATAAGGCTCCTGCATTTGTTTACTGAGCCTGGCAAGATCAGTTAATGTGTTCTCATAAGTCTTAGTATCAAGAAACTCATTTTCAAGCAAGTCTCTTTTTTCATCCTCTTTAAGCTCGTAAAAATAATCTATAAAATACTTTCTTTCATCCAGAATATGTTCTCTTTTCTCCTGAAGTCTTAAAAGTTCTCTTTTCGTACATTTGGAAATAGCATTTTTTGCTACCTGGGCATACTCCTGCTCATCAATTACAGTCTGATTATCGAATTCCATTTTACCTCCAAAATCAGGTTCTGTAGGAACCGTTTATCTTTACATAGTCATATGAAAAATCACAACTCCACATACGATCCCATGCATCTCCCGCCTTCATATCCACGGTAATTACAACTTCATTCTTTTTAAGAACAACTAATGCAGCATCTTCATCAAAATCCAAAGCACAGCCGTTTTTACAGGTCATAACATCACCTATATAAACATCCACAGTATCAGGATTAAATTCTGCTCCGGAATATCCTGCAGCAGTTAATATTCTTCCCCAGTTAGCATCTTCACCAAACATAGCTGTTTTTACCAGTGGTGATTTTGCTATAGCGCAAGCAATTGTATACGCCTGCTCTTTATTTTCAGCATTAACAACCTTAACTTCCATTAGTTTTGTTGCACCTTCACCGTCTTTTGCAAGCATTCTGGCAAGGTACTCACAAACCACTTTCAGCATCTCTGAGAAAAGCTCTCTTTCAGGGCTGTCCCAATCTGAAATCTCATCGTTACCAGCCAAACCGTTAGCCATAATTACTGTCATATCACATACAGAAGTATCACCATCTACAGATACTCTGTTATATGTACAGTCAGCAGTTTCTCTCAACGCTCTCTGTAAAATATCAGATGAAACAGCAGCATCGGTGGTTATAACAGAAATCATAGTACCCATATTAGGGTGAATCATACCGGAACCTTTAGCCATTCCACCAATATTAATCGTTTTACCATTTAATTCAAAAGATACAGCATATTCTTTTTTAACAGTATCAGTTGTCATAATAGCAGCTTCAGCATCAGTACCACCTTCAACTGAAAGTGCGTCAAAAGCAAGGTCCACACCATGAACTGCTGCTTTCCAATCAAGCACCTTGCCAATAACACCTGTTGAATTAATAATAATATTTTCAGGTTTTGTGTTAAGTTTCTTTGCAGCATATTCTACTACTTTAAGGGCTGCTTCATCCCCGTCAGCACCAACACAAGCATTAGCACAACCGGAGTTAACAACCACTGCATCAGCTTTACCAGTAGCCCTTAAATTTTTAAGAGTGAGCTGTAAAGAATGACCTTTTACCACGTTACGGGTAAAAACACCTGCTGCATTGGCAGTTTTTTCAGATACTACCATGGCAAAGTCTCTCTTAATTCCGTCTTTTATTCCGCAAGCCACACCTGCCGCTTTATATCCTTTAGCAGAAGTTACTCCGCCGTTTTTTATTTCACTGTACATCAAAATTTACACTTCCTTCTTTCAAGCTTACTACTACTTTATCTCCTGCCTTAAGCTCATTCTTAAGATACTTCTCAGCAAGTTCATCCTCAATTGTTTTCTGAATAAGACGACGAAGTGGTCTTGCACCGTACTTTTCGTCAAAACCTTCTTCTCCCAGATGTTCTATAACATCATCTGAAATTTCGATTTCAATTCCCTTCTCTGTACACTGAGAATAAATTTCCTTAAGCATAAGGGCTGTAATCTTCTTAACACTGTCTTTATCCAGACTGTTAAATACAATTATGTCGTCAATTCTGTTAAGGAACTCAGGACGGAACATTTTCTTAAGAGCATCCTTAGATGCTTCTTCATCTGCCTGAGCTTTGTCAGAACTGAAGCCTATGGAAGAACTCTTAACAGATGTACCGGCATTAGATGTCATAATAATAACTGTATTTTCAAAATTAACTGTTCGTCCCTGGCTATCAGTAAGTCTTCCGTCATCCAAAATCTGAAGAAGCATATTAAATACGTCTTCATGGGCTTTTTCAATTTCATCAAGAAGTATTACAGAATAAGGTCTTCTTCTTATTTTTTCAGTAAGCTGTCCGGCTTCATCGTATCCCACATAACCCGGTGGTGAACCTATAAGTTTTGAAACCGTATGCTTTTCCATGTACTCTGACATATCAAGTCTTACCAAGGCTTCCTGATTTCCGAATAGTTCTTCAGTAAGCTGTTTAACAAGCTCTGTCTTACCTACACCTGTTGGACCTACGAAAATAAAGGATGATGGCTTAAAGCGTTTTCTGAATCCGCTTCTGTTTCTTCTTATTGCCTTCGATACAGAAATTACAGCTTTGTCCTGACCTATAACTTTTTTTGTAAGTCTTTCTTCAAGCTTAAGTAATCTTTCTGCCTCTTGCTCAGTTACTGTCTGTACGGGAACTCCTGTCCAGTTTTCTATAACTCTTGCCACATCATCAAATACAATATTTACAAACTCCTTATCTGCAAGCTCTGAAAGCTCTTTTTCAATACGAACCTGCTCACTTTTAAGTTCAGCAATTTCACGATATTTTTCAAGTTGAGCTTCTTCCCCTGCATCTTCCTTATTTTCAGAATTTGAAAGTTCTTCCTGCCGCCTCTGATTTTTATCAAGTTCTTCTCTTAAAGTTCCTATTTTAACAAGAACTTTATTACCAAGATTTGCTCTTGAAGCTGCCTCATCAATTACATCAATGGCTTTATCAGGTAAAAATCTGTCAGTAATATATCTTTCCGCCATACGAACTGCATCTTCAATAATTTCATCAGAAATACGAACCTTATGATAATTCTCATAATGAGGTCTGATACCCTTAAGAATATCAATTGTCTCCTGAACTGTGGGTTCTTCAACATATACAGGTTGAAATCTTCTTTCCAAAGCACCGTCTTTTTCAATATGCTTTCTGTATTCTTTAAGTGTTGTTGCACCAACCACCTGAATTTCGCCACGGGAAAGTGCCGGTTTTAATATGTTAGCTGCATTCATAGAACCTTCAGCTTCTCCGGCGCCCATAATGTTATGAACTTCATCAATAACCAATATTATATTTCCAAGGCGTTTAACTTCATCTAATACACCTTTCATTCTCTGTTCAAACTGACCTCTGAACTGTGTGCCTGCCACCATGGCAGTAAGATCAAGTAAGTAAATCTGCATATTTTTGAGTTTATACGGAATCGTACCATTTACAATACGAAGAGCTAAGGCTTCTGCAATAGCTGTCTTACCAACACCTGGTTCACCAACCAATACAGGATTGTTCTTTGTTCGACGGTTAAGTATCTGAATTACTCTGTCAATTTCCCTATCTCTGCCTACAACAGTATCCACTAAGCCACCGGATGCCTTATCATTAAGATTTGTAGCAAATTGACTTAAAAATTTAAGCTTTGGCTTTTCAGGGGCATTTCCGTTTTTTCCCTTGGCTTCTTTCTTTTTACCATTTTCCTCTTCAGGATGTCTCAATGGTGGCATAGGCATTCCACCGAAACCCATATTTTTAAGGAAATCCATAAAATTAGGTGCATTGGTTTTAGAAGGCTGATCTCCGTTTTCCGGAATCTCCGGTGACGGCATATCATCTCCGTTTTCAAAAGATTCCATAACTGAAGTCATTTCATCGTTAAGACTTTCTAATTCTTCATCTGAAATCCCCATTCGAGACAACATCTGGTCCACCTGTGGTAATCCCATCTTCTTTGCACAAACAAGACATATTCCCTGATTTACTGCGTTTCCCTGCTCATCCATCTTTGTTACAAAAACTGATGCAATTCTTTTTTTACAAATTGAGCACATCTGATTATCGTTCATTTATTCCTCCCGGTTATCCTAAAATTCTCTTCAAAAATTCTCCTGTGTATGAATCCTTACATTTTGCAACATCCTCAGGTGTACCTGTACAAACAATGGTACCACCGCCATCTCCCCCTTCAGGACCTAAATCTATTACATAGTCTGCGGATTTTATTACATCAAGGTTATGTTCTATAACAAGTACAGTGTTTCCCGTTTTTGTTAATGTCTGTAAAATATCAACAAGTTTTGCAACATCATCTGTATGAAGACCTGTGGTAGGCTCATCAAGAATATACAGCGTCTTACCTGTACTTTTTTTAGAAAGTTCAGTTGCCAGTTTAACTCGTTGCGCCTCACCACCTGATAATGTGGTAGAAGGCTGACCTAATTTAATATAACCAAGTCCTACCTGTACTAAAGTCTCTATTTTCTTTCTTATCTTCGGTATATCTGCAAAGAATGTAAGGGCATTTTCAATTGTCATGTCAAGAACATCTGCAATACTCTTATCCTTGTATTTAACTTCTAAGGTTTCTCTGTTATACCTTTTACCTTTACACACCTCACAAGGCACATATATATCCGGCAAAAAATGCATTTCAATCTTCTTAATACCATCACCGGAACAAGCTTCACATCTTCCGCCTCTTACATTAAAACTGAATCTTCCGCTCTTATATCCTCTTGCACGGCTTTCCTGAGTCATGGCAAAAAGATCTCTGATAAGGTCAAATGCCCCGGTATATGTTGCAGGATTTGATCTTGGAGTTCTACCTATCGGTGACTGATCAATATCAATTACTTTATCCAAATTCTCAAGACCATCAATTTTTTTATATTTACCAGGCACTAACTTTGCTTTGTTAAGTTTGGAAGCCGCAGCCTTGTAAATAATCTCATTTACTAAAGATGATTTACCAGAACCGGAAACACCTGTTACACAAGTAAATGTACCTAGTGGTATTTTTACGTTTAAATCCTTAAGGTTATTCTCTTTTGCCCCTGAAACTGACAAGAAAGCACCGTTGCCTTTTCTTCTGAATTTCGGCACCGGTATTGACATTTTACCCGAAAGATACTTACCTGTCAAAGACTCAGGGCAGGCCATAACTTCTTCAGGTGTACCGATGCATACAACTTCACCACCATGGCGCCCTGCACCCGGACCAATGTCCAAGATACAATCCGCTTCCCTCATTGTATCTTCATCATGTTCGACAACAATCAAAGTATTTCCCAGATCCCTCAATCTTTTAAGAGTAGCCAGAAGCTTGTCGTTATCTCTTTGATGCAAACCAATGCTTGGTTCATCAAGAATATACAGAACTCCCATAAGACCGGAACCTATCTGTGTTGCAAGTCTTATACGCTGTGATTCTCCGCCGGATAAAGTACCTGAAGATCTGGACAGTGACAGATACCCTAGTCCAACGTTTTTGAGGAAGCCAACCCTTGCGCGAATTTCTTTAAGTATAGGCGCTGTAATTGCTTCTTTTGCTCCGGTAAAATGTATTTCTTCAAAAAATTCAGCCATTTTACCAACAGACATATCAGTAAGTTCAGCTATATTAAGTCCACCAATAGTAAACGCCAAACTTTCTTTTTTTAGTCTCTTACCATGGCAGTCAGGACAAGGTTTAAATGTCATAAAGCCTTCGTAATACTGCTTCATTACATCGGATTGTGTTTCTTTATATCTTCTTTCTGAAATATTTATTACACCTTCAAAAGCTGCAGTATATGAACCACCTTCATATTTAAACAAAAATCTATCGGGCCAGGAACCGTAAAATATGACGTCCTTTGCCTTTTGTGAAAGATCTTTAAATGGTGTCTTAAGACTGAAGTCATAAGCCTTTGCCAATGTGTCAAATATATGTCTTGTATGACCTTCGTCATTGCTTAAACCGAACCCATTTATCGCTATAGCACCTTCTAATATAGATAAATTTTGATCAGGAACTACAAGATTTTCATCCATTTTCTGTAAAAAGCCAAGTCCTGTACAGGTAGGACATGCACCAAAGGGGTTATTAAATGAAAACATTCTTGGTGCAACTTCAGGAATACTTATATTACAATCAGGGCAAGAAAGACTGCTGCTTAAAAGTATTTCTTCACCATTCATTAAATCTACAAGAACAATGCCTGATGTAAGGTGTAATATAACCTCTAAAGAGTCTGTAAGTCTTCTCTGTATTCCGGGTTTTACTATAAGTCTGTCCACAATAACTTCTATTGTATGTTTTTTGTTTTTTTCTAAAGTTATTTCTTCTGTAAGATCGTATATAATGCCATCAACTCTTACACGGGCATAACCGCTTTTTCTAAGAGCCTCAAACATTTTTACATACTCACCTTTACGACCCCTTATAACAGGGGCTAAAAGCTGTATTTTCTGACCTTCAGGAAGAGACATAACCACATCCACCATTTGATCAACAGACATTGATTTAATAGGCTTTCCACACTCAGGACAGTGTGGATCGCCTGCTCTTGCATATAGAAGTCTTAAGTAGTCATATATTTCTGTAACTGTACCAACAGTGGAACGTGGATTTTTAGAAGTTGTCTTTTGATCTATCGATATAGCCGGAGAAAGCCCGTCAATACTATCTACGTCAGGTTTTTCCATCTGCCCTAAAAACATTCTGGCATAAGAAGACAACGATTCAATGTATCTTCTTTGTCCTTCTGCATAAATTGTATCAAAAGCCAAAGATGATTTTCCTGACCCAGAAAGGCCTGTAAAAACCACCAGCTTGTCCCTTGGTATTTCTACATTTATGTTTTTCAAATTGTTAGCTCTCGCGCCTTTTACTACTATTTTATCATTCATAACATGGCCTTCACTTTCTTTATTGTGTCACGTATCTGTGCCGCTTCTTCATATCTTAATTCCGCTGCCGCTTCCGCCATTTTACCGGTTAAAATCTCAATAAGAACTTCCAATGGTAAGCCCTGTTCTTCCGGTGTAAGCAAATCGCCAAGATTACTCTGGGTTTTCTGCTTTTTAGACTTTTTGCTCAATCCATCTTCTTTAATAGTTGAAGCAATAATTGCACGAACACTTTTTGACACTGTTTTAGGTGTAATATTGTGTTTCTCATTAAACTCAGCCTGAAGCCTTCTACGCCTGTTTGTTTCACCTATGGCAGATTTCATTGCTTCTGTAATGTGGTCTGCATACATAAGAACTTTGCTGTTTACATTTCTTGCAGCTCGTCCGATAGTCTGAATAAGAGATGTTTCAGATCTTAAAAAACCTTCTTTATCAGCATCTAAAATTGCAACCAAACCTACTTCAGGTATGTCCAGACCTTCCCTTAAAAGATTAATTCCTACTAAAACGTCGAACTCGCCAAGTCTTAAATCACGGATAATCTCCGTTCTTTCTACTGTGTGAATATCTGAATGTAAGTATTTTACCCTGATGCCCACTTCTGTAAAATAGTCAGTTAGGTTTTCAGCCATACGCTTTGTAAGTGTAGTAACTAAAACTCTTTCATTTCTGTCTGTTACCTTTTTGATTTCATCAATAAGGTCGTCAATCTGTCCGTCTATAGGTCTTACTTCCACTTCAGGGTCCAGAAGTCCTGTAGGACGTATAATTTGCTCTACAATATTTGTGGACCTTTCTTTTTCATATTGTGCAGGTGTAGCACTTACAAATATAGTCTGATTAAGTCTGTCCACAAATTCATCAAACATTAAAGGCCTGTTATCAAAGGCTGACGGAAGTCTGAAACCGTAATTTACCAATGACTCTTTTCTGGAACGGTCACCATTATACATGGCTCTTACTTGTGGTATTGTTACATGAGACTCGTCCACTACCAATAAAAAGTCATCAGGGAAATAGTCTAAAAGCGTATATGGTGCACTTCCGGGTTCCCTTCCACTGATGTGACGGGAATAGTTTTCAATGCCTGAACAAAAGCCTGTTTCTCTCATCATTTCAAGATCGAATTTTGTCCTGGTCTCAAGACGATAAGCTTCAACTATCTTATCTTGTTCCTTAAGTTCAGCTACTCTTTCAATCATTTCTTCCTCTATACCGCCTAACGCCCTTTCCATTTTGGCATAAGAAGTTGCATAGTGAGATGCAGGAAATATAGCCACATGGTTTCTTGTTCCGATAAGGTGACCTGAAACTGCCTCGTATTCAGTAATTCTATCTATTTCATCTCCAAAAAACTCTATTCTTACAATGGTATTTTTTGAATCTGATGTCATAACTTCTAAGGTATCACCTTTAACCCGGAACTCACCTCTGTTTAAGTCTAAATCATTTCTTGTATACTGAATTTCCACCAACTGTTTAATAACTTCGTCACGGTCTTTCACCATCCCGGGACGTAGGCTTACCATAAGATCTGTGTAGTCTTCAGGATCACCTAAACCATATATACAGGAAACCGTTGCAACGATGATAACATCACGTCTTTCGAAAAGAGCTGCTGTGGCAGAATGTCTTAATCTGTCGATTTCATCATTAATACTGGCATCTTTTTCAATATAGGTATCAGAATGAGGAATGTAGGCTTCAGGCTGATAATAGTCGTAATAGGAAACAAAATATTCCACACAGTTTTCAGGGAAAAATTCCTTAAATTCACTACAAAGCTGAGCCGCCAGTGTTTTGTTATGAGCCAGCACTAAAGTAGGTCTTTGTACCTTTTCTATTACATTGGCAATTGTATATGTCTTACCGGAACCTGTTACACCTAAAAGTACCTGATTAACGTCGCCGTTAATTACACCATCAGCTAATGCCTTAATTGCTTCAGGCTGATCACCGGATGGTTTATACTCTGATACAAGTTTAAATTTACGACTGTTATCCATTGTAGTTATATGTTCTGCTCCTTTATGTTAGATGTAACAATATATTTTACCATAGAATCAAAAATAATGATAGATGAGATAATTTGTATCTTTATAATACAGGTCTACTCCCAGCTTTTCTTTTCATACCGAATAAAATATTCAAAAGATATACCATTTAGCTAATTAGTAACTATTGACAATCCCTGTTAAATATGATGTACTTTAGAACAAATCTTAACTTGAAAGGTTAATCATAACATGATTTGTAATACAATTTTAGACGCAATTGGAAATACCCCTATAATAAGATTAAATCATATGACCGATCCTGATGATGCAGAAATTTTAGTTAAATTTGAGGGCTTAAATGTTGGTGGATCTATCAAAACACGTACTGCCTTTAACATGATTATTGATGCAGAGAAAAGAGGCCTGATAAACAAAAATACTATTATTGTCGAACCTACCAGTGGTAACCAGGGAATTGGTCTTTCCCTTGTTGGTGCTGTAAGAGGATATAAAGTAAAGATTATTATGCCGGACTCCGTAAGTGAAGAAAGAAGAAAACTTGTAAATCATTATGGTGCTGAAGTTATATTGGTACATGACGATGCTGATATCGGTAAATGTATTCAGGATTGTCTTGACCTTGCTCTTAAAATGAAATCTGAAAATCCAAATGTATTTGTTCCCCAGCAGTTTGAAAATCCTGCTAATCCTGAGGTGCAGAGAAATGTTACCGGTGTAGAAATTCTTAACCAGGTAAACGGACCTATTCATGGTTTCTGTTCAGGAATAGGTACAGGCGGTACTATAACAGGTATCGGCGAAACACTTAAAGCAAGTAATCCTGACATGACAATATGGGCTGTAGAGCCAGAAAATGCAGCAATTCTTTCCGGTGGTTCTATTGGTACACACGTTCAGATGGGTATCGGTGACGGCCTTATCCCCGAGATTTTGAACCAAAAAATATATGACAATGTATGCATTATAAAGGATGAAGAAGCTTTACAGGCTGCAAAAGACCTGGCTTTAAAAGAAGGAATCATGTGCGGAATCAGCAGTGGAACCAATGTAGCAGCAGCTTTAAGAATGGCGAAAAAGCTTGGGAAAGGAAAGACAGTAGTAACTATTCTTCCTGACACAGCAGAAAGATATTTCTCTACTCCACTTTTCTAATAAACTAAATAGCATTTCCTTAAAAAGCAAAAAAGACCAACTCTTTCACTACCATAAGACAAAATAGGTTGGAAATTTGGCATTTTTTCCAACCCTTTAATCTAAATTAATACAAATAGGTTGGATAAATATACAATTTTCTCTAAAAAACAACAAAAAAACCAACCTTTCTTCTATATAGAGATGAAAAAAGGTTGGAAATCCGGCTTATTTTCCAACCTTTCAGTCTAAAAACAAACAAAAAGGTTGGAATCTTCACAAAAATTATTCGGCTTCAGAAAACTCATCTTTGCCTACACCGCACAAAGGGCAAACCCAATCCTCAGGAAGATCCTCCCATTTTGTACCTTCAGTTTCTTCGTCATATTCATAACCACAAACATCACATACGTATTTCATAACAAAAAACCTCCTCTGTATTTATAAAATATATTATACCACATTAATCTGACACATTGCCATAGTCTTCAAAGCAGCCTCATGACTTTCCGGAGTAACACCTGCACAGCATGAAGAATCAACTTTAATTTCAACCTCAGGAAAATTGGCTTTTAGAATAATTGCATTAGAAACCACACAGATATCAGTACAAAGACCTACTAACGTAATGTCAAAATCTTCTTCTCCTGCTTCTATACCAATTAAATCAGGTAAAGGAACAGAACCAAAAGTTAGTTTTTCCACATTTGTATAAACCTTATTCTTCAAGGCCTGAGAAATTGTATCATTAAGCTGCCATCCGTCAGTATCTTTTATGCAATGAGGTACCGGTAACTTTTTACCCTCAGATGAATCCATATAGTCATCAAAATGAGTGTCGTAGGTTACAAAAATTTTACCGGTAAAATTCTTTATTTTTTCAGCTACCTTTTCTACTATTGCTACAGCCTCAGGTGTACCTAAAGCACCGTCAACAAAGTCTTTTTGCATATCAACAACAACTAAAAAGTGTTTCATTACTTTCTCCTTAATGCATTTAACAAAATATATACAGCCATAAGAACTACAACAGTAATTCCTAAATACAAATACATAGAGCTTATACTTACTTTTTCATCAAAGAAATATACATTACAGTCTACTACATCTTTAAGACCTTCAATAACTTCTCCCGGGACACCGCTTTCTTCAAGTTCAGATAAAGCACCTTGCATACAATGGTTTCTTAGTAGAGAGGTTCCGTATGTTCCCGGTAAAAAAGATAATACTTTCTGAAGTCCTTCAGAAAACTGGGATATTGGCATATAGGCACCACATATAAATCCGTAACATGAACTTACTATACTTCCTACTGCAGAAATCTGTCCCTGAGAAGATAAGTACATATTGATTATGGATGATAAAACTGTGCCAAACATTACAAGTATAAACACATCAAGACATACAAGTGCAACATCTGAAGCTGACATATACCATCCTGTCATATACACATAAACAAGGCATGCTCCAACAGCCACAAAACTTACCACAAAAGTAGAAATCAATGTGGACACATAATAGCCAATTGCAAGAACTGATGACTTAACAGGAGAAACTTTTAAATCCATAACATTGCCTGTTACCTTATCCTGAACCATAAGCATATTAGAACAAAAAGCAACTGTAATACAAGACACAGCCATCAATGAAGAAAACAACTGTCCGCTTACTACCCCGTCAATTATTTTCTCAGAAACATCAAAGCCTTCCGGAATACCCATAAGGAAGCTGTCTTTATATACATTACTTAAAAAAGTACCATACAGCACCAACAAAATCAAAGGCGTAATTAAAGATGTGAAAAACAACCCTTTATCCTTAAAAAACATCTTTGTATTTCTTTTAATTAAAATTCCTAATGCTGATTTCATTTCTTTTTACCTCCTTTTTCCGAAGGAGTATCCTGAACCAGGGATTTACCGGTGGCATTCAGGAAAACATCATCCATTTTACCTTTGGTAATTTCATAGTCTGTAAAAATATCAGGATATTTTAAAATTAAAGCTGTTGCCTCTTTAGTATCTGCCACAGCAATACGGTAAGCATCTCGGATAGCCTCATAAGGAAGCCCTAATGTTTTAACCTGCTCTTCACTAACGTTGTATAAGGTTATAAAGTCCTTGGTAAATTTGTTTTTAAGCTCTAAAGGTGTACCTTCAGCTGAAATTCTACCACTGTCCAATATAACAACATAGTCAGCATCTGCTGCTTCTTCCATGTAGTGAGTTGTAAGAAATACAGTCATTCCTGTATCTTTTCTCAGCGTATCTATAACATTCCATAAAAGCTGTCTTGTCTGAGGATCCAGACCTGTTGTAGGTTCATCCAGAATAAGTATCTGAGGCTTATGCAAAATAGCTCTTGCAATATCAATTCGCCTTCTCTGACCTCCTGAAAGTTTTCCCACAGTACGTTTAAGTAAATCTCCGAAACCTAAAAGTTCAGTAAGTTCTGAAAGACGTGTCTTAAAAGCATCACCTGTTATACCGTAAAGAGCTGCCCGTGATTCTAAATTGTCTTTTACAGTAAGGGCTTTATCCAAAACAGAATTCTGAAACACAACACCAATATCACATTTAACTTTTTCAAGTTTTTTGTCTACATCAAACCCATTAATTACAACCTGTCCCTTATCTTTAGAAAGCTGACCGCACATTATGGAAATCGTGGTACTTTTACCTGCACCGTTAATTCCTAAAAAAGCAAAAAGCTCACCTTTCTTAACGCGGAAACTAAGGTCATCAACGGCCTTTACCTGACCGAAGCTCTTACTTAAATTATTAATTTCAATTATATTCATTCAATCACCTTGTCTTGCTTTGTTAAGCACCTTTATAACTGTGCTAATATGTCCCAGGAAATCCCCTTCTTCGGTAAAATACGACATATCTTTATACGTAAATGCTGCAAGCTCCATGGAACTTATCTGATCTATTTTAGCACCGGGAGTAAGTTTAATGGAAGAACATATTGTCTCCTTTGTATAATCATCTTCTTCCAGATGGCTATACCACTGACCGGGAGTCTGATTTACATCATCATAAATATATATTTCCAAATATTCCCATAAACTTTTTGTATCTTCCGGTTTTAATATCTTTATGGTCTTTTCTGTATTATCGGTAAAAAGCACCTTTAGATAATATCCTATTTTACAGGAATCATAGCTATAAAACTGTCGCCATACATTCTGATATGTGCCCCAGGGTACTTCTTTTTCCCTGGTCAGAAAAACTTCAAAGCACTCAATATCCTGCTGTTCCTGCCAGAAAGAGACAAAACTGTCATCTACAAGTCTTCTCACTCTGTCATCTCTGTCTTTGTAATAAAGGCCTATAGAAGCCGGCATATCCGGCGTCATTGGCACCTTTGTAGGTTCCGGTGTAGCCATAGGTAAAGCAGAAGCTGTCCCCATAGTTGGAGACAGCACCGAATTAACATCTTGATTATTTGATTCGCATGCTGTAAAAGTCATTATTAAAATAACAGCTAAAACAGCCAGTTTCAAAGCTTTCATCTTAAGAAACCTATCTTTCTGTAAACTTCATCAATCATTGGCTCTGACATGGATTTTGCTCTTTCAGCGCCTTTTTTGAACACAGAATCAAGATAAGCCTTATCCTGCATAAGTTCTTCATACCTGATTCTGATAGGCTCCAATGTATCAGCAACTGTGTTACCTACAGCCATCTTAAAGTCACCATATCTGGAACCTTCAAATTCTTTCTGCACTTCCTCAACTGATTTGGAAGTAATGGAAGCATATATTTTCATAAGGTTACTGATTCCCGGTTTATTCTCTTCGTCATAAACAATCTCGCTGCCGGAGTCAGTTACAGCCTTTTTGAATTTCTTAATAATCTTATCCTTGCCTTCTGTAATCAGGATAAAGTTATTTACATTATCATCAGACTTGGACATCTTCTTTGTAGGATCCTGAAGACTCATTACTCTTGCACCTGTCTTCGGAATAAATGGCTCAGGAATTACAAATGTATCACCATAGATTTTATTGAATCTTTCAGCCACATTTCTTGCAAGTTCCAAATGCTGTTTCTGGTCCTGACCAATAGGCACCATATCAGCATTGTATAAAAGAATATCAGCAGCCATAAGTACAGGATATGTATAAAGACCACCGTTAATATTGTCAGCGTGTTTTTGAGACTTATCCTTAAACTGAGTCATTCTGTTAAGTTCACCCATGTAGGTGTAACAATTAAGAGCCCAACCAAGTTCTGCATGGCCTGAAACCTGAGATTGTAAGAAAAGTACATTCTTATCAGGGTCAAGTCCGCAAGCTAAATAAAGAGCCAATACTGCATAAGATCTTTCTCTTAAAAGTTCAGGATCCTGTCTTACAGTAATTGAGTGTAAATCAACAACGCAGTAAAGACAATCAAAATCATCCTGAAGAAGACCAAAGTTCCTTAAAGCTCCTAAGTAGTTACCTAATGTTAAATTGCCTGAAGGCTGAACGCCACTGAAAATTTTTTTCTTATTACTCATTTTATATACCCCAACAATTTAGTTATAATATCCAGAATTGAAACATCTGTTAAAAGTATAACACCTGCCACAAATATCCCTGTAAATACAATAGCAACAATATTAATTACAAGCCACAATCTGGCATAATACTTTATATTTACATTTACAATTTTTCTGAACGACAATATCAAAGAAAAAATAAAACCAACAACAGGAATTGCAAATAAAATACTATATAAAAAATAGTTTAAAGTTCCTATAGGTCTGTACTTTCTCGGTAATGTTTCTATGACACTTTTCTCATATTCAGTCATGAGCTTCCTCCTTGGTAAAATTCTTTTACTATTTTATAACAAAGCAATAATTAACGCAAGTAAATTGCATAAAAATAACTGCAATTCAGTTATTTGAATTGCAGTTAAATTTCCAAAGCCTCTATAACCTCTTTTTTAACCTTTAAAAACTCAGGTGTAAGCTCAAAATCTTTTTTCATTTTACCACCAAGATCAATTTCTTTTACCACCTGACCGGGACTTCCCCCCAGCACATAGATTCTGTCAGATAAAGTTATAGCTTCGTCAATGTCATGAGTTATAAAGAAAACCGACAAGTCTATTTTACCCATAACATCCAAAAACCACTTGTGAATCATTTTTTTAGTAATAGTGTCCAAAGCACTGAAAGGCTCATCCAGTAAAGCCACACCCTTTGAAGCAACATAAGTCCGGAGATGTGCCGCACGCTGTCTCATACCACCGGAAAGTTCCGCAGGATACATACCCTGAGTACCCTCAATTCCGAATTCATCAAAAAGGTCATTAACTTTAGCTACAGCATCTTTTCTTTTCATACCATTAAGAATAAGAGGCATAGCCACATTATCTGCTACCTTTTTATAAGGCAGTAAAAGATCCTTTTGAAGCATATAACTTACGGAACCGGGAACACCGGTTATGTCTCGTTCCCCGTTAAAAAGAACCTTTCCTTCATCAGGACAAGACAATCCTGAAAGTATATGAAACAGTGTCGTCTTACCCACACCGCTGACACCTAACAGACTTACAATTTCCCCTTTATTAAGGCTGATATTAACATTTTCAAGCACCTTCTTATCTCCAAAAGCTTTGGAAATACCGGCAGCCTCAAGTACTTTGTTCATTCTTTACTCCAGATATTCGTTGGTAAATCCAACATTTTCTTCTAACTTACCAAATAAATCTACATTTTCATTAAGCCAACTGTAAAATGCATTCCATCTTTCAGGATTAATTTTACCCCAACTTTCAGCATCGCTTATATACTGCTTTGAAATATATTCCTGGCTGGCTTTAATAAATTCAGCATCTCCTACTTCAGGCACCTGCTCCAGTAATATTTCTGCAGATTCTATAGGTTTCTCTGCTGCAAACTCATAGCCTTTCTTAGTAGCTGCCATAAAAGCTTTTGCTGTTTCCGGATTTTCTTCAAGATATCTGTTGCTGGATATAATTACAGGTGTATAGTAGTCAAATTCAGGACCAAAATCTGTAATATTCATGTAACTTACATCAACGCCTGACATGTCTGCATAAACACCGCTCCAGCCATTAAATATCCATATAGAGTCTGCCTGATCAGCTGACAAAGCTGCAGCCTCATCTGTAAAAACATTAGGTACAAGCTTAACTTTAGAATAGTCACCGCCATCACGCTCTACCATTTCTTTAATTATAGCAAGCTCAATGGGGCTATCCCAGGTTGCATAAGACTTATTCTCCAAGTCTTTAGGTGTGGTAATATTATCAGACTTAAGTGACATCAAACTTGAAGTATTGTGCTGTAAAATAGCAGCTACAGCCACAATATCCAATGTTTCTCCACCTGTAAATGCCGCCGCCATAGTGTCCTGGGCTTCAATACCAAACTCCACCTGACCTGCTGCCACCATTAATGAAGAGGTACTTTCACTGGGCTGAACTATTTTTACATCAAGACCGGCATCTTCATAATAACCATTGGCAAGAGCCACATAAAGACCTGTGTGATTAGTATTTGGAGTCCAGTCAAGACAGACAGTAACTTCAGTAAGTTCACTATCTTTTTTACAACCTGTAAAACTTAAAATGCTAACCAACAAGGTTAAAGCAATTAAAATACAAAAAATTCTTTTTTTCATTTTGTTTTCCCCTTTCTTAGCCAGGGTTGTGAAACTTTCTCCAGAAGAGATATTCCCCACATAAGAAGAAGGCTTATTAAAGATATTAAAACAATAACTGCAAACATCTTATCAAAGGCATAAGCCTTTCTTACCCTGGTCATATATACGCCTAAACCTTCAAATCCACCTAACCATTCGGATATAACAGCACCTACCACTGAATAAGAAGCAGCTATTTTAAGTCCTGAAAACAGAGAACTTAAAGCTGATGGAAACTTAATGTGGCGGTAAATCTGCCATCTTGTAGCCCCCATAGCACGGAAAAGGTCTATAGCATCCTTGTCCGCACTTTGAAGACCACCAAGCAATCCTACTGTTATAGGGAAAAAGGTGGTTATAACAACTAATACAATTTTAGGTGTCATCTCAAAACCAAACCAAAGCACCAACAATGGAGCAAGTGCAATAGAAGGAATTGTCTGGGTTACTATCAGCACCGGATACAAGGCCTTGTTAAGGAAACTGAAACGGTCCATAAGCACCGCTGTAACCACTGCAATAATAAAACCTATCAGAAGACCCCAACCTGCTTCTTGTAATGTTACCGCGCTATGTTGCATTAAGGCGGGAAAATCCTTAACGAAAGCTTTTACAACACTTCCCGGACCCGGTAGCATAAAAGACGGCAAGGCTTCAGAATCTGATAAGAAAAACCATGCTGTAAGCACCACTATAATTGTTATAACCGGAGCAAGCTTACCGGTGATGTTTTGAAACTTTTTCATCGATTGTAAGCACATCTCCTTCAGGCTTATAAACTATTTTTACATAAGCAGAGACACTTTCACATCCTGCTTTTATGGCAATTTTCTGACATCCTTTAACGATTTCCATCAAGGTGTCGTAGTCACCTTCAATGGTTGTTTCAAATGGTCCTACAGAACAATTAAGACCAAAACTTTTTATGTAAGCTATTACTTCATCTACAATACGGATAAGTTCCTTATCATCCTGAGTACTTGGTAATACCTGTATTGCTACACTTGCATTCATTTTACATTCCTCCTGTGTTTTCGGGGAAAAAGAAAACCGCTTCCTGAATTGTAGGAAGCGGTAAATAATTACACTTATATGGTACTTCCTACGCCGGCATTATCCGGATCAGGTTATAGGGTCTAAGAACGAATATTCTTACTCTCAGCCGAATCGCTTCAGCTCCCCTGTTTTGTTTTTACAAGGATTATGATACTACTGTGATTTATAAAAGTCAATACATTTACCAGGAACCCATTTTAAATCAAACATCCCGTTTGGGTTCCCTTTTAAGAAAAAAAGGAACCCAATTGATAACATTAATTAAGTTTGGGTACTATAAAAATACAAAGAAACAGCAAAAATAAATAAAATCTACACCCAAATCATTTTGAAATAAATTTTTGGGTGTAATGAACTGCATAAAAAGCCGGCCCTGTAAATCCAGCGCCGGCTTAATCAAACTAACTATTACATTGAAAACTTATGGAATGCTTTCTTACCCTTCTTAACAATAATGCCGTCACCTGTCAGCATATCAGCTGTAATTGCCATGTTAACATCAGTTACCTTCTCATCGTTAACACTTACGCCGCCCTGCTGGATAAGTCTTCTGCCTTCACCCTTAGAAGGAATCATCTTGGCAGCAACCATTAAATCAAGAAGCTGTGCACTTCCGTCAGTTAACATATCAGCTGTAACTTCTGTGGAAGGCATATTGGAATTATCTGCACCACCTGCAAAAAGTGCCTCTGCTGCAGCTTTAGCCTTATCAGCCTCTTCCTCACCATGAATAATCTTAGTAACTTCATAAGCAAGACGAACCTTAGCTTCGTTAATCTTAGCATCCTTCCATGTTTCCATTTCTCTGATTTCTTCAATAGGAACAAATGTAAGAAGCTTAAGACATTTAATAACATCAGCATCAGCTACATTTCTCATGTACTGGTAAAGTTCATAAGGACTTGTTTTCTCCTTATCAAGCCATACAGCGCCCTTAACTGTCTTACCCATTTTCACGCCTTCGCTAGTGGTCAGTAATGAGAATGTAAGACCATAAACTTCGTCAGCTTCCTTTTTTCGAACCAACTCAACACCACCGATAATGTTAGACCACTGGTCGTCACCGCCAAGCTCAATACGACAACCGTAATCTTTATACAAACGGTAGAAGTCATAGCTCTGCATAAGCATATAGTTAAACTCTAAGAAGTTAAGACCTCTTTCCATTCTCTGCTTAAAGCATTCAGCAGAAAGCATTCTGTTTACAGAGAAACAAACACCTATATCTCTTAAGAAATCAACATAGTTAAGGTTAAGAAGCCAATCAGCATTATTAACCAGAATAGCCTTGTCATCATCAAATTCAATAAATCTTGAAAGTTGTGACTTAAGACCTGCAATATTATGTGCAAGCTGCTCATCAGTAAGCATTTTTCTCATATCAGACTTACCTGATGGGTCACCGATCTTACCTGTACCGCCACCAACTAAAGCAATTGGTCTGTGTCCTGCTCTTTGCATGTGAGCCATAACCATAATCTGAACAAAATGTCCGATATGAAGGCTGTCAGCTGTTGGGTCAAAACCTATATAGAAAGAAACCTTTTCGTTTCCCAATAACTCTCTTACTTTTTCAGGATTAGTGCACTGAGCAATAATACCTCTTTCAACTAAAACATCATATACATTAGACATGAAATTCACTCCCTAAAAATATTCAACGACTATTTTAACACAGATTTTATAAAATTAAAACTATTTATATCCTTGTTCTTTCTTAATTTTCTCTACCCACTTCATATAGTCAGCAATCTTACCGTCATATCCGTTTTCAGAAGGAACATAATATTTAGTCCCCTTCATTTCCTCCGGTAAATATTCCAAAGGCGAAACATGACCTTTATAGTCATGAGCATACATATATCCTACACCATAACCCAGTTCTTCCATACCTTTTGCAGGTGCATTTCTTAAATACATAGGCACGGAACCTGTATTCTTGTTTTCCACATCAGAAAGCGCCGAATTTATAGCCATATAAGAAGAGTTAGACTTAGGACTGGTTGCCACGGTAATAGCTGCCTGTGATAATAAAATGCGTGCCTCAGGCATACCAATCATTTTACAGGCTTCAGCTGCAGCTACAGCCACCGCCAAAGCATTAGGATTAGCAGTTCCCACATCTTCAGAGGCACAGATTATAATTCTTCTTGCCAGGAAGTTAATATCCTCACCTGCATATAAAGCTCTTGCCAGGTAAAATACCGCCGCATCCGGGTCGCTACCTCTCATGGACTTAATAAACGCACTTATATTGTCGTAATGCTCCTCGCCGGACTTATCAAATCTCACATGGCGCTTTTGTACACACTCAGAAGCTGTGTCCATATCAATAACAACTTCCCTGGTCTTATCGCCGGGAGCTGTAAGTACGGCTAGTTCCAAAGCATTAAGAGCAGATCTTGCATCTCCGTCAGCCATTTTACAAAGGAAATCCATAGCTTCATCTGTTATGGTTACATTCATTCCGCCAAGGCCACGTTCTTCATCATCTAAAGCAGCCTGTAAAATGCATCGTATATCTTCTTCTGTAAGTGGCTTAAGCTGAAATACAGTAGATCTGGAAATCAAAGCTTTATTTACTTCAAAATAAGGATTTTCAGTAGTTGCACCAATTAAAATTATAGTGCCATCCTCTACATAAGGTAAAAGTGCATCCTGCTGAGCCTTGTTAAAACGGTGAATTTCGTCTATAAACAACACAACTCTGCCTGTAGGATTCAGCATAGTATTCTGGGCATCAGCCACAACTTTTTTAATATCAGCCACACCTGCAGAAACTGCATTTAATTTCTGAAAACCGGAATTTGTAGTGTGAGCAATAATACGGGCAAGGGACGTTTTTCCTGTTCCGGGAGGACCAAAAAAAATAACAGAAGATAACCGGTCTGCTGATATCATACGATACAGTAATTTACCCGGTGCCAGAATATGTTTCTGACCATAGAACTGATCTATGGTCAGGGGTTTCATTCTGTGAGCTAAAGGCTCTTTTCTTCTGTCTTCAAAATCCATATTAGTTTTCGTAAAGTGGGTACTTTGACAAGAGTTTAGCTACTCTGTCAATAACGACTTCCTTATTTCCTTCAAAATCGTTAAGTGTTAAAGCAATAAGGTCTGCAATTTCAACCATATCAGCTTCCTTCATTCCTCTTGCAGTAACTGCCGCTGTACCAAGTCTGATACCACTGGTTACAAATGGACTCTGCTTGTCAAAAGGAATACCGTTTTTATTACAAGTAATAGATACCTCGTCTAACATATGTTGAGCATCTTTACCTGTAATGTTCTTGCTGCTTAAGTCAACCAACATAAGGTGATTGTCTGTACCACCACTTACCAAGTCAAAGCCGTTCTCAATAAGTCTGTCAGCCATAGCCTTTGCATTAAGAACAATCTGGTGCTGATATGCTTTAAATTCATCTGTAAGAGCTTCGCCTAAAGCAACAGCCTTAGCTGCAATAACGTGCATCAAAGGACCACCCTGGATTCCCGGGAAAATTGCCTTGTTCATAAGCTTTGCATTTTCCTCTGTATTACAGAGAATCATACCGCCTCTCGGACCTCTCAATGTCTTATGAGTTGTCGTAGTAACAAAGTCTGCATAAGGCACTGGATTTGGATGTTCACCTGCAGCAACAAGACCTGCAATGTGAGCCATATCTACCATTAACTTAGCACCAACTTCGTCAGCAATTTCTCTGAACTTTTTAAAATCTATTGTTCTTGGGTATGCACTGGCACCACAGATAATAAGCTTAGGTTTAACTTCTAAAGCAATCTTACGAACCTCTTCGTAGTCAATGTAACAATCCTTTTCGCTGACACCGTAAGGAACGATGTTGAACCATTTACCTGACATATTTACAGGGCTACCGTGGGAAAGATGACCACCATGAGCAAGGTTCATACCAAGGACTGTATCTCCGGGCTGTAAAAGGGCAAAAAAGATTGCCATGTTAGCCTGTGCACCGGAATGTGGCTGAACGTTTGCATATTCTGCTCCAAAGATTTTCTTAGCACGCTCAATAGCAAGATTCTCAACTACGTCTACGCACTCACATCCGCCGTAATAACGCTTTGCAGGATATCCTTCTGCATATTTATTAGTAAGGGGGCTACCCATAGCCTCCATAACTGCCTCACTTACAAAGTTTTCAGATGCAATAAGCTCAATCTTATTTCTCTGTCTTGAAACTTCTGCCTCAATAGCTGCTGCTACTTCGGGATCATACTTTTTGATTGCTTCTGTACTATACATTGCAATAAACCTCCTGGAATTCACATACACATATATTTTAATAAAAAAACCAAAGCCAATTATATCAGTTTATTCATCTAATTTCAACACACTCATGAAGGCTTCCTGAGGAACTTCTACGCTACCAAACTGACGCATTCGCTTCTTACCTTCTTTCTGTTTTTCAAGAAGCTTTTTCTTTCTGGAAATGTCACCGCCGTAACATTTGGAAAGTACGTCTTTTCTGTAGGCTTTAACAGTTTCTCTGGCAATTATTTTACCGCCTATACAAGCCTGGATAGGAACCTCGAACTGATGTCTCGGTATGCTCTCTTTAAGTTTTTCCGCTATCTTTCTGGCTCTTCCGTAGGCCTTGTCCGCGTGAACAATAAACGAAAGCGCATCCACAATCTCCCCGTTAAGATAAATGTCCAACTTAACAAGATTGGATTTTCTGTACTCAGAAAGCTCATAGTCTAAAGAAGCATAGCCTTTTGTTCTGGATTTAAGGGCATCAAAGAAGTCATAAATAACTTCATTAAGGGGCATTTCGTAAGTAAGTACTACTCTCTTTTCTTCCAAATAGTCCATGTTTATAAACACACCACGACGTTCTGTTGTAAGTTCCATAATGTTACCTACATAATCAGTAGGTGTCATAATAGAAGCTTTAACCATAGGCTCTTCCATGTATGCAATCTCCGTTGGTGACGGAAGATTTGTAGGGTTATCCAACTGGAAGCAGGAGCCGTCAGTACGATATACGTTATAAATAACACTTGGAGTTGTGGTAATTAAATTAAGGTCATATTCTCTTTCTAAGCGTTCCTGGATAATTTCCATGTGTAAAAGGCCTAAGAATCCGCAACGGAAACCAAAGCCTAAAGCCTGTGATGTTTCAGGTTCGAATACCAATGCCGCATCATTAAGCTGAAGCTTAAGAAGTGCATCTTTAAGATCTTCATAGTCACCACCATCCACTGGGTATACACCACAGAATACCATTGGTTGCACTTCTTTGTAACCGGGCAATGCTTCTTTTGCCGGGTTTGAAGCGGATGTTACAGTGTCACCTACTTTAGCATCACGAAGATTCTTGATACTTGCAACAATATATCCAACTTCACCTGCTGATATTTCAGAAGCAGGTAAATATGATCCCGGTTTAAACCAGCCTACTTCAGTGACCACGTATTTAGCACCTGTAGCCATTAGTTGAATTGTATCGCCAACCTTTACACTACCGTCTTTAATACGCACGTTAATAATTACACCTTTGTAAGCATCATAAATACTATCGAAAATCAAAGCCTTAAGAGGTGCATTTTTATCTCCTACGGGAGCAGGAATTCTTTCAGCAACAGCTTCCAATACTTCTTCAATACCAATGCCCGCTTTGGCAGAAATCAAAGGTGCATCCTGAGCAGGCAAACCTATAACATCTTCAATTTCATTTTTTATTTCATCAGGGCGCGCTGATGGTAAATCAATCTTATTAAGCACAGGAATTATCTCTAAGTTGTGTTCCATAGCCTGATATACATTAGCCAGGGTTTGTGCTTCAACACCCTGAGCTGCATCCACAACCAATATGGCACCTTCGCAAGCCGCCAAAGAACGTGATACTTCATAAGTAAAGTCCACGTGTCCGGGAGTGTCTATAAGATTGTATACAAGATTACGACCCTTAGAGTCTGTATAGTTAAGTCTTACAGACTGGGCTTTAATGGTAATTCCTCTTTCTCTTTCCAGGTCCATATTATCAAGAACCTGATTTTCCATTTCTCGTTGGGTAAGAACACCTGTCTTTTCAAGTATTCTGTCAGCAAGAGTTGATTTACCGTGGTCAATATGGGCAATGATACAAAAATTTCTGATATTTGAACTGTCCATTTAATCTTAATCTTCCTTTTTCATATTTTTAAACGCTGCTGAAAGCATAAGTCTTATTCTGTTAAGCTGATTAACCTCACTGGCACCGGGATCATAGTCTACAGCTACGATGTTAGCTTCAGGATATTCCTCTCTTAAAGCCTTAATCATGCCTTTACCTGTTACGTGGTTAGGTAAGCAGGCAAATGGTTGCATACAGATTATATTTGGTGCTCCATCTTTAATAAGCTCAATCATTTCTGCAGTAAGGAACCAGCCCTCACCTGTGCAGTTTCCTAATTGTAACACAGGTTCGGCATATTTTGCCAGTGTATAAATACTTACCGGTGCTTCAAAGCGTTTGCTGGCTTTTAAGTATTTTACCATAGGTTTCCTATACATATCCAGTGCTTTGATACCTACTTTGCAAATAAACGCAGACTTTCCTGAAGCCGCCAACTTTTCATGTTTAACAAGGCTATTATACAAACAGTAATGGAAGAATCCCATAAGATCCGGCATAACAGCCTCTGCTCCTTCATTTTCCACCACATCTACCACATTGTTATTAGCTGTAGGGTGGAATTTAACAAGAATCTCACCCACCAGCCCAACACGGGGTTTCTTAATATCCAGCAACGGAAGATTATCAAAATCTTCCACAATTTTTTTAACGTTTATGCAATACTCCCTGATGCTCGCCTTCTCCACAGATTTACAACAAACAGCGTTCCATTTTTCATACAATGCATTTGCAGAACCGGGCTCTTTTTCATAAGGTCTCACCCTGTAAAGAAGTCTCATAAGCAAATCACCGTAGGCTATGGCCATCATGGAACTGTGTACCCTTGGTACAGTAAGCTTAAATCCAGGGTTGCCCTCAAGCCCTGAAGCATTCAACGAAATAACAGGAATATATCCATAACCGGCACTTTTCAAAGCCTTTCTTATAAAAGCAATATAGTTTGTGGCACGACAACCTCCACCTGTCTGGGTAATAAGCAAAGACAAATTATCAGTGTCATACTTTCCTGACTTTATAGCCTGCATAAACTGCCCAACAACTAATATTGAAGGATAACAGGCATCATTATTTACATACTTAAGGCCTTCTTCAACAGCAGATTTGTCCTCTGAAGGTAATATTTCCAACTTAAAGCCATGACTGTTGAATGCCGCCTCCAAAATTCTGAAATGTATAGGAGACATCTGTGGTGCCAGAATGGTATGTTTCAATCTCATTTCCTCGGTAAAAGGCACTTTCGGATGTGAATAAACAACACCCTTTTTAATTTCTATACCATTACGATCTCTTTCTTCAAGAGCAGCCTTAAGGGAACGGATTCTTATTCTGATAGCACCCAAATTAAGGCCTTCATCTATTTTAAGACAAGTATATATTTTACCGGAAGGTTCCAATATTTCCTGAACCTGATCTGTAGTTACCGCATCCAGGCCACAACCAAAGGAGTTAAGCTGTATTAATTCAATATCAGGCTGCTCTCTTACAAAGTCAGCTGCTCTGTAAAGACGACTGTGATATTCCCATTGATTTACAACTCTTATAGGCTCCTGTAAATCTCCTAAATGAGAAACTGAGTCTTCGGTCAATACTGACATACCGAAAGAAGTAATGAGTTCTGGTATTCCATGGTTAATCTCAGGATCAAGATGATAAGGTCTACCTGCCAGAACAATGCATTTTCTACCCTGCTCCCGGCTTTGTTTTATTATAGCCTCCGCCATATCTCTTATATCTTTACGGAATGCTTTATCTTCTTCATAAGCGGCCTCTGTAGCAACTTTAATTTCAGATTTGCTGATACCAAAAGACTTAAACTCCTCACAGCATCTTTCCACCATACGTTTTGGAGTATCATATGGTAAAAACGGATGCATAAAGTTTATGTTTTCTTCCTGTAAAATGTCCATATTTTTAGCTATGACTTCAGGATAGGATGTTACAATAGGACAGCTGAAGTGGTTGTCTGACTTAGGATCTAAATCCTGCTCATATGGAATTGAAGGGTAAAATATAAATTTAACGCCCTTATCTACAAGGTTCATTATATGGCCGTGCACAAGCTTTGCAGGATAACAAACTGATTCTGAAGGTATTGTCTCCATGCCACTTTCATACAGCTTTTTGGAGCTCTTATCAGACAATACAACCCTGAATCCCAATTTAGTAAAGAATGTATGCCAGAATGGATAGTTCTCATACATATTAAGAACTCTCGGCAGACCTACAACACCTCTTGGAGCTTTGTCTTCATCCAATGATATGTAATGATCAAAAAGTCTTGAAGTCTTATATGCATAAAGATTCGGCACTGAATTATCTAATTTCTCTTTGCCTGCACCTCTTTCACAACGGTTACCGGAAATAAACTTTTTACCGTCAGAAAATTTATTAATTGTAAGCAGGCAGTTGTTTGTACACTTGCCGCAACGAACCTGAGATATAGTTGAAGTAATATTTTCTGTCTGCTCAGCTGTTAAAAGTGTAGTCTTCTTATCAGGGGTATATTCACGACGGGCTATTAAAGCACAACCGTAAGCACCCATAAGCCCTGAAATATCAGGACGAATTGCTTCACGACCTGAAATCTTTTCAAAACAACGAAGTATAGCATCATTGTAAAATGTTCCACCCTGAACAATAATCTTTTCTCCCATTTCTTCAGGAGACTTTATTTTAATAACCTTAGTCAACGCATTCTTTATTACTGAATATGAAAGACCTGCGGAAATATCCCCTACTTCTGCTCCTTCTTTTTGTGCTTGTTTAACTCTGGAGTTCATAAATACAGTACACCTGGAACCTAAATCCACAGGTTTCTGAGCTTTAATTGCAGCTTCTGCAAATTCAGAAACTTTCATATCCAGAGTTGTTGCAAAAGCCTCGATAAAAGATCCGCAACCGGAAGAACATGCTTCATTAAGCATTATGCTTTGAATGACACCATCTTTCACCTTCATACATTTCATATCCTGGCCACCGATGTCAAGAATAAATTCTACTCCCGGCAAAAATTGTTCAGCTGCAGTATAGTGAGCTATGGTCTCTATTTCACCTAAATCAACACCCAATGATGCTTTTATAAGGGCTTCACCATAGCCTGTAACTGCTGAATATGCAATATTGACACCTTTTGGTAATTTACTGTATATGTCTTTTAATATTTTTTTTGCAGATTCAAAAGGGCTTCCGTAATTACTTCCGTACCAGGAATACAATATTCCGCCGTTTTCACTCATAAGAATAGCCTTTGTAGTTGTAGACCCTGCATCTATACCTAAAAAACAATTTCCTTTATAGTCTTCAAGAATTTCTTTAGTAACTGCCGCCTTATCGTGTCTTTTTCTAAAAGCAATATATTCATCAAAGTCCTTAAATAATGGTTCAAGGCGAGAAACCTCATCAGATGTGGCGGAAAGAACCGAAGGTAATTTTTCTAAAACAACATCAATACTTACCGGAGTTTTTGCAATGGATGAAAAAGCCGCACCTAATGCTACGAATAGGTGTGAATTTTCAGGGAATATAATTCTTTCATCTGTTAATTCCAGTGTTTCAATAAATCTCTGACGAAGCTCAGAAAGATAGTTTAATGGTCCACCTAAAAAGGCAACATTACCTCGTATAGGACGACCGCAAGCAAGACCACTTATAGTCTGATTGACTACAGATTGAAAAATGGATGCTGATATATCTTCTTTAGATGCACCTTCATTTAACAAAGGCTGAATATCAGTTTTAGCAAATACACCGCAACGGGCTGCAATAGGATAAATAGTAGTATGTTTTTTTGCATACTCATTAAGACCCATGGCATCTGTTTGTAACAATATAGCCATCTGGTCAATAAAGGCACCTGTGCCACCGGCACAGGTACCATTCATACGTTGTTCAACGGGATTCTTAAAATATGTAATCTTTGCATCTTCACCGCCTAATTCAATAGCCACATCTGCATGAGGAATAAGGCGATTTACAGCTTCAGTTGACGCAACTACTTCCTGTACAAAGTCAAGATCAAGCCAATCAGCCACCAACATGCCGCCGGAGCCTGTAAGCATTATGGTCGTTTCCATACCTTTGTACTGTTCTAACACATAGGAAAGTACTTCATAAATTGTCTTTCTTATATCAGAATAATGTCTCTGATACTTATTGTAAATTAACTCAAGGTCTGAATTAAGTACTGCTATCTTTACTGTAGTAGAGCCTACATCAAGACCTATGTGCAACAACTGTTTTGTCATTAATTTTTACATCTCTTTTCTATTCTTCTTTCGGAACACTAAGATTAAGTTCCTTAAGCTGAATTTCATCTACTACGTCAGGAGCACCTGTTAACAGACAAGAAGCATTCTGTACCTTAGGAAACGCAATAGTATCTCTTATGTTGTCACAACCTGTCATAAGCATAACAAGTCTGTCAAGACCATATGCCATGCCACCGTGAGGAGGTGTGCCGTACTTAAATGCTTCCAGCAAGAACCCGAATCTTTCCTGAGCTACTTCATCAGAAAGACCTAATGCCTTAAACATTCTTGCCTGAAGGTCTCTGTCGAAAATTCTGATAGAACCGCCACCAAGTTCATAACCATTAAGAACAATGTCATAAGCTTTAGCCCTTGCTCTTCCCGGATCACTTTCAATATATTCAATATCTTCATCCATAGGCATAGTGAAAGGATGGTGCATAGCAACAAATCTTTCCTCTTCCTCAGAATATTCAAACAGTGGGAATTCTGTAATCCATAAGAAAGCAAACTTATCCTTAGGAATCAAATCAAGTTTTTCTGCCAGATGGCAACGAAGAGCTCCTAATGTAGTATACACCACATTTGATTTTCCGCAAACCATACAGATAAGGTCGCCAACTTTAGCATCAGAAAGCTTAATTATTTCTTCAATTTCTTCAGGTGTAAGTACTTTACCTACAGAAGAACGATGCTCTGTTTCTCCCACTGCAATCCATGCCATGCCACTACCGCCGTGAGTCTTTATAAACTCAGTAAGCTTATCAATTTCTTTACGAGAGAATGCGGCACCGCCGGGAGCCACAACCAATCTTACTGCTCCACCCTGTGCTACTGCATCGGAAAATACTTTGAATCCACATTTTCCTGCAAAGTCAGAAATATCATTAAGTTCCAAGCCAAATCTAATATCAGGTTTGTCAGAACCAAATCTTGCCATAGCTTCTTTATATGGCATACGAACAAAAGGAGTCTCAACTTCAACATCAAGAACTTTCTTAAATACTGTTTTAATAAATCCCTCATTTACAGAAATAACATCATCAATATCTACGAAAGACATTTCCAAGTCGATTTGTGTAAACTCAGGCTGTCTGTCGGCTCTTAAGTCTTCGTCCCTAAAGCATTTTGCAATCTGCATGTATCTGTCATAGCCTGAAGCCATAAGAAGCTGTTTAAAGAGCTGAGGAGACTGAGGCAACGCATAGAACTTACCGGGATGAACACGGCTTGGTACCAAATAGTCTCTTGCCCCTTCAGGAGTACTTTTATTAAGAATAGGAGTTTCAATTTCTAAGAAACCATTTTCTTCATAATAGTCTCTTGCTGTCTTTGCAATTTTATGACGAAGAATAAGGTTATTCTGCATAAAAGGTGTTCTCAAATCTAAGTATCTGTACTTAAGTCTGTTAACATCACTAGTTGTAGGATTCTCAGTAACCTGAATAGGTGGTGTATCTGAAACAGAAAGAATTCTTAAATCCTTAACCTCTACTTCCACTTCACCTGTAGCCATATTTTTATTAACAGCTTCAGCAGCTCTTGCCCTTACAGCACCTTTCACCATAAGAACATATTCACTTCTGACTGTAGAAGCTTTTTCAAACAGAGCTTGTTCACTTTCACCATCAAATACAAGCTGTACGAGACCTGTTCTGTCTCTTAAATCTATAAAAAGCAAGCTACCTAAATTCCTTGCTTTAGCACACCAACCGGCCAAAACAACCTCCTGACCAATAAGTGATGCATTGACTAATCCGTTCATGTGGCTTCTCTTCAAGCCCTTCATTGTATCTGCCATAATTAATATCCTTTCTATATCAAAATCAATGCCATAAGGCTAATTTACTAAAGCTAAATTATATGGCTTTATGCTTTAAAAGTCAATGAAATCTACAGGGTACATCTGAATGTCAGAGCAAATAATCCCTTGCTGTTTCTTAAGTTATGTGTAGACATTGTTGCCATGGCACTATCGCCATATGCAATAGTTTTAAGTCCTGATGTTACTTTAATCTTAACACAGTTCTTACCTTCAATTGTTGCTGTCAAAGCCGCGCCTGTACTGTAGTTTGTAAAACCTTTAACACTTGTACCTGTAGTGGAGGTAAGTCCATCACCAAAATTCTTAAAGTACAGATATGCATAACCATTCTTAACTTCCACGCTGTGGAACTGTGGCGGATTATAGTAATCAGAAGGATAATCCTTATATGCATATATGTTTGACAAAGCAATATAACCTAAACGATCACCTATATGCTTTTTAGCTGTAGGATGAGCCCAGTCTGTATCGTTATTGCTAAGATTTCTGTCAACTGTTGACACAAGATAATAATTATCAATTGTACTAATTGCATCAAACTGTTCAAATCTCACATCTGCCAAACCAGGCCACTGTCCTCCTGTATTATGTGATGGTAGCTGTACATTGTAAAATGGCATATTTTTTCCAAATATTCCTCTCATCATTCCTACAAAATCTGTAAGATTATCTGAATAAGAAGAAGCTGCTGATTCGTTACCTTCTCCCTGATAGAAAATAAATCCGGTAATTTCAGTTTTGGAGAAAGGATGAATAAGTGCATTGTAAATATCACAAGCATTAAATTGGCTGGAACCTTTATTATGCTTACTGCTTACATATCCACTCTTTGGCATAAAATCACACAAAGCAGAGCCACCGGCAACACACTGAATAATGCCCAAAGGCACATCAGTTTTATCTGCCACCATCTTTGCAAAATAGTAACCTACAGCAGAAAAGTTTTTTGCGTTTGTTACATTGCCTACATTCCATTTAGCAACGGAAGGAGGATTTGTCTGTGCAGCATTGGTAATCGCTACATATTTGCCACCACTGGCAGCAAAATCACCCCAATAATTACTGCAATCCCAGAACCATTGTGTGAAAAGTCTTATATTATCTGCTTCACTAATATTATTTGCAAAAGAAGAGTTATTTACCAATGTAGTATTAAGTGATATCTGTGCATTAGACTGACCGGCAATAATCCAAACATCACCGATAAGAATGTTTTTAATAGTCTTACCGCCATTTTCACCCTGAGCCTTTGTATAAATTTTCATACTCTGAGGTGTGGTATTTGCAGCTCTACCGTTTAATGTAACTTTCCAGTTGCCACTACTGTCAACAACACCGTAACGAACTTCATTACCTAACTTTACATAGACAACGCCACCAACTTTTGAAGCTGTACCAAACACATCAATATATCTGTTTCTCTGTATAACCATATTGTCGGTAAAAGTTCCATTTACAGTTACATTAAAAGAACCACCATTATCATTAATAGCAGGCTGTTCTGGCAAAGGCTTGGGTAATACCTGCACAGGAACTCCCGTGAAAATCTGCTTAACTATCATATAGTCAGCTGTAGTCACCTTTCCATCGTGATTTACATCTGCAGTACTTTTAATAGTTGAATCTGAAACTGTCCCCGAAAGAACTTTTTTAATGAACATATAGTCCACGGTTGTTACAATTTCATCCCCATTAACATCTCCGGTTACACCGTAGTCATGTGCCGCTTCAGAAATCATAGGCATATTAAATATGCCCATGAATAAAACCAGGGTCAAAACTAACAAAATTAATCTCTTGCTTACACTCTTCATATTTTTTCTCCCTTAAACTATTTTAATGTTACTACAGTTACACCTGCGTCACCTTCACCATAAGCGCCTAACCTAAAAGACTTCACAGATTTTAATTGTCTTAAATATTGGTGGATACCGGACCGAAGTGCCCCTGTACCCTTACCATGTATAATAGAAAATGTCTTAAGATGAGCTATCATTGCATCATCAAGATACTTGTCAAGTATAACAATTGCTTCATCTACATTGCAACCTCTTACATCAACTTCTGTTTTAATTGTAGAAGACTTAATAGCAGTTTCTTTATTTCTCTTAGCCTTTATTTCCTTTTGTTCCAAAGTTTCGGACATTCTAAGATCAGAAATAGGTATATATACTTTCATGATACCAAGCTGAACATATACGTTACCGTCATTATCAGGTGCTTTAAGTACTTCTCCTGTCTGATTCATACTGACAACTTTCACCATATCCCCGGGAGAAACTCTTTCAGGAGCCTTACCTGCATCCGACCCTTTAATTCCTTTATATAAAGCACTGTCCGTTTTATTCTTAAGGCTGTTTAAATTTCTTGCACTTTCCTCAGCATTCTTAAGATTTTTACTTCCGGAAGCCTCTTTTCTCAGTGTTTTCAATATGGCATCCGCCTCGTCTTTTGCTTCATTTACAACTCTACGGGCCTCTTCCCTGGCTTTGGTAAGAATCTGTTCTTTTTTAGCTGCCATGGCCTTTTTCTCTGACTCGGCTTGTTTCTGTAAAATTTCAGATTCTTTTCTGAGTTTTCTTACGTTCTCTTTTTCCTCTTCAATAAGGCCTCTGGCTTTTTCAATGTTAGAAAGCATATCCTCAAATCGAAGATCCTCGGCACTGATAAGTTCTTTTGCCCGGGAAATAATCACCTGATCAAGACCCATTTTACCGGAAATAGCAAACGCATTACTACGGCCCGGAATTCCTATAAGAAGCCTGTATGTAGGTCTTAATGTCTCCACATCAAACTCACAACAACCGTTTTCAAAGCCCTTTGTAGTTGATGCAAACACTTTAAGTTCACTGTAATGGGTTGTTGCCACAGTAGTTGCACCCATCTGATGAACACACTCAAGTATTGACATAGCAAGAGCTGCACCTTCCGTAGGATCAGTGCCGGCACCAAGCTCGTCAAAAAGTATGAGTGAGCGATGATCAGCCTTCTCAAGAATTTCTACTATATTTTTCATATGAGCCGAAAATGTACTTAAATTCTGACTTATACTCTGCTCATCACCAATATCAGCAAAAACGCCTTCAAATATGGACATGGAGCTGCCGGCTGCAGCCGGAATAAGAAGCCCGGACTGAACCATAAGGGTAAAAAGTCCAACTGTCTTAAGAGCCACTGTCTTACCGCCTGTATTTGGTCCAGTAATAACTAAAGTAGAATACTCTTCTCCTATTTTAAAAGTAATAGGAACTACCTTTTTCTTATCAAGCAAAGGGTGTCTTCCTTTAACAATACTGATATATCCCTTCTCGTTAAGATCCGGTTTTACAGCCTCCTGTTCAAGGGCCAACACAGCCTTTGCAAATGTGAAATCAAGATATGAAAGAAGTGTATAGTTAAGTTTTATTTCTTCATGATATCTGCTTACTTCTGCAGATAAAGAAGCTAAAATACGTTCTGTTTCCTGCTCTTCCTGCACCTTAAGCTCTCTGATTTTATTATTAGTTTCTACAATAGCCTGAGGCTCAATAAAAAGCGTCTGTCCTGAAGCTGATGTATCGTGAACTATTCCCGGAACAGAAGCTTTATACTCCAATTTTACAGGAATACAATACCGCTCACCTCTCATAGTAACAACAGCATCCTGAACAGCTTTTGCCTGAGAATGTAATATTGAATTAAGCTTATCCTTTATAGAATTCTGTTTATCCAAAATCTGTCTTCTTACAGAATTAAGTGCGGGTGATGCATTATCGGCTATTTCCTCTTCAGACAGTATTTTATTAAAAATATCTTGCTCTAAATTTCTGTTTGTATAAAGAGACTTAGAATACTTATGAAGTAGAAGTTCTTCATCTTCAGGTACACTTCCCATATATCTTTTCATCATTGCCGCTGACTTAAGATTTCTTGCAATATCAAGAAGTTCCTTAAGACCTAAAACACTACCGGCATAGGCTCTGGCAAGTGATGGTCTTACTTCTTCAACAAAATGAATAGGAGAATTACCAAAGCGAAGAATCATAGATACAGCTTCTTCTGTTTCTTTAAGTAAAATTTGAATTCTTTCTATGTTAATAAGAGGCTCTAACTCTTTTGCAAAAACTTTAGAACCTTCAAAATGGCAATGTGCCTCCAGCATATCTTTAATTGTGTAAAATTCCAACATTCTGCCGGTTTTTTCTAACAACATCTGATACAATCTCCACCCATACATTCACATAAACAATCAAGGCAATATAAAGTCTGACATACTCTGCAAAGCTGGTCTGAATCGTTATAACCTCTTGCTGCAGACCCACCTGTATATCCTCTGGCATAGTTATATAAACCATTTAAAGCGGCTCTATACCTTCTGTTTGAGGGATCCATATTAACTGCTGTTGTATAATATGTTCTTGCATTATCAAACCAACCTCTTGCCTTACATATTTCTCCATAGCAAAAATACCATTCTGCAGACCTTTCTGCTACAGGTACAGCCTGAAGCTTTGATTCTGCACCGGCAAGGTTTCCGCTGTTAATCATAACCAGAATTTCTTTATATAAAGCACTGCCATTATACCCTTGTTCACCATAGGAAGATGAACCTGCCTGAGCTTTGCGCTGTTTCATAATTGTGTCATAGGCAATATTTATTTCTTTTATTTTTTCTGCAGCCAAATCAGAAAGAGGATTATCTACATACTTGTCCGGATGGTATTTTTTAACCAATTCTTTGTATGCTTTCTTCACCTCTTCATCGGTGGCATTTTCACTTATTCCTAAAATTTCATATGGATTCATTGCTTAAAAATCCTCTCATTGTCTTTCCTCTCATTCCAAGATACAATACATTTTCCATAAAGGCTTTTCCGTCTTTATACTTTCCTGTATCCGGAACATCCTCACAAAGAACCTCCCAAGCTTCACAACAATGTCCCAGGGCATCATGAAAAACAAACTCCAGAGGCTCCTTTATTCTATCTTTAAACTGAGAAACAGTTTCTTTATGGTTATAATCAAATCTTAATAAAATAGGATTATAACTACCTTTTTTTAAATCATCTTCAATGTCATATAATGCATCAATAAGATAAACCCACTTGCCTATATAATACCCTAAATTTCTGAGGCATACAAGTTTCTCTTCAGTTATAACCTCCGAAAGGCTCTTGATGTGTTCTTTAATTTCCGGAGCTTCACTGAATATATCTGCCATTAGTTCAGAAAAACAATGAGCTGTTTCATCAATTGATTTACATTGAGACTTTTCAAAGGCAGATAATTTATTGAGATTATTCTTGATTGAATCATATACAGAAGGAATGTTCTTTTTTGCTTTTCTCACAGCACGTCCAAAGGCAAGTTTTGCAAAAACTGCTGCGAAAAAATTCTTATCATCCTGCCAACTATCCATTAGCTTGAAATATGCAAAAACAACATTAACATCAGCTGCATAGTCTGTGTATAAAGAATTCTTAACAGCCGGAGTTTTCTTCAAAGGATGAGCAATACAATTTTTAATTTCAAATTCTGTTGTTTCTGCCTTATTTGAGATACAATCCAGGAGAAGAGCTAACATTCCCATTTCATTAACAAGACCAAAGCGCTCTAAATTACCGTAGCGTCTGCCGATACTCTTACAGACGCCACAATAATACATTTTATAATATTCATACTCCCGGAATTTAAGTTCTGCTTTATCCGGTACGGCATATCCGAAAATAGTACCATCTCCTGTGAATTTTATTTCTTTTCAATCGGTGGATCAGCTTGTATTGAGAAAAATACTCTGATGTACATAATAAGTGCAAATACAGAACACAATACTGCAACAACTAAAAACCAACGACCTGCAGTAAGTGTAACCTCAAACATCAACAAAAGTATAGCAACAAAGAATAAACATGTTGCAGCCTTACCATACCAATTGGAACTCCTTATTCTGTGTTTTGTCTTAACAATAATCAATCCACCGATTCCCATAAGGGCTTCTTTCGAAAGCACAAATGCAGGAATAATCCAATTCAAAACAGCATTGGTTTCATGTATGCGACCTGCTATTGCTAACATAACAAGAGCAGTTACTGATAATAACTTATCTGCAAGCGGATCCATTATTTTACCGAAATATGTAATCTGATTAAGTTTTCTGGCTATATAACCATCAATTACATCGGTTGTTCCCGCAATAAAAAACATAACTGCAGCAGGTATGTAAAGTCCTTTATACATACAGACTCCCATACAAGGAACAAGTATTAATCTTATTATTGTTAATATATTCGGAATATTAAATGTCAAAACTTCCTCCAAAAAAAGACACCTTTTATTACAGTGAAAGCATCTTACTTGTTATAATCATGTGTTCATCAATTTTCTTAGTCATTTTCAAAGCTTCTTCAATCTCTATGGCAATTACTTCATCACCCTTTGAAGCAATAACACAGTTACCACCACCGTTTTTAAGAACTTCTGTAGCTTTACATGCAAACAAACTAGCCATAACTCTATCTTTAACAGTCGGGCTGCCACCTCTTTGCAAATGACCTAAAATTGTGGTTGTTGTGGAAATACCTGTGATCTGCTTGATTTCATTAGCAATATCCATAGTACCTCCTACACCCTCTGCAATAATAACTACATAATGGTGTTTACCTCTGTTGCGGCAACCAATCAATGGCTGAATAATATCTGTATTAATATCAAAGCTCTTCTCCGGTAAAATACAAGCCTCAGCACCGTCAGCAATTGCACAATGGAGAGCAATATAACCTGCTCCTCTACCCATAACTTCTACAACTGAGCATCTTTCATGGGAATAGGCAGTATCTTTAATCTTATCTATTGCATCCTTAACAGTATTACAAGCAGTATCAAAACCGATTGTGTAATCTGTACATCCGATATCATTATCAATTGTAGCAGGAATACCTACAACCGGAATTCCGATAACTCTGGATAAATCTCTGGCTCCTCTGAAAGATCCGTCTCCTCCAATAACAACAAGACCGTCAAGCTTGAAAACCTCTGCCATTCTGGCACCTCTTTCAACACCTTCCTGTGTATTGAAATCTTTGCATCTTGCAGTCTGAAGAATTGTACCACCTCTGCTCATAATATCAGAAACCGAACGAAGATTCATTTCATACATATCTCCGCTTAAAAGTCCTTCGTAACCTTTCTTAATACCAAAAACTTCAAACCCATGATATATACCTGAACGTACCACAGCTCTTATAGCTGCATTCATGCCCGGAGCATCTCCACCTGATGTTAATACACCTATTCTTTTAATTGTTTTCATAACTAAGCGACCTCCTGTTGCATGAAAAATATTCCAAGGGAAATGATACCACAAAAACTGTATTTTAACAATTATGATTGTAAAATTTCCTGCAATTCTTTTATTACTTCACTATTATTGTTTATATTTCCTGTAAATATTACAGAATTATCTTCCGATGATTTTATTACAATTGGTGTTTTACCGGAAAAATATCCAACAAAAGCTTTAACTCTCTGTATCTTCTCCGGATTACATATAAACTCACACTTATTTTCTTCCACATCATCCAGAAGTCTTATTGTTTCAGGAAGAATCTTTGGTGTATCGTCTTCTCTTAAACTTAATCTTCCTTTAATAAGGACTATGCTGTCAGGCGTTAATATTCCTGTATATCTTTCGTAAACTTTAGGGAATATAAGAAGCTCCATACTTCCATATAAGTCCTCAACAGTTACAAAAGCCATCATTGTATTATTCTTTGTAGCTTTTCGTCTGACTGCAGTAATAATACCACCAACAGTAACATCCATGTTGTCGTAAACATGTGATGCAGCTATGTTGCTTCCGTCAAAATTCTCACTTTCCCCTTCCCCTGAATTAGATGCAATATCAGAAGAAATAATATTTCTTAAAGTTCTTAATTTTTCTTCATAAGGAAGCATCGGATGGGAAGAAAGATACATTCCTATACTTTCTTTCTCAAATTTCATAAGAATATTATTATCATACTCTCTTATATTCGGATATTCCTCGTCTATAGTACTTTGTTGCGGAACAAGATCAAACAAAGACATCTGTCCGGCAATTGCATTTTTCGCTGCATCCTGAGCCCCATCCATCATTTTTTCATAAACAGCAATAAGCTGAGATCTTGTTTTACCGAAACAGTCCATGGCACCGGACTTTATAAAGCTTTCCACACAACGCTTATTAACCTGAGATCCTGCCATTCTTGTACAAAAATCACCAAAAGACTCAAAATCGCCTTCATTTCTTGCTTCAACTATAGCTTCTGCAGGACCATATCCAACATTTTTAAGAGCTGTTAAAGCATATCTTATCTTACCGTCAGTTACTGTAAAGCCGGCTTTGCTTTTTGTTACATCCGGCGGTAAAATGTCAATTCCCATTACTTTACACTCTGCAACATATTGAGCTATTTTATCTGTATTATCCATAAAGCTGTTTAATGTAGCAGCCATAAACTCAACGGGATAATATGTTTTAAGCCATGCAGTTTCATAACCAACCACTGCATAACATGCAGCGTGAGCCTTGTTAAAAGCATAACTGGCAAAATCAATCATCTGGTCAAATATTGCATTGGATATTTCTTCACTTACACCGTTCTTCTTAGAACCGGCAACAAAGTTAACCCTTTCCTTCTGCATTACATCATGCTTTTTCTTTGCCATAGCACGACGCACCAAGTCAGACTGACCCATTGTGTAGCCTGCCATATCACGTACTATCTGCATTACCTGTTCCTGATAAATCATACACCCATATGTTACATTGAGAATAGGTTCAAGAATAGCATGAGAATAAGTAATCTTTGAAGGATTTTTCTTGTTCTCTATATACTTTGGAATCTGATCCATAGGGCCTGGTCTGTATAAAGCAATTCCGGCAATAATATCCTCAATATTATCAGGCTGAAGTTCTGTCATAAATCTGGTCATGCCGGGACTTTCCAACTGAAATATACCGGATGTACGACCATCACAGATAGTCTTATATACCTTCTTATCATCCAGAGACATGTTATCAAAATCCACTTCAATTCCGTGTATTTCTTTAATCATCTCTCTTGCATTCTGAATTACTGTAAGGGTTCTTAATCCTAAAAAGTCAACTTTAAGAAGACCCAATTTCTCCAAAATAGCCATTGGAAATTGTGTAACAGTTGCATCTTTTGATATTTCCAAAGGTACATAGTCAGCAACCGGATCCTTTGTAAGAACAACACCGGCAGCATGAGTACCAATGTTCCTTGGCATGCCTTCCAAGGCACGTCCTGTATCTATAAGATCTCGAATCTTCTCGTCGTTATCATATCTTTGTTTAAGTTCCGGATTCATTTCCAGAGCCTTGTCAATAGTCATTCCCAAGGCAAAGGGAATCATTTTTGCAATTACATCCACATCGCTGTAAGGCATATCTAAAACACGCCCTACATCACGAATAACACCACGGGCTGCCATTGTACCAAAGGTAACAATCTGTGCTACCCTGTCTTCGCCGTATTTTCTTTTTACATATTCAATAACTTCTTTACGACGTTCATCTGCAAAGTCAACGTCAAAGTCAGGCATACTGATTCTTTCCGGATTAAGGAAACGTTCAAATGCCAGGTTATACCTTAGTGGATCTATATTTGTGATACCAATGCAATAAGCCACAATACTGCCTGCACCGGAGCCTCGTCCGGGGCCGACAACAATACCATTGTCTTTTGCAAACTTAATAAAATCCCATACAATCAGATAGTACTCTGCATATCCCATGGAGATAATAACACCAAGCTCATATTCAATCCTGTCTTTTGTTACCTGATTAAGTTCTTCACCATAGCGACGTTTAGCACCTTCATAACAAAGTTGACGAAGGTAATCCGCTGCCCCGTCCAAACCTTCTGGGATTTCAAAATCCGGTAAAATTGGGCGACCAAACTCAATAGTTACGTTACATCTTTCAGCTATTTTAACAGTGTTGTCCAAGGCTTCAGGAACAGAAGAAAACAAAGCTTCCATTTCTTCCGGAGACCTTAAATATACTTCATCAGTGTTAAACTTCATTCGGTCTGTGTCATTGAACTTTTTACCGGTCTGGATACACATAAGTATATCCTGCATTCTGGCATCTTCTCTTTTTATAAAATGAACATCGTTACTACAGATTAAAGGAATACCTGTTTCTCCTGACAATTTAACTAAAGCCTGATTAACCTTTATTTGCTCTTCTAAACCATTGCTCTGAAGCTCTAAAAAGTAATTACCTTCTCCAAATATTCCAAGGTATTCCAATGCAACTTTTTTTGCATCTTCGTATGTGCCGTTCAGAATAGCCTGTGGAACATCTCCACCTAAGCAAGCTGAACAACAGATAATACCTTCATGATATTCTTTTAAAAGATCCATATCAACTCTTGGTTTGTAATAATAGCCTTCAGTAAAAGCTTTTGAAACAATCTTCATAAGGTTATGATAACCTTTGTTGTTCTCAGCTAAAAGAATAAGATGACCATAGTTTGAGTCTAAACCTGCATCCTTATTGAATCTTGTTCTTTTTGCAGTATAAACCTCACAGCCGATAATAGGTTTAATATCATTCTTTGTACACTCTTCATAAAACTCAACCACGCCGTTCATAACGCCGTGGTCAGTAATAGCTATTGATTTCATTCCCATTTCTTTGCAAGCAGCTATCAGGGGCTTGATTCTACAAGCACCATCTAATAAACTGTATTCGCTATGCAAATGTAAGTGTACAAAATCTCTCATTTAATATTATCCTTCAATCATTTTAATCATAATTTCACGAAGGTCATTCATTTTATTTGTAGCATCAATCATGTTATTTCCTTTGGCACCAAAATAAAGTTTAACTTTTGGTTCTGTACCGGATGGACGGATGCAAAGCCATGAATCTCCCATGTTGTAATAAAGAACATCAGAAACAGGTAATCCTGTAACAGAAGGTCCTTCTTTGTAGTCTGTGAACTTAATTACAGTTCCTTCAGGCATAATGGTTTCTTTCTTCTCCCTGAAGTCAGCCATTAAAGCTTTCATTTTACCGGCTCCGGCCTCACCCTTAAAATTAAAGGATTTCTGACTTTCTGCCCAGTACCCGAATTCCTGATAAATCTCATCAAGAGCATCTAAAAGTGTCATACCTCTTGAGCCATAATAAGCAGCTGTCTCAGCTACAGCCATACAAGCAGAAACTGCATCCTTATCTCTTGCGTGGCTTCCCATAAGGTATCCGTAACTTTCTTCAAAAGCAAAAAGATATTTTTCATTACCCTGTTCTTCTCTTAAGGTAATCTGCTCACCTATATACTTAAATCCGGTAAGTACATCTTTATATGAAATATCATATGCTTTACATACATCAGCTGTCATTCTTGTAGAAACTATTGTAGAAACTACAAATTCATTTCCCTTAAGAGCACCACTTCTCTTTTTACCTTTCAAAATATAATTAAGGAGCAAAATACCAATCTGGTTACCTGTAAGAAGTACATACTCACCATTTTTGTCTCTTACTGCCACACCTGTACGGTCTGCATCAGGGTCAGAAGCTAAGATAAGGTTTGCCTGCTCTTTTTCAGCAATTCCAATTGCCAATGTATATACGCCCTTATCCTCGGGATTTGGTACAGGAACTGTAGGGAAATTACCATCATGAATCATCTGTGGTTCAACACACTTAAGCTCTGTAAAACCTAAATCCTTAAGAAGACTTGGTACGAAAGCTGCACCTGCTCCATGAACAGGTGTGTAAACCAACTTAAGTTTACCTGCAGTTTCTTTAAGTGTTTCAGGATCAGCAATAAGTTTCTTGATTGTTTCTGTGTAGGAATCGTAAATTTCCTTACCAACCATTTCAATCATACCGCTTTCCTTAAGTACATTAAAATCATATACAGGCAAAGTTGTATAGTCTGTGATTTTCTCAATAGTAGCCAACACTTCGTTACTGTCTTCTACGGAAAGTTGTGCACCATCGTCACCATAAGCCTTGTATCCGTTATATTCTTTTGGATTATGGCTTGCAGTAACCATTACACCTGCTGCAGTTTTCAAATATCTTACTGAATAAGATAAAATCGGCACCGGGGCCACATCTTCATGCAGGTATACTTTAATACCATTACCTGCATACTGAGCAGCAGCTTCTTTTGCAAACTCTACTGACATATTTCTTGAATCATATGCAATTACAACACCGGCTTTACAAGCAGCTTCTCCTTTATTCTTGAGAAGCTGTGCAATTCCGTAACTTACTCTTCTGACTACATAAATATTCATTCTGTTGGTGCCGGCACCAAGCACTCCTCTAATGCCTGCAGTACCAAAAGCAAGTTCTGTGTAAAATCTTTCTCTGATTTCACCATCATCGCCTTTAAGAGCCAACAATTCATTTCTTGTAGACTCATCAAAATAATTGTCCTCACTCCATTGTGTGTACAATTTCTCAATGTTCATATCAATTTTATCTCCTTAAATTTAAAGACTTATTTAAAGTATTCTACACCGCTCTTAAACAACTGCTGGTCTTTGTTACCGGGAACGTTCTTACCAACGTTTGTGCCGATACGCTCTGAATGAGCCATTTTACCAAGAACATGACCATCAGGGCTTGTAATACCTTCAATTGCGCAGTAGCTTCCGTTAGGGCTCCAAACAGGATCGGTGGAAGCTAAGCTATCCGGGTTACAGTACTGTGTTGCAATTTGGTGATTAGCTGCCAATCTCTCGTACTCTTCAGGTGTAACTACGAAACGACCTTCACCGTGAGACACAGGTACAGTAAACTGTTCACCTGCTTCTGTATTCCAAAGCCATGGAGACAGTGTTGAATTTACTCTTGTATATACCATTCTGGATATATGTCTGCCTATTGTATTAAATGTAAGTGTAGGTGCAGTTTCTTCAGTATCTCTGATTTCACCATAAGGAACTAAACCTAACTTAATCAAAGCCTGGAAACCATTACAAATACCTAACATAAGACCATCTCTGTTCTTAAGCATATCCATAACAGCGTCTTTTATTACAGGATTTCTGAAAGCAGTTGCAATAAACTTACCGGAACCATCAGGCTCGTCACCACCGGAGAATCCACCCGGAATCATAATAATCTGAGAATTATTAATCTTCTCAGCCATGTATTTTACTGATTCTTCAATGTGTTTTGCATTTAGATTCTTAAATACAAAGATTTCAGGTTTAGCACCTGCATTTTCAAATGCTTTAGCGGTTTCGTATTCACAGTTTGTTCCCGGGAACACAGGGATAAACACTCTTGGTTTAGCAATTGAAATACTTGCTCGCTTTTTATCTGCCTTAGGAATCTCATATGTAGAATCCTTAAGTTCAGGCTGATCATTTTTCTTTGCTGTATGTGGGAATATACCACTTAATTTATCCATCCACACTTTAAGAAGCTTCTCACCGTCAAGAACTTCATCTTCAAAAGACATTTCAAAGCTTTCAGATACTACACCTAAATCTGTGTAATCAAGGCCTTCCAAGTCTTCATCTTCACAATCGTCAGAAAGTTCCAAAACCATTGAACCATATGATTTACGGAATAAGTCACCTTCTTCAAGTGCAAAGTTAAACAAGAATCCTAACTTGTTACCAAAACACATGTTAGAAATAGTTTCACAAAGGCCACCGATTTTAACGGATGATGCTGATACAACTTTACCGTCGTTTATAAGCTCATGAATTTTACTGTAATTCTTATGCAAGCTGTCAAAATCAGGTAATTCATTTTCATCATGTGGAAGACTGTAATAAATTACTCTGTTTCCTGCTTGCTTAAATTCAGATGAAACAACCTTTCTCACGTCCACAGGAGCTACTGCAAAGGATACAAGCGTTGGTGGTACATGGATATTAATAAATGTACCGGACATAGAGTCCTTACCACCAATTGCTGCAACACCTAAGTTCTTCTGTGCCAGGAATGCACCTAACAAGGAAGCTAATGGTTTACCCCAACGATTCTTGTCTTCACCAAGTCTCTCAAAGTATTCCTGGAAACTTAAGTAAATATCTTTATGATTACCACCCATAGCAACTATTCTTGCCACAGATTCAACTACTGCATACAAAGCACCGTGGAACTGGCTCTTTTCTGACAAATATGGGTCAAATCCGTAGGTCATTAATGTACCTGTTGTAGTATCACCATGCTCTACAGGAATCTTGGCAGCCATACCTTCCTGTCTAGTTAACTGATGTAAACCACCCCAAGGCATAAGAACTGTATTTGCACCAATTGTACTATCAAAACGCTCAGAAAGACCCTTCTGACAACATGAATTAAGGTCAGAAAGAACTGTATTGAACTTTTCTTCCAATGAAAGGTTTTTAAAATCTTCACATTCTACAGAAAGCTCGCGGATATCTGTATTCGGAGCAACTACGTGAGCATCAGCATCCTGTGGAACACCATTTGTATCAAGAAATGCTCTTGATACGTCAACAATTGTGTTACCTCTCCAATGCATTACAAGACGCTCTTCTTCAGTTACAGTAGCAACTTTTATTGCTTCTAAGTTTTCTTCATCAGCATAAGCAATGAACTTATCTTCATCCTCGGCTTTAATAACTACAGCCATTCTTTCCTGAGATTCGGAAATAGCAAGCTCGGTACCATCAATACCTTTGTATTTTACAGGTACTTTATCAAGCTCAATTACAAGACCCGGAGAAAGCTCACCAATAGCAACACAAACACCGCCTGCACCAAAGTCATTACATCTCTTAATCAAAGTGCTGACTTCTTTCTTACGGAACAATCTCTGAATCTTTCTCTCTGTAGGCGCGTTACCCTTCTGAACCTCAGAACCACAGGTTGTTACTGATTTTTCGTCATGTTCCTTAGAAGAACCTGTTGCACCGCCAATACCGTCACGTCCTGTTCTTCCACCCAGTAAAATGATAATGTCGCCGGCAACAGGAGCTTCTCTTACTACGTTTTCAGCAGGAGCAGCAGCAATTACGCCACCAATTTCCATACGCTTTGCAACGTAGCCCGGATGATAAAGTTCCTGTACCTGACCGGTTGCAAGACCAATCTGGTTACCATAAGAACTGTAACCTGCGGCAGCAGTTGTTGTAATCTTTCTCTGAGAAAGTTTACCCTTCATTGTTTTTGATACAGGTACTGTAGGATCTCCTGCACCTGTTACACGCATTGCCTGATATACATAAGAACGACCTGACAATGGGTCTCTGATAGCACCGCCAAGACATGTAGCTGCACCACCGAATGGTTCAATCTCTGTAGGATGGTTATGAGTTTCGTTTTTAAACATAATGAGGTAATCTTCTTCTTTACCATCAATATCTGCTTTAACTCTTATACTGCAAGCATTAATTTCCTCAGATTTATCAAGGGCCGTAAGAAGTCCCTGTTTGCTTAAATACTTAGCAGCAATGGTACCTAAATCCATTAAAGATACCGGTTTTGTTCTGCCAAGTTCTTTTCTTACTTCCAGGTAATCCATGTAAGTATCTTTAATTACTTTACATTCTTCACAATCTTCAAATGTTACATCATTAAGTCTTGTTAAGAATGTGGTATGACGGCAGTGGTCAGACCAGTATGTATCAATTACTTTAATTTCAGTTAAATGTGGATCTCTCTTTTCTGTATCTCTGAAGTAATCACGACAGAAAGCTAAGTCTTTAGCAGACATAGCAAGACCCATCTCCTTTTTAAGGTTAGCAATTTCTTCATCATTTAATGCAGTAAAGCCTGTCATTACGGCTACATCTGCAGGAATCTCTGTCTCCATTTCCAAAGTTGCAGGTTTTTCAGGCGAAGCTTCTCTTGACTCTACAGGGTTAATGCAGTAATTTTTAATTTTAGCAAGATCATCTTCAGATATTTTACCTTTAAGAACATACACTCTTGCGTTTGTTACCAAAGGTCTTTCACCTGCTGTAAAAATCTGAATACACTGAGCAGCTGAGTCAGCTCGCTGATCGTACTGACCAGGAAGATACTCAACAGAGAACATAACTTCATCCTCTCCTACTGTAAATTCCTCTTTATATGTAACATCCTGATTAGGCTCGGAGAATACTCTTACAATTGCATCCTCGTATTCCTGGTCTTCAAGACCCTGTACATCATAACGATTAAGCAGTCTTACACCTTCCAATGCTGTCACACCAAGATTTTCTCTTAAGTCTGCCAAAACACCAAGTGCTTCAATATTCATACCTTCTCTTTTTTCCACAAAGATTCGTCTAACGCTGTTTTTCATTTTGCCATCCTCATATTAAATATTTTAATTAAAACTCAAATTTATTTTCTCTGTCAAAAAGGTTATCCATAACTGATTTAGGATCTTTACCTTCAACAACCACATCATAAACTGCCTGACATATAGGTAAATCCACTTTGTAAATTTCAGCAAGTTTAACCATCGCTTTAGAAGTATCTACGCCTTCTGCCAGTTTTGTCATAGGAATACCTTTTATATAATTCTCACCATACATTCTGTTATGGCTATATTCTGAGAACAAGGTTGCCTGATAATCTCCTAAATGTGAAAGACCGTAAGCTGTAAGTTCATTACCGCCCATTTTACGGATAAGTCTTGAAATTTCTCTGGCACCTCTGGCCATTAAAGCACCTTTAAGTCCCGGGAAATCAAAACCATCTATAATACCGGCAGCAATTCCCATTACATTTTTTGAAGCTGCACCAATTTCACAACCTATAAGGTCCTGGGAATAATAAAGTCTTATCAGATTGCTGTTAAGTTCACTTACCAGATATTTAGTAACTTCGAAATCTTCACAACCAACAATCATACAACTTGGTCGTCCTGCATAATAATCCTGTACATGACCGGGGCCGACCCAGATTGCAACCTGATTGGAATATCCCATTTCCTGACGGAAAATCTGTGTAAGTCTGTCACCTGTGGAAGATTCAAGACCTTTCATACAAAGTACAAATATCTTTCCTTGAGGATTCACTCTTGCTCTTAAATCTTTAAGAAAACTTCTGAATCCTTGTGCTCCGATAGAAACAACCACCACTTCAGCGCTGTCCATAGCAGCCTGTAAGTCAGTAGTCAGTTTAATTTCATCCGGCAGAGTCATATAGTCATTCTGTCTTGTTGCAACAAAACGCTGATATTCAGGGGCATTTTCCAAACCGTAAAGTGTTACATTGTGACCCTTTTTAGCCGCACAGTACCACGCAATACAGCTTCCCCATCTACCGCAACCAACAACAGTTATATTCATTGTTTAAGTTCATATCCTTTCTCTTTATCATCTGTCCGAAAAAGACATATAAATCAAAAGAAAGTATATCATAGAATGATATATTTTACAATTCTATTATATTATATAATTATGTCGACTTTACGAAGATGTTTTATAATATGGAAGAGCTTTTATTTTACCGATAAGATACATTATCTTCCAGTGGGTGTATAAACTTCTGTATTCCCGTTTTACAAACACATCATTTTAGTGTAAAATTACTGTGTTATGACATTTAGTATTGGACAGATTATAAAAACAAAAAAGCCTCACCCTTGTGGCTCGTCCCAATGGGAAATTCTTCGTGTCGGTGCAGATTTCAAACTTAAGTGTATAGGATGCGGACATATGATTATGCTCCCACGCAACAAGGTTGAGAAAAGTATTGTGAAAGGTAAAGATAATGAATAAGAAAGATAATAAAAATTCAGATGCAGTACGCATATGCAGTGTAGGTGGAGAAGCCTTAATGGAAGGCATTATGATGAAGTCCCCAATTGGCTTTGCTCAGGTTGTAAAAAATCCACAAGGTAACTTTACTGTTGAAACTAAAATACAGCCTCCACTGTCACAGAAAAACAAGTTTCTTAAGCTCCCTATAGTAAGGGGCATGGCAGGTATTGTGGATTCTTTGAGCACCGGTATGAAATGCCTTTTCAAATCTGCTGAAATTAGCGGCCTTGAAGAACCGGTTCCTGAAGAAGAAATGTCAAAATTCGACAAATTTCTTATGAAAAAACTTGGAGACAAATTACCTGAAGTTATCATGTCAATTTCTCTGGTAATTGCTGTTGCTTTTTCTGTAGGACTTTTCTTTTTGCTCCCTAACCTAATTGCAGGTCTTGTAATAACAAGAGAACAAAGCAATCTGTTATACAATCTTATTGAAGGTGCTGTACGTATATTTTTGTTCTTCGGTTATATGATTTTAGTTTCACGTATGAAAGATATAAAGCGTGTATTTATGTATCATGGAGCTGAACACAAAACAATTCATTGCTATGAACATATGGAAGAGCTTACAGTGGAAAATGTCCGTAAGTATTCTAAGCATCACCCACGTTGCGGTACAGCTTTTATGTTTGTAATAATGATCATAAGTATACTTTTATATTCCTTGCTTCCAAGGTTTGACTTCTTTTTATATAATCTTTTATTAAGATTAGCTGTCTTGCCTTTAATTGTTGGTATCGGTTATGAATTCAACAGGCTTTGTGGTAAATATGAAAACTGGTTCACAAAAATTCTTCGTGCCCCAGGTATGGCAATGCAAAGATTTACAACTTTTGAACCTGAAGATGATATGATTAAAGCTGCTATTTTAGCCCTTAATCTTTCCATGGAGTTATCACCGGATGCGGTAGGAAAAGAAGAACATTACATAGTTGACATGGACGGAAATCCTGTTTCTGAAGAAACATCCGAAACAGAAGAATCACCTGATATAGATGATGATGTGGTCGTAAAGGAGATTAAGGAAGAACTTTGATTACACTTAAAGAATTCAAAGACAAATATATTGGTAAAATGATTGAAAGCGGTATTGAAAGTGCCGCTTTTGATTTTAATTATATTTTACAGGAAGTCTCAGGTATATCTAAAACTGATATAATTATCAATCCTGACAAAACACTTACGGAAGAACAGACCAAATGTTTAAGCACCGTTTTTGAAAGATATATTAAAGGTGAACCTTTACAATATATTCTGGGTTATACGTGGTTTATGAATAATAAATTTAGTGTAGCACCGGGGGTTCTTATTCCAAGAAGTGATACTGAAGTTGTATGCGAAAAAGCCATATCATATCTTAATAATTTCAAAAAACCTTCTGTTATTGATATGTGTACCGGATCCGGATGTATAGGTTTAAGTATCGCATCAGCCTGCCCTTCCGCTTCAGTTTATCTCTGTGATATATCCCCTGTTGCCATGGAAATTTCATGTGAAAACTCAAGTTCTCTGGGACTTTCTTCTCGAGTGAAAATTCTTAAAGGAGATTTATTCAAAGCCCTTGATAGCCTTAAAACTTCACAGAAATACCAGATGATAATCAGTAACCCACCGTATATTTCCCGGGAAATAATAAAGTTGCTTGACTCCCGTGTCCGTGACCATGAACCGATACTTGCATTAGATGGTGGCATTGATGGTCTTGATTTCTACAGAAAAATCATTTCAGAAGCTTCATTATATCTTAAAAATGATGGTATGCTTATATTTGAAACCGGATATGATCAGACAGAAGCAGTAGCTTCTCTTATGGAAGAATCAGGCTTTTACAAAGATATTGAAAGGTTTAAAGACTACGGCGGAAACTATCGTGGTGTTTCAGGAATTTACAAAGGTGATAGTCAATGATATTGAGAATTTTACAGGAAAAAGATATACCACAATGTAAAGAAATCTGGTCAGAAATCTTTAAAGACTCAGCTGAATTTATAGATTGGTTTTTCAGCAACAGATTTTCAGCAGAGCTTGGAGTTTGCTCTGAAGACAATGGTAAAATTGTTTCTGTCATCCACGGCTACCCTATGCCTATAAAATATTTTAATAGTACCAGAAAAGGAGCAATGATGAGCGGTGTTGCAACACTACCGTCCTATCGGGGACAGGGACTTATGCACAAACTGATTAAGTTGTTCACCGAAAATCTTCAGAAAAAAGGATTTGAGCTTATAATATATAAAGCTGCTAATCCTGAAATATATTATTCTTGTGACCATTATCCTTGTACAATGCAAGGACACTTCACCTACTCAAATAATTATAATTCTGAAATTAAATTAACAGATAAATTTAATCCTGAACAAACTTTAAGGATATACACTGATTTTACCGAAAAATATAATGGAATTGTATTGCGTGATGAAAAGCTGATGTCTTTAAGAGCACAGGATTTTTTTGTTGATAATGGTAAGTTTTGTATGCTTGAAGATAAGGCATATTGTTTTTACACCGAAAAAGAAAACAGTATATTTGTCCACGAACTTTGTTACCGTAATCCAGAGGATGTTTTTACCCTTTTAAACGGAATCAGTGCGGAAAATATATCAGGAGTACTTCCGGCGGATTTCCCCCTTAAAGAACGCTTTTTAGAATTTATAGCGCAGCCTCATGGTACTATTGTTCCTATTAGTGGTGAGCTAATTCCAAAAGAGCCTTTAGAATTTACAATAGGAAAAAGGACAGAGAAACTGCTTCTCTGCCCTTCAACTTTTATTTTTGAAGAATATTAGTTTTCAAATATTTCAGCTACTTCTTTAAGTAAGTCTATAATCGGAAGATGCTGAGGACATGCTGCTTCACAACCGCCACATTCTATACAATCGCTTGCTTTACCCTTGTTTGCTGTGTATGTACCATAGTACCAATGTGAGTTTCCGTCGTTATGAACCTTCTTAAGATTAAGGTTTGCAAACAATCGAGGAATCGGAATTTCCATCGGGCACTGGTTCTGAGTAATACAGTATTCACAAGCTGTACAACCTACTGCTTTCTTTTCTGCAAGAATGTTACAAATCTTATCAATAGCTGCCATCTCTTTTTCATCTAAAGGTTTGAAATCTTTAAATGTATTTAAGTTATCAACCATCTGATCCATATTACTCATGCCGGAAAGAACCATGTAAATATCTTCAAACCCTGCTGCAAATCGGAGTGCATAGCTTGCAGCACTTGCATCGCCTAATTCCTTAAATACATCCATGGCTTCTGCAGGCATGTTAACAAGCTGGCCACCCTTTACAGGTTCCATTACAGCTATTTTCTTGCCATACTTACGACAAATATCATAGCACTTCTTAGCCTGGATACTCTCGTTATTGTAGTCTACATAGTTAAACTGAATCTGCACTACTTCAACTTCAGGATGTTCTGAAAGAATTTCTTCCAATACTTCAGGACTGTCATGGAATGAAAGGCCTACATGCTTAATCTTTCCTGCTGCCTTTAATTCCTGAGCAATTTCATATGCACGACAAGCTTTGAATTTCTTGTAATATGTAGCTGTCTGAGCATGCATAAGATAGAAATCAAAATAGTCAACACCACACCATTCAAGCTGTTTTTCAAAGAAAGGAACGATGTCTTCTTCTTTTTCAAAGAATTCGTTAGTAAGTTTGTTTACAAGAAGATATTTATCTCTTGGGTAACGACTTGTAAGGCACTCTTTAAGTGTAGTCTCACTCATACCGTTGTGATAAGCATGAGCTGTGTCAAAATAGTTGAAACCGCTTTCAATAAAAAGGTCAACCATTTTACAAACCTGTTCTTTATCAATTGTGTTTTCATCAATCATAGGAAAACGCATACAACCAAAACCAAATTTGTTTTTTATTTCAGGGAAATATTTGTTCATTTTGTTCCTCCGTAAATTTAATATATGCTTTTATTTTACAACACAGCTAAAACAAAAACAAGATGTCCTGAAGCTTATATGTTAGACATCTTGTTTACAAACATATTTTATTGATTGATTTCTGCCTGTTCTTCTGAAACTGTTTCTTCAATTACATTTTCTGAAACTTCTTCAACCGGTTCTTCTGATTCAATCAGATCTTCATCAGATTCAAATTCGTCAACAGGATTCAAATCAAACTCATCACCAAAGTCTACTTCTTCACGAACAGGTTTTTGTAACATTTTAATTACCATCAAAGTAATAATCATAACTACAATTCCCAAAGGTAATGTAATCATCCAGTTCTGTACAAAGCCTGTAACTACGTATGTAACAAAAGAAACTGCTGCAACTGTTACCGCGTAAGGTATCTGTGTTGATACGTGGTTTACGTGTTCACACTGAGCTCCTGCTGATGACATAATTGTTGTATCTGAAATTGGTGAACAGTGGTCTCCACAAACAGAACCTGCCAGACATGCTGACATACCGATTATCATAAGTTCACTACCTGCAGGGAATACACTTAATACAATAGGAATGAGGATACCAAATGTTCCCCAGGATGTACCTGTTGCAAAAGAAATACCACAAGCAACCAAGAAGATAATCGCAGGCAGGAAATTATGTAATGCGCCGGCATTGGCAAGTGCGCCTTCTACGAAAGCATCAGACCCCAACATACCTGTAATATTCTTCAATGCTGTTGCCATAGTAAGAATAAGGATTGCAGGAACCATTGCAATGAAACCTTTTGGAATACATGACATAGCATCTTTGAAGGAAACCAAACCTCTTATTAACAAATATGCAACTGTAATAACAAGAGCTATTATGCCACCTAAAGGTAAACCAATTGTTGCATCTGTGTCTGCAAATGCAGCTACAAAATCTCCGGATTCAAAGAATCCTCCTACATATATGAGAGCTATTACAGAAGTGATAATCAATACAATAATCGGTAAAATCAAATCAATCACTTTACCGTTTTCATTTGGAACATCGTCTTCTGACTCTGAAATAACTTCCTTACCGAAAGTAAAAAGATCACCTTTTTCAGCATTTCTTTCATGTAATCTCATTGGACCATAATCAAACTTCATCAAAACCAATGCAACTATAAAAACCAATGTTAATAATGAATAGAAGTTGTATGGAATAGCTCTTATAAACAAAGCAAGACTGGAGATTTCTTCACCTGCTGCATCTGTTACTCCTGATGTATAATCAGAAACAGCTGCTGCCCATGATGAAATTGGAGCTATCATACAAATTGGAGCTGCTGTTGCATCAATTATGTATGACAATTTAGCACGGCTGATTTTATGACTGTCTGTTACAGGTCTCATTACCGAACCAACTGTAAGGCAGTTGAAATAGTCATCAATAAAAATCAGAACACCTAAAATAAATGTACAGATCATAGCTCCTGCTCTTGTCTTTATGTTTTCTTTAGCCCATCTTCCAAAGGCTGCAGAGCCACCTGTTTTGTTTATCAATGCAACCATAACGCCAAGTATTACAAGGAATACAAAGATACCTGCTGTTCCTGAAATAGCTGAAATAAGGCCATCTTGTATAAGAGTATCAACTGTACCAACAACATTGAAATTGTTGTAGAACAATGCACCAGCAACAATACCTACAAACAAAGAACTGTAAACTTCTTTTGTAATAAGTGCCAAAGCAATTGCTATAATTGGTGGTACCAATGACATGAATGTTGCATAATACCAGTTTGTTATCTCCACAAGGCCTGCGCCTCCGCAAGTCTTACATCCAAAAGCACCGGCTCCGTTACAGCCTGTACATGGAACCCAACCGGTCTGCTTTAATGTGAAAGATAAGAAAATAATGATAGCTAAAGCTATTACACCGATTATAGCTGTGATAATATTTTTCTTTTTCATAAACTTTCATCTTCTCCTTATATTATTGTAAATAAAAAAGGCTACGAACCAGTCGCAGCCTGAATAAATCATCAGTAGTAAATGCGATAGCTCTCCACCTGAAGTGACAGTACATAACATATTATGCTATGTCCCAACATGTACCAACCGGAAAATCAATACAGATTTCGGCGACCTACCCTTTCACTCTCACATTTCCGTGTGTTAAATAAAGTTACTGATGAAAATCGCACCTCTATCTTCGATAGTGGATTATACTATAATCTTATATGTCTTTCAAGCATTTTGAAATATTGGCTAATAAGATTACATGTCTTTTTATAAATTTTTACACTGCTAAAAATAAGAATATTTGTATTTTTATCAGTAATTACACTGATAAAACGATCTGTATTTTGTCATACAGCAGTGCATTTTTAAAGAAAAAAAGCAAAATCGGGTTATGTTCTTTATTTTTTGAATCTTTTACACTGATCAGTTGCTATTTATTCTACTTTATAGCAGTGTAAACACTGACAAAATGTCATTATAAAATACTTTTCTCAGTGTATTGGTCAGCTTGACTTTTCTGTATATTATCCGTATAATGTCACCTAGGCATTTTATGGGATGTCGCCAAGTGGTAAGGCCCCAGATTTTGATTCTGGTATTCGCAAGTTCGAGTCTTGCCATCCCAGCCAGAGTGAGTGTTCATCTAAAGATGGACACTCTCTTTTTTTATATAAAAAAGACAGGTACTTAACCTGCCTTTAATCATAATTATATTTGATTACCATACATCGTCAGGAAGAACTATTCCCTCACCCATACCCCCTGGAACAAAAGGAGGAATTGTTGGCTCTACAGGCACCTCTGTAGGTTTCTCAGTAGGTTTAACATCCGGAGTAGCTGCAGGCTTGTTTGTGGGTGTGGCTGAAACACTTTCTGTGTTAGCAGGTTCCTGTGTTACTACCGGTTCCTCTGTAGGCACCGGTGTTTCTTCAGGCGCCATTGTGGCATTATCAACTTCAACAGTTGCCGTAACTTCCGGTGATGCTGTAGGCACCTGTTCTTTTGAGTCACAGCCGGATAACAAAGCAAAGGCTAAAACCAAAATCAATATGTATATTGGTAAAATTCTTTTCAACATAGTAATGCTCCCTTCTTTGGATGATTAATTTTAACATACAAGAAGGAAATGTTCAATGAAAGTAAAATTTATTAAAAACCTCCCGATTGAAATTCAATCAGGAGGCTTTAAAAACTTATGCTATATGATCATAAATATTGTATGCACCAGTAATGTGACGTCTTACTTTCATGTAATCAGAAGTTTTAATAATTCCGTCACCATCCAAATCAGCGGCTGTGAAATATACACCTGTAAGTAAAGATGGTTTCAAAATAGAAGCTTTAATTTTCATATAGTCTGCAGACGAAACTTTACCATCACCATTAACATCCCCATAGACCGTAATTGTTTTAATTAAAACTTCTGAGGTTAATGTATTAACTATTTCCAGCGACATACCTGTACCCAAAAACAAGTTTTCATTTACAGTAGAATTATTTTTATATATTTTAACCTCACAATAGTTTTTAAAATTAGATAAAAACTGCAAAACTGTTGTTTTTTCCATAATAGGTTCTGAATTTAAAATATCTATTGCACACTGTAGCATCAATACTAGTCTACTGCTTTCACTTTCTGATATATGATTATCAAGTACCTCGGTTGCTGTTTTTATTATACTTTGCAAATACAAAAAGCTTTCAGTATTATATTTCGAAGCATTAAAAGTTTTTGCCTCATTCAATTTTTCTTTTAAACAAAAATACCAATCATTTCTAACAAATTTTGCTGTAACAGTAACTGGTTCATCAGGCATTGTGACAAAACTACCATTTTCAACTATCCTGTCATTAAATTTAATAGATTCATCTACTAACATATAACCTGCATTTTCTTCTACATAAACAAAAACTTCTGATTCTATTTCGGCTGATGACGGAACTATTATTCTACCACCTTCAGTGATAGAAACAATCGGTTGCGAACGTTTTGCAAAAACGGCAGTATATGATTCTCCTGGTTTTGCAACAATAGCCAGTTCTTCTTCTGAAGAAACCGTTCGTCCATGACTATCAATCCACTTAATCAGCTCATATTTCATATTCGGAATTGCATTAACAAAAACTTCTGCGCCTACCCGTGTATCTACAGAATTAACAGATACACAACCAAAAGAAGTATCATTCACATTAAAATTAATTGTACACGGATTCCCCAATGTCGGTTCTTCATCCATATTATCTGTAATGCCGTCACAGTCATAATCAACAAATTCAGAACCTAAACCATCGTTATGGAGAGCAAAATTGTTACCTTTATGATTAAACAATACATTCGGTTTAATGTCAGACGTAAAACAAACACCTTGTTCTGATGTATTGCTAATAATTATGATAGACGCAGATAATCTATACACTGTTTGTAAATCTGTACCATTAAATTCTATCGCGTAATTTTCGTTTGGTATAATTACCTCACCTTCGTTGCGATAATAACCACCTATTTTCAAATTACCTGCTGTTAACGAGCAAGCGTATCCTTTGCTAACGTCAACATCAAAACCAGATACATATGTTTTGTTTAAAACTCTTATATAAAAATCTCCTTTTACAATCCAAACAGAATCAGAATCCAACTGATTTATAGATACAAATCTATTGTCCGCAGTAAAATTACCATTTACAACTAACCTACCATATAAATAAAACGAAAACCAATTAATAGCTACATTAGAATACGATGAACCAGATAAAACTAAATTCCCTCCTGTATAAAACAAGGCATTCGAATATATGTATATATATCCATGAGTGCTATCGAGAAAAGGTTTTTCAGCAATGAAATTCGAATTTCCAATAACTTCTATTGCTCCGTAATCAAAAATTTTAACAACACTATTAGTTTCTAGATTTTCACCAATATTAAGGTTTCCATATACATATAAACAAATATAATTATAGCCCGATATTAAACTCTTTAAGCCTTTTATAAACATACTCTTATTTACAGTAAAGGATGCACCTTTCTTTACAATCAAATTAACTTCACTATTAGAATTATAGCCATGATCTGCAGCAAGAAATGTTGCGTTTCCATATATATTCACATTTACACCTTCACTAAATATCACATTACCTACTGCTCTAGAGTTACATAAAAAATCTCCTAAAATATTTACATTTTGAACAAAATAGATATTAGCTTCAGCAGTTAAATTACCAAATATAGTTAAAACCTTTTCACTAATCAAATCTATTGTATAGTCTTTTTTTATTGTTAAATTTCCATAAACACTATCGTTAAAAATATAAATACTATTTTTCTCAATATTATCTGATTGCGGTCTTAATTCAACATCTTCATTAATTATGTATACCCAATTTATACAATCACTTTTTTCTGTATGTTCTCTTGATTCAAAAGGTATACTCTTAATATACTTTTTCACAGAATCAATATAACAACTATATAAATCTAATTCATCATATTTAGTCTTATATGTAGTCATGTATGTGAAACTCTCATATATACTTTCGCTCATTGATTTATAACATTCAAAAGAATATGACGAAACGGTTTTAGTCCGAATTCCATTATTTATAGAAAAAAAAGCCGGCAATCCTGTTGCTGTAAGTTTTGCGGTAAAAATCAGATTACTTATTGTAGAATATATTTCCTCCTCTGTTGCATATGAACTAAGTTTGACATCAGTTAAAAATCCTGTTATTGTCACGTATTCAATACCTTTATCCCTAGCCTCTTCTAATAACTTATTAATTTGACATGGATCCGCTTTATCAACTATACTTTCCAGAATTTTCATTGCAGCTTTATTTGCTGCTACATATCCATCAAACAAGGCCTCAAACTCAAAAATATTATCGGAAATCACTGGTCCTTCAGAAAAAGATTTTGCTTTATTCCTTAATGCTGATTGTAGTTCATATGAATATGCTTGTAACACTTGATATGCCATGACATCATCATAAGCAGGAACATCAAAAATAAAACTAAAGATAATCGTCTTAACTACTTTGATAATTTCCATCGGAAGTTTTAAACCTGTAAATTCAATAAACGCTTTATCAAAACAACCACAAATTTTGTTTAATATTTCTGTTTTCACATAAGAATCTAAAAAATATGTAACCCATCCTCCGGTTAACTTATTCTTCAAACGTGTCATACCTTGATAAAGTACAGAATTGCTATCAGCTGAAGCTATAATTTCATCAATAATCTCCATTCTGACATCTTCAATTATTAAAGCAGTAAACAATCCCTGACAACACTTAAATAACTCTTCACTAAAGTCAAAAGTATCGGTTAATTTGAAATTATCATCATGTATTTTAAACCATACATCGTATAATATATTTTCAGAAATAAAATTCAATTTTCCTTTTTGTCTTAAAAAAGTGTATGACTTACGTAAATAATATTCTATAGTTTTTGGTTCAATTATCTCCTTATCTGATGCAATTGAATTGAAACACTCGATTATTTCACTAATACCCTCTGATATAACTCCTAACTTACCAGCAACATCCGCAGGCGCTGTTTTATCACTTAATCCCATTAATTCAGTAACAAACTTCTGATTTGCAACATCTATAGCTTCATTTTTATCAAATTCCGTTAAACCAAATAAATCTGAAGCAGTCTTAGCAAGTTCTGTTATCGAAGTAATCCGTCCTAATGATTCTTCCAATACAGTTCCAGCAACATCTGGACTGTTTTTATAATTAGAATATATTACATTAAAAGTTTCTTCTGTGTCTGAAACATACTCATTAAAATATGAATTATCAGTAAGATAAGTTGAATATCCATAAAACAAATCAGTGTAATATATTCTTTCATCATCATTTTCTATCGGTGGACTTGTTGGTGCTAAAGTTGGTATAGCAGAAGGAACATCTGTAGCAAGAGACGGTGTTACTGTCGGCTCCTTGGTGACTATAGCAGTGGGCGTTGGAGACGGTATATTTGTTGGTTTTGCTGTAGCTTCAACTATTTTACTTTTCTCATATAAACTTTTCACTTGTGAAGCAGAGGCAGTTTGGGAATATATACGAAAAAATTGTTTATTTGTATCACCATGTCCTATAGCGAGCTCTAAACCATCCAAAAAATCTGTTGATCTACCGGAATAATCAATTGTTCTATCTGATGCTACCAACTCACCATTAATATACATTTTGTATGAAGAATTATTCGAAGTAATAACAATATGATTATTACCTTCCAATAGTGTACCAGAGTGCGAACTAACTAATGGATCATGCATATCGTAATGCCACGACTCTATACTTCCGTCATCCATTGTTTCAATCATGTATGAACCAAATAGCGAAAAACCACTTCCAATCGTAGCCATATACTCAATAGTAAAATTATATCCAATTTCAAGAACACCTGTATACCATGGACAACCATTTTTAAAATCTGTATATTTTAAAACTCGTTTTTTATCGAGATATCCTTCCGTAAAATCGATGAAAACAACCGGCTCATCCGGATTAAAAGTACTACTGTTTGATTTTATCATTTCAACACTACAGTCTTCATTAGCATCAGAAGCAAAAGACGAAATATTCACTCCTGAAAACAAACTTACCATAATTGTAAAAATTAATAAAAAACTTACGATTTTTTTCATAATGGCCTCCAATTTTTTAAATAAACAATTTATAATATTGTTAATATACGACTCTTCTAACATAAAAGTTTATCACACTAAATTGGCAAAAGCAAGAAATTCAAAAGTACATTATATATAATATTTTTAATTAAGCAAATCAGCACCACCAGCCTAATAAGTGAACACTACACATTAATTTAGTATGTTCTAAACTATTTGTCTGTTTGGTCATTTTTCTTTATAATTCATCCTAATTATAACAGAAAGGACGAACACCACGCACCAGTATAGGAGGTGGTTGACATTTTGCAAGCTTTGTGTACTCAAAAGAGTCATAACCAATAATATAAGACCTCCCAATTGAAAAATTGATCAATCAGGAGGTCTTACAAAAATTAAGCTATATGATCGTAAATGTTGTATGCACCAGTAATGTGTCGCCTTACTTTCATGTAATCAGAAGTTTTAATAATTCCGTCACCGTCCAAATCGGCGGCTGTGAAATATACACTTGTAAGTAAACTGGAATTAAGAATTGCTCTCTTCATCAGCATATAGTCTGCGGTGGCAAATCTACCATCACCATTTGTATCACCATATACAAGAGCTTCAATCAAATATTCTTCTAAAGTACTCTTATTGGTAATTACAATCCTCATACCTGTGCCTAAACGACTACTATCTGTTACAATGTATCGCCTTTGTATACGACACAATCAAAAGCAGAACCAATTAGTTTTTTGTAATCCAAAACAGTAGTGTTGTCTTTTAGAATCATCTCTATAGGTGTGGAAGTTATTAACTTCACAATAAATCCAACCCTGTATCATAATAAAGCTTATACTTATTTCTTTATTTTTCGTACAGCTTTAATTTCCTCATCAATGTGAGCCTGCTTAAAATGAGTAATACCATAGAACATTCTCATCACCCAACCTACAGGAAGCAAAAATTTATGTTTTTCTATAAAAGGATATCTTTTATAAATAAACTCCTTATCCTGAAAAATACGTTTAAACAAATATTTAAGTTTACTATTTTCTGAATTGTTACTGACTTTATGCTCAACAGTACCATGTACATTAGATTTACAAACATACATTTTCATTTCATCTGCATCTGCAAATTCCGGACCCCCATTAAACCAAAGCTGAGCAAGCTTCCGGATATCTGCAAAAAAACTAGTTAACCCGGCCTGCTCCATAACATCTGTAATATATTCACCATCCAGAATATCCTTATAGAACTTATCAAGAAAATATATGTCCAGGATTCTTCTTATTCCGCAACCACCTTTAAAATAGTGTTTTGCAAGGTGTAAAATGGTATATAAACAAAAAATCTCACATTCATCATACGATTCATCAAAAACTTCCGGCATTAAAGAATAATACTCAGAATGTTCGTAGAAAAAAGATGAGTGAAATTCCACATTAATGTTAGGTTTTCTGAAACCAACCACATCTCTGTAAAAAGATTTCTCAATTTCATAACCTAAATTTAAAAGTATTTCTCTACACTTTGATAAGCTATCGCAATCAACGATAAAATCAATATCAGACATTGTTCTGTATTCAGGTGAAGGATATAAATCCTTCATTTTAGTACCCTGCATCTCAAGCCATCTGATATTTCCAGCTTTAAGGCATGATCTGATTTCGTCCGCAGCAAAGTCCTGATTAACACTTCTCACCACGGCCATTTCTTGTCTGCTACTCCACTTTTTAATCAAATCACTATTATTTCCGTCTAAAAGTTTTTCCAAGCTGAAAAAGGCAATATTGGCTACATCATGATTAACCGCATGTTTATAAACCTGTTCCATAGATAAACCCTCAGGAATAACCACCGGACAGATATTATTTATTTCACAATTAATAAGATGAATAAGATAATCATATTCGTCATTAATTTTCATTAACTACTCCTTTTTTACCAAACAGCTTTTTAAGCCCTCTGTATATAAAACGAAAAACAAATCTCAAAGGATATATAACTCTCCAAAAAATCACATAAAACCTATACAATAAATTTTTATCACAATCTATAAATCGATTTCCTTTATAAACCCCCTTTAATCGACCTATTATCTCATTGTCTGTAATATCTGTTTCTTTATAATAAGTATTGTCCCCTCTTATCACATATCGATAATTCTTAATAGCCAGAATACGATGTAACACATACATTCCGGAATGTCTTTTATAAAGTACAACATCATATTTTTTTAATTTCCCATCAATTTTTTCAACAACAATCTGATCCCTGCGATTTTTAAGCATAGGCCACATACTATATCCCACAGGAACCTGTAACAAAGAACCATCTCTATTTAAGATTTCTTCCATCTCTGTAAAATCCATTATTCCAAAAGTCCATTCTTATTTAACACATCAATATATGAAGCTACTGAATTCTTAGCATTCTCCATATCCACATCATATTTCTCCATAATTTTTTCAACAAGTTCTGTTTCAGAAAAGTCTCCGGAATTAAGCATTGAAAATATAAACTCACCGGTATCGTTAAGCTTAATCATTCCATTAAATTTTTCATTGTCAGTACCTACTGCCACAGCTACCTTTTTACCGCCAACAGTTCTTACTACAAATTTATATTTTAATTTCATCAAGCTTTTCCTCCTAAAATACCATCATGGGCAACAACAGCTGCCTCATCATCCATATTACATCCGATACACCAGATATTACAGTCCTCTAAAACTCTGTCGTAAAGTTCAAGAGCTTTTATTAAAGTTTCAGACTTCCCCGGTAACAATACCTGGGCCATAAAAAAATCAACTATTTCAGACTTATCAACTTTCCTGATAAAATTCTTTTCACTTCTCTGTAAAATACAAATATCTGTAAGTCTGACCTTTTCATTTACAGATAAATTTTCTTTTCCTGCCCAAGGAGTTCCATAGGCAAATGGAACTTCATCAACATATCTTATAATAGGCTTATCTCCGTTTATAACAGTTACATTGTCGCCATATACTTTTTTCCACAGCAAAGTATGAGTAGTTTTTCCAACACCACTTCTGGCTAGAAACGCAACACCTTTCCCTTGGCAGGAAATAACAGAACCATGCAATAAGAAAGCATCTCTTAAAGGTAGTTCCAAAGCAAGTTTTCTGTATGCACAAACACTTTCCACATAGCCGTTGGAATACTTTACAGAAGAACGAAGATGCTCCTGCTGAAGCTCCTCATCAGATACACTGATTAAAAAGTCAGCAGGAGTATTATCCTTGCATTTATATTCAATACATAGTTCATCTATAAAGCTGTATTTATTTTGAAAATTAACAAAAAAATCAGCTATTAAATACATAATAAATTAAGAATCCAATTCTTCGTCAGGAAGAATAACACCATCACCTGCACCACTGGTAGTAACAATATCTTCTTCAGCAAATTTTACAATTTCAATTTCCGGTGTTACAAATATTTCTTTTCCCATAATAACAAAATCCTCCTTAGCTTAGTTAGCATATGCATATGCAGAATCGCCATACTTCATCATTGCTTTAACAATTGGTGCTTCGGCATCGTCATGAGTATAGTGATTACTTGCATAAGTTTCAATGCTGTATGTCAGAGTATCACTTACTGCAATACCATTCATAAGTACTGTAAACTGAACAGGAGTGCTCATATTTCCTGCATTAAATTCATTAAAGAAGAAGTAATACTCATTATTTCCATTTGAAAGGAAACTATCAATTGTATAAGTTACACCTGTTGAAGGAACATATGCCTTAACAGAAAGACCTGAAATATTTGCAGTAACTATTCTGAATCTCATATCCACAGCACTTGTTAAGTTAAGGCCTGCAGATTTCCATGTAACAGATGGATTTGAAATTCTTGAGAAAGCTTTATCAGATTCATATGCTCTGTCTGCTGTAGCCCAACTCTTCTGTGTGGCAGAAAGCCATGAATTAGCAAGATTATCTGTATTATAATTCATATAGGTCTGGGAAGCTGCTCCATAGTTAAGCAAATCAACAATCAATGTTGTAAATTCAGACTTACTTGTATTGCTGTTAAGCTGATTCTTACAATATTCAACAATACTATATGTTTTTGTAGAAGCTACAGCCTGACCGGCATAGTTTGTAGAAGTAATAGTAGCTGTTATTGTATCATTCATCTGATGTGGAGCAATATTAGCGAAAGTATATACATACTCACCATTTACAGTCTGTGTTTTGGTCGGGTTGTATGTCTTACCACCAAAGCTGAATGTTACGGTAGGAGTAGCAATACCTGTGTTGCCGCCAATAATGTTTGCAGGCACTTTGTAGTTAACATCCACACTGTTTGTAAGTGTTAATGAAGCACCTGAAAACCTTACACCACGTGTTGCCTGATAAGCATTTAATACCTCTGTTGCAGAATAAGCATAGGTTGAAACTTTAAATTTAATTAAGTATGGATTGAAGAAACGAATCGAACTTAAATTTCTGTCAACAACTTTATAGCTTTTAGAACCAACTGCAACACCATCTACATATAAAGTCAATGTATCATAGTTACCAACTATGGTAAAATAATGAGCCTTTGTTAAATCAGCACAGGCACCTGAGGCATAAGCACCACCGCCAAGAATTGTATCCCATGCACCGACTTTTCCACCTTCAGATTCAAGCTTGTAAGCACTGGTAAAAAACTCAACATTAGATGTTGTATTATCTAAAACACCATAATATTCAATTGTAAAACGTTTACCTAATACAACATCACCGGAACCGAAAATTGTTGTACTTGTTTTATAAATAGCACCTGAATAAACATCAAAGCTGTTCATTGTAGTAGCATCTACGTTACTCTTAGAACCACTGAATGTATAATTACCTGCTGTATCTGTCATATTTCCGGTTGTGAAATCAACATTTACAACTGTATTTTCGAAATAAGACTGATACATCTCAGCAACTTCTGCAGCTGTAGGAGCTGCACTAAACATTCTGATTCTTTCAATATAGGTTCCGCCTACGCGCTGTTTACCTGCAGATTCATCTCCATTACCGCCCGGACATAAATAATAAACATGAGCAGCCTCTGTATAACCGGTATTAACGGAAACATCAAGTTTTCCGTCAATATAAAGATAATATCCGCCTGCACCATCAGTAGCCATTACAATATGATGAAATTTTGTAATATCATATGACTTGGTGCTCATCAAAATTGCATTTCCACCATAGTTATTCCATGTATACCAAGCCTGAATTTTAGCAGTACCATCTCCCTGAGGATAAACTTCAATCTGCCAGCGGCTACCTGCATCAAATGCATTTGCATATCCGGAAGTTAACTGACGAAATCTTGTATAAACCTCAACTGCGTGAGCATTAGGCAAGTTAACAGTACCATTGTATTCAGTATATTTCTGAGTAGTTGCTGTGGTCAAGGTTGATGTCTGCACACTCTTTAATGAAGGACCACCATAACCTGAAGTCCATGATGCAGATTTAAAAGTCGGAGTGGTACCATCAATAATGCTGGTAAAAGGTCCCACTCTATCAAAATACTCTCCGTTTGAATAGTCAATATCAACCACAACAGAATCAGTAATACCTGCTGCAGAAGAAGCAACTATAAATAATGCAGAAATTGCAACAACAAGCACAACAAATGCCAAAACTTTTTTCCACATATCAAAGGCCTCCTCATATATAAATATAAAATACATTTAACACGTTTAGACAAAAATATACTAGTTAATTTTATCATCAATGTAAATTTCTGTCAATGACAGAACATCTTTTAAAAAACATTGTTTCCTTGCGGCCAAGTATAGTATAATTAACGTAAATAGTAAAAAGAAGGTGTTTTATGAAAATTGTAGTTTTGGATGGATATACCAGCAATCCGGGAGATATTTCCTGGAAACCTGTTGAAGAACTGGGAGAACTTACTGTGTACGACAGAACATCTCCTGAAGATATAGTTGAAAGAGCAAAAGATGCAGATGTAATTATAACAAATAAAGCTGTATTGACAGAAGAAGTTCTCAGGCAACTTCCAAATCTTAAATTTGTAAGTTTATTAGCAACGGGGACCAACTCCGTTGATCTACCTTTTGCCAGAAGTCTTGGAATTGCTGTTTCAAATGCCCCCGGCTACAGTACACCAACTGTTGCACAGATGACATTTTCATTAATGAACGAACTTGCTTTTGGTGCCGGCTTACACTCAGAAAACGTGCACAAAGATGGTTGGGTGAATTCCATAGACTTTTGTTACTGGAAAAAGCCTTTAATAGAATTTTCCGGTAAGACACTGGGAATAATCGGGTACGGTGCCATTGGCAGAGCTGTTGCAAAAATTGGTGAAGCTTATGGTATGAACGTGATTATCCACTCAAGAACCAAACCGAAAGATATAAATGAAGCAAATTGGCGTAGTTTTGATGAAATATTGAAAGAGTCTGATTTTCTTTCACTTCACTGCCCTCTTAATGACGGCAACAAACAATTTATAAACAAAGAAGCATTGTCAAAAATGAAACCGACCGCATATCTTATAAACACAGCCAGAGGCGGACTAATAAACGAGGCTGATCTGGCAGATGCCCTTAACAATGGAAGACTTGCTGGTGCAGGATTAGATGTTCTGTCTACAGAACCACCATCATCTGACAATCCAATGTTAAGTGCAAAAAATTGCCTTATTACACCTCACATAGCCTGGGCTTCAATTGATGCCAGAACAAGGCTTATGGAAATCGAAGCAGAAAACATAAAAGGATATATAAACGGCAACTTACAGAATGTTGTGAACTGAAAGGACTGATATTTTATGAAAATAATACTTACCGGTGGCGGTACAGCCGGTCACGTTACTCCGAACATAGCTTTATTAAAAGGGCTTAAAGAAATGGGATTTAAGGAAATCCATTACATAGGATCAATTGATGGTATTGAGAAAAATCTGATTGCTGAATATCCAGAGGTTAAATACCACAGTATAAGAACCGGAAAATTCCGTCGTTATTTATCCCTAAAAAATCTTACAGATCCTTTCAGAGTTATTGCAGGTTACGGCGATGCAAAAAAGATTATAAAAGAAGTTAAACCTGATGTGGTTTTTTCCAAGGGAGGATTTGTAGCGGTACCTGTTGTTTTTGCTGCTCACAGCAAAAAAGTCCCTGTAGTTGCCCATGAATCAGACATCACTCCCGGTCTTGCCAATAAGCTTTCCAAAGGTAAAGCCAGCAAAATCTGCCTTAACTTCCCGGATACATTAAAAGAGATTCCTGAACCTTTAGGTGTCTACGCAGGTACACCTATAAGAGAAACGCTTTTCTCCGGAGATAAAGAAAAAGCTCGTACCGAACTTGGATTTGATAGCAAAAAAGTAATTATGATTATGGGAGGAAGTCTTGGTTCCCGTGCCATAAACAACGCAGTAAGAGGCGCATTAGACGAGCTTTTAAAAAAATACAACATTATTCATCTTTGCGGTAAAAACAATAAAGATGAATCCCTAGAAGGACGTCAGGGCTACAAACAGTTTGAATTTGTATCAAAAGAACTTCCCGATTTCTTTGCTCTAACAGATATGATTATCTCAAGAGCAGGAGCAAATGCAATCCATGAATTCTTAGCCCTGAAAAAGCCTATGCTTCTTATTCCTCTTCCCTTAACTGCCAGTCGTGGTGATCAGATCTTGAATGCAAAATCATTTGAAAAACGTGGCATAGCAAAGGTATTGGATGAAGAAAAAGTAACTAAAGAAACATTAATGACAGCAGTTAATGAATTAGAAACTGATTCCGTTAAAATGATTACCATCATGAGTGAACATTGTATTACTGATGGTACCAAAAAAGTATTGTCTATCATTAAAGAGTGTTGTAAGAAAGCTTAATACAACAAGGGGCTGTCTCAATTTTTATTTTGATACAGCCCCTGTTTATATACTTATCGTTACATCTCTCTCATCTTGTCTGCCAACACAGGCATCCATACTCCACCTTGAACTGTTCTGTGACACAACATATACAGCCACTGTCCGTTATATGCATCATAGAAATCCGGGAAAGGCACCCTTTCATACATAACATTAAGCACATTACACATGGTCTTGGAGAATTTCTTAACAGTGTCCCCTTCTTTATCAAAAGAAGCTACCCACATAAGCCAGTCAGACTTAGTAAAGTTTCTTAAGCTGTTAAGTGGTGTACCACAAGGCATCTCTTTCTCAAGATAGAACTTATTCTCCATTTCATAAATTTCATCAGGGAACAAGTTAAGCTTTAAGTTTCTGTCCCATATCATGTTATATTTTAGACTCCAGGAATTTTCCATTTTAAAAGCAGCCTTTAAGTGATCCCCTTCCATACCTTCTTCTAAAATGTATTTTACCTTAGCTTCGGCATCAGCTCTGTATAAAGATGAATCCTCTCCCATAAGCTCAGCCAATTTACCAAATGTTGCAATACCGATAGCAGCCTTAATTGCCAGGTTAATATTTCCTTCAAACATTCCTGCAAAGTCATCTGTGCAAAGTTGTAACTCCTTACAATCCCCCTTTTCCATCAGGTATTTGTTCCAAAGTTTAAGTGTTTCATAATGTTCTTCAATATATGCCTTATCTCCGGTAAAAAGATAATATGTATACATCATAATTATTATATTAGCACTGTTTTCTACAGGCATCTGTCCGTCTTCAATGTACACTTTATCATCAGGACCCATTTTATAAATATTTTGCTGTACATCAAAGCCTTTACCTTCAAAATAGCAGGAATAAAGCTGACCTCCGCCAATAGGATAGCGACCTATATCATGTGGTGCAAAGGGGAACTTCCATACAGGAAGTTTATTAAATTCATATATGGCATTCATCATACCCGGCAGAAGTTCAGGTCCATACATAAAGAATAAAGGCACTGCGGGGAAAGTAACATCCACAGTATTCATACATCCGTTAGACATACACTCTTTGGAGAAATATAATATTTTACCATCTGTATTACGGACCAATTTGTGACCTGCCAAAACCTGACGATAGGCAGCTGTAACTACAGTTTGATAGTCTTCGCCAAACTTAGCAGCATCTCCTAATATGCGTTTATTCCATGAAAGAGCTTTCTCATAAAGAGAGTCATGTTCTTTTCTTAAATAATCCGCTACCTCAAATATGTCCTTATATTTTTCAGTCCAAAGACATTTCAGTTTGCGACCTAAATATTCAATTGAATAAATATCATCATAAGCAAAAATATCATATGCCTTATAGCTTTTAACTTTACCTTTTGACTTATGTTTTGATACCAAACGGTAGTAACTATTATCATCGGTCTCAACATTTTCACCGAAGACATAATATTTTCCCCATGTAGATTCTACATCATCACCGCAAGAAGAAAGAGGCTGTTGGTTTTTATTGTACATAACACCGTAGTCTCCATGAGCCTCCCATACCCTTTCAGACGGAGTTTCTCCACAGAATTCTTCGTGAACCAAAAACTCTATTTCAATTTCGTGGTCCTGCCCATCTGTGGACTCAACTTCATAATCAATAAAACCTGCCGGCAAAGACAGCTGGTACATATCGTCCATAAACATAGGGCCCCAGAATCTTACATGAATATTAACCTTATCACTGGCCATAGTAAAATGTGTCACCATTGGTGAAATATCTTTATCAGCTACCCACATAAATTCTCCGGACAGTCTTCCTCTTCCTAAGAAACGTCTCCTAAAGCCATCTATAGTTACATAGCCTTGCAAACGTCTCATGTGGTTACACCAAAGTTCTGTATCTGTCCTTGCAAGATGTTCATCCGGAAGCCATATACTGCAAAACGGATCGATTGTAATTAAAGGATATGATGGTAATCTTCTATTCATCTGTTTTCTCCTATCTATATCTTTGATTTAATAAACTCTATACTTTCAGCTGCACATTCTAAGGGAGTTTTACCCGGAGTGGGAGCATCCTGTTCAACTATAAGGTATTTACAGTCTATGTTTTTTACGGTAGTCAAAACTGCCTCTGCATCCAATTTTCCGGAACCTACAGTTCTGAATTCAAATTCAGCTTCTTCCCTGGAACAACCAACTTTTTTACTGTAAAAATCTTTAATATGTACTATTTTGGAACGGTTCTTGTACTTTTCTAAATATTTTACCGGATTGTATCCTGCAAAAGCTATCCAGCAAAGATCCAGTTCTGTCTGTAAAACATCTTCAGGATATATCTCATACAAAGTATCCAAATATGTTTTTCCATCTTTAACATCCAATTCAAACTCGTGGTTATGATAACAAAGTTTCATGCCCAGTTTTTTGGAAACCTCTGATATTTTACCCATATATTTGTCAAAATCAGAAAAATGTTCTTCTCCCGGTAACCAGGTACTATCAATCCATGGCACTACCACATACTGACAGCCTATTTTACCGTAGGGTAAAATTAAATTTTCATGGTCGTTACAGTTAAGGTCAACACTTAAGTGGGCAGATATAGGTATTATATTAAGTTCCGCGCAAAGCTTTTTTATATCTTCAGGCCTTGCTTCATAAAGGCCTGCAAACTCCACAACTTCGTAACCCATTTTTGAAACTTCTTTTAAGGTCTTTTCGTAGTCCTTTACAAAGTCTTCTCTTACTGAATAAAGCTGAAGTCCTAATTTAAAATTACTCATATTTATCTCCTGAATTCTTTATAGATTTCACCCTGTAGGTTTTTCCATGTAAAAACTCCGTCTTCTATAATCATATAGCTATGAGGTGAGTTTTCCTTAGGAATAGATACCGATCCTGGATTCATGTAAATATGTGTTTCTGTTACATTACAAACAGGCACATGGGTATGTCCGTGTAAAAGAATTTCATTTTTGTTAATAGGTGGTAAATTCTTGCTGTTATGGTTATGTCCGTGAGTTATGTATATAACTTCTTTGCCGGAAGTAATAATAGCATAGTCTGCCATTATAGGGAACTCCAATACCATTTGGTCAACTTCTGTATCACAGTTGCCTTTTACACAAAGGATTCTATCTTTAAGTGCATTTAATTTAGGTATTACTTCTTTCGGAGCATACCACTTGGGAAGATCATTTCGAGGTCCGTGATAAAGTATATCTCCTAAAAGAATCATTTTATCAGCCTGTTCCTTCTCAAATGCTTCAATAAGTTGGGTCAAATAAAAATCCGAACCATGTATATCAGATGCAACAAAATATTTCATTTTACCCTCCTATATTTCAGGCTTAAATGTTGGCATAAGCTGAAGCTTAAAAAGATTCATTTCATGCTTTCTGTCTATAATCTTTTTTGTTTCAGGGTCATCAATTATGCCTTCTCTAATATACTTATCCAATGTAGCGTAAGTAAAGCCCAGATTTTCTTCATCTGTCTTGCCACAAAGTCCATCTATAGGTGTCTTATCTACCAATACATCAGGAAGACCTAATGCCCTGCCAATTTCTTTTACCTCAGTTACTGTAAGGTTAGCCATAGGTGAAAAATCACCTGCAGCATCTCCGTATCGTGTAGAGTATCCCACCCAGTCTTCTGAAAGATTACATGTATTAACAACTCTTCCGTTAAGGCTCTGTGATACTGCATAAAGGGTAGTCATTCTGATTCTGGGGGAAATGTTTATCTTTGTTTGATTTGACATTTTAAGATTTTCAGGAAAGCTTTTTACCAACCCCTCGTAAGCATCTTTAATATTTACAATGTAGTGTTTAATCTGTAAATGATCCACTAAGAGCTGAGCCATATCTATATCGTGCTGTACACCATTTGGCATCAGAACGCCTATAACTCTGTCTTTACCCAAAGCTTCAACACAAAGGGCAGCTGCTACAGAACTGTCTTTTCCACCTGAAATGCCTATAACAGCATTACAAGAAGGACCATTCTTTTCAAAGAAATCCTTTATCCATTCTACACATTCATTTTTTATTTTTACTGCATCAAACATATTTTTCTCCTTATAACTCAATCTTTCCTGCAATCATCTTTTTTAGTCTCATATAGTCACCGGCTTTAACAAAGCCGTCTTCATTTACATCTGCAGCCTTGCTATAGCAACCACGAAGAAAAAAACTGTCTGAAATACCTCTTTTTATATACATATAATCCGATGCTGTAATTTTACCATCTCCTGTAGTATCTCCTTTAACAACAATAGATATAGAGTCTGTTATCAAACTCTCTGAATTTACTATACACACAAAATCTCCGGTAGCTACTACATCATCATCTTCCAGTATAACGCCTTCCCTTCTTACTGTTACTATTTCCTGTTCCTCGAAGAAAGATACCACGTATCCAGCTTTATCATTTAATTTTAAACCTGTAAGGTAACCTGTACTATCGGATAATGGTCCATCAGTACTGCTAAGCTGTAGATATTTTATTCCCGGTCCAAAAGTATCATCCGGCAGATTCACTCCGTCAGCATATACATTTGTACCTAAAAACATAGTCAATATATTTATACAAACTAATAAAACACATATTCTTTTTTTCATGGTAAAACCTCCAACGTATAATACATAAAGATTAACACAAATACAGTAAAAATACAATTTGATTTTAAATATAGAAAATACTTCCCGTTACCCGGGAAGTATTTTCTATTCAATAATTAATCGCTTAAAATCATAGTTAATGTTATTTACGACAATCGATAAATAACTATTACAAACTCAAAAAGCCTTCAAGATGAGCTTTAATTCTCATATAATCTACTGTATTAACAACACCATCCTTATTAACATCTGCAGCTTTTTGTTTCGCATCTGTCAATGCATAACTTCCCACAATGCTTCGCTTAACACACATGTAGTCTGAAGATAAAATCTTTCCGTCACCATTAACATCGCCATAAATTACAACTTCCAATGCCTCTATTGCAGAAGTTAAAGGATTTTCAATTGTTATAATCATACCTGTAGACAGATACCTGTCAGCAGAAACCTGTTTACCGTTGACATAAATAGTATAAATATAAGCAACTCCTTTTTCGTTAATATAATCCTGAACCGTTCTTTCATCTGTAAAGATTGTCTGCTTAGCATTTGCAATAGCCTGATGAACTTTAGAAACTATATTAACGTTGAAACTTGTAGCATGACCGCCATAAGTTATTAAAACAGAGCTTTCGCCTTCAACATTAGATGTAAGTTGAGTTGCAAATTGCTGTGCTGTAGCAGTAGTTCCGTCTGAATAGGTAACAACAACCTCAAGCTGGGACAAATCCGGATATTCGCCTATTTCATACTCAGCATTTTCAGGTGGCTGCACAATGGAAATGTTTTCAATCGTTGCACCTGTAAATACGGCTTTAACTTGCAAATCCTCATGCATTTCAGCAAGGTAAAATGTATCTGTACTTACACATTCACCGTTAATATACCAACCGGTAAACTCCTCGCCTTCAGCTGCAGTTGCTATAAGACTTATGTCATCACCGTTATAATATCTGCCTGAATCATCTGACTGGAACACTGTTCCGTTACCATCAATTACGAGGTCAAATGTATGTTTTACATCAACAGCAACATACAACGGATTTGATGTTGTTTCCATTAAAAGTGAATTCTGCATACTTCTGATAACCATATATTCAGAGCAAGCCACACCACTTATAACTGCTGCTCCGTTACTACCGGAGACAATTACGGCATTATTCCAATTCACCTTTTCTTCTGAAGAATCAACAAAAGCAATCTGATATTTATATTTTGAAGAAAGATTTTCAACAATATAGTTTACTCCATCAAATTTAACAGATATAAGCTTACTTAAATTCTTTCTTGCAAATATTTTTACAGTAGTAATCTCGCCGGCAAAGTTTTCATCACCTGCAGCAGCTCTTACTCTTAACACTGATGGTACAGTACCTACTTCAAATGAAATAGGATTACCGTCACAAGCTTTCCATGCACCATCCGAGAAACAATATTCGTATTCTGATGTAAAGCTCTGTACTGTCTGCAATTTATCATAATCCAGGCTTACCTGTGGTGCCTTTGGAATTATAATATCAGAGGTTTTTTCATAGTTGAACATCAGATCCCTTGAATGTACCACTTTATAAAGTATAGCATCATTCCATTCACTATAGGAAGAATAAAAAGTATTCATAACATCATTTATCTTTTCAACTACTTTTTCTTCAGATAAAGGAGTTGCATAAACACCATTTAAGTAATCATCCATAAATGCTCTGAACTGTACTTCTCCGTCAATTCGTAGTTCACAAATTGTTCGGAGATAAACCATAGTATAAAAGTCTTCCGTTTCTCCTCTTGTAGCCAGACTTTTTTCGTATATTTCCTTAAATACACCTGTCAACAGACTGTATACATCAAAAGTATCTTGCTGTTTAACATAACTTTCGAAGCCGAAAACAGCATCTAAAATATTAAATCCTGCAGACACAAGACCGAATACCGTTGTTCCAAGGGCCGCCTTCATTGCAGCTTTTATTGCATATTCTGCAGTTAATTCAGCACCTTTCTCAAACATATTCACTGCATAGTTCCATTTTTCATAGTATTCATCCATATTAGTCTGAAGCTGCGCCTTCATTTCTAAAGCAATCAGATAAACATCAGTTTCTCGGTTTGTGCTAAATTCTTGAGCATATTGATAAATCGCATAGAAACCACTTATAGTAGCAAAAATGTCACCTTGCAATTTCTCTTGCACTTGTTCCGGAAGAGAAATATATGTAGCTTCAAGTATTGCATCTAAAATATAATTTGCCACATCAGCATTACACTGAGTTTTCAATAATGCATAGTAATATCTGTCTTTTTCCGCATTATTAACAGCCTCTAACACAGCAGAAACACAGTCTTTACCAACTTCAAACACCTTAGATAATGAAAGATTTTCATCTGATGCAGTCAAATAATCAGCAACATCTACAGCTATTCCTATAGAATATCCTGCAATTTGTTTATTAAGTTCTTTCTTGAAGGCATCTGATCCCTTTGTCTTGTATGTTATAACAAGATCTTTACTATCTTTAATTATACTTGCAAAAGCCTTCATCACATTAGCTGAAGTATCTTTATCCTCTGTATAAGCATCTAATATTCCGTCTTCGATTTTTTTAATCATATCCTTAACGGCACCTGTATATTTTACAGTCATAAGATCTTCTACCTGTTTAACCATACTACTATCAGCAAGGATTGAAAGAATGATTTTTCTCATCATTTCCTCCTCTTCCTCTTTCGTAAATATGGAAACATCACCGTTTAATACTAAATCAGAAAGCTTATATAAAACTTCGCATACATCGCCCTTACCACTGGCAGCTTCTTCCATATAGTAATAATTACTGTTGTCAAGAATATACTGGTAAGCAGCTTCAATGTCAGGATTTTCATCACTTAATATTTTATCAAGTTTTTCAGAATAATCCTCAAAACTGTAAAATTCTTTTTCAAATGATCCTACTTGGATATTCTCAAAGATTCCTTCAAAATTCTCTACGCAGGCTTCATGGAAATAAGATGTTCCACCATAGTCACTGGCATTATATGAAACATATTCATATACCAATTTCTGTCCCGGGGACAGCAACTTAATACCTAATACCACATTATCATTTTCATCATATGTGAATGGCATATATTGTTTTGCACCACTCTCGTTTTCAACATATATGTTCAAAATATAGGCTTCACTTCCCGGAATAGCAGATTCAGAAACATTCTGGATCTTATCAGTCAAACCTATTGACGGCATATAAATATCAACATCCCGTGCATTTTCCAATTCAACATTGAAATACAATGCGTCACCGTGAATTTCATCAGCTGCCAGAACTCTGAACACTACACCATCCATACCGTAAACTTTTATTGGGGTTTCTGTTTCAAATCGTGTAGTAACCAACTGATTAAATTCAGACAGTGTTCCGGTAAAATCAGCAGATAAATCGTAGTCACCTGTCTTATCACCTCTTAATACCCAAGCCAATGTTTTAGATTCCTGACCTCTTATGGAATCGATTTTAACAGTGTTGCTGTTTTCATAACCATTTTCTACATTATCCATAAGAGTCATTCCATCAGGAACATTAAGAACAACCTCATTCATGTCCAAAGAAAAGTCTGAAGAAGCATTGTTAATAATATGGAGTCTTACATCGAAAAATTCTTTTAAGAATGATGCCTGTGCCGGAATATCTAAAACAGCAACTATTTCCTGTCCTTCGTTTCCGGATATAAAACCTAAACCGGAGAACTTTCTTCCTCCGCCACCGCCTGTTGTTCCGACTATTGTTCCTCCGTTGCCGTCGTCATCATCATCGTCGTCACCCGGTTTAATTGTTTGTGAGCCACCAACAGATTTTACAGTGTAACTTATAATATTAAAATCATTTCTGTAATAACTGATTTCTACAGGAGGTGTTGAACCATAACTTACTCTTACAGTTGCTGAATATACGTTTTGATTATCAGGATCATAAACATCTATACCTGCAGCAACAATTTCATCAAATGTCATTCTTGTAACTTCGAACTCACCGGTTACAAGTTCTTCTTCAACAGTCGTAAGCATTATATATCTGGTAGCATTAGCCAACACAGTAACTTCTTTCTTAACAGGTAAATAACCGGAAGAATATACACCAATAATATGAGTTCCAGGTGTCATTTGTAATGTAGCAAATCCTGATGAGTCAGTATAAACCACTTTTTGGATATCAGATCCTAAATCAAAATAAACAGGAACATAGGCAAGATTATTACCGCTATCATCTTTCACCTGAACATTTAATGTACCTAAGGATTCACGTTCTTTAACCTGCACTGTTCCGCTAACAGTAGATGTAAGACCTTCGTTGTCTGTAACAGTCAATGTAACAGTAAATTCACCTAATTCACTATATTTTTTTGCAGGTTTTGCTTCTTCAGATGTAGTTCCGTCACCAAAATCCCAAAGATAAGAAGAAATAGCAATATCATCAGAAGATAAAGTTCCGTCAAAAAGTTCCTCTACCTCTAATATAAGCAAATTCGGAATATTAAATTTAGCTTTTGGAGCTTTATTAACATAAACATACGTATAGTCATATATAAGCTCCTCATAAGAATAATTCTCTACCCTGTCTACAGCTTCTATTTTGTAAATATAACTACCGCTTTCTTTGGCTGTAATTGTATCGTAAAAAGTATAGTTACCAGATTCAGAAACACCGCGTGCTCCTAAATAAGTATAATTTATTCCGTTTGTTGATCTGTAAATCCTGAAACCGGATAAATCAGATTCTCCTGAATCCTGCCATGAAAGAACAACATTCTCTCCGTCTCCGGAAAGATTATAGTTCTTTAATTCAGGACAAGTGTTATCAATTTGGTAGGTTGCAGTCTTATAGTCAGAAACAAATCCGGCCATATCTACAGCATAAACGCGTAAGAAAATATAGTCGCCTTCGCTACAATCTGCCCAAGGCAATTCTACAGATATATTTTTATATGAACTATTTATATCTTTAACTCTTGTAAGTTCTTTGTAGGAAGTATCATTGGAAGTACAAAATTCTGCAACAATTTCAGAAATTTTGTTGTTATCAGAAGCGGCCACACTTACAACATGAATTTTTTCACTTATTTTGCTCATGTATGTACTTCCGATTGCTTCTATAACAGGTTTTTCATTATCCGGATTTACAGTGGCTGATGTATATCCGGACAATAAGCTCTCATTACCACATGTATCAGAAACTTTAACCTTGTAATAGTATTCATTTCCCACATCAACCTGTTTATCGTGATAGTTAATAGTTTTTAATCCTGAAGCTATCAAAGTATATTGACCATCAGCAGATAATGCTCTGTAAAGTGAATAATATGCTATATCGCTTTCCGTACCCATATTCCACTGGATGGTAATATATCCATCCTGTCCGTTTGCCTTTATGCCTGAAGGGGTTCCCGGAGCAGTCTTGTCCACAATATATTGGCTTAATGGCGCCTTATCGCTTGTATCACTTATATTTCCCGTATGGTCGGCAGCCACAGCTCTTACATATATACTGCCTTCGTCATATTCTGCAAGGTCAATAGTATAACTATAAATTTTAGATGCTGCATAGTCGCTGTATTCCATAACATTTACATCTGTCCAGGTTTTACCATCCGAAGATGTCTGAATTGTTATTTTTGCAACATTGCAATCGTCTTTTACAGTTACAGTATAAGTAATCCGATTGTTAAAACGACTGGAAGCCGGACTTTGATTTGTTATAACAGGAGCTGTTGTATCTTTGGCAGTATTGATATTGAACGCGTCAGAATATTCACCAATATTTCCGTATATATCTACACAAGCAACTCTGAACAAGTATGATGTATCCGGCTGTAAGTTCTTAACTGTATATCCCAAAGTAGTAATATTTGTGGCTACAGTCACCCAATTTCCATCTCTGTTTCCCTGTAAAATAAAATACGAAGCATCATTATCCGAAACATCGTTCCATGACAATGTAATTTTTGACGGCAAACACTCAGCCTTAAGACCTGTTACTTTTCCAGGGCCTTCATTATCCAATATATAAGCAACAATAAATGGTTGGCTTTCAAGACCTTCTTTATCATAAGCAACCGCTTTAACCTTAACGGAAGTACCTTCTAATGTACTTGTATTAAAGGAAGCATTTGTAACACCATTTAAGGACTCCTGTATCAGATTCCATGTTACCCCGTTATCAGATGAATAAAAGAATTTCACACCTTCAACTGCTACATTATCAGAGGCAGTAACAGATAAGGTTACCACGCCTGTTATAGCTTTAGAGGACTCCGGAGAAATTTTAAGCACTACAGGAGGTATTGTATCAATTAACACAGTACCTGTTGTAATTTCAGAAGGCAAACTTTCTGCATCATATAAGCCCACACCTGTTACATAATATTCGTAGCTACTTCCCTTTTCACCGGTAACATCCTCAAACGTAAGATTATTACGACCTTTTATTGTGGCAATGCAGGTAAAATCATTTTCCCCTTTTACAGAACGATAAATTTTATATGAATCTGTATCCACCTCTGATGATTTGCCCCAGGAAATTGATATTTTACCAATTTCACTATAGGCTGTAACATTTACGATTTTTTCAGGTATAACCTCATATGATATTTCAAAGGTTAAAGTTGTACTGCCTTCAAACATACCCTTGCCTTCTAAAGTTACAGTTGCAGTACCTACCTTGTTATTGTTCTCGTAAGTAATATTAAGCTCATCTGCCCCGTTATATTCTGTCCCGTTATATGTAACAGTTACTTCAGGAGTAAGCGGAGCACCTTTATAGAATGCTTCTGTGTATTCAAGCTTAATTGTAGCTTCTGACAAAGGTATTCTTTTGAGTACATCAACATAATTATCTTTATAACTGCTTCCACAAACTGTACAAGTATGTAAGGTATATCCCTGCTCTGTATATGTAGGCGGAACTACAGTTGATGTATATTCACAGCTATGTCCAAAGTGCTTTGTTACATAGTCAAGGTCATATCCGTAATAACTTATGCTATTCCATTGATCCTCAGTGCCTGCATAATAAATGTCTGACAGATTATAGCAGTAAGAGAAAGCATCTGATTCTATATTTTTCACACTTAAAGGAATAACAACTGTTTTTAAGTTATGACAATCGGAAAATGCAGTAATTCCAATATATTCAACTGCATTTGGAATAACTATTTCTTCCAAGGAATAACAATAGGAAAATGTGTTAAATTCTATATATGTTATCTTTGAAGGCAATTTTATAGACTTTAAGTTCTCACAGCTTATAAATGCAGAATATTCAATGCGTTCAACTGAATCCGGTATTGTTATTTCCTCTAAAGAAGAACAATTTCCAAAGGCATAGGGCTCTATTGAATTAAGAGTTTGTGGCAGCTGCACATCAGTAAGATTGCGACAATTATAAAACACATCCGGTGCCAGTGATTCAATACTTTCCGGTATTATAATACTCTCTATTGCTGTATCAGAAAAAGCTGATGATCCTATTTCCTGTACGCTATCAGAAATAGTAACTTTAGACAGATCAGAACAATATCTGAAAGCCTGGTCAGAAATTTTGGTTACAGTATTCGGAATTACAACTTCTTTTAAGCCAGCACAATTATAAAAAGCAAAACTTCCAATTACAGTTACACTGCCGTCTGTGGGAATAACACTGCTCTTACATCCTCTGTAAAGTGTATTTGTGGATTTTTCTATTAAACAATTACCGGAAGACATATAATTTGCATTATTCTCATCAACAATAATGGTTGATAAGTTATTCAAATTGTAAAGTCCGTTTCTGGCAATTGTTGTAACACTGGCAGGTATAAAAAGATACTCCAAATCAGGACAACAGTTGAATGAATAATTTTTTATATCTTTAACAGAACCATCCGTTGGCATGGTGCTATATTTGGTATATACGTATAAGCTTCCGCTTGCCTTGCTTATAAGACAGTTACCTGAGTCAGTATAGTATTGATTACCATCGTCAACCTGAATACTGGCCAGATTATTACAGCCCGTAAATGCAGAAGAATCAATAGAAGTAACACCGGCAGGTATAGTAATGCTTGTTAAAGCTGAACATTGTGCGAAAGCACTTGATGAAATTTTTTCAACACTTTCAGGTATTTCAATACTTTTCAAGGATGTACAATAGTAAAACAAAGATCCCGGGATAGTTTTTAAGTTTTTAGACAATACAACAGTTTCGAGATTTTTACAATAATAAAATGCGTATGTTTCAATTTCTGTAACGGAATCCGGAATAACAACACTTTTTAATCCTGAATTATAAAATGCCTGGTTCTCAATTTTTGTAACAGAGTCAGGAATAACTATCGAAGTTAAACCGGAACAGCTTGCAAACGAACTGGCGCCAATAATTTTAACACTTCCATCATCAGGTATCTGGCTGTTTCCGCATCCTAAGATCAATTTACCTGTTTCATTTTCAATCAAGCAATTACCTTTTGCAGAATATTTGGAATTTCCTTCTTCAACCGTAATACTTTCAAGACCGCTGCAACCTGAAAAAGCAAGGCTACCTATTTCAGTAACTTTTGAAGAAATGTGTACGCTTTTCAGCTTTTCGCATCCGTAAAACATGCCTGAACTAATAGAAGTCAAGGCTGCCGGAAGTTTAATGGAAGTCAAATTATAACAATACATAAATGCATCATTGCCAATGTAATCAACCGTATCCGGAATAGTAATGCTTACCAGTTCACTACAACCTTCAAAAGCGTAATTATCAATGTATGTAAGACCTTCAGGTAAGATAATATTCTGAAGATTATAAGAATAGCGAAATGCTCCATTACCTATTTGAGTAACAGGGAGACCATCAATTTGAGAAGGAACTACTATATTGGTGTCTGAAGAATCTCTATATCCGGTGATAACACAATATGTACTGTAAGTATCATAATAAAAATTTTCAACTGGTGTTTCTTCCACCAATTTTCCAAAGCCAATATCAGGGTCAGAACCAGCAGTCTGATTATTAACAACCTCAAAAGCGCTGATGTTAAAACCATTAAGCATGGAAACTAAAATTGATAATGTCACAACAAATGAAACAATACGCTTAAACATAAAAAATCCCCTCAAAATATTCCAAAATTTCAATACGTAAAACTGAATTAATTCTAGCATATCAACAGATTAATTTCAATGTAACCGGTAAGAAAAACGCTTAAACTTTATATTCGTATATTTTAAAATAATTGTATTGACAAATATCGTTAAATCCTGTATACTTTCACACGTTGTCCATGGTGGATGTAGCTCAGTTGGTTAGCAGCGCCAGGTTGTGGCCCTGGAGGTCGTGGGTTCGAATCCCATCATTCACCCCATAGAAAGACTCCCTGTTGCAGGGAGTCTTTTTTGTTTATTGTTAAAAACTCCATATTGGCGTAGTTGTTTTCACTATTTTTACCAAACTACTACGCATTTATATAGTAGTTTCCTCATTTTTTGTTTGTTCTACTACGCTTTTTCACATAGTAGTTATGTGTTTTCACCATACACTACTACACATTTATACAGTAGTTTCTTTATTTTTATTCAAACTACTATGCAAAACTCTCCTTACGCACTCTTTTTTCTGATTTTAAACCATGTTCCACCTACAAAAGCAGCTGTCAGCGCTGCTATACAATCTACGATTATATCTTTCATTGTATCATAAAGTGCTTCCTGCCCTGAAAGCACCACGCCATCAGAAGTTAAAAACCTTTGCATATTCATTCCTAAAATACAGTCAAATGAATATTCATAGATTTCCCACAGAGCCCCTATTCCCAAAGCAAAAGAAAAAGCAAACAGTGCTACAAAAAACGGATTTAAAGCATTCCCAGTTCCGGGCTTGTTCAGTAAATCCACCAAAGCAAAACCAAACGCAGCAAGCACTGCACCTGAAAAACCATGAAGTAATGTGTCCCAATGAGGAATCAGGCTGTAAAATCCAAAAACTTCCGTGGCAAATATAGCACCTAATAAAAACAAATAAAAAAGTACACATATAACAGAAGAAATACGTTTCTTGCTAAGAGCGTATATTATATCCGGTAAAAAGGAAAACAAAGCACCTAAAGCACATTTCCCGGCCATCATAAAATCACCATTTATCACTGCATAAACTACTGCCCCAAAAAAACAAAGCACTGTAACAGCCTTAATTCCATACTCAACTTTCTTCATACATAGATACCTCTGTAAAATATTATACAACTAACAATATACCACCAATCTATGAAACACATACAAAAAAAGCGAGGAACCTTTCCTAAAAAAGTCCCCCGCCAAATAATTACGGTAAAATATTATTTATTTTTCATCTGTTCAAGTCTTGCAATTACACTGTCATACATGGACTGGTATTTTGCCTGCTTTGCTCTCTCTTCTTCAATAACTGAAGCCGGAGCCTTTGCAACGAAGCCCTGATTAGAAAGCTTGCCGTTTACACGAGCCAACTCCTTGATCAAAGTTTCTTTTTCTTTCTCAAGACGGGCAATTTCCTTCTCGTAATCAATCAAATCATCCAGTGGCATAAACAGCTTAGCAACACTTACAGCTGCTGCGGCCGCATCCTCAGGAATACCTGATTCATCAAGCTGTACCTTCACGCTACTAGCAGAAGCAAGTCTTACAAAGTATGCAGATGCTTCATTGAATACGTGGCTGTGAGCTTTGTCTGTTACTACAATAATCTGAGCTTTTCTTGAAGCCGGAACATCCATTTCTGTACGAACTGCTCTTACGCTTCTGATAGCTTCAATAATTATATTCATTTCAGACTCTTCTGCATCATAATCCATAGCAGCATCAAATTCAGGCCACTTGGAAATCATAATGCTGTCTGCATCCTTGTAAAGGTTCTGATAAAGTTCCTCTGTAAGGAATGGCATGAATGGGTGCAATAACTTTAAGCATTTTACCAACACTTCGTTAAGTACATACTGAGCTTCTAAACGGCTGTCATTTTCAGCGTCAAAAAGTCTCGGTTTAACAAGTTCAATATACCAGTCACAGTAGCAATCCCAGATAAAGTCAAGAACTTTAGCAAGTGCTACACCAAGTTCGTATTTATCAAGGTTCTCTGTAACTTCTTTGACTACTTTGTTAGCACCGGAAAGAATCCACTTATCTGCAATAGTAAACTTAGAAGGATCCACCTTGCTAAAGTCTGGATTTTCATCAAAGTTCATAAGTACAAAACGGGTTGCATTCCATACTTTATTGGCAAAGTTTCTTGCATATTCGCACTTCTCAGGTAAGAATCTCTGATCATTTCCAGGTGAGTTACCGTTAATAAGGGCAAATCTTAATGCGTCAGTACCATACTCCTTAATAACCTCTAACGGGTCAATACCATTACCTAAAGACTTAGACATCTTTCGACCCTGAGAGTCTCTTACAAGACCATGGATAAGTACATGTTCAAAAGGAACCTCACCCATCTGCTCCAAAGCGGAGAATATCATTCTGGCCACCCAGAAGAAAATAATATCGTAACCTGTTACCAACACATTTGTCGGATAGAAGTATTCCAAATCAGGAGTCTTTTCAGGCCAACCAAGTGTTGAAAATGGCCACAAAGCACTTGAGAACCATGTATCCAAAGTGTCAGAATCCTGCTCCATTCTTGTACTGCCACACTTAGGACATACAGTAACTGCCTCTTTAGCAACTTCAATATGACCACATTCCTGACAATAATAAGCAGGAATTCTGTGACCCCACCAAAGCTGTCTTGAAATACACCAATCCTGAATGTTCTCCATCCAGTTAAAGTAAATCTTAGAGAATCTTTCAGGTACAAATTTAGTCTGACCCTCTCTAACAGCCTTAAGCGCAGGCTCAGCTAAAGGTTTCATTTTTACATACCACTGATTTGAAATAAATGGTTCAACAGTTGTATGACATCTCTGACAAGTACCTACATTGTGTTTGTATGGTTCTGTCTTAACAAGGTATCCACCGGCTTCAAGATCAGCTACAATAGCCTTTCTAGCCTCATAACGATCCATACCCTGGTATTTTCCGCCGTTTTCGTTAATAACGCCACGGCTGTCCATAATTGCAATAACAGGCAAATTATGTCTCTTACCAACCTCAAAGTCATTAGGATCGTGGGCAGGTGTAATTTTAACAGCGCCTGTACCGAAGCCAAGTTCAACATAGTCATCAGCGATAATAGGAATCTCTTTGTTTACCAATGGTAAAATAAGCATTTTACCGATAAGGTCTTTGTACTTTTCATCCTCAGGGTTTACAGCTACAGCTACATCACCTAACAAAGTTTCAGGTCTTGTGGTTGCAATCATAAGGTTACCCGTACCGTCTGCCAAAGGATAGTTAATGTACCAGAATGCACCGTCCTGTTCTTCGTACTCTACCTCAATATCAGAAATAGAGGTATTACAATGAGGACACCAGTTGGTAATTCTTTCACCTTTGTATATAAGACCCTTCTCATAAAGTCTTACAAATACTTCTAAAACAGCCTCAGAAAGACCTTCGTCCATTGTAAATCTTTCTCTGTCCCAGTCACAGGAACTACCTAATTTCTTAAGCTGCTGTACGATTCTTCCGCCGTACTGCTCTTTCCACTCCCATGCTCTTTCTAAGAACTTTTCTCTTCCCAGGTCTTCTTTTGTAAGACCTTCTTTTGCCATAGCATCTACAATCTTAGCTTCTGTTGCAATGCTGGCATGGTCAGTACCGGGAAGCCATAATGCAGCATAACCCTGCATTCTCTTGAAACGGATAATAATATCCTGCATGGTGTTATCCATAGCATGTCCCATGTGAAGCTGACCTGTAATATTTGGTGGCGGAATAACAATGGTAAAAGGTTTCTTTTCAGGGTCAATTACACCTTTGAAATATCCTTTTTCCTGCCAATCCGCATATATTCTGTCTTCAATTTCCTGTGGCGCAAAATTCTTGGCCATATTATCTGCTGATTTCATTTTATCTTTCTCCTGATTATTCTGATAATACAAAAATTTATTTTAATAGTTACTATTGCTTTTGTCAATTTATCGTTTTTTGATTACTTCTGTCATTGTGTCATCAAAATCAAATGTAGCAAAATAGTCCTTTGGTTGCTCAGCACGTCTTATAAGCTTAGTGCTACCATCTTCCTTAAGAAGTATTTCACAGCTGTGAAGTTTACCGTTGTAGTTATAACCCATTGAAAAGCCGTGAGCACCTGCATCGTGTATTGCAAGTAAATCACCCATTTCAATTTCAGGCATACTTCTGTCTATGGCAAACTTATCGTTATTTTCACACAAGCCTCCGGTAATATCATATACATGGTCGCAAGGTGCATCTTCTTTGCCAAGAACCGTTATATGATGATAAGCACCATACATAGCAGGTCTCATAAGGTTAGCTGCACAGGCATCTAAACCGATGTAATGACGGTATGTGTCTTTTCTGTGGACGGCTCTTGAGACAAGCACACCATGAGGACCTGTGATATATCTTCCAAGCTCTGTCTTAATGGCCACATCACCTAAAGCTGATGGTGTAATTATTCTTTCATAAGCTTCTTTAACACCCTGACCTACTACTTCTAAATCCACAGGTTTTTCTTCCGGTCTGTAAGGTATACCTATACCACCTGACAAGTTAACAAATGTAAACTTTGCGCCTGTTTCTTTATTTACTTCAACCACTGTTTCAAAAAGAATAGCAGCCAAACTTGCGTAATAACCGTTTTCAATCATATTGCTGGCAAGAAATGCGTGGAGACCAAAGTATTTTACCCCTTTAGCCATTAACTTTTTAACGGCTTCTGTAAGCTGGACTCGTGTCATTCCGTACTTTGCCTCTCCCGGGTTGCCCATTATAGCGTTACCCACTTTAAAGTCTCCACCGGGATTATATCTTAAGCACACTGTTTCAGGAAGGCCGCCATTAGCTTCAAGAAATTCAATGTGAGTAATATCGTCCAGGTTAATTAGAGAGTCAAGCTCTCTTGCATACACAAAGTCCTCAGCAGGAGTTGCATTTGAAGAAAACATTATATTCTCACCTTTTGCACCTAATGCCTCAGCTATCATAAGCTCTGTATATGAAGAGCAGTCCACGCCACAGCCTTCATCCATCATTATTTTTATAAGGTGAGGATTGGCACAGGCTTTAATAGCATAATACTCCTTGTATCCCTTATTCCATGAAAAAGCCTTTTGAAGACGTCTGATGCCTTCCACCATACCCTTTTCATCATATACATAATACGGAGTGCCATATTCCTTAGCCATGACCTCTGCTTGTTCTTTATTAAAAAACAATTTTTTCATTACTCTTTATCTCCCTCTGTTTCCTCATCATCTTCAACTATATAACTATCAATAGCCTCCCACAACTTGTCTACACCTTTTTTATTAAGTGATGACACAGGAATTATATCTACTTCAGGCCCTGCTTCCAAGGTTTCTCTTATCATCTTTATCTGTGCCGGTACCTGAGTCTTACCAATTTTATCCGATTTAGTAACTGCTATAATGTGGTTAACACCGCACTTCTTAATCCAGGTATACATCTGAATATCATCTTTAGATGGTTTATGTCGAATATCCACCAACATAATCACTAAATAAAGCTGAGGTCTTACATTTAAGTATCCTTCTACAACTTTTGCCCAAAGATTTTTCTCGCCTTTAGATACTGCCGCATAGCCGTAACCCGGTAAGTCCACAAAGTGTATTTCGTCATCTATATTGTAGAAGTTTATCTGTCTTGTCTTACCCTGGGTGTTTCCTTTATATGCCAGATTCTTTCTTCCCACCAATGAATTAAGTAAAGAAGATTTACCTACATTGGAACGACCTGCAAAAGCCACCTCTAAAAGGTCACTTTCAGGATACTGTTTTTCAGAAACCGCAGATATAACAAATTTAGGATTTTTAACTTTCATCTGTACCTCTTACTTAAAAAATAAATCCTTTTAATGATACAACATCTGTAACTTTTTCACAAGTAAAAAATAAAGGCCGCCCAAAAGACGGCCAATGTAATTATATCTTATTTCGGCAAGTAAACTTCAATTGTCTTTTTTGTTATATTGGTTACATTGTAAACCTGTAAGCCCGCACCCAAACCACAGCCTACATAAAGTTCACCGTCAACACTGCTGATATTCTCTGGCTCCATTGCTGCAGGGTCAATATCATCAAGGGTTATTAGGCGTACAAATTTACCATTCCAGTCATAAACCGTAACAACATTCGGAGAATAGAAAACAAAATAAATATAGTTATCATCACAGCCTACACCTTGTGTGGTACATCCTTCTGACATAAATGTTGGTTCATAAGGTCCTGCTATCTTATTGAAATTGCTATCTAAAACAGCAAAGGTCTGTCCACCTGAAATTCCTACAACGTAACAATCCCTACTTTCATTATAGTCAATACTGAATATCTTTCTTCCTATATCCTTTGTTCCTGTTATAGTGAGAGTTTCCGGATCTAAGAAAGTAATCTTCGTACGGTTAGGATTGTTATTGCATACAATAAGTTGATTTGTTTTTGTGTTCATGGTTATATCATTTGCATGATTAAGTTTTAAGTTTTCACTGGTAAGAACTTTTTTTCCGGTTTCCATATCATACTTAACAATTTGAACGACATTATTTTCCTCATTGCTGGCAGTATCTTTTTGAATGAAAGCCTGGTAATAGTACTTTCCATCAGTATATCCTCCCTGAGATATTCTGACATCCACACTCGGACGGGTAATAGTATGTACCAAACTGTTATCTGAACTATAATAAGTAACCTCTGTTGGTGTTTCCATATATCCTATATTCTGATCACCAAAATTATTGATACCTAATGTCTTTGCAATAAACTTCGGTATGTCTGTGTTATTAACCATTTTACCATCAAACACCTCTGTACCATAACCAAGAGCCATTACACGACAATCTGCATTTGTATGTCCGCCTGTAGTAAAGCTTCCGTCAGCCTGCAAACCGCCTGTTTCGTGGTCAGAAGTTACAATAAGAATTGTATCAGGATTGTTGTAAACATAATCCATAGCAACACCAATTGCTTCATCAAATTCATCCATCTCTTTAATCATTCCATCAAGATCATTGTTGTGGCTGTAGTTATCTATTTTACCGCCTTCAATCATGATAAAGAAACCTTTATCTTGTGTATCCTGTGTTTCAAGATGACTTAATGCTTTTTCGGTTACCTTTGGTAAGTCAACTTCCTGCAAAGCTGTGAAAGTACCAAAAATTTTCTCTGTTTTTGCCTTGTACAAAACACTGTGGCTATAACATCTGGTCACATCATATGTCTTGTATTTTGCACTTACTGTAGCATCACCCATTGCAGTACTATAACCATTATCGGTTGCACCCAATAAAATATCAGGTAAATCCAATAACTGATCCATAGCAATTTCAGCTGAATTACTACGGCTGGTGGAATGAGCAGAAAAAGCAGCAGGTGTTGCATCATTACCATTTTTAGTAGTAATAACACCTGTTTTCATTCCCAACGATGCACAAAGCTCTCTAATATTTTGAATTTCATTACCATTACGATCTAAGCCTATAACTCCGTTAAATGTCTTATATCCTGTAGCCAAAGCAGTACCTGCAGCAGCACTATCAGTGAGACCATTTAAAGAATAAGTTTTTTCATATCCGTTATTAGGTAAATAATCCAAATAGAATTTACCGTTAAGATTACCACCTGTTTTTTCTCTGGCAACTTCTATATGAGTAGGCCCCATACCATCGCCAATCATTAAAATAATATTTTTAGGTTTTTCAAAATTCACATAAGAAAACTCAATGTCAGGAGTTTTTTTGTAAACATCTTCTCCGGTAAAATAACCTTTAACCAACATATAGTCAGAAGCTTTAATTTCACCGTTTCCATCAAAATCAGCAGCATTAAGAGAAGCACCACTTAATGTGCTATTACCGGAAATATAAGTTTTAATTTTCATATAGTCTATAGTACTTATTCTTCCGTCACCGTTAAGGTCACCTTTAAGTACAATTGTACAAACAGAATCCCGGGTTTCATTTTTTAATGTTAATCCGGTCTTAACTGTTTCAGAAGAAGAATTAACCGGATTTTCTCCATTATAAACTTCATATGAGTCTCCTGAAACAAAATCAGTCAGCATCTTATCTACCGTCCAATTAGGTTTTGCACCGGAAAAATAAGAACTATCTTCAAGTATATATCTGGAAAGATCTCTTACTTGGAAAGGAAGCGTATCTGCACCTACAGCAACAAAACATACAGGAACTGATAAAATAACCACCAAAAGAATCAATAAACATTTTTTCAGATATGTTAACATTAATATCCACCTCGAAATCATTTTTAACAATTTTATCATGAAATAAAAATTATAACAACATACAGAAACTTTTTAAATGAAAAACCGACCAGAGACTACTCTCTGATCGGTTATGGCAGCGGAACTAGGATTCGAACCCAGACAAATTGAGTCAGAGTCAATCGTGCTACCTTTACACAATTCCGCTTCACTTATGCGATTGCATTACTGCAATCAGCATTATATAAATGCCCTCGCTTTTGAGGTACGCCGGTCATTATATCACACAGCTAAAAAAAATGCAAGAGCATTATTTTCATATAAAAGTTCCGGGCTTTGGCCACACGAACTTTTATGTGGTCGGAGTGACCTGACTTGAACAGGCGACCTCTTGCACCCCAAGCAAGCACTCTAGCCAAACTGAGCTACACCCCGGACAGCAAGTGGTATTATAACACAGTGTTCCGTGCTATGCAATACATGTTTTTAAGAATATTTTTTATAAATTTTGTTACTGTTTTATGGCTATCTTATCCAGGAATATTCTTACTGCATTATCATATTTTTCTTTATCAGCATGGCGTAGCTGAGAATGTGCCCCTTTTTCAACCCATACAATATTTTTAGGCTTTGCAATGCTCATTTCATACAGTTTTTCAGCCTCACAGGGTAAAGAATACAAATCCTCCTTGCCATGAATCATCAGAAGAGCTTTATCCATTTTATCTATAACATTTTTAGGTCCGAATTTCATTGTATATCCGGTAAAAAGTTTCATCCACATATTAACCAGAGTAATAAAAGGTTCTACAGGTTTTTTAAGAGCAATCATATGGTTTTTAAAACTTTCCCAAAAGTCAGGATAAATACCCTCTCCCACCATGCCAATCAAATACGAAGGACATTTGTCAGAAACAAGAGCAAACATACTGCAGGATGCACCAATACAAATACCATGGAGAACAATGGATTTTACACAAAATTTCTCATGTATAAACTCCGCCCATGAAATAATATCTTTATGCTCTTCAAATCCGATTGTGTTATATTTACCATCACTTTTACCGTGAGCTCTCTGATCTATGGCAAGCACATTATAGCCTTTTTCTTTATATACAGATGCAAAAAAGTATCCGTAACGGAGACCTTCTGTACGCCCCGGTACCATAATAACAGCCTTATCATAACCAAAATCAAAGTACTCACCATAAAGATTCATACCTTCATTGACAATATGTACATCTTTCTTAAAAGCTTCATTTTCCTCTCCCCACTCCAATCCTTCATTGTACATAGCAACCTGAATCGGGTCATCAGAAGAACATTCTCTACCCCATTTTTCCGGTTTGCTACGTTTTAAATGAATCGAAAAGAGAACATATGCTGTAATAAAAAAAGATGCAATACCAAAAAGAGCTGAAGACACTATAAATATAATCAGAATTATGTTGAGTATTTCCATTATTTTTCTCCTGCAATTTTTGTGTCCAATTCTTTTTGAAGCTCAAGACACTTGTAAAATACCATATCATTTAATTTCTGTATCTCTTCCCTGGAAGGATTTTCAGAGGTGCAATAATCAGAAATATAAATTTTTTCTCCGATAATTACATGCACTCTCTTAAACAATCCGTAATTGCCGTCTGTAATAACCGGAATAATAGGAGCTCCCGACCTTAAGGCAATCATTATGTAACTGGGTTTAAAAGGTTGCATAACCTTATCCTTATCATTAGTGTATGCCTCCGGGAAAATCTGTACCATTTTACCCTTTTCCAGCACTTTGACGGCTTCATCTATAAAGCCCATTCCCATAATATCACGTCTGGACTGAATCCCTCCGAAACATCTCATGCCAAAATAGAAGAACTTGCTCAGCTGATATATCATTTCAGAAAGCACAACATAAAGTTTGCGACCGGGAAATACATAGAGATTAACCATATAATCAAGAGCGCTATAGTGGTTTGATATAACCAAAGCATTTCCTTTGACTTTACGTCCCTGGGATTTTCTATCTTGGTAAAATATTTTTTTCTTGAACCAGATTAGTTGTGCCGGCCAGGCAGATATAAGTGCCAGCCATCTGAAAAATTCATACATCTTATATCAATTCCTTAATTATTTTCTCAAAATCATTTACACTGTAGCCAAACTGTCCTGTTTCAAAGTCAATTCTCACATTAAATCTTTCCTGAATGAATCCTACAAGTGTAAAATAGTCAAGACTTGATCCGTTCAGATCCAGCATAAAATGACCATTATCAGTTATTTGTTCTACAGGTACATTAAGTGTCTTTGCAAAAAGTTCTCTTAATATACATTTTATCTCTGAGTCTTCGCCTTCTTCAACAGGCTGATCAAGTAAATCCATATCAAAAAGGCTTACCTTTCCTTCCTCTATAGCTCTTCTTAAATATGCACGACTTACTTTAATAGCCTGTTCGCTCATAAGAGGATCGTATGTAAACTTCACAATACCAACACGATAAGAAGGTGGTAACTTTTCATTACATAAACGTATTTCATCTTTAAGGCGATCTTTTTGTATCTGCATCAAACCTTTTGAAATTCTTACCACTAACATAAGTCTGGTATTATCACTGTTTCCAAGTACTGAAAGTGCAGTTGCATCTTTCAGTTCGAAGGCCTGTTCAGCATAGTCAGGGTTAAGATTCTCTCCATCATCACCGAAAACTACATCTGAGACACGTCCGTCAATATAATAGGCACCTTTTTCATCTGTATGCATTATATCCCCTGTTGGAAACCATTCAGGCATAGACTGCATTTCACCGTCTATAATAACATTACTGCAAAGGGAATCTCCTTTAACCAGTAACTGTTGCTGCTCTCCGATTTTATAACAAACAGAATCAAAAGGTTTACCTATAGAACCTTTTATAAGTTCTTTAGGCTTGCCTGACAATTCAACTGAAGTAATACCAATTTCGCTCATGCCATATCCGTTACAAAGATGATATCCGATAGAATTCAACAATTTCAGCGAAGAAGTCTTTACAGCACTTCCTCCGGAAATACAGAATTTAATATTAGTTCCAAGAAGTTTGTTCTGAACATCTTTAAATATTTTACCGGCAAAGGCTTTACCCAAATTCGGAAACACATTCTGAATCTTCAAAGACAAAGCTGATACTTTTTTAAACTTCTGCTTTGTTTTTTCGTCTTTAGTCTCAAGTTCTCTTAAAAAACCTTTTTCAACTGAATGCCATAACAACGGCACTGCAAAAACATGAGTTACCTCATGGTAACGACAGGTCCTTAAAATGTTGGCCGGTGCAAGATCTGAAAGAAACACAAACGTTGCTCCTGCAAAAGAAAACCATAAATACATGGCTTCAAGGCCAAAAATATGATACATAGGAAGAAACGCCAGTAACTTCATACCACTGTTTCCTTCTCTGGAAATCCGTTTATTTGCTCTGACTATATTGGGAAAATTCAACAACTGATTACAGATTTTTTCACCATTGTACACACAGATTTTTTCCTTTAAAGTTGTTCCACTGGTGGCAAGGGCAAATTCATTTCCGAAGGCAACATTTATTTCCCGGGAAACAGAATCAGACTTTTTGATCAAATCATCATAATATAAAATATTAATTCCGTAGTCAGGACAATCATTTAATGTTACAACATGGCTCACATCAAGAGTTTTTAATATTCTTGTTGTAAAATCAACAGGTTGTCTTAAATTAATAAGATATGGTTTGTTTCCGCTTTTTAAAATACCCCAGAACATAACTATCCACTGATAGCTGTTGTCACCATGAAGTCCTATAAACTTACCGGTCTCACCTGTTTCTTTACTAATAGAAACAGCTATTTTACCAATATCAGCTTCAGCTTGCTTATAAGAGTATGTAAACTTTTTAGTCATAGTAGAATATTCAGCCATAACTGAATCTCCATGGCTACAAATAATCTTATATAAATCCTCTAGGGTTTTGGAAGACTTTGAAAGAGTCTTACCGTTTTTATAAACAGTTCTTAACAACTTACTCATTTTATATTACTCACTTTTTCTTTTCCGAGCTTAGCAATAGATTCAGGCAACAAAAACGCCATAAGAAAAGCAACCATACAGAAGCCTGCTACAATTAAAGGCAGGAATTTTACCAGTGGTCCTGACTCAGCACCGCCAGCTCTGAAAGTTCTGATAAATACTAAAACAACCTGAGTAGCTATGCCTGCAGATATTGCCTCAAACAAGCCTTGTACAGCAAAATACATAGATGAAGCACAAACACCGCTTCTCTCATTTTCTTCTGCAGCCAACTGTGATGGTATTGTATATGTAATTGAGAAAAATGCACCGATTGAGAATGATACTATAACAGCACACATAATTGCGTAAGGAAGCTGTAATGTTTTTGGTAACAACGGACAGAATATCATAAGTGACATTCCCACAGAAAACACAAGTAATATATATTGGTACGCAAATTTAAGACCTTTTTTCTTAACAACTCTGTTATACAGAATCAATGTAAAGGGCACAGGTACAAAGGCAGATGCCATAACAAAAGTCATATTAAGTCCGTCTCCCACATTTGAAAAGAACACACTTATACCACCTAAGAATAGTTGCAGACCCATATTCATTACAGCTGCAATACAAAGCCAATATATAAATCTTTTATTTTTAAAAGCAAAAACAAGAGATTTAACAAAGCTTACTCTCTCCTGTAACACTTCTCCCTGACCTGTTATTATGCCATCTTTTGTTGATGGCTCTTTAATCATAAACAAAGGAATAAGCATTGTAAGCGCCAAAGGAAGGAATATCAAAGCCACATGACGGATGTTTATTCCCATACTTACAAAAGCCGGTACCAATGCAAAATTAAGGCTGAAATATGCTACATCACATACTGATTTAACATTTGAAAGGAACATTCTGTCATTTTCATCTTCTACTATTTCTGCAAATGTTGCATACCAGGTTATCATAGTAAGTGTGTACGCACAGTAGAAAATACCCAGCAGTACAACAAACCATATTGTATTAAGTATTGTAGCCTCACTTTCCAACGGAAACAAAAACAGTACATAAGAAATAAGTAAAGGAATGTACCCAAGAAGAATTGAAGGACGTCTTCTTCCCCATCGGGTTCTCAAGTTATCTGTAAAAGACGATAAAGGAATGTCAATAAGTCCATCCAATATTTTAACCAGTAAAGACATAACACTCCATATGCCTACAACTACCAGCGTACGGTTACTGTATGTCCAGAATTCAGAATTTTCAGAAAATCCTTCTGCCAACAAACCGTTACAAAGGTGGGTACCTATTATGATGTTAAGCATATTAAGACCAAGGCCTGAACATCCATATAAAACAATTTTCCATTTCTTATCTAATTTTCTCATAAATCATTTGCAACCTTTCCTCATTTTTATCAATGCTTATTCAAAAGAAAGCACAAGATTAAACATTGTGTTTTCTGTTTCTACAACTTCCGTCTCTGTATACAAATAATCAGCAGTAACTGAATTACACAACTCCTCAACATCATCGTTAAGAGTATTTTTACCTGTAAAAACAGTTAAAATATTGGTCTCTTTTTCTGACAGAATTCCCTTAGCAGCTTCTATAGCCACCAAATCAAGTCCTGTACCCACTGCTATTAACCGTTCCCCTTTTAATGCCACATAATCACCTTTATTAATAACCATACCTGAATATGTTGCATTTTTTGTTGCCTGAGCCACCACCACAATAGTAACATTTTTTATTGTCTCAATTAGTTTTTCTACAAGACCGGAAATATCCTCGCAAACAAAATCAATCATTGGAAGAGCCGCATAACATTCGGCTTCTGATTTTGTGGGAACAACAATTATATCTGCCCTATCGTAAAGTTTAGCCGCTTGCTCTGCAACAAGTTTTGTATTTTTATTGTTAGGAAAAACCAAAATAGTATCAGTGTCCAGTTTTTTAAACTCCCGGACAAAATCGGCTGCACTTGGAGAACAACAGTTATCTGCTGATATAACGATATCTGCCCCCATGTCGAAAAAGTATTGTTTCATGCGAGTATCGTGAGCAACGGTAACAACAGATAATACAGAATCTCTTGTTGTTTTAGAATTCTGTTTAACCTCACTGTGCTGTACATTCATATTTTCTATTTTAAGTGTTAAAAACTCACCAAAATTATGACAATAATCCAACACCTTTTCCGGAGTAAATGTATGTACATGAACTTTAACTTTATCTCCATCTTCAACTGTTACTACTGAGTCTCCCATGAGTTCCAGTTGTGCTCTGAACTCAGAATGTGAAAAAGGTATTTTACCGTTAAGAAGTTGAATGAATACCTCTGTACAATAGCCGTACACAAATTTACTTTCCGGAGTATAAGAAGAAAAATCCACTTTGTTTTCTAAAACCAATTTTGTTTCTATTCTGGAAAGTGGTTCGTTATTGAGATATTTCCCCATTCCTTCAAAAACATAAACGATTCCGGCTCCGCCACTATCAACAACACCGGCAGATTTAAGAACCGGTAACAGTTCCGGTGTGTTTTTAAGAGTTTCTTTTGCTTTTTTTAAAAATGCATCTATTACATCATCAATTGAATTGATTAAGCCTTTCTCAAGTTCATTTTTAACATGTTCGGTACCTTCTCGTATAACAGTTAGAACTGTACCTTCCACAGGATTAGCTACAGAAGCATAGGCACTTTTCACACCATTTTCCAAAGCATTGATAAATGTACCTGCGTCGGCAGAGTTTTTATCAAACAAAACTTCTGACATCCCTTTAAAAAACTGGGAAACAATAACACCTGAATTTCCTCTGGCGCCAAAAATTACAGCACGAGAAAACTTCTTAGCCATTTCTGAAAGCTCCTCTGAAATTTCTTCAATAGCCAGCAATCCACTCTGTAAAGTCATTACCATATTGGAGCCGGTATCACCGTCCGGGACAGGAAAAACATTAAGATCGTTTACATAATCCCTGTACAGAGAAAGGTTTCTTATTCCATAGTCAATGAGATTATAATATTCTTGTGCGTCAATACGTTCTACCATTGTACTTTATTTCCCTGTGATTCTGTTCATAATTTCTTTTTCATAAGAGAGATCCTGGGATATCTCGTTGCCAAGGTAGAAAACACCTACCATGCCCGGTCCGATGTTAACTCCGCAACCCGGGAAAACATCTGTAAAAAACACTTTTTTAGGTTTAACTTCCTCTTCTATTTTCTTTTTCAGGGTTTCGGCATAAAGTTCTCTGTCTGAATGCGCAACAATTACATAACTGTTTTCTACATCAACAGCAGTTTCTTTCATATATGAAACCGTAACATCAAGAGCCTTACCAATGCCTTTCACCTTAGTAATTACAGTTGTATAGCCGTCAGCATTGCAGTCACCCATCGGTTTAACACCTGCAAAACTTCCCATAACAGCTTTACCCATAGTAAGACGACCTCTTCTTGCTACAAAAAACAAGTCATCAATAGGTCCCATCTGATGAACCTTCCTCTTGTTGTCTTCCAGCCAAGCAATTACTTCTTCAAAGGATTTTCCCTCTTTTTTCAATAAATGTGCGTATAAAGTAAGCAGACCAAATCCGCCTGACATTCTGAATGTATCAAAACAATATATTGAAGAATCGGGATAATTCTCTTTGATTCGATTTGCTGCCATTGAAGCAAAATCATGTGTTGAGCTTATTTTGGATGAAAGGGACATGCTGAGAATAGCATAACCTTCTTTGACATACTTTTCAAAAATTTCGTAATACTCCTCAACATTAGCAGGGGCTGTAGAAAAATTACTTTTCTTATTTGAAAGTGCTTTGTAGAAGTCTGTTCTGGAAATATCGTCCCAGGAAAGCACACCCGGTATATCCTTTCCCTCTCCCATATACACATGACCGGGTACATAATCAATCATTCCAATTTCATTACGGATTTCTTCAGATAAATCGCAAGTCATATCTGCCAAAATAATATATTTTTTCATTTTTCTTATCTCCTAAATTCAATAAAATAAATTCAATGCAAAAATATTACTTCAATTGATTATGTATAACATATTTATCGTTTATTTGCAACATTTTTTAACTGTTAATACTTTCCTGATTATATATAATTATCATATATATGTGTCATTTAATGTAACTTTTGAATATCTTATTACTGCAAAAAATACCATAAATACTTACATTTTTTACACATTTTCTTCTTACCAAGTATTGTATATTATTTTAAATATGTGATATAATTATCAAAGACGATTATGAGCGTTAATTACATTATAGATTCAGGAGGTTCCGAAGTGGAAAAGAAAGCATTACAAAGTATTAAAGGCAACCTGAGAATTATTCCTTTAGGTGGTCTTGGTGAAATAGGAAAAAACCTTACTGTTTTTGAATCTGACAATGAGATTATTATTATAGATTGTGGTGTGGCCTTCCCGGAAGGTGATATGCTGGGTATTGATGCTGTTATTCCTGACACAACTTACCTTACAATGAATGCAAAGAAGATTAAGGGCATATTCCTCACCCATGGTCATGAAGACCACATTGGTGCACTGCCCTATTTCCTTAAGGATATTGATGTGCCTATATATGGTACAAAGCTTACTATAGCTCTTGTTGAAAAAAAACTTGAGGAGCACAATTTGAAAGATCGTGTTTCTCTCCAGGTTGTAGATTATGGAACTGTTATTGTTACTAACGACTTTTTTGTTGAATTTATCCGTACAAATCATAGTATTGCAGACGCAGCAGCTCTTGCAATAAAGACACCTGCGGGTATGGTTATTCATACCGGTGACTTTAAGGTTGACTTTACACCTATTGATGGTCTCCCCATTGATCTCACCCGTTTTGCTGAATTAAGCGAAGAAGGTGTACTTCTTCTTATGGCCGATAGCACCAATGCTGAAAAGAAAGGTTTTACAATGTCCGAGCGAACCGTAGGTCGCACTTTTGATGAACTGTTTGCAAACATTAAGGGTCGTGCTATTGTAGCTACATTCTCTTCAAATATTCATAGAGTACAGCAGATTATTGATACTGCGTTAAAATTTAACAGAAAATGTGTTATCTGCGGACGAAGTATGGTTAATGTTGTAGACATTGCTACCCAGTTAGGTTACATGAAAAACACAGAAGATGTTATTATTGACATTGAAGACATGGATGATTATCCTCCTGAAGAACTTTGTATCATTACAACAGGCAGCCAGGGCGAACCAATGTCAGCACTTACAAGAATGGCAATATCTACCCACCGACAGATTGATATTATAAAGGGCGATACTGTTATTGTATCTGCATCCCCTATCCCTGGTAATGAAAAGCCAATTGCAAAAATGATTAACGAGCTTTTCAAAAAAGGTGCAAATGTAATTTATAAATCAATTTCTGAAGTACATGTATCCGGACACGCATGCGAAGAGGAACTTAAGATTATTCAATCTATTGTTAAACCAAAGTATTTCCTGCCCGTACACGGAGAATACAAGCATCTGGTAAGAAACAAAGATATTGCTCTTAAACTTGGTATGGATGAAGAAAACATTTTCATTATCGAGAATGGTGATGTATTATCTTTTGGTCCTGAGGGTGTAGGTGTTGAAGAAAAAGTTACCGCCGGAAACATTCTTATTGACGGTCTTGGTGTCGGTGATGTAGGAAACATCGTACTTCGTGACAGAAAGCATTTGTCCGAAGATGGTCTTATTATTGTTGTTATGACTATTGATCTTGATACCGGTGCTTTGTTAGCAGGACCTGACATCATTTCCAGAGGTTTTGTGTATATGCGTGAAGCCGAAGATTTAATGACTGCTATCCGTGAGGTAGCAAGAGAAGCTCTGCTTGCAACTGAAGAAAGCAAGAGAAAACATGATTGGTCTCTTAAAAAAAGTAACATCAGAGATGCAATTCATGAATATGTATATGCACAGACAAAGCGTAATCCTATGGTATTACCTATTATCATGGAAGTAAGCATGACAGGAGAAGCCCCTTCGGAGTGCATTTTACCTGAGCAGGGTGAAGAGGAATAAAATGACAAAAGAGACTTGCTTTACAAAACCAGGTCTCTTTTTTATGTATCAGGAGAAACGTAATGAAAAAAATATATATAAGAAGACGTATAATGGTAGCTGTGGTGTTTATAGCGATAATAGCAGGCATTATACTTTTAATAAATTCATGTACAGAAAAAAAAGATAATACGCCACAAATCACACAAGTTCCTACTGCAATACCGGAACCAACCCCTACACCTTTACCTACTGTAGAGGTATCTTTAACTGCTGATGGCAAAGTGGTTGATCCTTACCGTATATATACGTCTGACAGATGTATACATGATGTGTTATCCCTTTGTCAGCAATATCCTGAAATAATAAACGCTGAACATATAGGTAAATCTTACAAAGGAAAAGATATGTATGTTATAAAGCTTGGTAAAGGACCTACAAAAGTCCTCTTAACAGGCTCTATACATGCCAGAGAAAACGTAAATACCAACTACTTGTTAAGACAAACAGAAGAAATGGCTATAGCCTATACTTCTGATAAAGATTACGAAGGCTATGATATAGTTCAGTTACTTAACAATTTTACAGTTTACATATCTCCTATGAACAACCCGGATGGTGTTGATATTTGTAATGCTTTTGCAATTCCTGATGATGTGTCAGATATAAACGAATGGGGTCAGGTAAGTTGGAAAGCTAATGGTCGTGGTGTGGATTTAAACCGTAATTTTCCATTCTGTTGGGAGGATATGAAAGCTGCTGATAATGAACACACAAAACCTTCTAAAATGAATTTTCCGGGAACTTCTGCCGCATCAGAACCTGAAACACAAAATCTTATGAAATTAGTTCAAACCAACAACTTCGAATTCTGTCTGAACTTCCACACCAAAGGTAAAATAATCTATTGGCAGGATCCTGTCACCGGATCTGTACCGGGAGATACAAAACTTGCTAACCTGGCAGGCGATCATCTGAATTTTACAGTTGCCGGTGTAACAACAAGATTAGGAAGCTACGGCGGTGGTTTTGAAAACTGGTTCCGTTCAGCTACCGGTAAACCCGCTTTATGTATTGAGATGACAGCTGGTAATGGTGATGGTGATGTTCCATACAACCACGCTTTAAGAAGTAAATATCATGACAAAACATATGATATTTACAGCCAGCAGGTATTGGATTGGGAGAACTCAAAAACATTGCTCCCATACTTACTGGAAAATTATTTTTAAGATTTTGCTTTTTGTAATGTAAATACACATATTTCAGGTGTGTTCATAACCCTGAAAGGAACCCTATCTGTGGATCCTAAACCTGAAGAAATGTAGTTTATGCGGCCTGCGTCATCTGTATGCAGGCCGTAAGTATTGTTTTCCTGGGGAAAAGCCCCTTCTGAAGGAGCATAAACAGCGCCCAGAATCGGTAATCTTATAACACCGCCAAGAGTATGGCCGGATATGGAAAAATCATAGTCAACTTCCTGTAATCTAACAGAATTCTTTTCAGAAATACGACTGCTTACATTGTAAGTGATTGGAGCATGAGTAACACAGATACTGAAATGTTCATCCATGTCAAAACCAAGGTCCGTAAATGCAGCTTCGTAATATTTGGGACCTGTAATAAATATGCGGCTATCCCCTTTTGTTACTTCCTGTATAGGATAAATAAAAGTAGCTCCCGCCTTTTCCATTTCTTCCATAAGAGCATTCTTTGTTATAGGGTTAAAAGCCATAAATGTTGTATTTACATCTTCTGTCTCCCATGCATAGTCTCTTTCACCAAGACAGTAATAAACAGGTGTACTCCTGTTTAAATATTCCAACACATCAAGCACCGGACGGAAATCCTCTGTTTCAGGATCAGAAACATAATCTCCTGTCATAATTACAATATCATAATTACCTTTCAAAGAGTCTATGGCATTAATAAGTCTTTCCTGATAGTTACCAAAATACTGTCCGTTTATATCTGATATCTGTAAGATGCGATAGCCGTCAAATTCTTCAGGTATTTGTTCATGCTCAATATTTATCTCTCTGACAGCAATAGAAAAATTATCCTTTGTAATACCGATGGCAGTAATGCATAACAAAACAAAGGTTATAACCAAAAACAATGTTATTCTTAATTTTTTTCTTTCAGGTGCAAAAAACGACACCCTGTTGTATTTATATGTTTTTAAACTCATAGCTCATATATTTTAGCATCTAAAAAGAATAACAGCAAGGGTTGAGGCTTACCAAGGCTTATGTTATAATCACCTTGCACTGTATCACCATAAAGAACAGTAGCAAGGAGGTAAATATTATGTTATTAGCAATTGATGTTGGAAACAGCAATATTGTACTTGGATCTTATGACCGGGATACGCTGTTATTCACATTAAGAATCTCGTCGGACACAAGTAAGACTGCTGATGAACTTGCAGTTACTATCAAATCCGTGTTGACACTTCACAACATGACTCCCGACAAAATTGACGGAGCAATTATTTCATCTGTTGTACCACAGCTTACTTATGCACTTAAACAAGCGGTTACAACTCTTACCGGAAAAGCCCCACTTATTGTGGAACCGGGAATCAAAACAGGAATCAACATTAAAATCGACAACCCTGCACAGCTTGGTAGTGACCTTCTGGTAGACAGTGTGGCAGCAGCCGCATTTTACCCCCTCCCTGCCATTGTGATTGACATGGGTACTGCCACAACACTAAGCGTTCTGGATGAAAACGCTGCTTTAATCGGTGGTGCCATTGTTCCGGGCGTAAAAATTTCAGCAAATGCTCTGGCCGGCAACACAGCTCAGCTTCCTCATATAAGTATTCAGCCACCTAAAAGAGCTATTGCAACTAACACTGTAGATTGTATGCAATCCGGTATGGTATTCGGTACAGCTGCTATGCTGGATGGAATGATTGACAGATTCCAGAAAGAGCTTGGTAAAAAGTGTACAGTTATTGCAACCGGTGGTTTAGCTGAAGAAATATGTAAGCACACTACTCATGAAATCACTTATAATCCAAACCTTATGTTAGAGGGACTAAAGGTTATTTATCAGAAAAACACAGAAAGAAAGGGGAAATAAATCATGAGAACAAATAAAAGAACAGAGATGATTGTAGGCACTGCGATTTTAGCAGCAGTACTTATTGTATTACAGACTTTAGTAAGCGCAATAAAGATAGGTCCATTTGCTATTACCCTTTCCATAATCCCAATTATACTGGGTGCCGTTATGTACGGACCTAAATCCAGTACAATACTGGGTGCCGTTTTCGGTGTAGTTGTTACTGCTTCTGTTATATCCGGTACTGATGTGGGCGGTGCAATGATGTACCAAAAAGATCCAATTATGACAGTTGTACTTTGTATGTTAAAAGCCATGGTTGCAGGTTTTGTAGCAGGTGTCATTGCAAATACTCTTGCAAACAAGGGAAAAACAAAACTAGGTGTAATTCTTGCATCTATTGCTGCACCTGTTTGTAATACAGGTCTTTTTGTACTAGGCGGGTATCTTTTCTTCCTGGACATTTTTAAATCCTGGGCTGAAGGAAAAGATTTGGTTCTTTACATTATTACAGGTCTTATTGGTTTCAATTTCTTAATCGAAATGGCAGTAGGTCTGGTTATGGTACCTGTAATTGTATTTGTAATTAAAAGTATCAGAAAAGGAAGGTAATTCTTATGTCCGTAGCCATCATCACCGGTGCTTCTGTAGGTCTAGGAGCAGAATTCATTAAGTTTATTCCAAAAGTTTATCCGGAAATAGACGAGTATTGGGTTATTGCTCGCCGTACAGAAAAACTGGAAGCACTTAAAGAGCAGTATCCTGATAAAAATGTTGTTCCACTTCCCTACGATCTTAGTAAAGAAGAAACGTATGAAGAATTTCATGACTATCTTAAAGAAAAAAAACCTGATGTTAAACTTCTTATAAATAACGCCGGTGTTGGTGACTTATGTGATTTTGCCACAGCAGATTATCATAAGCAGATGCTTCAATGTAATCTGAATGTTCGTGGGCTTACAGTAGTTACAAATCTGGTACTTAAATATATGAAAGAAAATTCCGCTGTGGTAAATGTAGCGTCTATAGCCTCATTTGTTCCTAATGCAAATATGGCTGTATACTGTTCTACAAAGGCTTATGTGTTAAGTTTTTCAAGGGCTGTACGTTTTGAACTTAAAAAGCGTAAAATAAATGTTTTAGCAGTATGTCCGGGACCTATGTCCACAGAATTTATTGATGTAGCCAATATAACAGGTCGTTCAAAAACCTTTGAAACACTGCCCTATTGTAATCCTTCAGACGTAGCATATAAATCTCTTAAAGCTGCCAAAAAAGGAAAAGGTGTTTATACAAATAAGGTATTTTACAAGTTTTACAGAGTTCTTGCCAGAATTGTGCCTCACAGGTGGCTTATGTATCTTTCTAAAACCTGATTTTGTTTTACAAACCCATGCTCTCATGGTATAATTGACTTTGAAGGAGTCGAAAAAATGAAAGCCATTATTTTAGCTGCCGGCTTTGGCAGAAGATTACAACCAATTACAAATACAATGCCAAAATCCATGGTGCCTGTAAAGGATATTCCTCTTATTGTTCGTTCAATGAGAAAAATCAAAGCCATGGGTGTTGACCGGTTTGTAATCGTTACAGGTCACATGGCTTCATATATTAAAGAAAAACTTTCAGACAACTTCGAAGGCACTCCGATTTCTTATATCGAAAACAGTATTTATGAAACAACAAATAATATATATTCACTTTGGATGGCTGCGCAGCATTCTGATGAAGATGTATGTCTTTTTGAGTGTGATTTACTTTATTCAGAGCTTCTTTTGGATGATATGATTAAATCAGATGCAGACTGCGCTATTGTAACCTCATTCTTCAACAAAGAAACAATGGATGGTTCTGTTATTGAAATCAAGAATGAGGAGGAGGCTATTAATCTTGTTTTGAAAAAAGAACAAGGACCTGATTTTGACTATACTAACTACAGAAAAACAGTGAATATTTATAAATTTAAAAAGGATTTTTGGAACGAGGCCTTTGCTCCTGCTCTTGTAAAAGAGGTTGAATCAGGTAATGTAAACAGCTACTACGAATTAGTACTTAAAGAAATAATGCACAGTAACAAGTGGGACATGAAGGTTGTAAATGTACCTGAATCCTACTGGTGCGAAATTGACGATATAGACGATTTAAAGCGTGCGGAAGGAAGCAATTTATTATGAGCAAAAGCAAATATGATAAAATGACTATCGGTATTGTAGGCGGCATGGGCTCCTACGCTACCCTTCACTTTTTTCACCAGCTTCTTAAGGCAACTCCTGCAGAAAAAGAATGGGATCGTCCCAGAATCATAATTGACAATCGTTGTACAATGCCAAGTCGTGTCCGTGCAATAATTTACGAAGAGGAACGTCCTTTACTGGTAAAATTATTAGCCGAATCCATTAAAAATCTTTTGGATGCCGGTGCTACTCATATAGTGCTGGCATGTAATACTTCTCACGTATTTTTAGAAGAAGTTTATAAAATAGTTCCGGAAGCTAGAAGTCGTGTTGTAAACATTATTTCTGCTGTTGCAAAGGCAATGCAGGCAGCAAACATCAAATCAGCGGGCTTTATTGCTACAGAGGGAACAATTATGTCGGGAATATTTGAAAGTACCTGTGCTAAATACGACATTGCTCTTACTTCCCCAAACGAAAATGATTTTACAGAATTAAGAGATTTAATTGAAGCTGTTAAACAGGATAAAATTACTGATGATACATGTCAGAGATTTGTTAAAATGCTTGAAAAGCAGGCAAAGTCCGCAGGCAGTAATAATATTATCCTGGGCTGTACCGAATTCCCTTGTATTTACACAAAAGCATTACCTCTGGTTGAGAAAACCAATCTGATAATCTGGGATCCTTTACAGGAAGCAATCAAAATATTGACTAAATAACAAAAAGCTGACTTTTCAAGGTCAGCTTTTAATTTGTCCGGAATCTTATATTTCACTTATTTTAACAGGACCAAAACATGGTACCGGATTTTTGTTTTCATCTGTAATATTACAAGATGGATTACAGCCATAGCCATAATAAAGGTAATATTCCGATAAATCCTTAATATTCATGCGGAATCTTACAATAATCCTATTTCCTTCAACATAAGCATCATAAGGATATCTCATGTTATCAATAACATCAGGCTCTTTTGCCAGCGAAAAACCCATGGCTCTCGGTTCAGCTACTAAATCACCATTAGAGTTTTCAATTTCGATGACAACATCAGTGTATTCCTGAAACACCTTTTCTCCCTGAAGAAACATTTTACCGACTTTCATAGCAGGCTTTGCTCCTATGGTTCGGGCTAGTTCAGGATCTATAAGATTGACCATAGCCTCTGCCATTTTAACCCCCAGATTCCACTGGCTGTCTGAAGTTAAATGAACATGATCATCTGTTCTATATGTAATGGACGCTACAGTATCTATATTTTCAATCGTATCATTAAGGGCTAACTGCTGTCTTCTTATGGAAAACCAGCATCTGTTGTGTTCCTGATCTTCCTGATTGTATTCATCTGACCAGCGACCTATCTGACATTGTATTATGGGTAAAATTTCACCGTTCCCCATGTCTTTTCTCATACAATTAAATAGATGTGTTGTGCCTGCGGTAAAATCCTTTTCAGCCCAGATTTCCCCGTCTGCACATCCCTGATACCAGAGTATTCCTTTAATGTGGCTACCATTGGCTGTAAATCTTCTGTACATTGCACCATATAGGCTCTTATCGCCGCCAACTTCCTTGCCTGCAGGATTCCAGTGACCTAAGCAAGTACCACCGTGAGCACAGGCAATTAAGCCCTGAGGTACCCCTGTGTACTCATACATTTTAAGGGCAAAAGAAAGTGCATTACCTGCCCCCACTCCAGATCTTTGTTCTGCGGCGTGGCACACTTCAGTATGCACCAGATCTTTCGCAATACTACAATGATGGAGAGGATTTTTAGCAGGACGCCATTCATCTGTCATGTAAAAAGCACGAATATTTTCGTTTGGTGTATAGTTAAAGTCATTTTCACCAAGCACACCATTACCTTCCATGTTTGACTGACCGGCCAATATCCAAAGGTCACCTACATAAATGTCAGTATATAAAGCATCGTTAATTTTAAGGTCGTACGGTCCACCTACAGGAATCCCTGAAATAACACCATCTTTATACAAAACATCAAAATTAGTGCCATTTTGTGCTTTACAACTGATATTTTCTATAATTTCATCTGTGGTAATATAGATAAGACTTTTATTCTCCTTATCCCGCTGCATTACCATTCCACTGAATATGCCTGTTATCATTCAAAATACCTCTGTAAAAATTCTTTTGTTCTTTCATTTTTCGGATGAGCAAATATATCTTCCGGTGTTCCCATTTCTGCAATTACACCGTCATCCATAAATATAACTTTATCGGCCACATCTCTGGCAAAAGCCATTTCGTGAGTTACTACGATCATTGTACTGTCAGAATCTTTAAGACTCTTTATTACTTTCAGCACTTCGCCTGTTAATTCAGGATCAAGAGCTGATGTAGGCTCATCAAAACAAAGAATCATCGGGTTAAGAGCCAAAGCTCTTGCAATGGCAACTCTCTGCTGCTGACCACCTGAAAGTTCACAAGGGAAATTCATTGCTTTTTCTTTAAGTCCCACTCTTTCTATTAAAGACATGGCTTTTTCATTTATTTGCTCCTGCGTCATGGTTTTCTTTTCTTTATTAAGAAGCTCCATGGCCAGGGTTACATTCTTAAGCACGTTATACTGAGGAAACAAATTAAATGACTGAAATACCATACCGAATTTAAGCTGATTTTCCCTTCTCTGCGCTGAACTTTCTTTTCTTGAAATTTCAGCATCCTGTATAAGCTCACCATCAACATACACGGTGCCTTTATCTGCTTTCTCAAGAAAATTTATACATCTTAAAAGGGTTGTTTTACCACTACCGGAAGAACCTATAATGGCTAACACTTCGCCTTTCTCCAAGGAAAAGCTGACACCCTTCAATACTTCTGTTTTACCAAAATTTTTGTATATATCGTTTACTTCTAATATAGCCATATTTCTCACCCCTTGTAGTAATCCATTTTCTTTTCAATCCATCCGAAAAGAAGTGTCAGGGCCCCACTGAACAACAGGAAGAAGGCACCTGTGTAGAAAAGTGGCCAGATTATTCCTTTTGTTGCAAGTGTTTCTGCATGACGAAGTATCTCCATTACGCTTATTACTCTTGCCAAGGATGTGTCCATTGTAAAATAATATTTATATTATTTTTGCACATACCGGTGGTTTCTTTTTGGTGGAGGCTGCCGGTATGACTATGTTTATTAAGGACGGACTACTGGTATATGTTTAGTAATATGACTTTTTGGGATATAACTTTATATCTTTTAGAAGGCTTCTGGGAAAACTGCTTTTTGTTTATAATAACATTAGTATTGGCATTACCCCTGGGCCTTATTATCACTTTTGGTTCTATGAGTAAATTTAAGCCTTTAAAATGGCTTACCCGTACATTTGTCTGGATTATCAGGGGAACACCTTTGATGCTCCAGTTATTTGTAGTTTTCTATGTACCGGGATTACTTTTCAATACTCCTATGACAGACCGAATGATGGCTGCATGTATAGCTTTTGTTATAAACTATGCTGCATATTTTTCAGAGATATACAGAGGTGGAATAGAAGGAATACCAAAAGGTCAGTATGAAGCCGGACAAGTACTTGGAATGACAAAGTCTCAGGTGTTTTTCAAAGTAGTACTTGCTCAGGTTATTAAAAGAATAATGCCTCCAATAAGTAATGAGGTAATTACATTGGTTAAAGACAGATCCTGCAACTTATACTTTGTTGCAATTGTGTTTAATGTACCGTCTTTAGCCAATTCTCTCATGGCTTCGTTAACTTTTTCTGCTGCGTCAGAACCTTTTCTGAAGGCTACACCATACTCCTCCGGAGCAAATGACATAGAATCAACAGCTACTAAATCAGCATAGTCTGTACCTTCACCAATAGAACCAATGGACATTACATAGTCAATAATACCTGCATCTGATGTGCCGGATTTGATTTCAAGAAGTACATCTGACTGAGCACCTACAGGTGTGAAGTTAGAACCTGCAAATGTCTCGTCTGTAGTTGCAACTGTTTCACCAGCACTACCTTCTTCAGCAACAACATTTGCACCATTAAGGCCTAACACACTATTGTATGTATCAGCATTCTCTGCCTTTGTTACAAGAACCTGCTTGTTGTTCATGTAAGGAATTGTGATTTCCATGTTTGCTTTTCTGTCATCATCAATTGTCATACCATTCCAGATACAGTCAATGTTCTTACTGTTAAGCTCTGTTTCTTTAAGTTTCCATTCAATAACCTGGAATTTAACCTTTACGCCTAACTTTTCGGCTACTGCTTCTGCAAATTCAGTCTCAAAGCCTGTTAAATTTCCTTCTTCATCCAGGTAGTTCATTGGTGAGAAATATGTAATACCTACAACCATCTCGCCCTTCTCCTGAATGTATTCCCAGTCTGTCTGGTCTTTAGCTTCTTCGCCACAACCGGTAAAGCAACCAACTACCATTAACAGGGTTAATATAAGTGCTAAAACTTTTTTCATATTAAAAGCCTCCCGAATAAATTTAAAAATAATGTTTTAATAGTGTAGCACTTTAACTCAATAAAGTCAACATTTATTTTTTAGTTTGAAAAATAAAAAACTCTCCATCCTTTTTTGACAGAGAGTATTACAACAATCTTATACTATCTTCTCGCCCATATCTCCACCGGCTAATATGTGGTAGTGAATATGAGGAACACTTTGTTTTGCATCCTTACCGCAGTTGTTAATAACACGGAAACCATTTTCTGTTAAACCTTCCTGACGGGCAATTTTTGCTATTGCAAGCTGAATGCCACCCAAGAAAGCCATATCTTCTTCAGTAAATTCCAATACGGATGGCAAGTGTTTTTTAGCTGCCACTACAATGTGCACAGGCATCTGAGGAGCAATATCCTTAAATGCATAGCAATAGTCATCTTCATAAATCTTACTTGAAGGAATTTCACCTTTAATTATCTTACAGAAAATACAGTCGCTCATTTCAACAACTCCTTTACTATTTCAGGAACAGCCTTAAGCATATCATCAATGCCTGCAGGATTTTTACCGCCTGCCTGTGCCATATCAGGACGGCCACCACCGCCACCACCGCACATTGAAGCAGCTTTCTTTACAATGTTACCGCAATGGCAACCGGCTGAAACTGCATCCTTTGTAGCCATAGCAACAATAGAAACCTTATCGTTAAGTGACGATGCAAGCACTACAACTCCTGAGCCAAGCTGATCTCTTAAACCGTCTGCTGTATCTCTCAGTCCATCACCATCAAGCATATCCATACGAGCTGCAACTACTTTTACTCCGCCTACTTCAATAGCATTTGCAAGAACATCTCCGGAGCTGTCTTTAGCCATAGCCTTCTTAAGCTCATCAAGTTCCTTAACTGCTGCCTTGTAGTCATCATTTAAGTTCTTAATCTTGTTTATAACATCAGGTAAGTTAGCTTTTACATTTTCAGCAACTTCTCTTAATGTATGCTCTTTCTCCATGAAGTAAACTCTTGCGTTGCTACCTGTAAGCATTTCAATTCTACGGATACCGGCAGAAACACCGCCTTCCATAACAATCTTAGCCATACCAATGGAAGCTGTATTTTTAACGTGAGTACCGCCACAGAATTCTAAGCTGTAATCACCCATTTTAACAACTCTTACTTCAGCACCATACTTTTCTCCGAACAGAGCCATAGCGCCAAGTTTCTTAGCATCCTCAACAGCCATAACCTGTACATTAACAGGATAGTCTGCATAAATAGCTGCATTTACTTCATCTTCAACTTTAGCCAACTCTTCTTTAGTAAGAGCCTGTGTATGGTTAAAGTCAAATCTTAATCTTTCATCATTAACAGAAGAACCAGCCTGATGAACCTGATCACCTAAAACTTTCTGTAATGCCTTCTGCAACAAGTGAGTAGCACTATGGTTTCTCTCAACAGAAAGTCTTCTCAAACGATCAGCTGTAAGCTTACAAGCCTGACCAACTTTAACTGTTCCTTCAGCAACCACACCGGAATGTAACCATCTTCCGTCTGCCTTTGTTGTTTCAAATATACGAACAATACCGGAATCTGTCTTGATTACACCCGCATCTCCAATCTGTCCGCCGCTTTCAGCATACAGGGAAGATTTATCAGTAATTACAGTTACGTGAACATCGTCCCCTACTTCATCGCAAAATACAGAGCCGTCTTCTTTATTTTCAGCAATATAAAGGATTTTACCCTCACATTCTAAAGTCTCATAGCCTAAAAATTCAGTCTGAGGACATTCGGAAGGTACTGTTAAACCTGAATTTGCCCAAGAACTCCTATCCTTAATAGCAGCCTTTGCAGTTTCCTTCTGAACCTTCATAGCTTTTCTGAAGCCCTCTTCGTCTAAACCAAATCCTTTTTCAGCCAGAATATCCTTAGTAAGGTCAAATGGGAAACCGTAAGTATCGTGAAGCTTAAAGGCTACCTCACCGGGTAAAACAAACTCTTCCCCGGCATGTTTGTCCATGAACTCAGCCAGCAATTTTATACCCTGGTCAATAGTTGTAGCAAAACGCTCTTCCTCCACAGAAATTGTCTTCTTAATGTATTCCTGATTTTCCTTAAGGTTAGGATAAGCATCACCGGAATTATCAATAACAAGCTGAGCAAGTTTGCTTAAGAAACCGCTTGGAATACCAATCATACGGCCATTTCTGGCTGCACCACGAAGAAGTCTTCTAAGAACGTAGCCTCTACCCTCGTTAGAAGGAATAACACCGTCAGAAATCATCATTACTGTACTTCTGATGTGGTCAGTAATCTTTCTGATGGAAACGTCTGTCTTGTAATCAGCACCATAAGTAGTACCTGACATTTCACAAACCTTATCCAATATTGCTCTTACTGTATCAACTTCAAAAAGATTATCTACGCCCTGCATTACGCAAGCCAGTCTTTCGAGACCCATGCCTGTATCAATGTTAGGCTTTGCAAGTCTTTCATAAGAACCATCTTCCTGTCTGTCGAACTGTGTAAATACTAAGTTCCACACTTCCATGTATCTGTCACAGTCACAGCCAACTGTACAGCCTGGCTTACCGCAGCCGTATTCAGGGCCTCTGTCATAATGAATTTCAGAACAAGGACCGCAAGGACCTGTACCATGCTCCCAGAAGTTATCCTCTTTACCCATTCTGATAATTCTGTCAGCAGGAACTCCCACTTCTTTAGTCCAGATATCAAAAGCCTCGTCGTCATCCTGATATATAGTAACAAACAACTTGTCTGCAGGAATTTCCATTACTTCAGTAAAGAATTCCCATGCCCAGGCAATAGCTTCATGCTTAAAGTAATCACCAAAAGAGAAGTTACCAAGCATTTCAAAGAAAGTACCATGTCTTGCAGTCTTACCTACATTGTCAATATCAGGAGTTCTGATACACTTCTGGCAAGTAGTAACTCTATGTCTTGGTGGTTCTTCAGCACCTGTAAAATAAGGCTTTAAAGGTGCCATACCTGAATTTATCAACAACAAACTTGGGTCGTTGTTAGGTATAAGTGAAAAGCTGGGCAATCTTAAATGTCCCTTTGTTTCAAAAAAGCTCAGATATTTTTCTCTGATTTCGTTTAAACCCATATTTCTCATAAAATATATACTCCTAAAATTTAATTATGCTCTACCTATATCTTTTCTGTAATGCATATCGGTCCAGGAAATCTTACCTGTTCCCTTATATGCCTTCTCTATAGCTTCATCTAAAGTAGTACCAAATGCTGTGATACCAAGCACACGACCACCTTTGTTTACAAAGTTTCCATCTTCATCAAGACCTGTACCTGCATGGAATACAATTGTATCTTCCTTCTCTGCATCTTCAATACCGGAAATCACATATCCCTTTTTGTAATCTACAGGATATCCGCCGGAAGCAGCTACAATACAGCAGCAAGGTCTTTCATCCCACTCAATTGTAATTTCAGAAAGCCTTTCCTCAATTACAGCATCGAAAATCTCATATAAATCTGTCTTCAATCTAGGCAAAATGCACTGTGTTTCAGGATCACCGAATCTTGAATTGTATTCTACCACTTTAGGACCATTTGGTGTAAGCATAAGTCCGAAATAAATAACACCTTTATACTTAATACCTTCAGCTTTAAGGGCTTCAATTGTTGGCTTGAAAATAGTTTTCATGCACACATCCGCTAAATCTTCTGTATAATTTCTGCTTGGTGAAAATGCACCCATACCACCTGTGTTTGGTCCTTCATCATTATCATAAGCTCTCTTATGGTCCTGAGAAGAAACCATAGGATAAATTGTCTCACCATCAGTAAATGCCAGAACTGTAGCCTCAGGACCTGTCATAAACTCCTCTATAACAACTTCTGCACCTGATGCACCAAATCTTCCGCCGTCAATCATATCTTTAACAGCTTCTTCAGCTTCTGCCATGTCCTTTGCTATAATTACGCCCTTGCCTAATGCAAGACCGTCTGCTTTAATAACTGCAGGAAAAGTCTGGGAAGGTCTGTGTAAATACTCAATAGCCTTGGCGCTGTCTGTAAATGTCTCATATTCTGCAGTAGGAATACCATACTTCTTCATAAGACCTTTGGAGAAAACCTTGCTGGCTTCTATCTTGGCAGCTGCCTGACAAGGACCAAAAGCCTTTATGCCTGCTGCTTCTAAATAGTCAACCATACCAATACTCAAAGGATCGTCAGGAGCTACCATAACCATATCTATTTTGTTAGCAACTGCAAAATTAAGAATACCTTCTTTATCCATTGCACTTACAGGTACACAAGTTGCAATTTTAGAAATACCACCGTTACCGGGAGCGCAGAAAAGTTCAGTAACTTTATCACTCTGAGAAAGTTTCCAACAAATTGCGTGTTCGCGGCCACCACCGCCAATAACTAATACTTTCATTTCAAATTCCTTTCTGTATAGGAGTCTTTTATACAGTGTTTCACAAAATACAGAAAAAACACTGTGAGTTTTCAAATTTTTATGTAGTGATTTTACAAAACCAAGACAAAAACTGTATAAATATTACAGTTTTTTATCATTTAAATAAAAATCACTGCAGAAATGTACAGTGTTTTTACATAATCAAGCAAAACACTGTACATTATCAACCTTTATTAGTGCTTAAAGTGTCTCTTTCCTGTAAACACCATAGCAATTCCAAGTTCATCACACTTATCAATGGAATCCTGGTCTCTTACAGATCCACCCGGCTGTACGATAGCTGTAATACCATACTTAGCGGCCAATTCTACACAGTCAGAGAATGGGAAGAAAGCATCTGAAGCAAGAACAGCACCCTTAGCATTTTCACCTGCCATATTAAGAGCGATTTCTGCTGCACCGATTCTGTTTGTCTGTCCGGGGCCTACACCTAATGTAGCATTACCCTTAACAACACAAATACCATTGGACTTAACATGCTTAACAATCTTCATGCCGAACATCATAGCATCCATTTCTTCCTTTGTAGGCTGCTTCTTTGTAACAACCTTTACATCAGCCTCATCATAAAGTTCTGTATTGTACTGCTGTACCAATAAGCCTCCTGCAACCTTTTTCATATCATAAGCAGTAGCAGGTACTGACTTGGAAATATCCTCTAATGTAAGAACACGGATGTTCTTCTTACGCTCAATAATTTCAAGTGCTTCGGGAGTAAATGATGGAGCAATAACAATTTCCAAGAAAATCTTGCTGATTTCTTCAGCAGTTGCTGCATCAATTTCTCTGTTAGCTGCTACAATACCACCAAAAATAGATACGGGGTCAGCGTTATATGCATTTACATAAGCTTCACAGATTGTTTCACCCTTACCTACGCCACATGGGTTAGCATGCTTAACAGCAATTACTGTAGGGCCGTCGTTACCGAATTCCTTAAGTAAATCCAAAGCACCATTTGTATCATTTATATTGTTATATGAAAGTTCCTTACCGTGGAGTTTAACTGCCTGTGGTAATGTACCGGCAACAGCCAATGGCTCTCTGTAAAATGCTGCAGCCTGATGAGGGTTCTCACCATAGCGCATCTCCTGAACTTTCTCAAAAGTAAGTGTCATTGTGTTTTTGAAGCTGAAATCATTTCTCTGCTTGTTCATGTACTGAGAAATAAGTGTATCGTAATAAGCAGTGTGTTCAAATACTTTTGTACAAAGTCTGAAACGTGTGTCATATGTAACATCACCTGTTTCGTCCCATTCCTTAAGAACTGTGTCGTAGTCGGAAGGATCAACCAAAACTACAACACCTGCATAGTTTTTAGCAGCACTTCTCAGCATTGAAGGACCACCGATATCAATATTCTCAATAGCTTCTTCCAAAGAAACACCCGGCTTCTCTATTGTCTTCTTGAAAGGATAAAGGTTAACAACAACCATATCAATTGTGTCAACACCAAGCTCTTTAATCTGCTCCATATGTTCAGGATTACTTCTTACAGAAAGAAGACCTGCATGAATTCTTGGATGTAATGTTTTTACACGACCATCCAAGCACTCAGGAAAACCTGTTACATCAGAAATACCGATAACATTTATTCCCGCTGCTTCCAAAGCCTTATGAGTTCCGCCTGTAGAAATAATTTCTACTCCTCTTTTTACCAATTCCTGTGCAAATTCAACAATTCCTGTCTTGTCTGAAACACTGATTAAAGCTCTCTTAATCATTGCCTTATCCTCCCTTAATTAATCTGATATTTTAACTATTCTGCCTTCCAATTTAAGCTTGTCCTCAGAGAAAAGCTTAATTGCTTCAGGCAATATTTCCCACTCCGCCTCTTTCATTACACGCTTTTGCAATGTTTCAGCAGTGTCATCTTCTTTAATGTATACAGCTTTCTGTAAAATAATAGGTCCTGCATCTGCTTCCAGTTCCACAAAATGAACAGTAGCACCGGTTACCTTTACACCATACTCCAAAGCTTTCTCATGGGGCTTAAGGCCGTAAAAACCTTTACCGCAGAAAGAAGGAATAAGTGCAGGATGGACATTTATAATTCTGCCTTCAAAAGCATCCATAAATGTCTTACCAAGTATGGTAAGGAAACCTGCCAACACAATAAGGCCAACACCTTTTTCGGTAAAATGTTCAACTAAAGCCTTATCATATTCATCCTGACTTGCATAATCCTTTTTACAGATTACTGTTCCCGGAATACCAAAGTTAGCAGCACGTTCCAATGCATACACACCGGGCTTGCTGGCTACTACTGACACAAACTCACATTCAGGCAAATAGCCTGCTGCCTTCTTATCCAGAATTGCCTGTAAGTTAGTACCTCCACCGGAAACCAGTACACCAACCTTTAGCATATTGTTACCTCTCCGTTACCTTCTGTAACTTCACCGATAATATATGACTTTTCACCCTTAGAAGCCAGGTATTCAACAATAGCATCAGCGTCTTTAGCATCAACTGCCATAATCATACCGATACCCATGTTAAATGTATTGAACATACCCTTCTCTTCCACATCGCCAACTTTCTTGATAAGGTCAAAGATAGGAAGAATAGGCCATGTGCCCTTGTTAATCTTCCAGCCAAGATCTTTGCTTCCCATTCTCGGAATATTCTCATAGAATCCACCGCCTGTAATATGAGAAATACCTTTAATATTGAACTTCTCAATTAAATCAAGCACAGGCTTAACATAAAGCTTTGTAGGTGTAAGAAGAACCTCTCCCAAAGGAGCGCCAAGCTCTTCTTCATATTTTGTATATGTATCTTCAATTGGCTCAAAAACTTTACGAACCAAAGAGAAACCGTTACTGTGAACACCTGATGAAGGAAGACCTATAAGCACGTCTCCTGCCTTGATTGTAGAACCATTAATGATTTTTGACTTGTCCACACAAGCAACAGCAAAACCAGCCAAATCAAATTCATCAATCTTGTAGAAACCAGGCATTTCTGCTGTTTCACCACCAACCAAAGAACAACCTGTCTCTACACAAGCATTAGCAACACCCTTAACGATGTCAGCAATAACCTGCGGCTCATTTTTACCAACTGCAATATAGTCCAGGAAGAACAATGGCTCAGCACCGGAACAAACTACATCATTAACACACATAGCCACACAGTCCTGTCCAACTGTGTCCACCTTATTCATAACAAAAGCCAATTTAAGCTTTGTACCTACACCATCAGTACCGGAAACCAGTACAGGCTCCTTATACTTAGATAAATCCAACTGGAACAAAGAACCGAAACCACCGATATCGGTAAGAACTTCCGGTCTGTAAGTTTTCTTTACATGGTCACGCATAAGTCTTACTGACTCGTAACCTGCCTCAACGTCTACGCCTGCATCTTTGTAATTAGCCATTATATTTCCTCCGCAATTTTATTCTGTAAAGCCTGGTCTTTTGCCAGAACCTTTTCTCTCATTTCTTTCTTATATTCCGCCATAGCCTCTGCAACCTGTGGGTATGCTCCCTCTAAAATCTGTGCAGCTAAAATCGCACTGTTCATAGCACCGTTAACAGCAACTGTTGCAACAGGTATTCCCGGAGGCATCTGAGCCATTGCCAAAAGTGCGTCCATGCCGTCTAAGACCTTTGACTGAATCGGTACACCGATTACCGGTAAAATAGTAAAGGCAGCCAAGACACCCGGCAGATGTGCCGCCATTCCCGCTGCTGCTATTATTACTCCGTATCCTTTATCTTTTGCAGTTGTTGCCAGTTCAGCTGCCTCAGCAGGTGTTCTGTGAGCAGAGCAAACACGGCAATCAAAATCAATGTTGAATTTCTTCAAAGTAGTTAAACAGGATTTCATCACATCGAAGTCAGAATCACTTCCCATTACAACTAAAACTTTTGGATTTTCAGCTCCCATTTTAAACCTCCAATGTGCACAAATAATCAACATTAATTTTATAACATCAGTAGAAACATTTCAATACCCAAACCACCAATGGCATGGTAATAATTGATAAAATTGTTGTGAACATTACTCCTGCTGCAGCAAATTTATAATCACTTTCATATTCCGCAGCTAAAGACACTGTTAAAGTACCCACAGGCATAGATAATTGCATTACCGCAATTATAATTGTGGCCTCTCCCAGAAAATCCTTAAACAATAACAAAATCCCTATAGATATCAGTGGTAACAACAAAAGTTTTTGTAAAGACAAAGCGGCTAAAGAAACAAGATTCTTTTTACCTGCAAACTCTTTGATTTTAACCCCAGCCAGAACCATACCTATGAATATCATAGATAGAGGACTGGTGGTAGCCCCTATTGATGAAAAAATTTCAGAAATAAATGACCCCTGCAAGTATGTGTTTAATCCGCTAAGCATAACTATTACACCTGTTACAAAAGCAATAGTGTTTACATTAACAAGATGCTTTGCATTTTGAAGGAAGTTTCCGCCTTTATGTTTGTTAGCCAGCCAGACACCTATTGTCCAAAGAAATGTGTCATTTCCCATATTAAAGAATAAAGCATACACCACCCCTACATCACCAAAAAGGGCTGTAAATAGAGGAAAAGCAAAGAAAATAACATTACCGAACATGGATTGCATTTTGTATACATTAGATACCGCATCCCCCGGTTTTATAGCTTTAGTCGCGCCACAGGAAATAAAAAACGTAATTGTCAGGAAAACAATGGCAATAAAATATAACTTTATACCATTAAGATAATCCTCTTTTGTAAAATCCGAGGAAATCATTTTTGATAAAATGGTACAAGGCATTGAAATTCTCATAACGAATTTAGACAATACCACTGATGCATTTTCAGGCAAAAGACCGGATTTGGTTGAACCAAATCCGATCAATGCTAAAATGTAAAGAATTACAATCTGTACAAATATTGTGGATATATCAATTCCTGAAAAAGAAATCACTAATATACCTCTTTCTTGCGTCCCGGATTAGAATGAAATCTGGGAAACTTTTAATACACCTTCCAAAGCAGAAATCTGCTTAAGTACCTCTGCAGATGCTTTCTGATCCACACTTACAAAGGACTCTGCTCTGCCTGCCTTTTTGTTACTACTCCACTGCATTGCAGAAATGTTAATACCATTGGAACCTAATACAGAACCGATTTTACCAATCATACCCGGAACATCTTCGTTATGGATAGCAATAATATTATTAGTTGGTTCAAAGTCCATCTTGTATCCGAAGAAGTCAACAATTCTGATTTCGCTCTTTGCGAATACAGTACCGGAAACGCTTAGTGTTTTCTCTTCAGAAGAGAATTTAACTGTAATAAGGTTTGTATATTTCTCCAATGCAGGATTGTGATTCTGAGTAAGTTCAATACCCATGGAATCCATAATCTGCTTTGCATTTACAAAATTAACTCTTGTGTCAACCATTGGTTCCAAGAAGCCTTTTACTGCAGACAATGTAATAATCTCTGTTTCCTTATCAGCCAGATCACCGGAATATGTGATTTCAATGCTTTCAACAGGTTTGTCCTCAACCTGACAGTAGATTTTACCCAACATTTCGGCAAGATCAAGATATGGTCTGAGTTCATTCATGTTGCCAGCCTTAAGTGGTGGCATGTTTACTGCGGGAACTACTGCACCTTCCAAAGCTTCACCAACCAACTTGGTTACAGCTGTACCTACATTGTAGTTAGCTTCGGTTGTGGAAGCACCTAAGTGAGGTGTAACTGCACAATTATCCAAAGTGAGTAACGGATTCTCGTAATCCTGATCTTCCGGCTTTTTGTTGTAGTTAGGTTCCGGATTCAGAACATCAATTCCTGCAAATGCTACCTTTCCGGAAACCAAACCGTCGTAAAGCGCTTTCTCATCTACCAAACCGCCTCTTGCTGCGTTTACAATACGAACACCGTCTTTACACAAGGCAATTTCTTTTTCACCGATAATACCGATAGTTTCTTTTGTCTTAGGTGTATGGATAGTGATAAGGTCAGATTCTTTGATGAGTTCTTCAAGAGTTTCACACTTTCTTACACCACAGTTTACGAAACGCTCATCTGTGATATATGGGTCGTATGCAATAACATTCATGTTGCAACCTTTAAGTTTTCTGGCAACAATACTTCCGATACGTCCCAAACCTATAATACCCACTGTTTTTTCATCTAATTCGTTACCAATAAATGTTCCTCTGCGGAAATCACCGTTTTTACCGGCAATTACTGCCTTTGTAAGATTTCTGAAAGCATTGAACGCATGTGCCACAGCCAATTCCGCTGCTGCCATAATATTACTTTCAGGAGTGTTAACAACAATGATACCTCTCTTTGTGCAAGCAGGTAATGTAATGTTGTCTACACCGTTTCCGGCACGACCTACAACTTTAAGATTCGGAGCATTTTCCAAAAGCTCCTCATTTACCATTGTTACGCTTCTTACAATAAGCGCATCATACTCACCAATAATTTTAAGGAGTTCTTCTCTTTCGATACCAAATCTTGTATCAACCTGATAACCTTTATCAATAAGGCTTTGAATTCCTTCGCTTCCTATACTTTCAGTTACAATAATTTTCATAAACATTTTTCCTTCCTATATATGTAACAATAATTAGAGTTCAAGCACGATTTTTCTGCCAATCGGCTCATACATTCTATACTTTACTCCTGCAGCATCCAACATTTTTTTAGAAGCAATAACAGACGGTGTATCTGCATATTTATCACAGGCATATATTATCTCAGAAATTCCCTTCTGAATAATAGCTTTTGCACATTCATTACAAGGAAACAAAGTTACATACACACGGCTACCTTGTAATGAACCACCATTATAGTTAAGGATAGCATTGAATTCCGCATGACATACATAGAGATATTTGGTATCTAAAGGTTCTCCATCTCTGTCCCATGGAAAATCATCATCAGAACATCCTATAGGCATTCCATTGTATCCCAGTGATAAAATGCGGTTATCACAACCGACAATACATGCACCTACACCAGTGCTGGGATCTTTACTTCTCTGGGCAGACAACATGGCTATACCCATAAAATATTCGTCCCACTTTATATAGTCTGCTTTTTTCATAGAAATACTCCTTGAAATATATTTAAAAGCTGTCCGAAAGAGTATATCATTTAATGACGAGAATTTCAACTTGCATATTGTGCATAAATAAATACTATGTTATAATATCTACATTAATTTTGATACATTATTTTTATGTTCAGGAGGCTTTATTATAATGAAGAAGCAATTATTTGCAATTATTATGACTGCAGTATTATTGTTGTGCTCTATTGCACCTTTAGCAACATCTGCAGCATCAATTCCAAACGCTGACGGTGGCGGCTTTGATTTCTATTCAGTAACAGTACACTATGACCAGCCTACAGTGTTGGAATACTATCAGGTTAGCGAAAAAGACTCAAGAAAAGATAAGCTGGTTGTGTCTTATAGTTCAACAGGACGTATAAGTTATACATCAGGATGGCTTTTCGATGAACCTACAGAAACTTACGAATTACGTGCAGGTGATAAATTAGGTTCAAAAGGAACTGCATACATATTCTACCAGTCACAGGTACTTGGTCAAAACGGAATGAAAGGAAACTTCTTCTCAATGACTCAGGGAGATCATGTTTCAAATCTTTATTACTCCACTTTCCCAAGTCAGTATGCTTATATTCAGAATATACATGACAAGGATTTACTTTTAGGTGTTGACCCTGTAAGTTTAAGAGGTGCTACAGAAATCGTTGACGATGCTCTTAACCAGAATCCTAACATTGAATTTGGTGAAGATGGTTATGCAAAAGATGTAAACGGCGGTCGTATTGATTTTAATGGTTACTTGTTGGACGAAAGTGATAACTGGTATACAATCGACTCTTCAGGAAAGATTGAACTTTGTCAGTTATTTAAGGAAACCAGCGCAGGAAATCTTGTTCCGGTTTCCAGATTTGATGAAAACGGTAAGGTAATTAAAGTTTCAAAATATGACAGAGCATTAATTTATGTTGTAGATGAAAATGGCGTAATCGCTAAAGATTCCCAGGGAAATCTCCGTAATGCAACTCCTGTACAGGGAACTCCTGTAATGAAAACAAAAATTGATAAGATTACTGTTGAAATCGATGCTTTAGGTGACAAGATATACGACAATGCAGCAGATGACCCACAGCAGAAGAATACAGTTACACTTTCATTGGGAAACACAGTTGATAACATTAAGACTATCCCCGAGTGTGGTCAGATAATCGGTACAGCTAAATGTATCACTACAAGAACAGAAGCAAAATTCAACAAGAGAGTTAAACCTACTGTTAAGAGTGTTGAGTTTGATATAAGTGATGAAATCCTTGATTCTATTGCTCCAACCTCTTCTAAACTCTATATTGAGTTTGGTGTTGAAACAATTCAGGGTGTTAAGGCTTACAGTAGTAAATACACAATGGCTAACGTAGCAAGTGCTGAAAAGGGCTTTAAGACTCAGGAAGTTAAAGTTCTTACAGAAGCAGACAGAAGTAAGTATGTAACTGAAACACCTGCTCCTACAGAAGAGCCAAGTGCTATGACTTCAGGTGGTGCGTTAATTTACATTATTATTGCTGCTGCAGCTGTTGTTGTAATCGCTGTTGTAATAGTGATTATAATTCTCCTTGGTAAAAAGAAAAAGAAATCTGTCGCTCCTGAAGCTGATGTTAAAGAAGAACAGATTGCGGAAGTTTCTGAAGTAGAAACAACTGAAGAAACTGTTGAAGATGTAGTTGAAGAAACTACAGAATCTACTGAACCTTCTGAAGAATAAAAATTAATATATAGTCATTTAAACGCCGGCTCTCATTGAGGGCCGGTTATTTTCATATAGTTATAGTGAATTTGACAACAATTAACCGCTATACTATAATATTTAAAAATTTTATTTTGAAAGGAATTGATTTTTCGCCATGGGCGACGACGGTAGTATACCTTTACAGTTAACAATTATTGTTCTATTAACATTATTAAATGCTTTTTTTGCTGCATCTGAAATTGCTATTATATCGGTGAATGATGCCAGAATTGAAAAACTAGCCCAAGAAGGCAACAAAAAAGCAAAAAAATTATTATCATTTTTAACTAATTCCGGTAAAATGCTTTCAACTATACAGGTAGGAGTTACCTTCTCCGGTTTTTTAGCCAGTGCGGTAGCCTCGGATTCTTTTGCAGACAGAATTGTAAATTTTACAACTGTAAATTTTTCTTGGGCTGAAAATCATCCGGACTTGATACGAACTATTTCAATGGCTCTCATAACCATTTTACTCTCCTATTTTACCCTTGTATTTGGGGAATTAGTACCAAAACGTATTGCCATGAAAAAAAGTGAAAAATTGGCTTTATATGCAGCAGGCGCCTTGAAGTTTACATCAAAACTTTTTGCACCCTTTGTTGCGCTTCTCACTTTTTCAGTAAATGTCGTTCTTAGACTTTTTCGTATAAATCCGGATGAAGAAGAGGAAGAAGTAACCGAAGAAGAAATTCTTTTAATGGTTAACGAAGGTCAGGAACAGGGTGTCCTTGAAGATAACGAAACTGAAATGATTAATAACGTCCTTGAGTTCAATGATCTTACTGCAGCAGAAGCAATGACTCACAGAACAGCAATTACTGCCCTTCCCTGGGATGCAACATATGAAGAAGTTTTTGATGTGGCATGTAATGAAAAATATTCAAGAATACCAGTTTATGAAGGATCTATTGACGATATAAAGGGAATTATACATATAAAGGATTTACTTAATGTACGAAGCAAAGAGAATTTTAATATTGGTAAAATAATAAGACCTGTGCCTTATGTTGCGGGCACTCAGAATTTGGATGAAGTTTTCGATATTTTAAACAAATCTAATTCTCATATGGCTGTTGTTGTGGATGAGTATGGTGGTACAGAAGGTATCATAACAATGGAAGACATACTTGAAGAACTGGTAGGAAACATTCGTGATGAATACGACGAGGCTGAAGAAAACGAGCATCCTGTTGTTAAAATCAGCGAAGATGAATTCATAATTACAGGTCTTGCAGAACTTGACGAAGTAGCTGAAAATCTTGGTATAGATTTACCCGTGGATGAATATGAAACTGCCAGTGGATTCGCAATCGGAATGTTAGAAGAAATTCCTGACGAAGGAAGCTTCCCGGAATTTGAATATGGCAATTATACTTTCAAAGTTCTATCAAATACAGAAAAACTTATAAGTTCTTTAAAAGCAACCAGAAATCCCGATAAAGAAATTATCGAAGATGAAGAAGAAGCATAATAATCACAAGAGTAAGTGGATAGAATGTATAAACTATCCACTTTAATTTTACTCCTTCCTGACCATTGTATTTGTACAACAATGGTAATGGTAAAATGCATCCTACCTGATAAATCATCTGATCAAGTTCCAACAAATTACCACCGTTGTAACCCGAATTTGTTAATTTAAAGAATACACCCACCGCAAAAAGGGACAAATAAAGAGTTGTTATATAATATGCCATTTTAGGGAAATTCTCTCTGTTTATATGAATAATAAACATTAGAACAAACACAAAAGGTGCTGCGTAAAAATTCAGCACAAATGATAGAAAACACATCATACCCATAAGGGCATAACGAAGAGATTTTTCTTTTAATTTATCATATGTGGATATTACAGTAAGACATAGAAAAGCAGAAAGACCTGCATTAAAATACGCTGATAAATCAGTTTTTCCTTCATTTACGATAAAAAGTATTGCTCTTTGCGGGAAAGCCGCAATTATGGCGAATATAAGCACACGTAATACATATTTATTAATGTTCGATGTGTGTCTATAGCCTTCCGAAATTAAAAATGCAAAAATAGTAAGAGAAGCAGAACCAACTATGCCACAGAAATATTTAAGTACCGGTTGTGTTACCACTCCAAGCATAGCCAGATTCAAAAGAACCATTGTAATCATGCCTATTATTTTTAATTTTGCAGATGTAATAGCGAATTTCACAGAACAAACTCCTTATACTATAACTTTATGAACCATAACTTCAAGCACTGTACACACACTGATTGTACCCAAAAACAATCCTGCAATCAACCAAAGATAATCATATGTCTGAAAGGGATTAACCAGCAAAATAAATGCCCATACAATATTGATTACCCCTTCATATACAGGAATCTTCCATCTTTTTACCTCCAATGCTCTAAGCTGAATACCACCACTGATTTGTGCAGAAGCAGTAGCAATTGCCCATATACCAAATGTAACTGAGGCAATTTCATCGTTAAAAGTTTCCCCACTACAGAACAACATAAAAAGACCTATAAAAAATTGAATAAAGCCTTGTGTGAGAATCCATCCGGGACGAAAATATCCCCTTTTGTTTCCTACAAAGGCCAATAAATATACAGCACCACAAACAAGAAGTGCATACTGTAAAAAAACTTTAGATCCGCCTAAGAAGTCGGTTCCGTCAAAAAGAATCATCATGGCAGGTACCAGCATGACCAGCCCCGCCATTACGTTATATGCAATTCCGTTTCCGTACTTATTCATTTAATTAAAATCCCTCCGGATTTTTAGACTGCCACATCCAGCTGTCGCGTACCATTTCTTCAAGACCAAGCTCAGCCTTCCAACCCAAAAGCTTTTCAGCTTTTGCGGGGTCTGCATAACAAGCGGCAATGTCGCCCGGACGTCTTGCCTCTAACTTACGAGGAACTTCAACATTATTCACTTCAGCAAAAGTGTTAATAAGTTCAAGTACACTGTAGCCGTTACCTGTACCCAAGTTAATAGCTTCAACAGCAGTATTATTCTCACAATATTCCAAGGCTTTAACATGGCCTTTTGCCAGGTCAACAACATGAATGTAGTCTCTTACACCTGTACCATCTTTTGTAGGATAGTCTGTACCGAATACGGATACGTGTGGAAGTCTGCCTACCGCAACCTGTGTAATTCTTGGCATAATGTTGTTAGGAAGTCCCTTTGGATTTTCACCAATAAGTCCACTTTCGTGAGCGCCTACAGGGTTAAAGTATCTTAAAAGAACTATTGACCATTCATTATCTGAAATCCATAAATCTCTCATAATTTCTTCAATCATAAGCTTTGTTCTGCCATAAGGATTTGTAGCAGACAACGGGAAGTCCTCTTTAATCGGCACTGAATGAGGATCACCATAAACTGTTGCAGAAGAACTGAATACGATTTTCTTACAGTTATGAGCCTTCATAACTTCCAGCAAACACAATGTTCCTGTGATATTATTATGGAAGTACATAATAGGTTTTGCCACAGACTCACCTACCGCTTTGTAACCTGCAAAGTGAATAACTGCATCAATTTCATGCTCACAGAAGATCTTGTCCAAAGCGTCTTTATCCAGCATGTCACATTCGTAAAATGCAAAATCCTTACCTGTAATCTGCTTTACTCTGTCAATTGACTCGCTACTGCTGTTGTAAAAATTATCAAATACAACAATTTCATGTCCTGCGTTTAAAAGTTCAACACATGTATGTGTTCCGATATATCCGGCACCACCTGTAACTAATACTTTCATCCGTTATACCTCCTCAATGGTTATTGTCTTTATTTTCTGTTGTGACATAGGCTTGTCATTTTCATCTGTATATTCATCGGCAATTGCATCTACAACTTCCATTCCTGCAGTTACTTTACCAAAAGCTGCATACTGACCATCTAAATGAGGAGCATCCTGATGCATTATAAAAAACTGTGAACCTGCAGAATCCGGATCCCAGGCTCTTGCCATTGAGATAACACCTCTTTCATGCTTAAGGTCATTCTTCCAGCCATTGTATGCAAACTCACCTTTAATATGATATCCGGGGCCACCCATACCATTACCATTAGGACATCCGCCCTGAATCATAAATCCTCTTATTACTCGGTGGAAAATCAATCCGTTATAGAAGCCTTCCTTAACCAATTTTTCAAAATTTTCAACTGTTATAGGGGCCACTTCAGGCATCAGTTCTAAAGTAATTTTACCGCCATTTTCCATCTCTATAATCGCCTTACTCACCAGAAAACACCATCTTTCCTATTCTAATATTCATATATATTGAAATTATACTATTATGAGTCGAAAAATACAATGAGTTCATTGTTAAATATTTGCAAATACACCCTTAATATGCTATGATTTTTCGGATAAAATTTGTATTATTAAGAGGTTTTTATGGAATACATTGATTTTCATGCTCATATTTTTCCTGACAAGGTAGCTCCAAAAGCTGTAGGTAAGCTGGCTACTATTTCCGGCATTACTCCTTTTACCGATGGTACTCTTTCTGATACTTTAAGTAAAATGGCTACAAGGGACATTTCCCGCTTTGTTTGTCTTAACATTGCCACTGCTCCCGGACAGGAAAACACTATTAACAGAACCGCAAAAGATGTAACCGATGCTCATCCGGGTAAAATAGTATCTTTAGGTTCAGTTCATCCCGACAGTCCTGACTGGGAAGAACAGTTGGAAAATATTAAGTCTTTTGGTATTCCCGGAATCAAACTTCACCCTGATTATCAGAATTTTATGATAGAAGACAAACGGCTCTACCCCATTTATGAAAAATGTGCAGAGCTTGATTTGTTTATTGTTTTCCACTCCGGTTGGGATTGTTACAGTCCTGATAAGGTTCATGCCTACCCTGAATGTTCTGCCAAAGTTGCAAAGGACAACCCGAAACTTAAAATGGTATTGGCTCATTTCGGAGGACTTCGTATGTGGGAGCAGGTTAAAGATCACCTTATAGGTCTTGAAAATGTGTATCTGGATACAGCCATGTGCGCCACTTATAAGTTGGACAAAGCTGCAATGGCTGAAATGATTAAAAATCACCCTCAGGAAAATGTATTTTTAGGCAGCGACTGTCCTTGGGAAGATCCCGGTGAGTCTGTAAAATACATTCATACTATTCCGATTTCAGACGATGCCAAAGAGAGAATTTTCAACAAAAATTCTTTGGAATTTATTCAGCAGTATGGTCTTTGGAACTGATTCTTTTTATTAACATACCGGTATAAATAACAGCAGAAGGAAGCACCAAAGCTATTGGCATGAGTGCAAAAACACCTATGCCTCCATCGGTTAATGTCGCTACCAGACATATAACACAATTACCCAAAGGATTCATATAAGCAAGGAACTCATATGAGCCATCAAAAAATATAATGAAGCAAACAAAACCTATAACTGTACCTAATATAACCGAAACCACTGACAAGAAACTGTATTTATCTACAGGTTTCAACAAAAAAACTCCTGATATAAAATACACACAAGTCATAACGGCAAATAAAATAACAAGACCCACCCACTGGCCATCAAATGATAAGCCGCTAAACTTGTCAAAAATGAAAAAGACAATCACAAGCAATATGTGTATTCCCAAGGAAATCCCGTTGTTTATTAAGGGGTTCTTGTTTTTCATGTATTATACCTACTTTCCCAAAATATAATTAAGCAGTCCCTGACAGCCTTCCATTACATCATCAAATGTTTTATCAAAATTACCTGAATACCAAGGGTCGGCTATGTCCTGACCCTTTCTTTGTGTAAAATCAAGCAATTTATATACTTTTTGTTCCGGGTCATCCCCGATAATCCTCATAAGATTTCTCACGTTATAGCCATCCATCACTATAAGATAATCGTAGTTGTCATAATCAGACTTTGTTACCTGCACAGCCCTGTGATCTCCGCAGGGTATACCTTCCTGTGCCAGTTTACGCTTTGTGCCGTAATGAACAGGGTTTCCTATTTCTTCTCTGCTGGTTGCAGCTGAATATATGTAAAATTGTGAATCCACATGACTTTTCTTTACTAAATATTTCATTACAAACTCCGCCATTGTGGAACGGCAAATGTTGCCGTGGCAGATGAATAGTACTTTTATCATAATAATTGATTGCTCCTTTTTGCCCCGAAACGCCGTGTTTTGCGGGCGTTTCCGAGATTATGGTTAAATTGTTGTTTGGTTGTTAGATAGGCAAATTATAGCATGCTTTTGCAAGTTGTGACTACCTGTTAGTAGTAAAAATAGTAGTAAAAGGGAAAGACTTACTACTAAGAGTTTTGTGATGACCGCTTAATCTTTATCGCATCACTTCCCGGTTCTATAAACGTTTTTAATTTCGAACCATCCGTTGTTATCAAATCATAACATTTTATGGATGTGTAAGATAATAATTTTATAACTGCACCTGCAAAATACAAATATGCTCCCGAACTTGCCATGTACTCACTAGTTATACCATGAGCAATCTCATTCCTTATATTTGCGCCTGCTTGTTCATTTAACAAACCTTTAAAAAGAAACAGAATATCATTATCGTAACAATCCAACAGTTCTGGCAAATCAAAAATCGACTTTAAGACTTTCTCCTTTGATGCCCCATCGTTTTCCAATGTTATTGTTAAACCACCCGCTTCTTTCGCAATATTTCTAAACAGATTTTCAACTTGGGGAGCAAGTATATGCATTGCTTCATAATATTGTCCCTTTAAAACCATATATACAGCAGACCGAAATATATTTTCCCTTCCCTCAGGAATAATAGGATTATTACATACTAAAAAGTCCAAGTCAGAAATTTCAAATTCATAATTATTCCTAATATAGTAGAATGAATACGTTAACCATACATCTCCTGAAATCTTTTGTTCTTCTAATGCTTTTTGGTGCAAATGCAGGTCTAGCAACTCTAAATCCGACTCTGGGTCATTGAAATTTAACGGTCTTAAGGCTAACACGGTCTGTCCAGACGCATTAACTAAATTTTTACCAAACATATGACTAATCGGACTATTATTGCATTCTTTATAGAGTCTTTTCTTTATATCATCCTTTTTAGGAAATGATACCATTTGAGTCAATCGTATAATACTTTCCTCAAACGTCAATCCCGCCATATTTTCATCAATGTTTGCATTTACTCCACTAACATCAAATTCCATTATTATAGGAACCATTTGCTTAGGAATTTCTTTTTGAATTTCTACTAATCTCCTAAGAACTACTTCTCCTTTTGCTGCTTCACCATTATTGCGATATAGCTCAATTGCTTTTTGATAAAAACGTTCCGCTTGCAATGCACCTTGTAAATTCGTTCCTAAAATTCTTTCTGCATAATCCACATAATAATCTGCTAAATCTATGTTGCTTTTTTTCGCAGCAACACCATCCTTTATTTTATATAAACATTCTACCTTTAGCCTATATGCTTGCTCAACTTTCGTCACATCATTTATATTGTTATTAATAATATTTTCTACTACTGTGAGCAAAATCTTAAAATCACCATATCCCTGCTCAACAAGAATATCCAACAAACGCAAAGACTGAAAATCCTTATCCTGCCCATTTACTTTTACAACATGATTAAAAAGCTTATCTCCTGCCTCATTATATATATCCTTTTGATTGGTTTGTGCCGAAATAAACAGGGTACGCTTTATCATATCCAAAGTACCGACCCAATCATCATCTGTAAACAATACACAAAACAGTTCGTAATATGCTTTGGCCGCCACAATTGCAGCTTTATAGTTCTTCTTTTGTGTCCAAAGAACATCTGCAACCCTAGCTCTTATGTTTATAGGAAGTTGCTCCAATGCAAGAGATTCCATTGTCTTATAATCATCTTCTGTCAAATCTTCAATTGAAAAAGTTCTTTTCCCCTCCCATACCATAAAAGGGTGAAATGTGACACCTTTCTTATTAACCTTTATAGCCATAGAAGAAACATTTTTTAACAAATCAAAAATAAGTTTTTCTTCCTCAGTATCTAAGCGTTCTCTATCTTCATCTTTAAATGCACCAGCGTTCAGACCATATTTTTTTATTACAATACACTCTTTTAGCAAATCATATATATTCATACATGTACCATCTCCAAGTAATTTTATAAATATTATATCGTCATTCTCATCTTTTTTCCATAGAAAAAACGCCCCAGTAACCGGAGCGTTTCTACCGTGCAGCCTAACTACACCACCTTAAACATCTTCTGCGATACTGCTTTTGCATCATTCCTCTTTTCAATCTCTGCCTGCCTAAATTCTTCCATTCGCTTCAATTCTTCCTCTGCATCATCAAAGCTGATAAGACCATTTTTACCTTACATCAATAATATACTTCTTCATATGTCCCAAAAAAAGTACATCTAATTACAAAAATTCATTACAATTTTCATAGCATCATCAAGTACTGCAACTGATAGGTTCACCTGTTTTTTTGCAAACATCCAAATTTCAGTCATACATAGTTATTATAAGCGTTCAAACGCTCATAATCAATTATTTTTTGCGTTTTCAAACAATTCGTCCAAAAACAAAAAGCTATTTTTCGTCTTTGTACGTATATCGAAAAATAGCTTTTCTTCTATGGAAGATATATGACATTAAGATTCTGTATATCTCTTAATTCCTTTCTTTTTTCATTCCGGGCTAAAAAGAATATTTTATTTGCTACAATATCTGCTGCTCTAATCAATAATTTTGATTCCGAATTACAATACTCCAACTGGACATCTTTCATCTGTTTAAATATTGGTGGATAATATATATCATACCTATAATTATATGTACCCAGTTTGAATTCTTGTTCCAAAGCTTCATGCAATTCATACCGACCATTCGTAGCCGTAGTATGCTCATCTACATAAAAAAACAATCTTTCAATCTCATCCAGGTTAATTATACCATCCTGAATAAGATTTTCAAACGCTCTTTTTACTGCTATTTTGTATGCATAATCAAGATACCGCTGCTTGTCTTTTTTACTTAAATATATTCTATCAAGCACGTTTTTTTCTCTTATAACAACTCCAAACTTATAGCATCCATTCAGAGATCTAAATAACTTTCCCTTTTCTTTATTCGTAATTTGCGTAGCTTTCAATTCATAATTTGAAGCAACTCCTTTATTGGCTCGAAGAGTCTTTTCAACACTTGAATATTTTCTTGACCATTTTTCTTTATCATCTGTACCTAAAAGAATTAAACCACCAAACACAAAGTAGTCATTATGGTCTTTGTCAAAAACTCCTGATTCATCTGAATAAACATAGATATTCATAATATTCCCCATTTTTCCCTACAAAGTAAAAAAGCCACCTTACCGGTGGCCTCATGATCGACGATATTACATATCGCTTAAACGTTAGTTCGATATCATGAGTATACAGCGTATTTCTACCTGCAACTATATTATATGCTATCGCGCCAAATTTTACAATAGGAAAATTGCACATTTTTTATTATTTTTCAATTTTCGTGTTTTCTCTTCATAACAAATTATTTAATGCAGTAAAAAAGGCTGAGCACAAATCTCAGCCTGGTCCCCCATGTCCACAACACACAGGGCAACTCTGTTGCACTTATTTTATACAAAAATCACAGAAATTGCAATAGTTTTATATTCAGATAAAAGCTACTATCATGCTCCCTTAGTAGTCCATTACTACTAAGAAATTATCCCCAAAACATTTGGCTATATTCCCTCTCCGGCTCAACCCTTAGTAGTCGAAATCGTAGTATTTATGCGGGTTTGCGGTACATTATGCCCTATTCTGCCCCAATTTACCAAAGTCCGATTTATTGTACAACTGACCTTCCGTGGCAGATGAAAAGTATGTTGGTCATTTATTATTCTCCTTAATATCCATTGCTGCAACCATTATATCACAAACAGTCAATACAAATAAAACTTAATTCATGCAATTCATAACCACACTAATCATCATTTCCTTTTCTTCCGGTCTCGATTCTGCAATCATAATTGTAAGAGCAACCAAAGTAGCATCCTCAATTTTCTTCATACCATTTTCAAACAACACACCGTTTTTATCAAGAAAATATAAAAACATAGTTGCGGCAATACGTTTATTTCCATCAAAAAAGCTATGATTTTTTGTAACGAAATAAAGAAGGTTTGCGGCTTTCTCTTCCAAAGATTCATATAAATCCACGCCACCAAAAGATTGATAAATATTACCTATAGCACCTTTGAAAGAATCATCCTTCTCTCTACCGAACAAATCAGATTCGTTACCAAAACGCATACTATGGATTACTCCCATACACTCTTCATAGTCAAGAACATAAATCGCCTTATTTCCTTTTGGTCGTTTCATAGTCTGGTGATCATATGAATCCAAAAGATCAAGTGCGCTACTATACTTTTCTATAACCGAAAGAATCTGATTGCTGTCCAGTTCATTTTCAGTACGTTTCATAATTCGTATTACCTCACCTAATTGTCTGATACGATTATCATTCACAGCATAACCTTTCAGTATGTATTGTTTTAAGACAGAATTAGCCCATTTACGGAATTCAACACCACGTTTCGATTTAACACGATACCCAACAGAAATAATGACATCAAGATTATAATACTCAGTCATATGAGTCTGTGTTTTTCCTTCAATCGCACCATGCGCAGTGGTAGTCGCAAATTTTGCGACTACCACCGAATCATTCAATTCTTCATTAATCGCATTATTAATATGCTTACCAATAGTCTTAACATCTCTGTCAAACAACTCTGCCATTTGATTACGATTCAACCAAACAGTATCATTATCCATAGCAACAGGCAAAACAATCTTCTTATCTTCTGTTTCAAAAATCACAATTTCATTATTTTTCATTTATACTACCTCCATAAATTTGTCCATTCAAACGTTCGTCCACGGAACCTTTCTTTTCGAACATTTGTTCTGAATTTATTCTAACACACACGAACAATCATTTCAACGTTTTGGGGAGATATTTATAAAATTTTTCAAAAAAAAGACGATGTAATGAAACTCATTACACCGCCAGTTATCAGCATTTCTATATTCCTTTCACCAAACAAATGGAATCAATCTGTATTTCACCTTCTTCATATATTCCACATAGCCCGGCAAACCTTCAGCCAACACCTTTTCCTCATTCAGAACCCTCACCACAATAACCACCGGATACAGTGCAAACACCGCCAACGAAACCCATGAACTAAGCACTATGGGAATAGACAAAAACAGAAAAATTGTAGCTGTATACATAGGGTGCCTTACTATACCGTAAAGACCTGTATCAATAACCTTCTGCCCTTCCTGAACTTCAATAATTCTTGATAAATATTCATTTTGTTTCATTACTACACCGTAAAGTGCGTAGGATGCTAAAAGAATCACAGCACCGGCTATAACAATCGGCAAAGGTATTTTCGTCCAAGCAAATCTGAAATCCAGCCCTGCCAATATAAAACCTACTAAAAAGATTAAAGCAGAAAAAGCAACAATGCCTTTTTGGGTGTCCTGCTTTTCTTTAGCATTAAGTCTTTTTTGCAATAAGCCGGGAGCTTTCAGCAATAAAACAACGCCTAAAATCAGCATAGGAATAAACAGCAATCCTATAAACAACCAACCATTTGTATACTTAAATGTTCCGGCCGGTAAAAATAACAATGCAGCTATCAGAATAAATCCTGCAATATATTTAATTAAGGCATTAAGCAAAAGTTTCAACTCAAACTCTCCCGTTATATCTCTATTTTTATAGTTCCATCCTTCTCAACAAAGTGTTCCTTTACACCTAAATCATCCATCCACTTTCTTGTTTCTAAAGTCTGCCAGGGACCACTGCCAATACCTAATCCGTTGTTGTTATTCCAAAGCCAATCAGGAGCTGTCCAAAAACATCTCTTAGGTTTGATGAATTTATAAAATTCTTCGTCTACACCTGCCTGACCATGGTGGGCCATTTGAGTATACTCCGTGCACAAGCTTTCCTGAGAGCAATGTTCCATTACTTCTCGTCCGCCTTCAACACCTAAATCACCAAGAATAAGAATACTTGTATTTGGTGTATCAATTCTGAACACACATGAACTGTTGTTTATAAAGTTCTCTTTTATATCAGGGTTGTATACTCGTAAAATGGTTATTTTTACTTCGTCAAACTCAAACACATCTCCCTTTTGAACTTTGCAAAGCTTATCACTATATTCGTTTAAAAATAACTCTTCAAGATGTTTCCAAAGCTCAGTTTCCCAATCTACTCTGCAATGAGCATATAAATCTTCAAACGCAGGAAAGTTACAATAAACTTTATCAACTGAAATTTTCGGTTCTTTTTTACAAATTTCAGAAAAAGTGCCTGTGTGGTCATGGTCTGCATGGGTAAAAAACCAACCGTCAACATGAGACTGTCCCTCTTTTTTCAGCAACTCCGCCAACTGAATATAATCCCCTTGATTACCACCATCAATAACCAATGTTTTTGTCCTTGTTTTTATTACAAATCCCATCATCTGACCAGGTGTGGAATTACCCAAAAAATACAACTCTGACATAACTATTCACTCTTTAACGACCTTATGCATCCACAATATTTCTGTCTATAAAGGCCTATATCTCTTGCTTCTTGCTGTCCCAGTCTGAAACCTACAGTAAAATCCGAGCCTTCCAAAAATTCAACACCATTTTTTTCTGCTGCAGCCAACGCTTCTTTTCTCATAAGCTCATGGTTTTGATAAGGACTTACAAAAAGTGTTGAGGTAAAATGAGTAAATCCGTTATCTTTTGCATATTTTGCGGTCTGCTCAAACCGCTCTTTGTAACACATAACACAGCGCTCCCCGGAAGGTCCTTCAAAACTTTTCCATGGGGCAATGTTATATGAAAGGTCAGTAATTAAAGGTATCCCTTTATAATTACATGCTACCTTTGCATTTACAGCTCTTTTGATTATTTCATCATAGGGATGAATGTTAGGATTATAGTAGTACCCTGTTATTTCTGTACCCCAAGGCACATTGGCCATTTTATTTCTTATATGGTCAATAACATATAAAGAACAGGGGCCGCAACACACATGTAAAAGCAGTTTCATTTTACTCCATCCTTATTCCCATGTGATCATAAGCGAGTTTAGTTGCAATACGGCCTCTCGGAGTCTTACTAATAAACCCTAACTGCAATAAGTAAGGTTCATAAACATCTTCAATTGTTGAAAACTCTTCACCGGTTGTAGCAGCTAAAGTATCCAAACCCACTGGACCACCACCGAATTTATTTATAATTGCATCCAAAAGCATCCTGTCTATGTTATCAAGACCTAACCTATCAACATCCATAGTGTTAAGACTTTCTGCGGCAATAGGTCCGGTAATAATTCCATCACCCTTAATCTGAGCAAAATCTCTTACTCTTCTCAAAAGACGGTTAGCAATTCTCGGAGTACCTCTGGAACGTGTTGCAATCTCTCTTGCAGCGCTATCTTCAATTTCTGTATTTAAAATACCGGAAGAACGTTTAACAATAGCTGCCAATTCCTCTGTGCTGTACATTTCCAGACGGCAGATAACACCGAATCTATCTCTTAGAGGTGAACTTAAAAGGCCTGCACGTGTGGTAGCACCAATAAGTGTAAACTTAGGCAAATCCAGCCTTAAAGATCTTGCCGCAGGACCTTTACCCATAATAATATCAAAAGCAAAATCCTCCATGGCAGGATATAGAACTTCCTCAACACTTCTGTTAAGTCTATGGATTTCGTCTATAAATAAAACATCATTTTCGTTAAGGTTAGTAAGAAGGCCTGCCAAATCTCCTGCTTTTTCAATAGCCGGACCGGAGGTAACACGGATATTCACACCTAATTCAGCAGAAATAACCCCTGCCAGAGTTGTCTTACCAAGTCCGGGAGGCCCATAAAGAAGCACATGATCAAGAGCCTCTCCTCTCTGCAAAGCGGCCTTAATAAAAACAGACAAATTCTCTCTTATTTTTTCCTGACCAACATATTCAGAAAGATTATGAGGTCTTAAACTTATCTCATCAATATCAGATTCTGTCATGTCTGCAGAAATCAGACGCTCGTTTTCATCCATTACTTACTTCCTCACTTCATAAGCTTTCTTAAAGCTAATTTAACCAAATCCTCTGCAGTAAGACCATCACCATAAACAGACTTTACTGCTTTATCCGCTTCTCTGCAACTGTAGCCTAATACTACGAGAGCAGAAACCGCCTCTCCCAAAGCACCTTCGGCATCAGGGCAACACTCACAATCTTCAGGCAGCTCACTGATATCAGCCTTAATTTTATCTTTGAGTTCAAGAATAATACGCTGAGCTAGTTTGGGGCCTATGCCTTTTCCTGCAGAAATAGCCTTAAAATCACCCGTTGCTACTGCAACGCCAAAAGACGCAGGTGTCATAGCAGAAAGCACCGCAATAGCCATTTTAGGCCCTACGCCGCTTACAGAGATCAACATTTCAAATGTACTGAGTTCTTCCTGGGAAGAAAAGCCATAAAGAGAAATATCATCTTCCTTAACCTGCATATATGTATATACGGTTACAGTTGTTCCCACGTCTCCCATAGAACTTAAAGTTCTGACTCCTGCATAAATCCTGAAGCCAAGTCCCCCCACCTGTACCACACAATATTCAGTTGTCTTCTTTACAAGTGTACCTTGTACAAACTCAAACATCTTGCCTGTATCCTTTCAATTCGTAAATTTAAATAGGCTTTGCTGTCAGCAACCATTGTGAATGACAAATGGCTATAGCTATGGCATCCGCTGCATCATCAGGTCTCGGAATATCTTCCATATGTAAAATCATCTTCACCATCTGCTGTATCTGTTTCTTTTCTGCTCTACCATAGCCAACTACAGCCTGCTTTACCTGTAAAGGTGTGTATTCATACACCGGAATTTTCAGAGAAGCCACAGCACCTACTGCAATACCTCTTCCTTGTGCTGCAGCAATAGCAGTCTTTGCGTTGTTATTAAAAAACAACTCCTCAATGGCACAACAATCCGGCTTATATATATCGCAAAGCTCACGAATTTTTTCATCTATAGCCATAAGTCTTTGAGTAAAAGGCATTTCTTTTTTAGTACTTACCACACCATACTCAAGAAGCTGTAATTTATTTTTTTCATATTTTATTACACCGTAGCCTGTGATAGCAAATCCCGGGTCAATTCCAAGTATAATCATTTGTCTCTCTTAATTCTTGATTTAGGATCAATATATTTAATTTCCTTACCAGGCACGCCATCTAAACCAAAGGTGTTTACCAACCAATTACAGCACAGTGGCATCCATTGAGCAAAATCCACACTTACAGAACCCGGATCAGAAAAAGTGTTTTCGTTACCCATAGCAAGACCATGACGTCCGTCTCTGAATACATGAAGATCAAAAGGAATATCATTATCAGCCAGAGCTCTTGCATACATAAGAGAATTTTCTACCGGTACTGCATCATCCATAAAAGTGTGAGCTAAAAATACAGGAGGGGTCTGAGGACCTACACTGTTTTCTCCGCTTAACTTATACTTAAGTGCTTCATGTTCTTCTTCCGGATGGTCTCTTAAAAGCTGATTTTTTGTGTCTTCGTGAGTATATTCACCTGTAGTAATTACCGGATATATAAGAATTGCCGCATTAGGCTTATTCTCGTTGTTTTTGCAATCGGCTTTTTCCTGTACTTCAGGATCATTCCAGAGATTTGCAACTGTTGAAGCCAGGTGTCCCCCTGCAGAAAAACCACAAACAGCAATCTTATCAGGATTAACCCTCCATTCTTCTGCATGTTCTCTTACAATCTTAATAGCTTTTGAAACATCTACCAAAGAATTTGGATAAGAAGAATTTTCACCAACTGAATATCTTACAACAATTGCATGGAAACCTCTTGTTAAAAACTCCAAAGCAATAGGTTCTGCTTCTCTGTCAGAACACATACGATATGAACCACCCGGACAAACCACAACCAAAGGCCTTGGAGCTATAGCAGCCATTTCCCAGCTGAAATCTTGAATATATGTATCGAAGTATGCACTTCCGTCTTCTCTCAATAAAAATCTTTCATGTTTCATAAACGGACCTCCTAAAATCACAAACTTAAATTATCGAAAGTTTGTTCTGGTATATGTGTACTATTGTAATGCAAATTGTCCCATTAGTCAATGTTGACTTCTCTTTTTTATATGGTAAAATCCATGTATAGAATCAATGAAAGGATTATCCTTATGAATCAACTGGAATTACCTATTTTAGATGCAATACAAACAATAAAAAATCCTATACTTGATACAATAATGCTTGTCATAACGCATTTGGGAGATGCAGGTATTTTATGGATTCTGACAGGTGTAGCACTCTTATTTTTCAAAAAATACAGAAAGAATGGTTTGATTGTATTATTCTCACTATTGGCCGGACTTTTAATTACAAATATTGTACTTAAAAACGCTGTTGCAAGAATCAGACCCTGTGATTTAAATGCAACTGTAGAGCTTTTGATTGAAAGACCTCACGACTGGTCCTTCCCATCAGGCCACACCACATCTTCTTTTGCTGCTGCAACAGCGCTGCTTTATACAAACAAAAAAATTGGTGTTCCGGCTTTAATACTGGCCATTTTAATTGCTTTTTCAAGAATGTACCTTTATGTACACTTCCCTACAGATATTTTAGCAGGTATTATTATTGGTGCCGGTTGTGCATTGTTAATGATACTTATATTTAAGAAAATAGACCTGTTTATATTAAAAAAGAAAGCAGAAAAAGCATGAAAAATATATTAGTAACAGGAGCTACAGGTGGTATGGGATATGCCACCTGTAAACTTTTAAAAGAAAAAGGATACAATGTGTTTGCGTTGGATATATCAGAGGAACCTGCTATACCAGATGTTTTTTATTTGAAAACAAATTTAAGGAACTCTGAAGAAATTTCAAAAGCATTCAACATTATTTCCCGGGAAATATCAGCACTGGATGCTATTATACACATGGCGGGAATTTATGATCTTAATTCATTAGTTGAAATGCCTGAGGAAGACTTTACCCGTATCTTTGATGTGAACATATTTTCCGTGTATCGAATAAATAAGACATTTTTACCACTGCTAAAAAAAGATGGTAAAATCATAATAACTTCCAGCGAGCTAGCTCCTTTAGACCCATTGCCTTTTACCGGAATATACGGCATCACAAAAACAGCACTGGAAAAGTATGCCTTTTCTTTAAGAACAGAGCTAAGCCTTATTGGTATTTCCGTGGCTGTTATAAGACCGGGGGCAGTAAAAACAAACCTTCTTGATATATCTACAACTGCTATGGATAAGTTTATTGGAGTAACTAAGCTTTACAAATGCAATGCACAAAACTTTGAAAAAATTGTAAATAGTGTAGAAGCTAAAAATATACCGCCTGAAAGAATAGCACATCTGGTATGTAAAATATTAAATAAAACACAACCAAAATTTGTATATAACCTTAATAGAAATCCTTTGCTGAGAGTTTTAAATACACTTCCCGCAGGAATGCAAGCCTGGATTATAAAAAAAATATTGGATTGATCTATGCAAATCAATCCAATATTTTTACTTTATATAACTTTTACACTAAACACTGTTGTCCTTCCATCATACGTAACCGTAAGTTTCTGAACTCCAATGGTGTATGGATCATATCCGCTTACCGTAATGCCATCAGTTACAGTTTTTATTTCTTCTGAATTATCCGGATAATATGCTACAATTGAAAGACCTTTCGGGTCAAATATTTCACCTAAATTATATACCAGTTTATCAGGTTTTGAACTTAAGCAAACAGACCTTGCTACAACTTCTTTCCGGGTTTCTTCTACTCTGATGCTAAAGGTAGTAGTTTTACCTTTATATGTAACTGTCAATTTCTGAATGCCAGCCGTTTCAGGATTATATCCGCTTACTGCAACATCATCGGATAAACCTATTATTTTTTCTGTTCCGTCTAAATTAAGCACCTTTATTGAAAGTCCTGTTAAATCCAGTGTGGCTCCTAAAGAATACACAAGTTTACCCGGCTTTGTGGCTAAAGATATGGCTCTTAAAGCTGGTGAATCCGACGGAGAAACTCGAACATTGAAACTATTAGCATATAATTTACCATCATATTCATAGGCAACAATTATTTTATATACACCTTCTTTTGAAGAATCAAAACCGGATGCATCTATTACAAGGCCACTATTAACATCCATTTCTACACCGGCTACAATATTTTTCATTTTCAAACCGGTTGTATCAAGTTTTTCACCAATAGTATAACGGAGCTTATCAGGCTTTGACTCCAATATCAATCCACCCATAACTAATTCTGGTGCTGGTTTGAAATTGACAACTTTAGGATTCAATGCGGAATACACATTATTAGCCAACAAAATGTTCCATTGCTCTTCTGTACCTAAAAAATCAACCGTTTTAAGCAGCGAATCCATATAAAAAGCTTCGTTATCTATTGTTACTACAGAAGATGGTATTGTTACTTTTTTTAATGCAGTACAACTACGAAAAGCCCTTTCTCCTATACTTGTAAGTCCTTCAGACATAGTGACATTCACTAAACCTTTGCACTGGGCAAACACATAGGGCGGCAACTCCTTCAAACCAGAAGGAATTGTTATCTCCACAAGGCCCTTACAACCGGAAAAACCATATTCTTCAATAATTTCTAAACTTCCAGGCAGATTAATCTGATTTAAAGATGTACAATTAGCAAAAGCCCCTTTTTCAATAGACTTAAGTCCTTCCGGAAGTTCAATATCTGTAAGTGACTTACAATCAGAAAAAGCTTGCAACTTAATCCTTTGCAATGTAGACGGAAGTCCAACCTTCACAAGACCTGAACATAGGGCGAACGTATTATTCTCAATGCTTGTTATGCCTTCAGGTATCTTGATTTCAGTTAAATTTATACACTGATAAAAAGCATTTTCACCTATAAAGTTAACACTTGATGGTATATCGACTTTCTTTAATGCAACACAACTACGAAAAGCATACTCTTCAATTGCAGTCACAGGAAGACCTTCTATTTCAGAAGGAATGATTAATTCTGTATCTGTTCCTGAATATTTAGTAATCGCACAATACGTATCATATTTCGTATATTGCAACCCATCAGGCAACACAACTTCTTCTGCACTGATAGAACCACAAGCAAATATAACAAAAAAGACACTTACGCACAACATAAAAGCTAATAAATTCTTTTTCATGTCTGCCTCTTTCCAAAACCAAATTTTTCTACTGCTCAATGTACTAAATTTTATCACGTTATAAAGAATTAATCAACACAGCAAAAAAGTTGACTCAATTTTACCTTGAGTCAACTTTAAATTTTTTATCCTCGGCAGGAAATCTATCAATTATTTCCACGTCCCGTTGTAGAATCAGCATAGCATCTATCGCATTTATTTTTCCATCCCCATCAACATCAGCTGATTCTTTATCTATATCACTATCTTTTATCATTTCAACATCATATTGTAATACAACCATGGCATCTATAGCATTCACCTCTCCGTTTCCGTCAACATCACCATAAGTAATTGGTGGTAATGTAGGAGCCGGTGTGGGAGCCACTGTCGGAGCTGCCGTTGGAGCCACTGTTGGTGCTGCTGTTGGAGCCACTGTCGGAACTGGTGTCGGAACCACTGTCGGAGCTACTGTTGGTGCTGCTGTTGGAGTCGCTGTCGGAACCGCTGTTGGAGTAGCTGTTGGAGTAGCTGTTGGGGCTGGTGTGGGAGCCACTGTCGGAGCTGCTGTTGGTGCTGCCGTTGGAGCCACTGTTGGTGCTGCTGTTGGAGTAGCTGTCGGAACCGCTGTTGGAGCAGCTGTTGGAACCGCTGTTGGAGTAGCTGTTGGGGCTGCTGTTGGAGTCGCTGTCGGAACCGCTGTTGGGGCTGCTGTTGGAATTGGTGTTGGAGTCGCTGTTGGAATTGGTGTTGGAGTCGCTGTTGGGGCTGGTGTTGGTGTTGCTGCTGGCGTAGAAGTTGGTGTTGGTGTTGCTGTTGGCATTTCCGTTGGAGCAGCTGTCGGTGCTGGTTTGAAATTGACAACTTTAGGATTCAATGCGGAATACACATTATTAGCCAACAAAATGTTCCATTGCTCTTCTGTACCTAAAAAATCAACCGTTTTAAGCAGTGAATCCATATAAAAAGCTTCGTTATCTATTGTTACTACAGAAGATGGTATTGTTACTTTTTTTAATGCAGTACAACTACGAAAAGCCCTTTCTCCTATACTTGTAAGTCCTTCAGACATAGTGACATTCACTAAACCTTTGCACTGGGCAAACACATAGGGCGGCAACTCCTTCAAACCAGAAGGAATTGTTATCTCCACAAGGCCCTTACAACCGGAAAAACCATATTCTTCAATAATTTCTAAACTTCCAGGCAGATTAATCTGATTTAAAGATGTACAATTAGCAAAAGCCCCTTTTTCAATAGACTTAAGTCCTTCCGGAAGTTCAATATCTGTAAGTGACTTACAATCAGAAAAAGCTTGCAACTTAATCCTTTGCAATGTAGACGGAAGTCCAACCTTCACAAGACCTGAACATAGGGCGAACGTATTATTCTCAATGCTTGTTATGCCTTCAGGTATCTTGATTTCAGTTAAATTTATACACTGATAAAAAGCATTTTCACCTATAAAGTTAACACTTGATGGTATATCGACTTTCTTTAATGCAACACAACTACGAAAAGCATACTCTTCAATTGCAGTCACAGGAAGACCTTCTATTTCAGAAGGAATGATCAATTCTGTATCTGTTCCTGAATATTTAGTAATCGCGCAATATGTATCATATTTCGTATATTGCAACCCTTCAGGCAACGCAACTTCTTTTGCACGGACAAAACCTCCGTTAAAAACGAAAAAAACAAAACTTATGCATAACATTAAAGTCAATAATCTTTTTTTCATGTAATCCTCTCAAGTGCAAATTTCTACAGCCAATATGTGAAATTTTATCATGCTATAAAAATTTAATCAATATAACGAAAAAAGAGGCTTTTTCACCCCTCTTTTCATTAGTCTCTATTCAATTGTCATATCAATCTTAAACCTCATAATTTTTCTTAATGTATTCTTCGGGAAATCTTCATCTCTTATTTTAAGAACAGTAATTTTTTTATAAGACACTGCAGATTTGTTGTATTCCTCTATATATGGTTTCATATGTGCTTTGAAATCTGTAATGTTGTTTGCCTTACAATACTCAGCATCCGGGAATATTTCAGCAACAATGGCATTATGTTCAATGCCACGTTTACTCTTTCCTTCGTATACAACAATATCCTGAATTCCGGGAGTTGCAGAAAGCTCATTTTCAATTTCCTCAGGATAAACATTTTTACCGTTGGAAAGAATAATCAGATTCTTTTTACGACCTGTAATATACAAAACTCCGTCAGAGGTCAGTTTACCATAGTCACCTGTTCTAAAGAATCCCTCTTCAGTAAGAGCTTCCTTAGTATTTTCTTCATCTTTGTAATATCCCATCATTACATTAGGACCTTTAACCAGGATTTCACCCTCACCGTCTTCGTTTGGTTCATCAATTACAACAGTATCAATATCAAGCACATTACCTACACTTCCGGCAACCACGTTTTTACTTCTGTTTACCGCAACAATCGGCGCACATTCAGTAATACCATAACCATTAAGTGTTGAAATTCCTATAGCATCAAATAGATATATTATATCTGAATTTATAGGAGCACCTCCGGAAATAACCATTTTAAGTTTGCCACCAAAAGCAGCAGTAATAGACTTAAACAAAACACCACGGAGATCTATACCTATCTTACGAAGTGCGTTGCTAATTTTAATCATGGTAAATACCAGTTTTTCTTTACCTTGCTCTTTAATTGTAGACATTATCTTACGATAGAATTTTTCAAGATATAAAGGTACTAAAACCAGATGCTCAGGAGCCTGTTCTTTAAGTTCCTTAACCACATAACGGATACCGCCGGAAATAAATATTTCACTGCCGATAATGGCATGACCTATAAGCATTACGGAAGAACCGTAAGTATGATGTAGTGGAAGAACACCCACGGTCTTTTTTCCAAAATCCATATACGGAATTACACTTGTAAGGTCAGAAATAAATGATTTTTGATTAAGCATAACGCCCTTACCTTTGCCTGTTGTGCCTGATGTAAACACCAACAGAGCCAATTTTTCAGCATCTATTTCAGCATTAAAATAAGGATCCGGATTTTCCTTAAATTTTTCTTTACCTTCAGTCATAAGATTTCTTGTGGATTTTTCACTATTGGTTGCACACATAAATACAGGTGAGTGAATCAACTCTGTATTTTCTGCAATATATTCAGCTTTTTCCGCAATTTCTTCTGCACAGAATAAAAAACTTATATCAGCGCGCTTTGCTGTTTCAGTTAAATCTTCTTTTGTCCACTCAGGATCTAAAGGAACCAAAATGCCACCAATTGATAAAGTAGCAAAATACGTTATAACCCAGTCATATGAAAACGTTCCGATGATTACACAATTTTTGCCGGCACAACCCATGTTTAAAAGCTCTGTAGCAAGACCTCTTACATCATCTCTTAACTGATTGAAGTTGATTGTCACAACCTCATCCTTACGAGGATTTGGCTTGTATGAGTAAGCATTTTTATCACCATAAGTTTCTGCTGCCCATTCTATTAAGTGGCGAACATTGTCGAAACTGTGTTTTTCATGTAATTGATGTTTTTTCATATAAATAAACCCCTTTCATTGGTCCCTTTTATTTTGGAAGACCTTCCTGACTGATTGTCTGAAGATTAGATACTATAAGTTCAAGTGTTTCATAGAAAAGCGCTCTGTTTTCTTCGCTAAGCCCTTTACCGCCCAAGTCTACAGCATGACCGGCTCTTTCGTTTATAAATTCAGCAACCTTTTTACCCTCTTCTGTTAATTTTAACAAAGCTCTGTATGATGCTCCTTCCTTAACAACAAGAGCTCTTTTTTCCATCAAAGCTATGGCTCTTGAAACATCAGACTTATCTCTGCTGCAAATTTCCGCCAATTGGGCTGAAGTTAACCCATCCGGATATCTGTACATTGTGGTAAAATATACCGAATAAGGTCCTTTAAGTCCGTGTTTTTCCATTTCATCAGCTGCAATTTTATGCCAATATCGATAAATTTCAGAAATCGCAAAAGAAAAACGTTCAAATCTGCTGACCATTTTTAACTCCTTACAAAAAACTATAGTTGTTGATTTCTCAACAAGTTACATTATACTACCTGAATTGTTAACGTGTCAATAAAAATGCCCCACATCAATTCTACATTATATCCAAAATTAACGTTTATATATAGAAAAAAGAAGCCAACTCTTTTGCAGAATCAGCTTCTAAAATGATTGAAAACTATTTTAACTTAAACTCTGTATATATTGCCGGATGGTCAGACAGAGCGTAACCATCTCTTGTTACTGAGAAACGTTTGTATAAATTCGCTTTCATATAGTCATCTGTGTAAAATACATAGTCAATAGGATCAGCAGACACCGTAACAGTTGCATCAACTCTGGAATCAGCAAAAGATGCAGTATATCCATCAAAAGATGTGGCACCTGTAACACTCTTATAAAAAGCACCACTACTCTTTTGGTTAAAATCTCCTGTTAACACCATTGGCAAACCGGCAAAATTATCAATAGCATATTTTAATATAACTTTAACCTGCTTATTTCTAATAGTTGCAGTGGATGTATCCAGATGAGTATTAAGGTGGACATATTCCAATCCGGTAGTTTTATCTTTCAACCTTACCCATGTACAGATTCTTACATATTCAGCACCGCTAAAGTGTGAACCAGCAACATCAGGTGTATCTGACAGCCAGAAAGTTCCCGATCTCACCAATTGAAATTTATCTTTTCGGTAAAATATCATATTTGCTTCGTCACCGGTGGTTCTGTCTTTACCCACTCCGGCATAGCTTCCATTAAAAACATAGTTGGTCAGCCAGCTTCTCCATGTATTTGTTACCTCCTGCAAACCAACAGAGTCCGGTTGAAGAGTTTCCAACTGTTCTCTCAACATATCCGCTCTGACGGACATATTTACGGGGTTACCAAACTCGGTCTGAATATTGTAGTTCAAAATTTTCAGAGAATAATCATTTGCAGTCTGAGCATTTACAGGATAATAAACAGTGTCCTTACACATTTCCAAGGCCTCAGTCTTGTTGGACAAGAGATATATTTCACTTATATAAACAGACTCGTTATTCCCTCCTGCAGCACTCTCAAAAGCAAAATCAAACAGTGTTACAGTTGCAGACGAACTCATCTGCATATAGATATAATTCCAACCGTCATTTTGTGGAATATATGCATAAGAAGCTACTCCTGAACGAGCAGCAGAAGCCGTATTCCCTCCACTGGCAGAAAATGTTCTGCTCCAGAGTTCAGAATCGCCTTTAATTTTTAGTACCATATATTTGTTACTGCTGATAGCAGGCATAGCGTGACCCAGATCATTTACAAAATCACTGTATCTGAATACAATTTTAGGAGTTGTTGTACCTGCCCCTGAAACACCGGAAGTAGTTAGTTTTATTACCCCACCTTCACTACTATCAATCTGGTATGTTGCACTGCAATTTAAAGCATTTGTGAAATACTTAGAAATATCCATTCCGTCAATTATATCCAAATTAATTTTTGTTGCTGATGTACGAGCCTGCTTATACAAATCCAAACTTTCAAAAACAGTTTTTATTATCATATAGTCCGCAGAAGTAACACTTCCATCACTGTTAAAATCAGCGGCATTTTTAGCTGCACCTGTCAATGCATCACTTTTGACGATACTGAGCTTTGTTTTTATATAGTCAAAAGATGTAACCCTACCATCTCCATTTATATCACCTTTTAAGACAACAGTACATTCTGTACCGTCAGTAATATTTTTGAGAGTAAGGCCGGTTTTAATTCTTGTATTTTCTGTATCCGTAATTTGGACATTGCCGTCATACACTTTATATGTATCCGTAATAGCAAGCCCTTTGAACATTTTACCGATGCAACTTCCCGGAACAGCACCTGAATAATACAAATTTTCCTCCAAGGTATAGCCGGTAAGCTCCAATACTTCAACAGGAGCCACTGTTTCTGCTGATGTTGGTAATGCAAACATCAACAAAAGAGCTATTCCTACCAGAACAAGAAAAATAATTTTTTTGCAATAAAACATATCGTTCACTCCTTAGAAGCAAATACCTATGTTAATTATAGCATACTAAAAAACTCATCGCAACAACCGTCTGATATTTTTATAATATTGTTTTCTCACAAAAAAGCCGACTTGATTTATATTTCAAGTCAGCTTTGATTTTTTACATTGATAAAAACTCATGCATCTTTACCACAGCATTTTTTATACTTTTTACCACTTCCGCATGGACATGGATCGTTTCTTCCGATATGTTCAACATGTACCTGCAAAGACTCTTTGTACTCCTTCTCGATTTCCTCTCTTTTCTCTAAAGAAAGAATATCATCCCACTGCTCTAAAGAGTAAAGCCAGTTGGCATTAGCCTTATGCATATTGAAATAAAGTTTCTCCCAATTGATGTTAAGTTCAACTTTAGTATCAGCCTCCAAAGATTCAAGTTCAATTGACTTTTCCAAAGAAGTATTGATGCCATCAACAAAACCTAACATTTCAACCTGCTCAAACTTGAACTTTTCAGCAAGTTCTGCCATTGTACCTGAAATTTTGTTTTCTTTAGCACCTAAAATCTCAGCATAAGCATCTCTTTCTTTTTCGTAATACACCTCAAAGAAAGCCTGAACCTGCTCAGGTGTAGAATTTTCAAAAATATCATTCCACTGCTCGTATAAACTCATGTTTTTTCTCCTTTTCTTCTCACTTCATACATCATTAAGGCTGCCGCCACAGAAGCATTCAAAGATTCTGCACCACCCGGCATAGGTATTGTAACAGTAGTATCACAGGTCTTCAGAATCTCATCAGAAAGCCCACCTGCCTCATTACCTATACAGATAGCTGTCTTTGTGTTAAAGTCTGCTTCAAAAAGGCTTTCCCCGCCTCTTGGGTGTGCTGCAACCGTGTTAAAGCCTTTGCTTTTCAGATATTCCGTAATTTCGCTACCTGTAAAATCAGACTGAACTATAGGGAGTCTGAACATTGAACCCACTGTAGATCTTAAAACTTTACTGTTATATACATCCACTGTATCTTTTGAGCAAATAATCCCGTAAAATCCTGAGGCATCAGCTGTTCTGATTACAGTACCCATATTACCGGGATCCTGCATATTTTCTAAGATTATAAGACCAAAGCGACCTTCTTTTTTAGCTTTAACAGCATCATTTACCACATCGCTCAATGAAGCCTGAGGCATTTTAATAACAGCCCCTACGCCCTGTGGTGTAACAGTTTCTGATAGTTTAGCAAAGGACTTATCTCCCACCTGCAACAAAACAAGCTCTGCGTTTTTATTATACGCAGAGCTGTAGTTTTTCTTTATCTGTTGCCATTCCTGTGTTTTTACAAAGGTTTCGGTGGCAACTAACTGAACAATTGTCGCACCACTTAAAACAGCCTCTGTTACAGCTCTGTAGCCTTCCAGAAAAAAGCAACCTAAGTTTTGTCGGTTTCTGCGTTTCTGCAGCCCTTCAATCTCTTTTATATTCAAGCTTTAACCTTCTCAACTAATTTTGCAAAGCCTGCAGCATCGTTTACAGCCATATCAGCCAAAACCTTTCTGTTAAGCTCGATACCGTTCTTCTTAAGAGCGTCCATGAGCTTGCTGTATGTTGTACCGTTCATTCTTGCAGCAGCGTTAATTCTTGTAATCCAAAGCTTTCTGAAATCTCTCTTCTTAGCTCTTCTGTCTCTGTATGCATATACAGCAGATTTCATAACTGCCTGGTTAGCTGTTCTGAAAACTGTGCTCTTTCTGCCAAAGTAACCTTTAGCCAACTTTATAATCTTCTTACGTCTTGCTCTTGTAGCAACTGAATTCTTTACTCTTGACATATTACTCTACCTCCTCTTATGCGTATGGCAGCATCTTCTTAACTGTAGCTGCGTTTGAGCTAGCAGCAAATGCCGGCATCTTGTGTCCCTTCTTGGACTTTCTTGTCTTGCTAACCAATCTGTGACGACGGCAAGCATGGCTCATCTTAACTTTACCGTTTGCTGATACTCTGAATCTCTTCTTTGATGCACTGTGTGTCTTTACCTTTGGCATAATATTACCCCTTTCGTTTATAAAGAATATCTTAAAATGTCTTGTTATTGTTTAGGATTGATGATGGCGTTCATTCGGCGACCTTCCATCTTAGGCTTCTTATCAGGTGTACCATATTCGGTAACATCATTAAAGAATCTTTCCAAGAGTTCTTCACCGGCTTTTGTGTAGTTCATTTCTCTACCGACAAACTTTACTACAACCTTGACCTTATCACCACTTTGAAGGAATTTAACAGCATTTTTCAGTTTAACCTGATAGTCATGCTCTCCGATACCCAATCCCAGTCTGACTTCTTTAATGTCAATAACCTTCTGATTTTTACGGGCTTCTTTTTCCCTCTTAGCCATATCAAATGTGTACTTACCGTAGTCCATAATCTTACAAACAGGTGGTTCAGCATTTGGTGCAATTTTTACTAAATCCAGATTTTTGGAATAAGCTATTTCCAATGCTGCTGTAGGAGACATAATTCCAATTGGTTCTCCGTCGCTACCAATGACACGGACTTCTCTGTCACGGATTTCCTCATTGATCATCAAATCGTTCTTACTTATAACAGACACCTCCAAAATAAAATCGGCGAATTGAGCATGAAGCCAATCCGCCGTAAAATACCTAAGACTCTCAGTAAAATCTCTGTATTAACCTTGTGTCTCAATTAACACCGGGTGAGAAGCGGATAACTTCTTCTTTACTCGCAACGGAGATTATACTACTTTATATTCTTTTCGTCAACCCCCAATTATTAAAGCTGCAAAATAGCTTGCTGCAATCAATGCAGGACACAAATATCTGGTAACTTTATTCTTGTATTTAATCAAAATAAACATCAACGCCATAGAAATTGCGCCGAACACTAACAGGTTTACATTCTTAACATCTGCAAAACTGTAAAGGCCCTCTCCTGTATAAATCACATCAGAAACTGTCAGTATAAAGAAGTTAAAAAGATTACTTCCTACAATATTTCCAAAAGCTATGTTGTAGTTCTTTTTTCTTACAAGAGCTATTGTAGATGCCATTTCCGGCAAAGATGTTGCAACGCCTAAGAATAAAGCACCTGCAAGACCTGCACCTAAATTAAGTATTACTGAAATTTCATCAGTAATATATGTTATAACAATGCTGGAAATAACAATACCAATAGCCACAAGAATAAATCTTGGAATAATCTGCTTAACTGTCAGAGGTGAAGTATCTTCCTCCTCGGATGTTACACTGTCATCTCCTGACATATTTTTTACGCCGAGGAAATAAAGTAAAGCAATAAGAACAGAAGTAAGGCTTATTGTTAAGATTTCTTTTGGCATAACACCTAAAAGATCCAGAGCAAGAACGCCATATATAGCTGCAACTGTAAGGCTGACTGTTCCGTGGCTAGCAGCTATTTTACCGTCTTTAAAAGACTTGCTAGCAATAAGTAAAATCACTGAAAGCATAGCCACATTAAAAAGATTGCTTCCTAATATGTTACCCAGGCAAAGTCCCGGTTCATGAACAAAAACGCATGATGAAATACTAGTGAAAAGCTCTGGTAAAGATGTTACTGCAGAAAGCATAACTCCCCCAATAAAAGCTCCGGATAAATTTGTTTTCTTGTCCAACAAATCCACATAATCAGAAGCCTTGACAGATACCAACACTACAATCGTGGCAACAACTGCATATGCTAAAAAGACTAAAGCTAAACTCATACTACATCCTCTTTTCCAAAAAAATAAAGACCTGAAGACACAGATAAACTGCATCCTAAGTCTCATCAATCAAGACAAGCCAGGTTAATAACCGCGATTGTTGGCTTGTCCCACAAAAAATTGTGGCGACTACTCCCCTAAGAAAGATATCGCCACAATTCTAATACATTTTACGGTAAAATGTCAATATTCACATAAACAAAGAAAATAACATTTTTACAACAAAAGATACAACCCATGCAATAGCACATTGGCCAACCACCACGCCAACAGCCCATTTGCCACCCAGCTCTCGTTTTACTGCAGCTACCGCCGCCACGCAAGGCGTGTACAAAAGGCAGAATACCAACATACTTACAGCAGCGGAAGGTGTCATAATATCGGCCAATACAGCAGAACTACCAAATAAAACAGTAAGGGTTGAAACAACACTTTCCTTTGCCATGAAGCCTGTAATAAGGGCCGTGGAGAATTTCCAGTCACCAAAACCAAGAGGAATAAATATGGGAGCAATAATTCCGGCCAACATAGCTAACATACTATCTTCAGAGTTTTCTACAATATTTAAATGTAAGTCAAAAGTCTGTAAGAACCATATTACTATGGTAGCTATAAATATTACAGTAAAGGCTCTCTGCAAAAAATCCTTTGCTTTATCCCAAAGAAGCATACTCACATTCTTAACTCCCGGCATTCTGTAGTTAGGAAGCTCCATAACAAAAGGTACAGCCTCTCCCTTAAACATAATGCCTTTCATAAGAAGCGCCATAAGTATACCTACAGCAATGCCCCCTAAATACAGAAGCACCATAACAAGTCCACCGTATTCCGGAAAAAATGCAGCTGTAAAAAATGCATATATAGGAAGTTTCGCAGAACAGCTCATAAAAGGTGTCAGTAATATAGTCATTTTACGATCACGTTCTGAAGGAAGTGTTCTGGTAGCCATAACACCAGGCACAGTACAACCAAAACCTATAAGCATAGGAACTATACTACGGCCGGACAGACCTATTTTACGAAGCAATTTATCCATCACAAATGCAACTCTTGCTATGTAACCACTGTCCTCCATAAGAGAAAGGAAGAAGAACAGTACCACTATAACGGGAAGGAAGCTTAGCACTGTACCAACTCCGTTAAATATACCGTCTATAACCAGAGAATGTAGAACTTCGTTTACACCGGCTGACGCCATAGCTTTATCTACCAAATCTGTAAGCCAGCCGATTCCTGATTCTAACAGGCCCTGAAGCCAAGCCCCGATCACATCAAAAGTAAGCCAGAACACTAAAGCTATAATTGCTATAAAACTTGGTATAGCAGTATATTTACCTGTAAGTATTTTGTCGATTTTTATACTTCTTGCATGCTCTTTACTCTCTCTTGGTTTAACTACAGTTGCCGCACATATATCTTTAATAAAGGTAAAACGCATATCTGCAATGGCAGCAGCTCTGTCCATACCGCTTTCTTTTTCCATCTGGGAGATAATATGCTCTAACATTTCTGTTTCGTTAGCATCAAGATTAAGCTTTTCTGCTATTACATTATCCCCTTCTGCCAATTTTGAAGCCGCAAATCGCACCGGAATGTCAGCAGTTTTACAATGATCCTCTATGAGGTGCATTATACCGTGAAGACATCTGTGGACAGCACCGCCTTTTTTATTTGCTTTGCAAAAATCTACTCTACCCGGGCGCTCCTGATATTTTGCAACGTGTATCGCATGCTCCACAAGTTCATCAATACCTTCTCCCTTAGAAGCAGAAATAGGAACAACAGGAATACCTAATAAGTCTTCCATCTCATTAACCAGGATTGCTCCACCATTTTCTCTCACTTCATCCATCATATTAAGAGCCAGCACCATTGGCACATTAAGCTCCATAAGTTGCATGGTAAGATACATATTTCTTTCGATATTAGACGCATCCACTATGTTTATAATTCCGCAAGGATGCTCGTTCATTATAAATTCTCTTGTAACCATTTCCTCGTTGGAATAAGGCGACATGGAATATATGCCGGGAAGGTCTGTTATAAGAGTATTAGGATATCCTTTTATTACACCATCTTTTCTGTCTACTGTGACCCCCGGGAAGTTTCCCACATGTTGGTTTGAACCTGTCAGTTGATTAAAAAGTGTGGTTTTGCCGCAATTCTGATTTCCTGCTAAAGCAAATGTCAGCACCTTGTCTTCCGGAAGAGGTTGTTCTGTTGCTTTAACATGATATTTACCACCTTCACCAAGTCCAGGGTGAGAAATACGTTTTCTTTTTTCTTGGGTAAAATGTTCAGTTTCTCTTTCCTTTACATTTTCTATTTGAATTTTTTCTGCATCCGCAACTCTTAATGTAAGTTCATATCCGTGGATCATAAACTCCATAGGATCTCCCATGGGAGCGTATTTTATAAGAGTAATTTCTTCACCGGGTATAACACCCATGTCTAAGAAATGTTGCCTTAATGCACCCTCTCCTCCTACTGAAGTTATAGTCGCTGTTTTTTCTATTGGTAAATCTTTTAATGTCATATATTTCTTCCTTTCCAGCCGAGTTAGCCGTTGCTAACATCTTACTATAAATTTCTTAAAAAAAGAAGTAGAAATATAAAAAATTTACAAATTTGTTACCATTTTTTACCTAAGGCATTGTTTACGCTCTCATTTTATGTTAATATCAGCAGGTTAATTTTTATTGCAGAATTAATGAATTTGATAATCCAAGGAGACCTTTATGAATAAAATTAACAAAACCCTTATTCTGTTTCTGTGTTCCATATTGCTTTTAAATATTTTACCTTTAAATTCAGTAGCCGCAAATAAACCACTTCTCAGTTTTGCAATTATGAGTGATACACATGTTCTGTCTGATTCTGATTCATGTTCATACTACAACAGATTAAGAAATGGTCTTTTGGATACTGCAACTTACAGCAACAAGCCTGATGCAGTCGTAATTGCCGGAGACCTTACTGATGGCGGTTATGAATATCAATACAAACGCTTTGTGAAAGCCTTAGGTTCTTCACCTACGTCAAATATTCTTACAGTTATGGGAAATCACGATGCAGGAAGACATCAAACCGGCGGCTATACCGAAGCTTTTGCAAGATATAAAAAATATTGTGGTACATACGGTTGTGGTACAAATTCATCTGTTCCCTATTATGACAGATGGATTAACGGATACCATTTCATCGTAATAAGTACAGAAGCCGCTCTTAAAGACCAGGCATACATTTCTAATACACAATTAAATTGGCTTGAAACAAAACTTGCTGAAAAGGCTGAACCGGAAAAACCTATTTTTGTTATTAGCCATCAGGCCATAAAAGGTACCCATGGAAGAACTGAAAAAGACGAAGAGAACTTAGGTGCTCAAAATGATCAGGTTAAAGCTCTGATTGAAAAGTATCCTCAGGTTATTTTTATGAGTGGTCACACTCACAATGGTTTTGGATATACAAACAGCTATGTAAATAACGGAAAATGTTCATATGTACATATTCCTCCTACAAAAGGGGCTCCTTATGGTTATACTTCAGGTTCTGTGCTTTATTTTGTAGAAGTTTATAACGGAAAAGTTGTATTTAGAGCAAGGGATTTTGGAACCAAACAATGGCTTACTCAATATGATATAACAATAAAATTCCCTGAAAAGATAACTCCTAAGCCTACTCAAGCACCAACCCCCTCTCCTACACCTGTGCCTAAAACGCTTGAATCTATCTCGATAAACACTATGCCCACAAAGACTAAATATGCTGTCGGTAAACCGTTTTCTACGTTAGGTCTTTCTATTAACCTTGTTTATTCCGACGAAAGTGTAGATACAATTTCTAGCGATTTTGAGATAAGCGGTTTTGAGTCTGAAACAGCCGGTACAAAGACATTAACTATATCTTATCTGGACTATACGACAACTTTTGATATTGAAGTTAAAGAACCCTCCGGCATACCTTATGGAGATGCAGACAGCAACGGTTCTATAAATGCAATGGATGCCATGATTGCGTTGCAACACTCAGTTGAATTAATCAGCGATGATGCTATAAATCTCACTTTAGCAGATGTAGACGGAAACAGTATTGTTGATTCCGTGGACGCAATGTTGATATTGCAATTTGATGTAGAAATAATAGATTTCTTTCCTGTAGAGGAATAAAATTCATAGAATAACTAAGTCTAAAAGGCACTGATTCCAAACAAAAGTTGATCAGTGCCTTTTTTAATAAATATAAAATTATTTATCTCTTCCCTGCATTTTTTCTATATTGGGAAGGAGAAATACCATATTTCATTTTGAAAACTCTATTGAATGTTCTTATTGTTGTAAAACCGGATTCCACGGCAATTTCGGTTAATGACAAACCGGTATCTTCTATCATTCTGACAGAATCTGATAATCTTAAAGAATTTACATATGTATTAAAATTCATTGAAAGTCTTTCACTGAAAACATGAGAAACATAACTTCTACTTTTATTCAACGCTCTAGCAACATCTTCAACTGAAATTTCTGTCTTGTAATGGTCTGTACAATATTTAATAATATCATAAGTATTGCTTCCCATCGTTTTTGTTTGTAAAACATTGTAATGCTTGAGAAGTTTACCAAAAACAACAATAAAATAACCTGTCATTATATTGCTATCTCCATATTTTACATATTCTCCAAAAGCCGTTTCAAAGTCAACAGCAATACTTTTGTCATATTCGCTTTGAACATAGTAGCAATTATTTTCCGGAATTCCCTTGTTAAAAATATTACTATATCCTATTATTCTGGAAGGCTTTACAATAAGCATAATATATTCCCCCTCTCGATCACAATTAACATAGTGATGCATTTGGTTTGGAAATACCAAAAAGAAGCTACCTTCCTTAAGGTCATATTTTTTACCGTTGCAAAAAGCCGTAACACTACCCTTTCTTGTATATATCAGCTCAATATCATCATGGATATGAACAGGAAAGTCAAGCCAATTTGAACATATAAAGTCTATATCCGTTTTTGTTTCTCTAAAAATATTACGCATGCGCTCTCCTTTGCACAAATTGTCCAATTTTTACTACAATTTAACTTGAATGATAGCACAATTTGTCTTATTATACAAATATATGTATTTACTCGGAAAATCAGTTGTGAACTTAACCAGACTGAATTGCAAATGACATTAGGAGGATTTTTATGAAATTTAAGAGATTGTTTGTTATCCAACTGTTGTGCATTCTAATCTTTTGTTCAGCAATTATACATGCATCAGCAACCTCTGCTGAACCCCAGCCGGACATTATCCCGGGTAGTTATCTGTGGCATGACGGTAATTATCTTAAAGGTACAAGTGTTAACACTACTGCTGATATGCTTGAATCCAACTTCACAACAGTTGCTAAGATTCGCAATGCCAACGGAGATGATGTAACCGGAAAAGATTCGATTGCTACCGGTATGACTCTTGAAAACAACGTTTGTCTCACTATTGTTGTAAGAGGTGATAATAACGGTGATGGAAAAATAACAACTGCAGATTATATAAGAATCAAAAGTCATATAACCGGAAATTTGGTCTTGACTAATGAATTTCTCGAAGCATCCAATGTCAATTATGATAATAAAATATCCACAGAAGATTATATGCTTACAAAAGCATATTTAAAAGGTGCTTCTAAGTTGTTACTCTTGCCTGAAACTAATTTATCTGTAGAGTGTCAGCCTGTATATCGTGAACAAATCACAGAAAAAAACGGGACCGCAACATTTAACGGAAATGTAAATTTTAACATTAACTACAACAGCAAGTTTTATGGACACGAAAGTGCCATGAACAGAGATTTCTCTTATTATGGCTCAAATTATAAATTAGGTCAGTGTAATACTCTTCGAAATATCAGTGGCGAAATTGTCTGCGCCGATATGAACGGTGATAGTTTCGGAGATGTTATTATACTTAAAAATGGGACATTATCAATAAATGCAACCACATTGCTGAAAAGTGGCAAACAAGTATATGTGGTACAGGAAGATTTGCGTTTCCGCACCAAGCTCATTGGTGAAATTTATGTTGGCGGAGATGTAAGTCTGAAGGGAGCCGGAGATGTTAACGGCGATGGCTTTAATGATATTATTTGCAGCAAGGATCATATGGTAATTGTTTACTATGGATCAGCTACCGGTTTCAAAGCATTTTACTATCCTTTAGACTGTGAAGGTACTATACTTTCCGGTGATGCAGACGGGAACGGCTGCTATGACATAATTGTTGCCAATGGTAATAGCATAAAGACTTATACTGTTAAGAACAATTCCTTAACAAAGCTTTTTGAAAACACTGTGCCTGCTATTCCTGAAGATATAGAAGGTATTTATGCAGCTGATATTAACTCCGACGGTATTTGTGATATTACCTACTCTCAAATTGTTGACGGTATCTTTACTGTTACTTCACTTTTCGGCAGAGGTGACGGCAGATATGGTTGCTATGAGACCGATGGTGATAATAAAAACCTTTATGGCTCTTTCCAGATAGCAAACAAGCCATTATATATTGCAGCCGGAGACATTACAGGTAATGGTGCTGCTGACTTTATTGCTATATATCCCAGCTATGTTTCAATTTATTATGCTTACGGAGATCCGGCCTATGACTATTCGCTTTTCGGAATGCATGTCAACGGCGAATACAGAATGTACTCCGGAGCCAGATGGATGGACCGTAACATAGAAGGAAGTGATGGCGACCATGTTTTGCTTTCAACTTCTTCTGACGGACTGAACTGGAGGCGCTACATTGATAAGCCTATGTTCTATTTAGGTTGGGAGTTGGGCGAAGACGACTGGTGGACAGGAAACACATTAGAACCTGAAGTTCTTTATGTAGATAATATGTACCACATGTATTGGCAGTGTGAAATACACACACCGGCAGGAAACTACGGCGATAGAATTGGTTATGCTTATTCCGAAGATGGTATCAATTGGACCAGAAAAACTGATGAACCGGCTATTGTTGTTGACGAAGAATTAGACTATGAAATTGGATTTAACCACCACGAAGTACTTTACGTACCTGATGACCCTGACGGAAAACCTTTCTGGATTTATACCGGATATCATGTAAATAATGCATTCTACGGCTATGTAAGAATCAGATCTGACAGACCTGACAGATTCTTATTCTCCCAAAGAGAAGAAACCTCCGGTTTTGCCCAGATTGGTAACCAGCTGGCCTATTTCGAGGATGATAACGGAAACAAAGTATTTATGAGAATCACATTTAATACAGTGGTAATCGATGGTGCTGAATATTGGCGTCCTACTCTGTTTATGTCCCGTGATGGTTTGAATTTTGTAGGCGGAGATAATTGTGAGCTTGCAGGAGTAGATACTAACGATCCTAAGACAATTAACAATCGCAACATGTTCTTCTATGGCCTTATTACAGAAAACGGCACCGGTGAGATACTTCGCAAAGAAGATGGTTCCTATCACTTTTTCTATTTGGCTACCGGTTGTGTAAGCTCTGTTGCTCCCGGAATCTATTATGCCGATGCCGGTGTGGGAGAAATGACATTTACTATTTCAGAATAAAGTTTTAATAATATATTATTTGCATCAAAAAAGACGAAGTGTAAATCTATACACTTCGTCTTTTTGTGCTTGACTATTTTAAAAGAAAGAAAAGGACTCTATTTCTCCTTCTGAGAAATTTCCGGTAAACTTCAGTTCTATAGACTTAACACCTGAAACAGCAGGGATTTCGGCTGTTATTTCTTTGTACTCCCCTTGTGTATCCGCTAACAACACACCATAACATTTTTCATCAATATATAGCTCAATATTAAGCCGTCCGAAGCATTTACATTTTACAGAAAAGTTTTCTTCGCCATTAAATTTAATATATCTATAAAGAGCTGTATCCCCGGGTTTGATTTCTGCCAATAAATATCTGTTTTCTTCTTTTACAAACCTGACGTTACCGGTCATTTTACAGGCTGAACAGGCCAAATGCTCCCCTGCCGGAATTGCACCTGCTACACCTGAAGTTGTCATTTCAACTTCTTCTATGTTTCCTTCTTCCGTGAAAGTTATAGATTCTGCGCATACATGGCGTGAAAACTCCCATCCGTGAGTGGAGCGATGATAAAATACATACCACTGACCATTAAATTTTTCTATAGAACCATGATTGTTCCAGGTCCCCGGATCGCAACCATAATTATCGATTACTACCCCTCTGTATTCAAATCCTGCCATGGGATTATCGGAAACAGCGTAACCTAAGCAGGTAGCTTTATTGCCATGACGATGTGTATCTGTAAAAAGATAATAGTACTTGCCGTTTATTTTCTTTATAGAGCTGCCTTCATGGAATTCATGCTCAGCCACACTTAAAGGCTGAGTAATGGTTTCAGGATATATTTCCGTCATGTTGTCTTTTAATTTTGCAACCCGGACTCCGTCAAACTGACCCCAATATATGTATGCCTGTCCGTCATCATCTATAAATACGGCAGGGTCAATCATAGTTACATGTTCTATAGGGCCAACATCTTTAAAAGGTCCATATGGACAATTAGACGTTGCTACTCCGCAACGACCATCAGGAATACAATAATATAAATAATATGTTCCGTCTTTGTAGGCACAATCGGGAGCATACAATGCAGAGGCATCTTTGGCCCAGGAAACATCATCTAAACTAAATGCAACACCATGATCTACCCACTTAGTCATATTATCTGATGAAAACACATGATATTCTCTGCTACAGTATGTTTTCTCCCCTGCTATATCTTTTGATCCGTAGAGATATATACGACCATCATTCCAGACATGGGCTTCTACATCGGGAATAAAATATTCAAGTGGTAATAAAGGGTTTACAGGATGTTTCATTTCGAGATTCCTCTTGTCTTTTTTATATATATTATTTTACATTATCGGAAGTGTAACAGCAACTTTTATTTGATTTAATCCGTCGAAATGTTATATGTGAAAAAACATTATCCTCCGGTTTTTGAGGATATATAATATACGTCCCAACGTAATGATATTGGTTTTATTTCCCGGAAAGTGGCAATAGATGTGGATTACATATTAACAGTATTAATGTTAATTTTATTCATTCTTGTTGCTATTAAGGATTAGATCCTGAAATAGAAAAAACGCACTACGTTAAGGAGCACAGCATTCCCACTGTATCTTTCATAGATTAGATTTTTCAGTTAATTTTAAAAGCAAACTTAAGAAAAGCTTCATATTTATACTTCCATTCCTTCTTTTTTAAATTAACAAAAAAGTAGCCGGTAAAGTTGCGTTGGTGCATAGTAGTTATCTCTTTTTTTGATTAACTACTATGTAAATTAGTAGTAGTCAACCATATTTTACTCTTTTCTACTACGTATTTTATCATAGTAGTTTTTGCATTTTTCTTTCTTCTACTGTGTTTTTACATAGTAGTTTTCGCTATAACACCAAAACTACTACACACCCATCACTTAGTTTTTATTAAAACTCAACATATTTTCTATAAAAGTTTAAACATCTCTATTTTTGGGAGTATTATCAATCATAAATCAAGGCATAAAGAAAGCCCCGAAAGCCGTGATGGTTTCGGGGTTTTTGTGTGTTTCGAAATAATACAGATTATCTCTTGCTGAACTGTGGAGCTCTTCTTGCTTTCTTCAAGCCGTACTTCTTTCTCTCCTTCATTCTTGGGTCTCTTGTTAAGAAACCTTCAGCCTTAAGAGCAGGTCTGTTAGCTTCGTTAACTTCTAACAATGCTCTAGAGATACCGTGACGGATAGCACCCGCCTGACCTGTGTAACCACCGCCTGTTACCTTACAATCAACGTCCAACTTACCTTCGTTGTTTGTAGCAACCAATGGCTGGCTAACGATCAACTTCAATGTATCCAAACCAAAGTATTCGTCAATGCTTCTGCCGTTAATAGTGATAACACCTGTACCTGGAGTAAGGCATACTCTTGCAACGGACTTCTTTCTTCTACCTGTAGCATAAAATCTATCTGCCATTTTTTATTTCCTCCTTAATCAGATGTTGTATACTTCTGGCTTCTGTGCCTGATGCTCATGCTCAGCGCCTGCGTATACTTTCATTTTCTTGTACATTGCTCTACCTAAAGAGTTCTTAGGAAGCATACCCTTAACTGCAAGTTCAACCAACTTAGCTGGGTGCTTAACAACTAAATTCTTGTAAGCAACTTCCTTAAGTCCACCCGGATAACCTGTGTGGTATCTGTACTTCTTGTCGTTCCACTTGTTACCTGTAAGAACAACCTTATCAGCATTAATAATAATTACATAGTCACCCATGTCCATGAAAGGTGTGTATGTTGGTTTGTGCTTACCTCTGAGGATTTTTGCTACCTCAGTTGCAAGACGACCTAATACTTTGCCTTCTGCATCGATGATGTACCATTTTTTATCGGCATCATTGCCTTTTGGCATATAAGTCTTCATCAGAACTACCTCCATAAATGTATAAAATAATGTTTCGTGAACGAGCGTTATGATAACAGAAACAAATTTTCTTGTCAACGAATTTTCTGTTAAATTTTCAAATATATCTCTTTTTCTCTTTTATTCTCTCTGTTTTTCTCTATTTCTCTCGTTTTCTCATTTGTCATTTCACTTTTTTACATCTTGTATTAAATTAGCAAAAAGTGTAAAATAAACCCCGTAGTTTTTTATTTTAGGAGTTGTATGTAATATGTACAGAATTGGTATTGATTTGGGCGGAACAAACATTGCTATAGGTATCGTAACCGATGAAGGTAAATTAGTAAAAAAGAAAAGTGTTCCAACCCTTGCAAAAGAACGTACGGGTGAAGAAATAGTTGAAGTAATGGTCAAAGAATCCCTTTCCCTTATTAAAGAAGAAGGTTTGAAAGAAAACGACATCCGTTCCATCGGCATAGGCTCTCCGGGAGTTACAGACCCGGCAAACGGAGTTCTGGTACACACAGTGAATCTTCCATTTTTACATACACCATTTCGTAAAATATTTGAAAAATATACAAAAATACCTATGTATCTTAATAACGATGCCAACTGTGCAGCATTAGGAGAAATAGTATCCGGTGGTGCAGCAGGTTACAAAAACTGCGTAATGATTACATTAGGAACAGGTGTTGGTGGTGGTATCATTGTTGATGGTAAAATAGTTACCGGTTTCAATGGTGCAGCCGGTGAAGTAGGTCACATGGTTATTCATGCTGGTGGTGAACTTTGCAACTGCGGTCGTCGTGGTTGTTATGAAAGATATGCCAGCGCCACAGCTTTGATTCAGTTTACAAGAGCAGCTGCAGAAAAACACCCCGAATCTATAATCAATAAACTTTGCGAAGGTGATCTTAATAAAATAAGCGCAAAAACTCCTTTTGAAGCAAAACGTGCAGGCGATCTTGTTGCTGCAGAAATTATTGAAAACTATATCCACGACCTAGGTGACGGAATACTTAATTTTATGAGTATATTCCAGCCTGAAGTTATACTGGTAGGTGGCGGTGTATCATACGAAGGAGATTATCTCTTCAACCCTCTTCGTGAATATGTAATTAAAAATGCATTTGCAACGGAATACATCCCCCAGGCTAAAATATTGCCTGCAACATTAGGAAACGATGCCGGAATTATCGGCGCAGCTATGCTTGATGAGTAAAAACATTTTACTTAAAATTCAATATGACGGAACCAATTACAGCGGCTGGCAGACCCAGAATAATGCGAAAGCAATTCAGGACACTGTGGAAGCCGCTTTGTCCGTTTTACACAAAGGTGAAAAAATACAGTTGATCGGCTGTTCCCGTACTGATGCAGGTGTACATGCCCTGGGGTATTGTGGCAATTTTATCACCGATCTTTCTATCCCCGGAGAAAAGTTTGCATTTGCAATTAATCCACTTCTGCCGGAAGATATTAGAATTGTACATTCAGAAGAAATGCCTGAAGATTTCCATGCAAGATACAGTGTAAAATCAAAAACATATATCTACAAATTTTATCCCGGAACTTTCGAAAACCCTCTTTTAAGAAATCAGGCCTGGCATATAAAAGGCTCTCCGGATTTAGAAGCTATGAATAAAGCTGCCAAAGAGTTTGTGGGAACTTATGATTTTACCGCCTTTATGGCAACCGGCGGCTACCCTACTACAACCACACGGACTATTTTCGACGCTTCAGTTACAGTGGACCCTCAGGGTATGTTTACATTTTCAGTTACCGGAGACGGCTTTCTTTATAACATGGTGCGCATAATGACCGGCACAGTATATTACGCTGGTGTAGGTAAAATATCCCCGGAATCCATAAAGGATATCATTGCTTCAAAGGACAGAAAAAAAGCCGGCGTAACAGCACCGGCTCATGGACTCTATTTATTTAAGGTAAACTATTAATTACTTTCTTGTTGTTCTCTTGGCAGTTTCATTACGGGAACCTCTTAATAAGAACCACCCTATTCCTGTACCTAAAAATGACAACAATATCCCTTCTATCCATATCATATTTGCCATCATTCCACCAAAAAAGTAACCGTTTAAAGCCTGGAATATTCCAAAACCTTTAGCTATTCTTTCATTAGCATAATCAGGAATAAGCAAATATATGGATACCAATGTTATAAATACAGAAAAGATATCCGCTACAAAAACAGCAATAACTCTTCCCTTTACTTTTCTTTCTGTCTTAACAAACTCTTTACTAAAAACATAAGCAGCTAATCCATTTACAACAAAAAACAGTACAGAAAAAATACTAAACCAATATCTGCAGGCAAAAAATATAATACCACCACAAACACCGCCCACAACAGACATACCAAAAATCTGAAGAAGTTTTGTCCATGGATTTTCATCCCCATATTTTAATCGTTTACGGTATTCAGGATTTTTCTCCTTCTCTGCTCTCTCAAATTCTTCTTTTATAGAAAACTCTTTTTTATTAGGTTCGTAAGCCATATATTTAAAACCTTTCTGTGGACTTTAACTTAAATTTATTATATACTTTATACAGGTTATTTTCAAGGAGATTTATCCTACTACTATAGAAAGGTATTTAAGAAAATGGACAAAGAAAGACTTAATATTTTAGGCGACAAATTCTGCGCACTTTTTGGCGGGGACAAATCTGATATCAGATACTTCGCAGCTCCCGGTCGTGTAAACTTAATCGGTGAGCATATTGACTACTGCGGTGGTTTCGTATTCCCTGCAGCATTAACATTGGACAACGTAATTGCTGTCCGCAAGACAAATGACAGAAAACTTACAATGGCAGCTACTGACTTAGAAGGTATTTATGTAGCAGACCTTGATGATATTGATAAGGCTCAGGAACTTAAATGGGGTGACTACCAGGCAGGTGTTGCAAAAGAGCTTATGGCAAAGGGTGTTGAGCTTTCCGGTTGCCAGATGCTTATGGATGGCACTATTCCTTACGGCAGCGGACTTTCATCATCTGCTTCTATCGAATTAGTTACAGCGGTTGCTCTTTCTGCTTTAGCAGGTGACAAGACAATTGACCAGCCTGAAAAACTTATTGAAATGGCATTGGTTGGCCAGGCTGCTGAACATAACTTCTGTAATGTAAACTGTGGTATCATGGACCAGTTCGCTTCTGCTATGGGCAAGAAAGACAACGCTATTCTTCTTAACTGCGGAACTTTAGAATACAAGTACGTTCCCCTTAACTTAGGTGACTATGTATTGGTTCTCGCTAACACTTGTAAGAAACACTCTTTAGGTTCTTCCAAATACAACGAGCGTCGTGGTGAAGTTGATAAGGGTCTCGAAATTCTTAAAGCAGCTTGCCCTAAGGAAGTTGAAAACCTTTGTGATTACACAGAAGAAGATTTCAACCAGTATGGCAATGCTATTACAGACCCTGTAATCTACAACAGAGTTAAACACGTAATTTTAGAAAACGAGCGTGTAAAGAAAGCTGTTGCTATTCTTGAAGCAGGAGACTTAGAAGCATTCGGTAAAATTCTCTGCGAAGCTAACGACTCAATCCGTTACCTCTATGAAGTTACAGGCGACGAGCTTGACGCTATGTGGGAAGAAGCAAGAAAGATTCCAGGTTGCTTAGGTTCCAGAATGACAGGTGCAGGCTTCGGTGGTTGCGTACTTAACATTGTTAAGAAAGATGTAGTTGACGAATTTGTTACTACAGTTGGTAAAAACTACGAAGCAAGAACAGGTATTAAACCTGAGTTCTACATCTGCCAGATTGGCGATGGTGCAAGAGAAGTTTAATACAAAAAAACACAAGAGCAGTCTCAATTAAGAGGCTGCTCTTTTTTGTTTTCTTATAGGAACTAAAAAAACAATCACTGATTTATTTTAAACGTTCTTGCAGTTCCAGCGTCTCCCATATCAACCACAAAGGAGAAACTATAGGTGTTATCATCCATATACTGAACACCATAACCATCAAAACTTTCCACAGAGGTATCGTATTCAACCCACTCACCGTTAACATATTCCTGGATGACAGGTTTTGTCGAAGACTTAAAGCCATCAATACGTACAGTATTCATGTTTCTACTACCGGACATTGTAAATTCAGCAACATTATTTTCGGCTCTCACCAAAGCCATATATTCATGTTCAACTACAGAACCTGTTGCTGCAGAGACTTCCATAGGTTTCAGAACTGAATCCTCATAAACTCTAACAACATTGTCATAATGAGTCTGTTCAGGCTCACCATAAGGAAGGAGAATCATATTAATACGAATTGTATCACCCTTAACAAAATCCATCTTTCTTTGATTAGGTGTTAAGGATAATGTGTTTTTATAATTGTCAATACCATTAACAGTTGTTGCATCAATTCTTAAGTTGCCATCCCATACTTCTCCGCCACAGATAATATTATAGTCTTTAATAATAACACCATAGTTTGTTATTTCACTGTTAACTGAGTTATGGAAAGTGAAATAAGAAGAACCTTTGCTAAGAACTGCAGCTCTGCCAGGCATTCCCGTAATTGTCACATCGGTACCATCAGTTCCCTTATATGTTAAACTTCTGAATCCACCATTTGGATGATTCCAGTAAAGTAATTCAAGTTGTCTTCTGGCATCTTCTAAACTGTAATCCTCTAAGAACTCAAGTTCCACAGTGTAATAGTTTCTCGATTCATCTCTCTGAGGGAACTCTAAATGTGTAAGAGTATATTTGTATTTTCCATTATCGCTGATATATGAATACTTAACTTCTCCATATGTAGGACCGGTGGAAATCAATTCACTACCTGTGTACTCCGTAAGAATTCTTATACTCTGAGCATTCTTTGTACAGGTAAAATGTGTATTTCCTGCATGGTGAAACTGAGGCTGGCTGTCCCATATTTTACCGGAGATTCCTCTAAAGTCAGCCAGTATCCAACCATCTTTGTTTTTAACTCCCAGCGGCGCAATACAGGTTGTTTCCGATACGCCGGTGGAGATGTGATAATAAGAAGCTATATATTGAATTGAAGAAATTTGTTTCAATGCGTATTTACCCCAATTCTGCATATATTGAACAGCAGTACATTCCTTAGTTTCATCAGCCTTGGTATACAGAGGGAAAATAGTATCTCCATAAGCTGTATCCTTAGAGTCATATACAGGGTCTTCATATTCACCATTAAAATTTTTACATACTTCCGTAGGTATAGCTGTAAGATTTCCCTCTTTATCCAGAATTGAAGCACATTCCAATCCTCCACTTGGGGAATTCACCCATATCCATACAGGTCTTTCGTGTTCGTCATTTACAATTTTGATATTGGCATATGTATAAACATTTGGGTTTTTGTATGCAAAATTGAAGGATCCGACTGAACCTTTTTCACGGATATGATACATTCCCCTGGAACTATCGTAACCCATATACACAGGTTTACCCCTTCCGTTTTCTCCATCTGTAACATAAACTTCCACCGGATTTCTTTCAATACAGGAAGCCTCTCTGACACCATCAAAGTTGTGAGTACAATCACTATAAAGCTGATAGTTAAGAGATTTTTCATCACCGGAAGTTGCTGCCTCAGATGTCATTTCAACAGAAACAGAATAGTATGTTTCATCACCACCGGAATTCACAGTGCAAGTTGCATCTGTTGCAAAAACCAAAGCAACTACTCCGGCATTTTTTATATCAAAAGCAATATATTCAACACTGGAAGGGTCTATATCATCAAAGTTATTATGAACACCATTTTTATCTTTAAATTCCATGTCCAGAACAGTATCTTTGCTAATATTCCATACAAAACCAAAAGCAGTTTCTTCGGCATAATCATTAGCATATATAAGTTTATAACTTACATGAAGGCTATCAGGTAGAATATTGTATGTAATGTCCATTAAATCAGTAACCTCAAGGAAGTCAAAACCTCTGATATGAGATTCGCTGTAATACTGACCCCATCTGGTATTTAGGGGTTTTGCCACATTTTGAGACAAAGGATATGTTTCACCGTTTTTTCTGAAATAAATATCCATGGAATCGGTAAAATACACTCCCCCCTCTTTGTTTTCAAAGGAGCTTATATTTTTATTACCGCTATCACTGATGGAATGAGAAAGCTTCATTTCAGCATTTTCCATAATATAGTATGAACGGTCTCCGCCTTGATTGAAATAGGTTTGCACCTGATTCTTAACCTGATTTCCATATTCAACTGAATCACCCAGACTTTCTGGATTAGAAGTCGGTGTAACCATATTACCTGACACCACATCCGGAAGAGGATTACTTAACTGATATCTTCCGTCAATATACAGTTTAACCCGCATATAGTCTGCAGTACCAAACTTCCCATCTGCATTAATATCTGCAGCCAGCATATATGCCCCTGTCAGTGATATATCACCTGCAAAAGCCTTTTTAAGTTTCATATAGTCAGCCGCCGCAACTTTACCGTCACCGTTTATATCCCCGCTGACAACGGCTGTTAACCTCTTATTCACAACAGAATGTTGTATTATGTTAAGAGTATATCCGGTTCCTACAAAATCTTCATTTTCACAAACAACACCGTATGAATCTTTAACAAAAACATCATTACTGTCTGTTAATCTTTCTAAAATCTCCAAAGAAGCACATTCTTCAGGAATTCCGGTAAAATACTCGCCTTCTGAAACAATACCGCAATTATCAATAAACTTAATTTCTGATCTACGGGCATTAACCGTAAACAAAGAAAAAAGTGGGATCATAACAGCTGTAATCACAAATAAACACAGTAACCTTTTTCTCATTTCAAAACCTCCTAAAACAACATACCTTTTCTTACATTTTCAGCCTTATGAGAAAGCCCCAACGCCTTCGCGATTTCAAAGGCAAAATCGCAGGCAGAAGCAGGTCCGTTGGCTGTTATTATATTACCGTCCTGTTCTACAGATTTGGCTGTAAATATGCAATCTGATTCATTAACAAGACATCCGGGATATGAAGTAACTTTCTTATCTCGTATAATTCCCGCTTTTTCAAAAACAATAGGTGCAGCGCAGATAGCACAAGTAAGTTTTCCTGCTTTATAAAAATCTTTCACTGTCTCAACAACTTTATCATTATCTCTTAAATTGTCTGCATTTGGCTGTCCGCCAGGTAAAATCACAGCATCCCATAAAGAAGAATCCACATTTATTTCTTCCAGCTTGTTATCAGCTATTACTTTTATATTTCTTGAACTGTGAATTTCAAAGCTTCCGGTAACTGATACTAAAGAAACTTCAATACCACATCTTCTTAAAATATCAACCGTACCTAGTGCTTCAATTTCTTCAAAACCGTCGGATATTAGCATTAAAATCTTTTTCATTTTATTTCGAAAACCTCCTCCATACACTCTTCCACTGTATTAACAAAAACAAGGCTACAAGACTTATCCTTCCAGGATTTCATAAAATTAAGAGCCTGTTCTTTATTACCAACAGGCACTACGCACTTAGTAAAACCAAGTCTGAATGCCTCTGCAATTCTTTGCTCTATATGACTTACACCTCGTATTTCGCCTGTTAAACCTATTTCTCCGGCTACAGCTATATTACTTGCAAGAGCAACATTGGAATAAGATGAAATAAGTGCTAAGGCAATACCCAGATCGCAAGCAGGCTCACCTACTTTAATACCACCGGTCATATTTATGTACACTTCACGACGGCTGAAACCAAGCCCGCAGCGTTTTTCCAAAACAGCCAACAACATATGCATTCTGTTATAGTCAATACCTGTAGCTGTCCGGCGTGGCATTCCGGCCTCACAACTTGTAACCAGCGCCTGTACCTCTAAAAGCATAGGCCGACTTCCTTCCAAAGTACACATTACAGCTGTGCCGGGGACATTTTTAGGCCTTGAAGCCAACATAACCATAGAAGGGTTTGGCACTTCCACAAGACCGGTATCTTGCATTTCAAATACCCCAATTTCGTTGGTTGATCCAAACCTGTTTTTAACTCCACGTAAAATCCGATAACTTAAATGTCTTTCACCCTCAAAATACAGCACAGTATCTACCATGTGTTCCAGCATACGAGGTCCTGCAATATTACCTTCTTTTGTTACATGACCGATTATAAATATAGAAATACCGGCACTCTTAGCAAGTCTCATTAAAGAGCCTGTTATTTCCCTCACCTGACCTACACTTCCCGGTGATGAGGTCATTGTTTCATCATATAATGTCTGTACTGAATCAATAATTAAAAATGAAGGTTTGATTTCCATTGCCATTTCTTCAACAGCACTGTAAAGAGTCTCTGAAACTACTAAAAGTTTATCACTGGTACAGTCTAATCTTTCAGCTCTCATTTTAATCTGCGCAGCAGATTCCTCTCCCGAAACATATAACACTGTGTTATTAGAAGAAAGCTTTTCTGCCATCATAAGCATAAGAGTAGATTTACCTATACCCGGTTCTCCCGCTGCAAGAATCAATGAACCCTGAACTATACCTCCACCTAATACTCTGTCCAGTTCACCTATTCCGGTAGGCACACGATGTTCCTTTCCGGCAACAATTTCAGAAACAGGTTTAGGAGTGCTTTTGGTTATAGCACTCCTGCCTTTAAGTTCAGGTTCCTTTGAAATTTTTTCTTCTACAAAGGTGTTCCACTGTCCGCAACCGGGACATTTCCCCAGCCATCCGCTGGACTCATAGCCACACTCTTTACAGAAAAATACTGTTTTAGCTTTTGCCATTTTACAGGAACACCACTTCACCGTCTTTATATGAAACGGTTACCTTTCCTTTTGATACTTTGCCCGTAAGCATTAATTCGGCCAATTTATCCTCTACGTTGGTTTGGATAGCTCTCTTAAGAGGTCTTGCCCCAAACACAGGATCATAGCCTTTATCTGCTACAAATTCCACAACAGATTCTTCAAACTCAAGGTCGAAGCCATTTTCCAAAGCTCTCTTTGCAAAGCCCTTTAACAAAATAGCTGCAATGGATTTAATTTCCTCTTTATTAAGTGGCTGGAACACAATTATATCGTCAATTCTATTCAAAAATTCAGGACGGAAAGTACTCTTCAGTTCATCCATAACGTTATTTCTCATCCTGTCGTATTTTACAGAAGCAGGTTCGTCATCAGAAGCAAAACCAAGTCGCTTTGGCTCTACAATAGAACGGGCACCAACATTTGATGTCATAATGATAACTGTATTTTTAAAATCAACTACCCGTCCCTGAGAATCTGTAAGACGACCATCTTCAAGTATCTGTAACAACAAGTTAAATACATCAGGATGGGCTTTTTCTACTTCGTCAAAAAGAACAACAGAGTAAGGTTTTCTACGAACTTTTTCTGTCAACTGACCACCCTCATCATGCCCTACATATCCCGGAGGCGAACCCACCATTCTTGAAATGCTGTGTTTCTCCATATATTCAGACATATCGATTCTGATCATTGCCTTCTCATCACCGAATACAGCCTCTGCCAAAGCTTTGGAAAGTTCCGTCTTACCTACACCTGTAGGACCTAAGAATATAAATGATCCGATAGGACGTTTAGGGTCATTAAGACCTGTACGACCTCTTCTTATAGCTCTTGCCACAGCCTTAACAGCTTCGTCCTGACCTACAACTCTACCGTGAAGAACTTCCTCAAGTTTCATAAGTCTCTGACTTTCATCCTGGCTTAACTGACTTACAGGAACACCTGTCCACTCAGAAACCACATCTGCAATATCGTTTTCATCTATTTCTCCGGTGCTGTCCTGGCCACTACTCTGCCATTTTGCTTTAGCTTCTTGCAATTCAGCAGTTTTAGCTTTTTCTTCATCACGATATTTAGCTGCCTTTTCAAATTCCTGATTCTTTACAGCCTCTTCTTTAAGGTCATTTAATTCTTTTATTGAATTTTCCATATCTATAAGTTCTTTTGGCAATGTGGAAACTTTCATACGTTTTCTGGAACAAGCTTCATCCATTACATCAATAGCCTTATCAGGGAAAAATCTGTCGTTAATATAGCGTTTTGCCATATCCACTGCAACCTTTATAGCTTTATCAGAAATTTTTACGTTGTGATGAATTTCAAACTTTTCTTTAATTCCCATAAGAATTCTGATAGTAGCTTCACTGTCCGGTTCATCTACTGTAACCGGCTGAAAACGTCTTTCTAAAGCAGCATCTTTTTCAATGTACTTCCTATACTCATCCAAGGTTGTAGCGCCGATAACCTGCAATTCTGCCCTGGATAAAGAAGGTTTCAATATGTTTGCTGCATCCATGGCGCCTTCTGCGCCACCGGCACCGATAATAGTGTGAATTTCATCAATGAAAAGAATTATTTTACCGTTAGTTGTAACTTCCTCAATAACCTTTTTAAGTCTTTCCTCAAATTCACCTCTGTATTTAGTACCTGCAACCATAGCCGCCAGATCCAAGGAGAAAAGTCTCTTGTCTCTGATCATCTCTGGAACATCACCTGAAACTATTTTCTGTGCCAGTCCTTCTGCAATTGCGGTCTTACCTACACCGGGTTCACCGATAAGGCATGGGTTGTTCTTTGTTCTTCGGCACAGCACCTGCATAACTCTGTTAATTTCCATATCTCTGCCGATTATAGGGTCAAATTTATTCTCGCTTGCCATGGCAGTAAGATCTCTGGCACATTTCACAAGATTGGAAAGGCCTTTGTTTTTGCCGCTTTTTGAAGCTTCTGACAGCTTATTTTCCGGCATAAAATTATGTTTTTCTTCAGCCAGCTGATCTTCTTCTGTTACTACTCCTGTCTGGATGGTTGTAATTAGATCACGCATAAGCCCATTTACACTTACGCCGTAATTAAGAATACATTTTACTCCATAACTTTCAGTTTCCATTAACAAAGCCAATAAAATATGTTCTGTGCCAACGAGAGAGCTTCTGAATTTAGCTGCTTCTCTGAAACTTCTGTCAAGAACTTCTTTTGATCTTGGTGTAAATTTAGGTTCTCCTAAAAATGGTTCAGGAGCCTTTTCCATCATATCTATCAGATCACCTTCAACAGATTCAAGATCAAGACCACGTCTTGTAAGCAAAGTAGCTGCTATATTGTCGCCTTCCGCCAGCAAGCCCAACAAAATGTGTTCTGTTCCTACATAATCACAGCCAAGTCCTGCGGCACGCTCTTTTGCAAGAGACATTGCAGCTGCTGCTTTATCTGTAAATCTCATTTCCATAGTAAGTCACTCCTTTTGTATAACTACTCTATATTCTTAACACTTTCTCTTAACACTTTTGCACGTTCCTGATCCCTTTCTTCAGGAGACAGAACTCTTCCCTCCATTTTCTGAAGGCAGGCAGGCTGTACATTTGTAAGAACAGTTACAAGTTCTTCTGTACTTGCGCCTTTTAAAATCCCGAGATCCAGGCCCATTTTTACCTCAGAAAGAAGACTAAGACCTTCTTTTGAATCCATTATTCTGGCGCTTTTCAAGGTTCCTAATGCTCTGTAAATTCTATCAGTAAAATATATACCTTTACTTTCCAGAAGAGCTGTCCTTGCTCTTCTTTCAAGTACACAAATCTGTTTTATAATGTCTTCCATTGAAGCTATTATTTCCTGTTCAGACTGTCCCAAAGTTACCTGATTTGAAATCTGTAACATATGGGCACCACTTCCGCTGTTTTCTCCATACATTCCTCTTACAGCAATGCCTAGTTTGCCACAGGAGTCCAGTACAGAATTAATCTTACCGGAAATAACCAACGCCGGTACATGTACCATAGCTGAAGCTCTGAGACCTGTTCCTGTATTTGTAGGACAAGCTGTCAGATATCCGAATTCATAAGTAAATGCGTAGTTCTGCTGTAATACTGATGCTCTTTCATATTTCAGGCATTCTTCATAGGCTTTGTCAAGTTGTAACCCAGGAAGTACACTTTGTATTCTTAAATGATCTTCTTCATTTACCATTACTGAAACAGAACTGTCACCTACTATTATTCCGCTGTTAAGTTTTGATTTCTTTAAATCCTGACTTATAACATGGGTCTCCACAAGATATTCTTTTTCTATATCAGGAAGATCTTTCATGGACACATATGTCATGTTTTCTATTCCGCTTTCCAAAGCACCTTTAACTGCCAGGTCAACTACCTTTTGTTGTGCATTTTTATCTGCCAATGATGGGAATGAAAAATCTTTAAAGTTTCTTGCCAGCCTGATTCTTGAACTTATTACTACGTCCTGTTCAGGACCTTCCTTTGAAAACCAGTTTTCCACTACTTATTTCCCCCTTCCTTCATCAGACAACAATGCTTTTATTCTATCTCGTAAAGCTGCTGCTGTTTCAAAATCCTCTTTTTTGATAGCTTCCTGCATCTGTGATTTAAGATTCTCTATAGTTGGAATATCTGTCTCTGATACCTGACCGGTTTTTGCATCATCGCTTTTAATCTGTACCGGTGAACCGCAGTTTTCAGGTACACTTCCGTGGTGCAGACAATTTCCGTGAATTTTTCTTAACAATGGTCTCATATCATCTATAAATGTTATATAACACTCAGCACAACCTAATTTCCCGCTGTTGCTTATATCTGCTCTGGTCATTCCGCAAGAAGGACATTTCTTAACAGAAGTGTTTTGCCCAGGAGTAGTTTTCCACATTGTTTCAAGGCCCATAAGACCTGACAAAATAGAACCAAGTCCATCCATTGCTGTAGTTACAGGAGCACCTACTTCTCTGGCACATTCAGGACACAGATTAACTACTGTTTTCTTGTTATTAACAGTTCTTGTAAGTCTCATGGTTGCCTGATTCTTTTTACATCTTTCGCAAAGCATAATTTTCCTCCTTTATACCATCAGAGCTGCAATAATATTCTTAAGTATCTGCGCTCTGGCTCTGTCTCTTTCCTCCGGCGGCAAGGTATATAAACCTTTATCACTTAATGCTGCCGCCGCAATACGGCTTTCTCTTTCGCTTAATACTCCTCGTTGACAGAAATTTCTTAAAAAGATTTCTGCGGTTCCCTGAGATATGCTGTCACCCATTTCTGCCAACACATGCATAAAATATCTGTCTGCACTGTTGTCAAAATGTATTCTGCATATTTTTATAAATCCGCCTCCACCTCTTCGGCTTTCAACAAAGTACCCTTTATCCGAAGAAAACCTTGTAGCTATTACATAGTTTATCTGAGATGGCACACAGTTAAAACGATTGGCCAACTCGTTACGCTGTATTTCTACAGCCCCTAAATCATTATAGGATAATTGTTCTTTTATAAAATCTTCAATTATATCGCTAAGTCTTGCCACAATATCACCTCTTTTGTCTTTGACCATCTTTGACTATTGATAGTATAGCCCCATTTTTTGTTTGTGTCAAGAAGTTTTTTATCTGTCTCCTTCTACAGACCGCACAGATATGCTTTGCAGGTGCAAAACATTTTCAAACTCCACTACAAAACCTTATTTTCTATTATGTTGTCGGCGATTGTTTCTTTTTTTCGCCCATATTTTACTAAAAATGAAGTTTCTATCGGCGACTTTTCCAGGTTTAACCCTACCGCATAGTCCGGATTTTGCTTTCTGCCGGTAATTTCATCCGTTTTTCGCCGACATTTTATTAGAAACAACACTTCCGCGGGCAACTTTATCTCCAAACGCAGAATCGTCCGGGAACAAACGCTCTTTCCCGGACGATTCTGGCTATGCGATTCCAGAGGACTCCCCCTGAAATATACAAGATTTATAATGCTGTATTAATCTTCAGCATCTTTCTTCGCTTCTTCAATTATCTTTGCTGCAATATTTGCAGGAACATCTTCATATCTTGCAAACTCAGTATCAAAAGAACCTCTTGCCTGAGTCATAGAACGAAGGTCTGTTGCGTATTTACACATTTCAGCAGCAGGTACTTCAGCAATAATTTCCTGATCACCGTCTTCTGTAGGATTCATACCTAACACACGTCCACGACGTTTGCTTAAGTCTCCCATTACATCACCCATGTACTTATCAGGAACAACAACCTTTACAGTAAGAACAGGCTCTAACAGAACAGGATCTGCTTTTGCCATACCCTCTTTATATGCCAAGGATGCAGCTACCTTAAAGGCCATTTCAGAAGAGTCAACCGGATGATAAGAACCATCGGTCAATGTGGCTTTAACTTTAACCATAGGATATCCGGCCAGAACACCCTTCTTAACGCTATCCTGCAATCCTTTTTCTACTGCCGGGAAGAAGTTCTTAGGAACACTACCGCCAAATACGCTTTCAGAGAATTCCAATTCATCTTCAAGACCAGGCTCAAATGTAATCTTTACGTGACCATACTGACCATGACCACCGGACTGTTTCTTATGTTTGCCTTCAACCTCAACCTTCTTACGGATTGTTTCTCTGTAAGCCTGTTTAGGTTCAATAAGCTCAACACCAACACCGTATTTTGCCAACAACTTGTTAACAATAATATCCAAGTGCTGTTCACCCATACCGGAGATACAAAGCTGACCGGTTTCTTTATTAACACCAAATGTAAATGTCTTATCCTCTTCCATAAGCTTTGAAAGACCGGCACTAATCTTTTCTTCATCGCCCTTAGCCTTAGCAACAATAGCCATTGTCATCTGAGGTTTAGGGAAGTTAATACCAGGTAATGATACAACTCTTGACTTGTCGCAAAGAGTATCACCTGTTGTCGCCTGTGATAGTTTAGCTACCGCACCAATATCACCGGCAATAACGCCAACCTGAGGAATCTGCTTTTTACCTCTCAAATTAAATACCTGAGAAATTCTTTCTTCAGAACCATTGCGGGCATTAATTAATGTCATATCGCCTCTTACGATACCGGAATAAACTCTGAACAATGAAAGTTTACCGATAAATGGGTCAGCAATCGTCTTAAAGATAAATGCAGAAACAGGAGCATCCATATCCGGAACAATTTCCATAGGCTCGCCTCTCTGGTCAACACCGGTTGCTACACCGCGTTCAGCAGGAGATGGCATATATCTTATCAGGTAGTTTATAATCTCACGAACACCTACGTTATCATAAGAAGCACCAACCAATACAGGACACAATTTTAATGTGTTAATAGCCTTCTTAAGACCTTTAAGAATTTCTTCTGTGGTAAATTCTTCACCTGCAAAGAATTTCTCCATCAATACATCATCAGACTCAGCTACAACTTCGCAAAGGCTCATATGTATTTCTTCAACGACATCCTTAAGACGCTCAGGAATTTCAATTTCAACAGATTCACCGTTAGTATTGTAACTCTTGGCAATCTTTTTAGCTGTGTCTATATATCCTACCAACTTTCCGTTCTCTCTGATAGGCACCTGCATTGCAACACAAGATTTACCAAAATGCTCTCTGATCTGGCCGTAACTGTTGTCGAAGTCACCATTCTCATCGTTCATCTTGTTCATCATGATAACTCTGGGCAAATTAAACTGCTCACAATACTGCCATGATTTTTCCGTTCCTACTACTACGTTTCCGTACATTACAATCAAAGCACTGTCTGCAACTCTCAAAGCTTCTAATTTCTCACCTACAAAGTCAAAGTATCCGGGAGTATCAAGCAAGTTGATTTTCTTATCCATCCACTTAATAGGTGCAACGGCCATATTTATTGAAACCTGACGTTTAACTTCTTCAGGGTCGTAGTCCAGAGATGTATTACCGTCAATTATTCTTCCCAAACGGTCAATAGCACCGGTATTAAACAGCATAGCTTCGGTCAAAGCTGTCTTACCTACGCCTCCATGTCCAAGAATAACCACGTTACGGAAATCAGTTGTTTCGTACGCCATAATAAAAACCTCCTATATTAATAAATTTATATAAACAAAATATATATCTTATTTTTCAGTATGAAGTCTGTATCCCAATATCATGAGACTGTCACTTAAATGAACATTCTCAACAATAATTCCATATTTTTCAGCGGCTTCATGAAGATCTGCATAAGAAAAATTCCATATACCCTTAATACCCAGACCACCTATCATATCAACAATGGTAGTACCTACTTTAGCGGGAACAGTAAGGGTAACAATATCAGTCTTATGTGTTTTAATATATTCAACCATATCATCCAGATGATACACCGGAATACCTGCAATAGTATTGCCTACCACATCAGGATTAATATCAAAAATAGCATTTAAGTTATAGCCTCTTCGCTTGAAATTATCGTACTTGGCAACAGCCTGTCCCATATTTCCGGCACCAACCATAACTACATCATAAGCCTGCTCAATTCCCAGAATCTCAGCAATTTCTTCATACAGTTTTCTTACATTGTAACCGTAACCCTGCTGTCCAAAACCACCAAAACAGTTAAAATCCTGTCTTACCTGGGATGCTGTCAGATCCATACGCTCACTAAGTTCCTTGGAAGATATTTTTGTAATACCTGCATCAAGTAAATCAGATAAATATCTGTAATACCTTGGTAAACGTTTTATGACAGCTATGGAAATCTTCTTATCGTCCATAACCACACAAACTCCTTTTTTTCTTGCAAATCATTGAAACTAGTATATCACTGTAAAATATATATTGTCAAGTTCTTCACAAACTTTTTAAGTAACAAAAAAAGAGCTGGCATTTAATCCAACTCTTGTAATAAAAGCAACAAAGTTATTCTATTGTGTAAATGTTTACAATATTGTTTGTATTGTCCACTTCGATTTCAACATTAAATGCATTAAGAAAATCCTTTAAACCTTGAGAGTATCCTTCAACAACAAAATCATTTTCTATTTCAACAGGATACGCTTCAATAAAAAACTCACCTTTTTCGGAGTCAACTTCAAGCTCATATTTATAGTATCTTATACCAACATATGTGTTATTTATATACATATCGCACCAGTTCGAGCCAACAGCTTCAACCTCTCCTCCCAGTGCTTTAAAAATTGCCATAAATGGAATATCCAATCTCAAAAGACAACCATCATTATAAAACTTAACGTAATTACCTTCTGTAATATCCACACCATTAACAATCAATGTTCCATTTGAAGTCAAGTCAGGCGTTTCGTCTTCTTTGGGTTCAGGAACATTTGAACAATCATTAATATCAAGCTTACCTTGTATATGCCTCTTCACTCGCATATAATCCACTGCTTTTAATATGCCATCACCACTTATATCTCCGGCACGGAAACTTGCTTCAGAAAGCAAATCAGGCTCCAGTACACCCTTCTTAATCATTATATAATCAACAGCAGACACTTTACCGTCACCGTTCAAGTCGCCGAAAATTACAACTGTAACGGAATTCTGCACCACACTATCTTCATCCATATAAGAAAGAACAGATCCGGTTCCTAACTTCTCAGTGGAAGCCACAATATTTTTATAATCATAAAAATAATCAATAATATCCGAAGAAGTTGTTCCCTCTTTAAATCCATATAAATAATCATCAACAAATATTAATTGCCGATTTTTACACATGAACGGTTCAGGCAAAGCTGCGTAGCTGTTAATACTCATAAACAGAGTTAATACCATAAACAAACACAAAATAATAACAGATTTTTTATATTTAGAATCAGCACTAATCATAAATCCATCCCCCTTTTCATTTCAATTAAATGTGCTCATTAAAATTATATTCAAAAAACGCAGCCTAAGATTCTAACACACTCTAAATTTATTCACAACGTGATTTTATAATAAAAACAACAAAAAATCAAATTTAACATAAAATATATCCTCTTTACTGGTAAACATGCAAAATCAACATTTTACCAATTATTATAAATCATTTAACGTTTAGTTCAGCTGTGCAATTTAAATCAGAGCTGTTATAACCAGACAAAAGTATCGTTAGCAGCATTTTATTAGTTGAAGTAACGAAAAAACAGAAATAACATGATGATGGCAGAAGTCTTTTTGCTCTGCCCCTATAAGGGGCTATTACTGGCATGCGCCTGCTGGCGCATCGAAGCGGTTTGCCAACCGCCTTGTTTACCCAATTATCGCTAAAGCGATTTCTTAATTATATTCCTTCACTTGCTCACCCGTAAACGGGTCAACATACTCAACTAAAGAAAGCTGATCATACATTTTGTCTTCATATAACTGATTTCGAATGTACTCTTCTATCTTTTTTGCGTTTTTTCCTACCGTATCCACAAAATATCCTCTACACCAAAAGTGTCGATTCCCACATTTGTATTTCAGATTTGCATGTCTGTCAAAAATTATCAATGAACTTTTACCTTTTAAGTATCCCATTATTTCAGACACACTGTATTTCGGTGGTATTTTTAATAACATGTGTACATGATCTTTGCAACATTCTGCTTCAACTATTTCAACGCCTTTTCTCTCGCATAGTTCTCTTAATATTTTTCCTATGACTATTTTTAATTTTCCGTATATTTCTTGTCTTCTGAATTTTGGTGCAAATACCAAATGATACTTACAATTCCAACTTGCGTGTGATAAACTACTCTTGTTCATATGAAACCTCCTGTGTTTTCTGCGGTCGGCAAACCAGCAGATATTTTATCACAGGAGGTTTCTTACTTGAAGCTAAAGCATTTTCGGTCCCCCGGCACAGCCGGGGGTTTATTTGTTGTTATACAAAAAAAGAGTTGACTCAGGTTCTCCCAAGTCAACTCCATTTTATGCAACATTTAATAGATTTTACTCTATAGTATAAATGTTCACAGTCTTGCATTCATAACCAATTTCGATTTCTGTATTAATTCCCACTTCATTTAAAAAAGCTATTAAACTTTCTACATCTACAATAAAATCCCCTTCAACCCTGGTTTCACCTTTGAGCAAATAGTATATAGTTCCGCTACCGGACACTTGGCTAATGGACGTTATGGTCATTTCATTATAATATCCGTCAGCATCCATCCAATAATACGTATCATTGATTAAAAACTCACAGCTATCATCGTACAGATCTGTGATTTCAACCCCCAAAGCTTCAAGAACAGCTATAAATGGCACTTCAGCCCAAAGCAAACCAATGTTAACATAATTTCCTTCTGTAATATCAACACCATTTACAAGTAACTTCGAGGTGTTTTCAACCGGTTTTGGTTCCGGAACCGTAGAATTCTCGTTAATATCATATACCCCTTGTATATGCCTTTTTACCCGCATATAGTCTGCGGCTTTCAATATGCCATCGCCACTTACATCTCCGGCACGAAAACTTGCTTCAGAAAGAAAGCTATCATCAACAATACCTTTCTTAATCATCATATAATCCACAGTAGCAACTTTTCCGTCACCGTTCAAGTCGCCGAAAATTACAACTGTAACGCTTTTAACTTCCGAAAGTTCCTCATTTACATATGTGAGAACAGTACCTGTAACTATATCTTCACTATCCGCCGTAATATATTCGCAAAACAGGAAAGAACTTATAACGCTTTCAGCACTCTTTCCTTCTCTTATACCGTACAAATAACCGTCTACGACCTCAGTGTTATAAGCATCACTTGAAAACCGAGGTATCGGAGCAGCATAGCCCGGAACTACAGAACAAGAAAACAAACATATAACAATTACTATCATAAGGCATTTTTTTATCATTTTTACAAAAAGCCTCCTTTTATGAGATTTCTACATTTACCTATTATCATTATACTCACCCCCCCTCAATTGTCAAACCATCAACTTTATTGTACAATACCCCCGTGAGTATTTTTTCTATTAAAAACCTTCATATCGAATTCGGAGATTTTACCCTGTTACAGGATCTTGACTTTGAAATATACGAAAAAGACCGTATCGGCATAGTAGGCGCCAACGGTTCCGGCAAGTCTACCCTTTTACAGGCCCTTTTAGGTGAAAGAGAGAATTTTACCGGAGAAGTTTTTAAAAACCCTAATTTCACCTACGGCTACATGGCTCAGAATTCCGGCCTCATATCAGATAACACCGTAGAGCAGGAGTTCATGCTCCCCTACAGGCATCTCATTGAAATAGAAAACTCCATCAGAAAGTTGGAAGCAGACCTTACCCAGGAGAACTCCGACCTTCTTACAGAGCTTTATGATAAATACAACAAAGGCGGCGGCTCATATTTCAGAAGCCGTATAAATAGCATTTTAAACGGCTTGGGATTCCCTCAGGAACTTCGTAATATTGTAATTTCTGATTTGTCCGGTGGTCAACGAACAAGACTTGCTTTGGCAAGACTATTGGAAGCAAATCCTGACGTAATGATTCTGGACGAACCGACTAACCATCTGGATTTACAGTCCCTTCAGTGGCTTGAAAGCTTTTTAAAAGAATACACCGGAACCCTTATAGTCATTTCCCATGACAGATATTTCTTGGATGCAGTTACTGAGAAAACACTGTTTCTTCATGATTATACCGGTAAAATGTACAAAGGTAACTACTCCAAATTCCGTATGCTTTTTAAAGCCGAGTGTGACCGTACTGAGAAAGTTACGGGAGAGGTTTATCGCGACCCCAGAAGCATAAGGGTTAATTTCAACGTGGATTTCCCCGGAAGTCAGGATGTACTTTTCGTTAACAATCTGGCCTATGGCTTTGACGGTAAAATGTTATTTGAAAACATCAACTTTGAAATAAAACTTAAAGAACATATATTAATAGAAGGTCCTAACGGTTCAGGAAAATCTTCCTTGCTTAAGATTCTCACAAATCGTTTACAGGCTGATAGAGGAAGTTTCCGTTTTGGAGAAGGTATTACCCTGGCCTACTATTCACAGGAACTTGCAGACCTTCATGATAACCTTACAGTTTTCGATGAAATCTGGAAACATGTAAACACAGGAAGACAAGGAGCAGATATTGTTACCCAGACAGATATACGAAAAGCATTGGGTGCCTTCGGTTTTTCAGGAGAAAACGTATTCAAGAAGATTTCCACATTATCAGGTGGAGAAAAAGCCCGTGTTGCCCTTTTGAAAATAACTTATGAAAGAGCAAATTTACTTATACTGGACGAACCTACCAACCATCTGGATGCAGACACAAGAGAAGTACTGGAAGATGCCTTACAGCGTTTTGAAGGCACAATGATAATTGTATCCCATGACAGATATTTTACCGAAAAGCTCATAACCAGAAGAATTGACATGGGTGAGCTTTCCAATGTGGTTCTTCCCGGCACAAAAACTGTAACCGAAAAGAAAGATAGCGAGAATAAAAATGACTACTTCAGAAAAAAGGAACAGCAGTCCAATCTTCGTAAAATAAAGACTCAACAAACAAAACTTATGAGCTTAATAGAAAAGCTCGACTGTCGCCTTAAGGAAATTGATGAAGAAATCGCCTTGCCGGAAACAGCTTCCGACTACGAAAGACTGACTGCCCTTTGCAACGAAAGACAGGAAGTTGCCGAAAAGCTCTCACAGGCAGAAGAAGAATTTCTTATGATAGAAATTCCTTCCGACCACTTGTAATACAAAGGGCGGTTATGTATAAAGCACCTGCATCTTTAAGAATCTTTCCACATTGGTCCAGTGTGCTTCCTGATGTAAGGATATCATCAATCAGTAATATAGACTTTCCTTGAATATCTATATCAGCTACCGGAGCAAAACGCTCACCGGCAGCTTTTTCTCTGTCTTTAAGCAACAGGTGGCTTTGGGCCTCCCCCTGAATATTTCTTATCAGTAACTCCTCATAACGGCAACCGGAAAGAGCACAAAGTTCTTTTGCAATAAGATAACTTTGGTTGTAACCACGCTCTTTAAAACGGCTATCACTTATGGGAACTGTTGTTACAACATCTGTATTTTCAAGGCAATTGGTTTTCTTAAGAACTGAATAAGCTATTTTACCAAATTCTTTGCCTATATATGTTTCACCATTGAATTTAAAACGTTGCATGGCATCACGCATTTTACCGGTATACCCGGAACAACATACCACCTGGCTTACAGAGGGAATAAAATCAGGGGTCAAAACATTGGCCTGATTTATGGGATAAATATATTCCTTGTAGCAATCATTACATGCTCCCTGTTTCTTTACTTCCTGACCCTTATCAAGTCTCTGACACAAAGGACAGGCCACAGGAAACAGTAAATCTAAGATTCCCGGCATAGAAGCTCCTTAAGTCCTGTATATCTTAATTGTTCCTTATCATTTCCTACCATAGTTGCCAGGTGTTCTTCCCGTCCGATAAGTATAACCATCTTTTTAGCTCTGGTTACAGCTGTGTAAAGAAGATTACGGGTCATCAGCATAGGGGCCGCCGAAAATATTGGTAAAATGCAATAATCGAACTCACTACCCTGACTTTTATGTACTGTAACTGCATAGCAAAGCTCTAAATTAGCAAGTTTAGGGCCATCATATATGGCTTCCCTTTCATCATCGAATACAACTCTTACAGCCCTTGCTTTTGTGTCTATCTCAGCTAAAATACCCATTTCTCCGTTAAAAACTCCTGTGCCGGAATTTTCTCCCGGAGAATTTCTGGTCCACTCCATTTCATAGTCGTTTTTAACCTGCATTACTCTGTCACCTTCACGGAACACATTGCCAAAGGCCTCAATTTCTCTTTTATATGAGGCTTTGGGATTAAGTACCCGTTGCAGTTCCTTATTTGCAGCAAAAACTCCGCAAGGGCCTTTTTTAGTGGGTATAATCACCTGTAAATCAGTTAATGGGTCAACCCCGTACTTGTTAGGAAGTCTTTCACTGCAAAGAGATACTACAGTATCAAGAATCTCATACTGATCTCCGGCTCTTATAAGAAAGAAGTCACCGCCGGAAGCATTCACTTTAGGAAGCACTCCTTTGTTAATACTCCTTGCGTTGGATGGTATAAGACTTTCAGATTCTTGCCTGTATATTTCTTCTAAGATTACTGTGTTGAAAACACCGGAAGCTATACAATCAGACAACACGGATCCGGGACCTACAGAAGGAAGCTGATCCACGTCCCCTACAATTATAAGGCGGGTGCCGGGTTTTATAGCCCTTAAAAGGTGGTAAAAAAGCACCATATCTATCATAGAGCTTTCATCCACAATTACAGCCTCTGCATCTAATGGATTGGTTTCATTTCGCTTGAAACTTACCTCTTCAGAATCTCCTTTTAACTCATCTATATTTGTATTGATTTCCAGAAGTCTGTGAATAGTCTTCGCTTCTTCACCGCAAGCTTCAGACATCCTTTTTGCAGCTCTTCCGGTAGGGGCAGCCAAAAGACATTTAAGACCTATGGAACGAAGGTAATGAAGAATGCATCTTATAATTGTGGTCTTACCTGTGCCGGGGCCACCGGTTATAATAGAAAAACCATTTTCACCTGCAGAAAATACAGCAGTTTTCTGTCTTTCGTCAGGAGTAATATTGTTATAGTTTTCAAATTGCTTTATTGTATCTTCAAAATGTTTTTTGTCTACTTTAAATTTCTGAGAAGATAAGAGTGACAGTTTTCTGCTTACAAAAAGTTCTTTATTGTACATAGACCAAAGATAAACACAAGGGCCTTTTTCACCTTCTGTTATCTTTATTTCTCCGGCTGCATTAAGTTTTTCCACAGCCTTTGTAATATGTTCTTTTTCACAGCCAAGGATACGACAGCAGGCATTTACAAGTACATCCATAGGGGCATAGACATGTCCGCCTTGGCAACCCTCTGAAAGTACATTAATAACACCTGCTTCAATACGACTATCTGATGTAGCCGGAAATCCTATAGAGGATGCTATTTCATCTATTTTTTTAAACCCGATACCGGGCACATCTTTGTAAAGGCAAAATGGGTTCTCTTTTATCTTTGTTACAGAATCCTGACCGTATACTTTGAATATTTTAGCAGCTTGTAAAGTGCCTATTTTAAAAGCAGAAAGAAACACCACCAGCTCACTTATATTCTGATGTTCTTTAAGTGTTTCGTGGATTCGTACAGCTTTCTGATGGCTAATGCCCTTAAGAGTTTCCAGACGATAAGGTTCTTCCAGTATTACGTTAATACTGTCTGCACCAAAGTTGTCTACTATAAGTCTGGCTGTGGCAGGGCCTACACCTTCTACCAGCCCTGAAGACAAGAAAATTTCAATGTCTTCTGTTTTTTCAGGAAGTTTTTTCTCATATGTTTCAACAGCAAACTGAGGACCATAGTCCTTGTGATTCTCCCAGTGACCTTTTAAAACCATATATTCTCCCGGAGAAATATAAGGCATAATTCCTCTTACGGTTATGTATTCCCCATCCATATCAAAGGCGCAGACTTTATAACCGTTTTCCTCATTATCAAATATTATCTCTTCCAGAAGCCCTCTTATTTCTTCCATTTGTCACCTGTTACTGTTTTTTCTAATAAACTGTTAGTGTAAGGAGCGTGAAAATAACATGATATATTCTTTCTTCCTGTGGTTCTCTGTAACAATATACGGCGCAATGCATATACTTTTAATATATGGAATATTGCGCCGTCGTAGTTAGTAAAAAGACCTTATATTTTACTCTGCCATAAGGGCTTCAAATTCCTCGCCCTCAATTTTTTCTTTTTCCATAAGAACATCTGCTATGCGATTAAGCTTATCCATGTTCTCTGTAAGGATTTCCTTAACTTTTGTATAAGCACTGTCGATGATAGTCTTAACTTCTTCATCTATTATAGCAGCTGTGTCTTCGCTGTAATTTCTTGTGGATCCAAAACTTCTTCCGATAAACACCTCATTGCCTTCATTGTCAAACACCATATTGGTAAGCTTTTTACTCATACCGTATTTGGTTACCATATTGTGGGCAATACCGTTGGCACTCTTAAGGTCAGAAGATGCACCTGTACTTACTTCACCAAGACATAACTCTTCTGCAGCTCTACCACCTAAAGCAACAATAATATTTTCTATCATCTGCTTCTCTGTTGCATATGTCTTATCCTCACTTGGTTTATGAGCTGTATATCCGCCGGCATAACCTGCTGGTATTATAGATACTCTGTCAACTGTATCTGTTGATGAAGCAACTTTAACCGCAATGGCATGACCGGTTTCGTGAATAGCTGTAAGGCGCTTATCTTTTTCGGTCATTACGTTACTCTTCTTTTCAGGTCCTACAACTACTCTGAATGTAGCTTCTTTAATATGTCTCATTTCAATCTTATCAAGATCTTCTCTTGCTGCCAACAAAGCCGCCTCATTAAGAAGATTTTCAAGATCTGCCGGTGTGAATCCCGGAGTAATCTTAGCCACTTCCAGAAGTGAAACATCTTCACTTATGGGTTTATTTCTGGCATGAACTTTAAGGATTTCATCTCTTGCCTTTAATGTAGGTACATTAACTACTATCTTTCTGTCAAATCTGCCCGGTCGTGTTAATGCCGGATCAAGAATGTCAGGTCTGTTGGTAGCAGCAATTATAATAATACCTTCCTTGCCTGCAAAACCATCCATTTCAACCAACAACTGATTAAGAGTCTGTTCTCTTTCATCATGTCCGCCACCAAGGCCTGAACCTCTGTGACGGCCTACCGCATCGATTTCATCAATGAAAATAAGACATGGAGCATTCTTTTTAGCCTGCTCGAAAAGGTCTCTTACTCTGGCCGCACCTACACCTACATACATTTCCACAAAGTCAGAACCGCTTATAGCAAAGAAAGGAACTTCTGCTTCACCGGCCACTGCCTTTGCAAGATATGTCTTACCTGTACCTGGAGGGCCCACCATAAGTACACCTTTAGGAATTCTCGCACCCATATCTGCGTACTTTTTAGGATTCTTTAGGAAAGAAACCAATTCAGCCATTTCTTCTTTCTCTTCATCGGCTCCTGCCACATCAGCAAATTTAATCTTGCTGGTAGTATAAAGTCTGGCTCTGCTCTTACCAAAGTTCATAACTTTGGCATTGGCACCCTGACTCTGTCCCATCATAAACAATATAAAGAAAATAACTATTCCGGCCATTAAAATATATGGAATAAGGGTTACTATAAATGGCACTTCTGTAATATCGGCCACATAGTCAAATGTCTTTCCTGCACTTTCAGCTTCCAGAACAAGGCTTTCAAAAACATCTTGTGAGTAGAACTTCACCCTGTAAAGAGTTTTGTTATTAAGAGCTTCTTTAAGCTCCACCAAAGCAGTATTTCCGTCCACGGAAACTTTCTTTACATTATCATTTTCAATAAGTTCAGTAACAAACTTGTTGTAGCTCATTTCCGGTGCTGATGTCACTCCGTTTATCAATACCGCCAACAATATAACACCCACAATAAGAGCTATATATATAGAAACATTCTTTAACGCTTTCAAATCTTACCTCCAAAAAAAGTTGTCTGTACATTTTACCATAAGGAAACTAACAGAGCAAATATATTATTTCCTGAATTTAAACAATATTGCATCAGTTGTATCTTTCGTTACAGGAGCTATATTGCTACGCCTTACTCCGGGTATCCACAATATTTCCTGACCAACAGCAAGTAAGGGTAATGTATTTCTTATATCTGCCGGCACTTTATTATCAATAAAAAACTTCTTAAGAAGTTTACCGCCTTTACTTCCCAGGGGGGTAAAACGGTCTCCTTCTTTCCTGCACCTTATTTCCCATGCCCTGTTCTTCTCACGGCAATAAGCATCAAGTGCATTTTCATCAAAGGCAGCTATCATATTATCAGATTCCCTTATTTCAGAAAGAGCCACATCGCCTTTATAATAGCTTATCATACCTTGTTCTGAAAATTCTTCCCCGGGACAATTCTCTGAAACTACAAGTCTGTCATGGTAAACCCTTACATAAATGCCTTTACCCACTGTTCCACTGTAGCCGGCGCCCTTACTTTCCAATGCCCTTTTAAGGTCATTCACCGCATTCTCGGTAATGCCCACACCACCCGGGTAAAAGTTTTTTAATATGCTTACTGAAATTCTGCTTAACAAAGCCTTATCAAGATCACACAACTTGTCGTAATCAACAATTGCACATCCATCGGAAAACTGAACATATTCTGAAACATATTTTTGGGAAACAGATTCAATATACTCATTATCCTCAGTAGCCAAAACTGATAAACGAATCAATTTCCTGTCTATATCTTCCCCTAAATTTTTTCTTAAATAAGGTAATACATCCAGTCTTACTTTGTTTCTCTTACAGAATGGATCTTTATTGGTACTGTCTGTACGAAAAGCTATATTGTTTTCTTCCAGAACCTTTTCAAGTTCTGATCTTTCAATATCAAGTATTGGTCTTATAATATTATCTCTTGCATACGAAATCCCTTTAAGACCATGAATCCCTGTACCTCTGGCAATATTCATAAGTATTGTTTCAACTCTGTCATTAAGGTTGTGGGCAACTGCTATTTTACCACCGTATTCATCCGCAAGTTCCTGAAAAAAGCCATAACGGACGTCTCTCGCCCCTGTTTCCAGCGAAAGACCATATTCTTTTGAATAGGCAGCAACATCCTGTCTTTTAAAGCGGAATTCAATATTTAAACTCTTACACAATTTCTCGGTAAAGTCCCTGTCCTCATCAGATTCTGCGCCTCTTAACATATGGTCAAAATGGGCACATACCAGCTTTCTGCCCATGTTTTCTTCCTGAATAAAGCGGTTTAACAAAAACAGCAAAGCAACACTGTCACAACCACCTGAAACACAGGCTATAACAGCCTCTCCCGGCAGCAACATATTATGCTCATATATACAATTTTTCATTTTACAGTATACTTTGTCTGTGATGTTCTGAATCATGGTTTCATAGGTGACATATTCTTAAAGGCTGAGTGCTCTGCATCGAACACCAGATTACAGGTACCTGTTGCACCGTTTCTGTGTTTTCCTATAATAAGCTCTGCTACGCCTTTATACTCTGTCTCTTTGTTATATACTTCATCTCTGTACAAGAACATTATAATATCTGCGTCCTGCTCAATGGCACCGGATTCTCTCAGGTCACTCATCATAGGCCTCTTATCCTGTCTTGATTCAACACCTCTGGATACCTGTGAACCTACAATAACCGGAATGTTAAGCTCTCTGGCCATTACTTTAAGAGCACGAGACATATCGGATACTTCATTGGCACGACTATCATTGTGTCTTCCGCCGTTATTGGTCATAAGCTGCAAATAGTCAATAAATACAACCTTTATATCTTTCTCCATTTTTAGTTTCCTGCACTTGGACCTTATAGACTGTACTGAAATATCAGAACTATCGTCAAAGTAAATAGGTGCATTGGAAAGTACACTCATACCCTCTGCAATCTGTGTCCAATCTGAGTCTCCTAAGTTACCGTTACGAAGTTTCTCACTTTCCACACCTGATTCTGTACTGAGCATTCTGGTAGCCAACTGTTCCTTAGACATCTCCAGGTTGAAGATTGCTACAGGCTGGCGTTCTTTAACAGCTATGTTTCTTGCCATATTAAGCATAAATGCAGTCTTACCCATGGCCGGACGGCCGGCTACAATAACAAGATCCGAATTGTGAAGACCGGCTGTCATCTGATCCAAATCATAGAAACCTGTAGCTATACCTGACATGCCGTTGGATTTAGATGCCTGCTCCAGTATATTAAATACACCAGGCATTACATCTTTAATCTGCACATATGCCTTTGAAGCTCGGTTCTGCATTACATCAAGAACTGACTGTTCTGCTTTTTCAAGTACTATGGAAACATCACCTTCCGGCTCAAAAGCATTCTTAACTATGTCCTGTCCGCATTTGATAAGGCGTCTCTGCAATGCCTTTTCAGCAACAATTCCTGCATATTGAGGAGCATTAGAAGCTAAAGGAACTTCATCAGCCAAAGAACCTAAGTAAGGAATTCCTCCTACTTTATCAAGAACACCCTGCTGTGACAATTTCTCTGTAACCGTAACCACGTCAATTGGTCTGTTCAGGTTGAAAAGATCTGTCATAGCACTGAAAATAATTTCGTGATCTTTACGATAGAAATCATCAGCCTTGACAATGTCCAAAATATCCATCATAACATCAGGAGAAACCAACACTGCTCCTAACACTGACTTTTCTGCATCTATATTATTAGGCGGTATTCTTGTAATGTTCTCTGCCATTTTATAAACTCTCCACTTTAACTTTAAATTCTGCTGTAATTCCTGTGTAAACCTTTGCTTCTACGTTGTACACACCAAGGTTTTTAATAGGTTCTTTAATAACAAGGTCTTTTTTATCAAGATCAAAGCCATGCTGTTTTTTAAGTTCCTGTGCAACTTCTTTTGAAGAAACCGCACCGAAAAGTTTACCGCCGGCACCACATTTAAGCTTGATTACAACTTCTTTATCCTTTAATGCAGCAACCAATTCCTTGGCGGCAGCAATTTCTCTCTTTTTCTTTTCTTCAGCTGCCTGCTGTTTATTCTTAACATCGTTAAGTCCTCCGGCAGTAGCAGGGACTGCTATACCACGGGGAAACAAAAAGTTATTTGCATAACCATCGCTTACATTTACAACCTGGTCCTTCTTTCCTAAATCTTTAACATCTTTCTTTAATATAACTTTCATTTCAGTACCTCCTCTATATGTTTAACGAGAGTTTTTTTAACGTAGTCTGTTGATACATCTTTCATTCTGGCTCCGGCAGATGTGAGATGTCCGCCACCACCCATTTTTTCCAATATTACCTGTACATTAATATCACCTAATGATCTTCCGCTTATAGCCACATCACCGTCTATAGGTGCCAATACAAAGGACGCATCCAATTCTGAAATTGTCAGAAGCTGGTCTGCAGCCAACGCCGCTAAAAACTGTGGGTTTGGCATTCCCGGTTTACACACAGCTATACCTATATTTCCATGCACCATCTCTGTTGTTGCAGTTATGTTCTGTACCAGGGCAAATGTTTCGAAATCCGACTGGAAGTATCTTCTTACATCCACTGTGTTTACACCCTGAGACTTAAGATAAGTAGCCGCCTCAAAAGTTCTGATACCTGTCTTAAAGGTAAAGCCTTTAGTGTCCACCCAAATTCCCGAATACATAGCTTCTGCTTCTAATTTAGAAATTGCTACATTCGATGTATAGTAACCTAGTATTTCTACCATAAGTTCACTGGTGGAAGAAGCATAGGTTTCTGAATAGAAAAGTTCTGTATCCTCAATAAAATCTGCACCTCTTCTGTGGTGGTCTATTACCGCCACTCTGTCTGCATTGTCAAGAACAGTAGGCGCTTCCGTCATTTTCTGATTGTATGTGTCCACCACAACAACCAATGTTCCTTCATCAATAAGATTAAGAGCATCTGTGGTGTTTATGAAAAGTTCACTGTATTCCGGTACGTCCACCAGTCTGTTCATAATTGAATCAATGGACTTATTACTCTTATTAAGTATTATTTTAGCCTTTTTACCTGAAATACAACACGCCCTGTAAACAGCCAACGCAGAACCTAAGGAGTCCATATCACAATTGGAATGACCCATAATAAGCACCTTGGTACTCTTTTCAATAGCCGCTTTCAGAAGAGCTGCCATTGACTTGGCCTTAACCTTGGTTCGTCTTTCTATTTCAAGACTACTTCCTCCGAAATATGTGTCGGAACCTTTTCTTTTTACAACAGCCTGGTCACCGCCTCTTCTGGCTGCCAGGTCAAGAGCGCTGTCTGCACCTTTGTAGTTATCTGCTACAGAACCACAATTTACGGCAATACCTATACTTAAAGTAATGTTTATACTGTTACCTACTGAAATCTTCTTGGTTTCATCAAGAATTGAAAACCTGGCACGTTCAAGTAATTTAAGATACTGGTCTTCAATAAGTAAAATATATCTGTCTCTGTCCAGCTTTTTTATAACAGCATTCATGCCTTCCAGCCAACCTGCAAAAATTCTGTCCAGGGCCACAAGGATCTGGTTTGTTACAGCTTCTTTACCTTCCTGATAAAGTTCTTCAAAAGAGTCGATGGCAATAATACCTACCGCCATGGAAGAGTCTTCGCTGATTTTTTTCAGTGTCTGATAATCGGTATTATCCACAAAATACAGTACAATGGCTGTATCCAGTACGTTACCGTTCATAACAAACTGCCTGCCTGCAAACTCAACATCCATGGAAAATCCGTTTTCTCCCATAAGTAACTTAGACCTTATGCGAAGCATAAACAGTTCCTTAATTACTCTTTTCATGTTATGACTGTTTTTTATAGAATCTTCACTGTTAAAAAGCTTACGAAACTCCTGGTTGCTCCATATAATATCACCCTGGTCATCGGCAAATACCATAGGAATTCTGAAGTCTTTAACTGTAGCTAAACCTTCTCCTGTATTATCCCTGTAAAAAGGTGTCTTTATTATGCGACCTGCATTTATTTTTTTCTTTATAAAGTTAAAAAGTAACTCAACTATTATTAATGTTATAAATATTACTGCTCCTGCTGCTATATATTCTTTTTTTAGTCCTTTTGGCACTATAAATGTACCAAAGAAAAGTAACACAGCAATAATTATCCAGAAAATCACTCTACTGTTTACGGCAAAAAAACTTTTTAATTTACTGATACTTTTTACTTCATTATTTACACTGTCTGTATCAATGTCAGCTGAACTGTTTGCTTTCTGATTTTCTTCTTTATTCTCTTCCTGATAATTCTCGTATTCTATCTCGCTCACTAAGACACCTCCTTTCTCTTAACTACTGACTTCCTATGCTGTAAATTTATTTTTTACTGCTCTGTCCATAGCCAAATACATATCTTCATAAGCCAATCCCAGATTATGTCCCAATCTAAGAATATCTGCCATCAGATTTCCTAAACCTTCATTTATCGCCTTTGTACTTTGTGTATCTGCAGCCAGCAACTGAAACAGTGTTGCTGTGGAAGTAAGTACTCCCGCCTTATCCTTTTCAATACGACTTATGTCTGCATAAAAGTCAGGTTCGTGCATGGTCCTCACCCCCTTTTTTCTTTTGTAAAAAACTGAAAAGCGCAACCTTAGAAAAAAGGTTGCGCTGTTTCTTAAAAAAATTAATCTGCTGAGAACGGTAACAGTGCAACGTGTCTAGCTCTCTTTATAGCAGTTGTAAGCTCTCTCTGGTGCTTTGCACAAGTTCCGGAAATTCTTCTAGGAAGAATCTTACCTCTCTCTGATACAAACTTTCTGAGCTTAGCTACATCCTTATAATCGATGTACTCTGCCTTTTCTTCACAGAAGGCACATACTTTCTTTCTTGGTCTTCTGTTTCTCATACCGCCTTTAGCGTCGCCCTTATCGAAGCCGTCTTTACCGCCTTTTGCGTCTTTCTTCATATATGGCATTGTCTAAACCTCCCTTTCAAATCTTAAGATCAGAATGGAATATCACTTTCGTCGTCAAGAGCATAGAAGCCCTCAGCAGGTCCTGCAGACATACTATCTGCCGGTGCTGCAGGTGGTGGTGTCATAAACTCCATACCATTGCCGCTACCCTGTGAATCTGATTTCTTACTCTCACAAAACTCAACCTCGTCTGCAATTACTTCTGTTGCATAACGACGATTGCCGTCCTTATCATCCCAACTTCTGGTCTGAATTGAACCTGTCAATGCAATCTTGCTTCCTTTTTTGAAATACTTGTTTACAAACTCTGCTGTCTGTCTCCATGCTATTACAGGAATAAAATCAGCTGATGGCTGATTCTCAGACTTAAAGCGTCTGTCAACTGCCACAGTGAAACTGCACACAGACACATTGGAAGCTGTGGAACGCATTTCAGGATCTCTTACTAATCTACCCATTAAAATTACTTTGTTCATGATTGCACCTTAGCCTTCTTTTCTTAAAACAAGATATCTCATGATACCCTCAGTGATCTTGAAAATTCTCTCAAGTTCTGCTGGGAATTCAGGTGCGGATGTCATTGTAGCAAGTACATAGTAACCTTCGCTCTTATCATCAATAAGATAAGCCAAACGTCTCTTGCCCCATTCTGCAAAAGAATCCAGAGTTGCCTTGCTTTCAATCAAGCTCTTGAATTTCTCAACAGTTGCAGCGACTTTCTCCTCACCTAACTCGGGGTCAACTATAAACATTACCTCGTAGTTATTCATTCTCTTTCACCTCCTTTTGGACTAAACGATCCTGCATCACCTGTGCAGGACAAGGAAACCTTGCCGATTTCTAAAATCGGTCAAACTATTGTATCATAGCCGGATGTAAATTACAAGTGGTTATAAAATTATTTTTAATTGCCACTCTTTAATATTTTCTATTATTTAGCACAAATTTTCTTTCTATATACATATGACTTATATTTTACACACTAACTCTTTCCATACTAGTCCAAAATGTATATATAACTGATTTTAAGAATAGTGTCCGGACAAATCCGCCTTCATTCTTAAAATATCCAAAAATCTTATATCAGTTTTCATAGTTTACATGAAAACTGAAATCATCTCTCCATATCATACATTTTCGCTAGCTAATAAATACTAAATTCAGCACTGTTGGTATAATTCAATTTTTTAGGAAGATATGATAAATCAAAATGCATACGAGATGTATTAGAGAAAAATTTCAAAAAAATATATATAAACCGATAATTCACTTCATCTATCAAAACATACTCAAAACCACCATCGTAGTTTTCCATGGCAACATATGCCGGATAAATATATTTTCTTTCATCACATTTAATTGGTTGATTACATTTAATACTTTTTATTCTATTTAACTCAACATAATACTCCTCTTCAGATAATGTATATTCAAGAAAAAACTGTATTTCTGGATCTAATAATCCTTGAGTATACTCAAAATAATAATTTACGTTTTTTGCAGATGTCGGTATATCATCCGGAAATACTTTACAAGTCTCCCCTAAGCTAGACGAAATTTGATTCTTGTCATTAATATAGTTACTTATTTGGTCGTTTGATAAAATTAACGTATTACAACCAACCAAAGTAAGTAAAAGCATTATAATACATATAATTTTTACATTTTTCATGATTCTTCACCATATAATTCAATCTTGTTTATAAATACTTTTTCTACATAAAGTACCAAATAAAATTAAAAGCTATAAGTCTCTTAGAAGTTTCATCACTATTAACACTTATCTTTTTAGAATGACTATATAAATACCTACCTAATACTTGTTTTATATAATCAACTAATCTTCCATATATTTTATTATTGAAGTTATCAAAGTACCTTCGAATTGACGAAGACACTTTTGAAGAGGTAAGCAATCCGCATCCTACACAGTATAGCACTGCATGAGCATATAATTCTTTTGCAATTCTAATACTGTTCATTCCTGAATACAAATAGCCTTTCCGTCTGTGATATTTACCAAACAATTTTAAAAATCTATTTGCAAATGATATACAAAATTTTTTTGATAAAAATTTATAATATATATTAACATCAAAGCCTTTTGCTTTAACTGCAAAGCTAGAATATTTTCTTATCCATTTTCCATATGGATCACAATAATTTATAGAATTGTTCTCACAATATGCAAACAAGTTGTTTCCAAGTAATGTTCCACTTGCCCCAATATACTCCGCACTATCCGCATTAATAAATCTACCAATACCAGGGTCATAATACCTACTCTGAAGATAATACAAACCTATCTCATCATCGTAGACATATTCTCTGTATCTGATTGGATTTAAGTATGCAAGACTTGTATTGCCAGTTACTTCTACAAGCTCTCCCCATGCTGTATAGGTATATTCTACTACTTTTGTTCCATTGCTGTCCAGTATACCAAGGACATCACCCTGCAGGTTCTTTGAGTAATAGTATGCTGTACCATTAAGTTCAAAGCCTACAATATTGTCAGACTGGTCATACATAAAGAACATATAGTCTTTTTCTGTTCCCTGTACTTTTTCAAGAGCAATAAGTTTGTTTCCCTCATAGAAATATTCTACTGTATATTGCTTATCAGTTTCTGTAATGGTCTTCTTTGTTCTTAATCCATCACCATTGTACACATAGCTTGCATTTATTCCGTTACCTGTAAGTGCAGAAAGTTTTCTTCCGTCTACCCAGGTAAAGTTCATGCCATTGTAGTATGTAAGAGGATTTCCGGATGCATCATAAGTAATGGCATTACCATTTACATTTGTAAGTGAATAAAGACCATTTACTGTACTGTAACCATAAGTTTTTGTACTTACAGGATTCTGAAGTGTCTGTGCTGTTGTGTACACATATTCTTTCTTTGTCTGGATATTTCCATCTGTGTCATAGCTAAATACATATGTCCTATTAATATCAGCTCTGTCTTCTCTTAAGAGTTGACCTAAGCTGTCATAAACGTATTCAGCAAAAGCAGTAGCTTCGTTGTTCTTGCTTACTGATGTTATGTTACCTGCAGAATCGTAGCTGTAATGATATACAGTTCCATCTCTCATTGTAAGGGACTTAACCAGATAGTCAGTTTTTCCATTGTTTTCTAAAGTATATTCAAACGCCTCTGTAATTGAAACAGTACTATTATCAGATCTGGTAATCAATATTTCTGTATCAGTTATTCTTCCAAAGGCATCTGACTGTTCTTTTGTTACTGCTCCTGATGGTAATGTAACAGAAACAAGTTCTTCGTTATCGTCATAATTAAATGTATATACATCACTGTTTTCATCCCAGATATATTTAACTATTTCTTTACCATTACTGTCCTTACCATAAGCAATTTTCTTACCATCTGAATATTCAACAGCATACACATTTCCTGAGGCATCAATATGGCATTTTGATGTTACATCCCGTAAGCTGTCATATACTTCAGTTATGTTTCCGGTGCTGTCATAGATATATTCGTAGTAATGACTTTCATTTCCATTTACATAATCCACCCTTGAAACATTATCATTTTCGTCGTAGGTATATTCATAATACTGACCATTACCATAAGTAACTCTTTTGAGTTTTTCAGACAGATTACCCTCATATATGTAACTCATCAAAGGGTTATTTCCTGCACTGATAGAAGAAAGGCTTCCGTCAGGCAAATAGCTTAAAGCATAGGACTGTTTACTGGTCTCAATAGTAGCCACCCTATTGCCCTGATAAGTATATCTGTTAACAGACTCATCTTCATCACAGATTCCATCTTCATCTACATCTGCAAATACAGAAGTCAGGTTATTTCCACTGTAGGAATAAACATATCTTGTATCTGAAAGGTCATAATATTCCTCTAACTTGCCTGTGTTCTCATTGTATGTAAATTCCTCATAGTGATCTGTTTCATTAGTAACAAAAGATACAAATTGGCCACTTGGAGAATACTCCGTCTCAGTTGTCATATATTTAGTTGGCTGAGATCTGATAGTTATTTCAAAATATGAATTCTCAGGTAAAGTTGAACTGGTATCAAAGTAAACTGCACTACCTTCAGTATCAGGTACTGTAAGGTATTTATATTTATTTGTTTTTGTTCTGATAAGATATACAGCTTCCCCTGCCAGCTCTATTTCCCACAAACTTGCATCAGAAGTAGCATCATTAGTCAACTTTACTTTTCTGCCATCAATACATAGGTACTGGTTAGCGCTTTCTTCCGGAGATATTGTGTAATATCCATGTCCTGCATCTCTCAGTATGAAGTGTTGTTCGCTTTCGCTATATAATACAGTTGCCATGTACGAATCCATACTTTCAGCATTGTTATAGTATCCAAAAGTATTATCACCAACTGTCAGGCTATACAATTCACCACTAATGATTTCTGTAGCCGTTACTGTTTCCTTTGTTACATTTCCAAAATCATCATAGTCTGTAGCAGTACTTAAAGTTCCTGTGTAGCTGTTTTTAAGCTGATGTCCATTTTCGCTGTCATAAGTATAGAAACTGGAAAAACCATCGCTATCAGTTAGTTTAGATACCTGGTTATTTTCTGTGTATTCCAATGTACTTGATGTACCATCAGTATTTGTAGCTTCAGAAAGGTTTCCGTCTTCATCATAGGAATATGTAATATCCCCTCCCGGAAGCAAACTTAATCCATCAAAAATTGCATCATTTACGTTATAGCTGTACTTACAAAGTACAGTTATCTTTTCCGGAGTCTTTAAAGTGTCGCCCGAACTATCTTTAACAGGAGAAACATAGAAAGAATCTGATAAATATTGCCAATTTGATGAGGTATTATCAAAACTCATATCCGCTACTGTTTCAGATGTACCGTCATCATAAATACAAATAGCATATATGCCAAACAAAGGAGTTAATGACATAGAAGCAATATCAGTAAATGTAGCTGTTTTTTCTTCAAGCGAAGCAGACTTTCCTTTACCCCAACCACTTAATGTAAACGAATGACCTTCTTCCTTTTCAGAATATTCCAATGAAGAAACATCAACAGTCTGCATTACATATACATCAGTTTCATTATCACCTGAAACCTTTATAGCATTACTACCGCTTAATTTATTCTCTGTTACATATACTTCTTCACAGTTATTAAAGTCCCAACCTGTTTCAGATAACATGTTGTACTGGGTAGCAGCATCACCTTTTTCTACCTGTATACAGTCAAAGAAAACATTACCTTTAGTACCTGGTTTCAATCCCAATCTGATTTCTATAGGTGAAATTCCGTTATATTTATATGTATCTACAGTAACCTGTAATCTTTCCCAACCACCATTTACTTCACTATCAGTATTTTTTGTAATTAAGCATGTTAAATCCTCATCTGAAACAGTAGAACCAGTGGGTTTAACATACAGAAAAGCTCCGGTTCCTTCCAATTCAGAAGTCTTTACATAAACTGAAACAGTATACCTGCTGTCATCCTGCACTTTAATTATTTTTCTGAAAAGTTTATTTGAACCTGTATATTCAGTTGCCATTATACCTAATGATTTTTCACCAAGGTATGAAGTAACATCTGTGTTAGAAAGGGTTACATTATCATCACCTGCAGTTGCTACCCATGAACTGTTTTCAAAACTTGAATCTTCTATATAGTTTTCAATAGCATTTGATGAACTTTCGGTTATCAGTTTATTGTTGTTCTTAAGACCGCTTTCTCCTGCTATTGAACCTAAATTTGTATCGCTGTATGAAGAACCTGTAACAGCAATTAAGTCACCATTTTCTCCATCTTTAACATAGTTAGTAATTTTCTGTCCGAAACCATTAAATATACATACTTCTCTAAGACCAGAATAGTGATTAAATACAGTTTCATCCATACCATATTCAGTAGTCAGAAGTGTAGCTGTGCCTTGGGATAAAGAAAGGAATCTGTTTTCACTATCATAAGTAATATATACTGTAACTCTACCGTTATTTACGGAAGAAAGTCTTCCCATTGAATCATAAGTAAAGGAAACTGTAATTCCATCTTTTGTTACCGATGTAAGGTAATCACCAGTATATGAATAGCTTGCTTTAACAGTCTCTGTAGTATCTTTAACATTAAGTAATCTTCCTGAATCATTACATGTAAAAAACACTGACCTTTGCGAGGAATCGGAAACTGCATAAAGGTTATATGGAGCTTCCTGTTTTCTGTATAATCCTAAACGGTCATCTGTTTCGTCACAATAACTTCCCATTAATACAGATGTAAGATAATACGGTCCGTTTTCATAAAGACAGTCATAATTTTTAGTCATACCGTCTGAATAGTTAATTGTGATCGAAGTTCCTAACTTGGTAAGTTTTACGTTGTTGCCTTCATTATCAAGGTAGCTTCCATCTTCCATTTTTGCAAAATATGTTATAGTGCCATCTTCATCCATATGGCAATATTCATATCCACGGCTTAATAAATAACTTTCTGTTACAGGTACAATATATTCATTTAAATTTACATTAAAACCCTTACCATAACCTGTATCAACACCTGACCACTCCTGGTTATATACATGATTTACTGTAGGATTAAGTCTATTACCTGGGGCTGTATAGTCATTAAATATATATGACACTTTACCTGTGTATTCGTTTATATATATTGTGCCACCATCTTCTATGTCATATGACTTATATGAATTAAAATCATTTAATCCTGTTGTATTGGCATAAGTTACTAAAAGAGTTGGTAATATGGAAGAATTTGTTTCATATTCTCTGCTGGCAATTCTGACAAACCCATAATCCTCAGAATTATCAGAAAACTGCTGGCCATAACTGAACATTACATTTCCTTCTGTTTTGCCCTCATCTTTCCATTTTTTCACAAGTTTTGTAACGTCATAATTGGCAACAGAATATTTAGTACCATTAACATATCCTGCTATTGAATAGTCAATTATTTCCCTCGGAACGGATGGATCTGCAAGACCTTCATAATACCAATCCCATGTTTTTGGACTATCTTCAGAAAAACCTTTTTCAGCTTCTGTAAGGTTTACAATTTTAGGTTCTCCTGTCACGCTGGAAAACACATACTGATATGTTGATAATATTGCTTGCTGTATTTCACAACCATTAGGAATTACAGGAAGCGACACATTCCATATACTTTGAACCATTCCATAAACATTGTTTTTCCCGACAACATGTCTCATTGTGCGATTTTCATTAACATAATTGGAATTGTTATACCCATAACTACAAATCGCTGTAATATCAGTACCAACACCTGTTGATTCTATTTCAGGGTCAACAGTTACAGGAAATACTCTATCATTATCGTTTATCCAGTTTCTATCTGCAGTGATGGTAAGGAGATAACCGTCTTTTCCGGTCTGAAGAGTAAAGTATACATCTTCTGAAATTGCCATATTAGCATCATACATATATGGTTTTGGTATATAGAATATTTCTTCTTTTGACGAAGAATCATAAAGAGATACTCCGCCATACTGATCAAGACTCGCAATCAAATTTTCAGTATAAAGCATCATCTTAAAAACATAATTATCCTGTTTTTGATCAAGAACTATATTCTCCTTAACAGATGAACCTGTAACAAAATATTCAAGGTCTATATTATCTTCAATGTTAGAATATATATACTGACTCTTATTCTTATCAAGAGAAATCTTTGAATTAAATTCCTCCTGGTATGTCATAACAGTAACAGGAGTCTTACTTTTTCCTATAACTGTACCATTGACACTATTTAAAGAACTTTCTTTGTTGGGCAGATATTTCCAACTTAAAGAATATCCGTCCTTATAAATTTGTACATGTTTATTCTCATTTACAGAAGCAGCAAATTTAACTGAAAAATCATTAGCTTTGTTCTTGTAGCCTGCAAATGAATCAACATTTCTTGAGATGGCAGATTCATATACAAGAGTATTATCAATATCTTCCCATAACTCATTATCATCTTTAAAGTGAACAGGTTCTTCATAAGAAGCTACAGCTAAAGTACCATCAGTTAACAGGTAGGTCTTACTATTTTCTGTCCTTAAGGAGGTAACTTCAGAAACAATCTCAGGTTTAAGCTCACTGTCTTCTGTATTTAAAGAAGCTACAGCATTTTCAATCAATGCATTTTCAGTAAGCAGAGAAATATCATCCCTGATAGCAGAAACTGCTGAAACAGGAATAATCTCAACAGACAAAACAACAACAAGAACAAATGCAACAACCTTAAGGAATCTTTTAAACATAGGGTTTCCTCCTCTATTAATTTTCGAATAAAACTAATATTATATTAAAACCCTTGTTATCTTTTGTCAAACGAAAAAACTACAAATTTACTATATTGAGAAAACTTATCTGATCAAAATATATTTTTAAATCATACTATCTGTTATCTTCTTAATATGTGCCTTATACTCATCTACCACATTAGGTGGATTGATTATATTTATCTCTCCTGCAAAGGCAGCTAACCAACCAAAGAACTGTGGACTTACCGCCACATTAACAGTCGCCTTGAATCTTGAGTTAGTTTCTTTAATAATAATTATATCCTTACCAAATCTATCAAGAAGAACACCAACCAGCTGATTATTACAGGAAAGAGTTATTCTTTTTATTTCTGCACCGAACATTCCGAAATTCTGTCTTGCATAAGTGGCAGGATCCATTTCTTTAAACTCCTGACAATCACTGCCCTTTTCCCCGGTTATCTGAATTTCCTTCATCTTATCTACTCTGAAATGTTTGATTCTTTCTGCTTCTTCATCAAAAGCAATAAGATAATAGTTTTCATCATCCCACTGTAGCATAAAAGGTGTTGCAGTATATATTTTACCATCATGTTTAGGTTGGAGTTCTTTATTTATGTTCCACTCACAATAGACAAAATTAATTTTCAAGTTTTCAGCTATAGCTGTATGAAGCTTATCGATACCTATGTAGATTGTTTCATTATGAGTCTTAACCCTGTCTGCAATATATACCTGACGATTAAGCTGTTTAGCATCATATCTGCTGACCAAACTTTCCAGTTTTCCTATAAGTTCCTTGGACTTTTGGGCTGTTATGAATTTACAGGCCTGTACTGCATCAACCAATAATTTAAGTTCCGGAATTTCAAATTTACCGGAAGCTAAAAACCAACCATTAGGTTTACCTTTTCTGTAAATAATATCAAAGCCGTAATTAGAAAGCTTCTCCATATCGCTGTAAATCGTCTTACGTTCTGCTTTAATACCGTTACGATTAAGCATACCTATTATATCCTGTGTAGGTACAGGATGCTCTTCGTTTGATTCCTTTGTAAGGTAATCTAAAATATAGACAGGTCTTAATTGTTGGTTTTCCGATCTTGGCATAGTAAACCTGCTCCTTTTATTTTGTTTCTTATACGTTGCAGTGCATTATCTACGGATTTTATATTTTTGTTTATACCCTCTGCAATTTCCACATAGGATTTACCTTCCAAAAACATAACAAGAACCTTATACTCCATTTTACTGAGACAACTTTTAAGGCCCTCGTCCAGAATCTGGACTGATTCCGCTTCAATAACAGCTACCTCCGGATCGGGAACCAATGGTAAATCTTCATCAGTTTCATTACCGTCTTCTCCCCATATAGACACATAAGAATTAAGGGGCTGATGCTTCTGACGGTTGGCAGCTCTCACCGCTGTTATAACATTTCTTTTAATACAATATCTGGCAAACTGAACAAACTCAATTCCCTTGTCGCCTTTAAAGCAATGAATACCGTTATACAGACCTATCATGCCTTCCTGTAATAAATCATCCCGATCTCCTCCTGCCAGAAAATACGGTGCAGTTACAGACCTTACCAGGTACTTATACTTCTCCAGCAAAAACTCACAGGCATCTTTATCCCCATTACGGGCGTATGATGTAAGCTCATTATCTGTTAAATTTTCGTAAACTTCAGTTTTCGTATATTTACTCCTCTTCTATATGTAGCAACTCTTTAATATGCATAATTTCTTCATCAAACGGATCTCGTCCCGGATTATGCTGCAATTCCACAGAAGGAACTTCCACTCTCTGACCGTCTCTCTTGACCATTCTAGCCTTAACACCGGTAAATGTTGCATTGGCAGGAACATCCGAAAGAACTATGGAGCCTGCACCTATCATTGAATTATCTCCTATGCTAACAGGTCCCAAAATCTTAGCACCGGCTCCTATAAGCACGTTATTACCTATTGTAGGATGTCTCTTGGCGTTCTTCTCATGACCTGTTCCACCTAAAGTCACCTGATGATATATGGTACAGTTATCACCTATTACCGCAGTTTCTCCAATAACCACCCCATGACCGTGGTCTATAAAAAGACCTTCGCCGATTTTAGCTGCCGGGTGTATTTCAATACCGTTTCTTCTGGCACAAATCTGAGAAACCCAACGTGCCATAAAAAACATTTTGTGTCTATAGAAAAAGTTAGCAATTTTATGATAAACCATAGCATGAAAACCCGGATAAAGAAGTACAACTTCAAAAGTACTTCTGGCTGCCGGGTCTCTCGCCGCTATCTGTCTTGCACAATTCATTAATTTCATAAATTTGTTCCTTCCGGAAAAGTTGTTAAAAATCTCTACAATTATACCACAAAGCCCTGGGAATTAGCAATGTAATCACCTTTTCCATGTGGTACCGTCAAACCAATATGTGATAGCTCCATCATCTCCGGAAACAACTATAACATTATTATCCTGGTCAAAAAATATAGTCTGCATATGCCATGCCAAAAACACATCAGGAGATTTATAAAGCTCATTTCCCTCTTTGTCAGAGATTACAAAACCAACCATTTCGTCTCCGTCATAGTTCTGGTGGTAATCCTGTAAAATGTATCCGTTTTTTTCTTCATGTATGGTAAAATCATCATTTTCATTAAATACATTTATTCCCAGCAAAGGAAGCATTGCCACAACAGCACCTGCAATACAGGCCCCTGAAAGAATCAGTATAAGTAATACAACCAGTATCTTTTTCAATCTTCTGTTCAAATATATTATCTCCCTTAATTCAAAAAACCGGCAACAATAAGCTGCCGGTAAGATTTCGAAAAGTTATCCCAAAATGCCGCCCCCGGATTTTGACACCTAGCCTAAGCCAGGTGGGCATCCTGTGACTAACTTCAACCATCCGCTGTTCATAAAGAAGACGTTCGTCTGCGGCCCGATTTAACTTAGCCAATAAGGATTCCCTTTTACGAGATGTAGGTTCAAAACACGGGTTTATTCCCGAACACCCCAGGATAACTCCTTTGTATGTTTTTATTATATCCATCATGTTGTAAAAAAGCAACAGGAAAATTATTGTATTTCTTTGTTAATTTCAACATGCCATCCAAACAAAAACACTTCTCAATGCATATTCATACAAAGAGAAATGTTTTATAACAAATACTTTACAACCATCTTTCAGGCACTGTACCGGCATCTATTCCGATACTTTCTGCCTTTTTAATGTGTTTTCTGTTAAGTCTTACACCATAACTGCATCCTTTTTCAACAAAACCTGAATCCAACGAAACAAGTTTTGCCGCTATTCCGTTTCTAGTTAACAGCGTCAGGAAGCGCAGGGCTTTGTTGTGAGATTTAAAAGTAGCTGTTGTCACATAGCTCCCCTCGCATTTTTTAGTTTACTATATCATATTCCGAAGGTCATCCATGTGTTCTCTGGCATAATAAAACAAATACTGTTGTGCAAAGCCTCTTAAAGAACCAAAATGTTCTTTGGAAAACTCCTCTATTTCTTTAAGGGTGGCAGTTCGCTTAAAGTACAATTCTTCCATTACACGTTTTACCCACACATCCACAGGAAATACATCTGCTGTAACACCGGAGAAAAGTAATATACAGTCTGCCACTTTGCCGCCAACTCCCATAAATGAGCACAATGTTTTTCTGGCTTCAGAAACTGTCATTTCCTTTAAAACATCAACAGACACAGTCTTCTCCATTAACTGTTTACAGGTGTTGACTATGTATCTGCATCTGTAGCCTGCATGAAGTTTATCACTTAATGCCTCTTCTGTGGCAATACTTAAAGCCACAACATCAGGAAATGAGTAGTATCCGTCACCCTGTTTACCATAGAATTTAGCTGTGTTTTCCACACAGCCTCTTATTCTCGGAATATTATTGTTAGCAGATAAAATGAAAGATATAAGGGTTTCAAAAAATTCCTGGTTTAATATTCTGATACCGCCACCAAATTCAATTGAGGCATCAAGAAAAGGATCTATACCTTTAAGAGATTTTTTTATTTCTCCGTAATCTCTTTCAAGGTCCAAATAATGAGTCCAGAAATCTCTGTCCTTTTCACTTGCTCCATGTATTTTAAGAACTCCATTATTAAATTCTATTTTACCGAAATGACCGGAAGCCACACCCTTATAAAGACCATCTTCAGCCTTAACCCAGCGAAAACACTGACCACAGTCGAAAATTGCCTCAGGAGAAAAATCCGTAACATTTTTAAATTCTATGTAATTCATTTCAGTTCTCTTTCACGATAAAATTAAGCACGTTATATATTTTACCATCTTTGTAATAAATTCGTGGAACCCGCTTTCCTATAAGACAGATAAGTTCATAGTTTATGGTATCTGCCATAGAGGCCAGTTCATCCACCGGCAAACTGCTACCGAAAAGTTCAACCTTGTCCCCTACTTGAACGGGATAATCAAATATCTCTACCATGGTCTGATCCATGCAGACCCGTCCTCTTACGGGACATCTGTTCTGGTTTATAACAACCTGGGCCTTGTTTCCGAAAGCTCTTAAATATCCGTCTGCATAACCGATGGAAATGGTAGCAACTCTGCTTTCTTTTTCTGTCTTGTATGTTCTTCCATAGCTTACAGAAGCACCGGGTTCCAGAGTCTTTACATTGGTTACCTTTGCCTTGAAACTCATGGCCGGTTTCAAGTTTATCTTTCCTGTATCTGTAGCCTTTGACGGATGAAGTCCATACAGTATAATGCCGGCTCTTACCATATCAAGATGCATGTTAGGAAATCTTATAATTGCAGCACTGTTAGCCACGTGTTTAATAGGTATATATATACCCACTCTTGATAGCTCCATACAAATGTTATTAAACAGTTCAAACTGATGCTTTGTATATTCATCATTGTCACTATCTTCATCTGCCACTGCAAAATGAGTAAATATTCCTTCTATTACAAGACCTTTAAGCTTGTTTATTTCTGTAACATCTTTAACAGCACTGTAACCGGGAAGAAAACCTACACGACCCATTCCTGTGTCTATTTTTATATGTACTTTTATTTTTGTATTTTCTTTTTCAGCTGCTTCAGATAAAGCCTTTGCCAGATCATGGGAGAAAATAGTCTGGGTTATGTCGTATTTTATAATATCGTCTGCACGGCTTGGATCTGTATAACCAAGTACCAGAAGTGGCACCTTAATACCGTCCTGTCTTAACTGAATAGCCTCGTCCACCATGGAAACAGCAAGACGGGTTACACCGTTTTCCAGCAAAGTGTTAGCCACTTCTCTTACACCGTGACCATAACCATCTGCCTTAACCACACCCATTATTTCCGCGTGAGGATTGGTAATTCTCCTTATTTCCTTTACATTATGGGCTATGGCATCCAGATCAATTTCAGCCCATGCCCTGCTTTTGTTGTTCATTTCAACATATCTCCTGCTATCATTCCGTATTCGCCCTTACGTTCTGCTGCATTATCCCCAAGATGACCGTGGTAAAATGCCCCGTATCTTCCTGCATCATAGCTTTCCATTCTGACGCTTAATGCCCCTATAATTCCTGAAAGCACATCCCCGCTACCGGCTGTTGCCATTCCCGGATTTCCACTACCGTTAATTGTATACTCGCCATCAGGTGAAGCTGTAATTGTAGATGCGCCTTTGAGAAGCACTGCACATTTAAAGTCTTCTGCAACATTTGTAGCTAACATAACTCTCTTAAATTTAATATCACCCATGCTGTATCCTGTAATTCTTGAAAACTCTGCAGGATGTGGTGTCATAATTACTCTTTTTCCAAAATCCTTTGTGGCAAGAATTTCTTTCAATAAATCTTTCTTACCAAGGAAAGCATTAAGACCATCAGCATCTAAAACTACTTTTCCATTATATCCTATAGCAAGAGCTTTTAACAAGTCTCTTACAAACTGCATTGTATCATCAAACTGACCAATACCGGGCCCTATAACTAAAGAATCCATATCCTGTACTTTCTCCACAATGAAATCTATAACCTCTTTTTCCGGTACAAATGCTTTCACAGGAATTTTGACATTTTCCTTAAGCAGAAGTTCCATTGTATGTAGTATTTCATCCGGCACAAAGCTGTAAACAAGACCGGTACCCATACGAAGAGCTGCCTCAGCAGTTAATGCGGCAGCACCACACATTCCTTTACAACCGGCAATTATTCCTACTTTACCGAAACTTCCCTTGTGGGTATCTTTCTCCCTTTCAGGGAATATGTATTCCTCTATTTTTTGTTTTTCGTCTTTTATAAAATATTCAGAATAAGGTGTGGCAAATTTATCAATTATTTCCCGGGAAATACCTATTTCTCTTACAATTAATTTTCCGGTGTTTGTTCTTCCGGGGTATATGCCGTGACCGGGTTTTGCACCACAAAACGCCACAGTTACATCTGCCATTATGGCGTTAAAATCAGCTTCTCCCGTAAGACCGTTTACCCCACTGGGAATATCTGCCGAAATTATCATTTTACCTTCATCATTTACTTTTTTAATAAGAGCAGAAATTCCTGCAGGTAATTCACCTTTGAAGCCTGTCCCGAAGATACAGTCAAGAACACAATTGAATCGGGAAATATCCGGCATTTTACCGGTAAAATCTTTTTCTATTTTTACAACATCCACCTTAGCTCCGGCTTCCGTCAGAAGTCTTGCTGTAACCAATCCGTCCCCACCGTTGTTGCCTTTTCCGCAAAGTACTAAAAAGCTATTCTCTGCAAGATCGGGAAATATTTTGTTTATTTCCTCAAAAAACACCTGACCTGCTCTCTCCATTAATGTATCAAAAGAGATGTCGGCTTTATCATTGCAGTAGGTATCTATTTCTTTTATCTGTGATGGTGTAATCAGTCTCATTTGTGTTAGTTGCTCCTATTCTTTGTTACCGTTAAAGAATTTCTCCCTCTCTTTTTTAGATCTTTTTATATATGATCTGATTCCGTCAGCTATAAGCCAGATACCTATAAGGACTACGGCTACCATTATAAAGATTGCGCCACCTGAGTTTCTGGTCCCGCCGTCTCCTACCTCAAAGGCTATTTCGTCGCCGTTTTCGTCTACTATGGGAGTTGCTTCAACCTGCTCTTCCGTCAGCTGATCTTCTACGGAAGCCGCTGAGATTATAACGGGAGCTGAAACTACTGTTAGTGTAAGTATTATCGTTAAAAGTATTAAAAAAGTATTTTTCAACATAAAATTATTCTCCTTATTTATTGGGAATAGTATACCACAAAATGGTGAAGATAAAAACCTGAATCTGCTAAATTAGTTTCACCTTCCGAAAAAAGTTTTCATAGTATTATTATCGAAAGAAATAACTACTTTGGAGGAAAATATGGCACTATTCACGAATCAGGCTCAGTTAAGCTATAACAACTCTGTTGTAGCTTCCAATATTGCTGTAGGCGAAATTTTAGAAGTGTTGTCAGTTACAAAAACGGCTTTAAGTACTAGCTACTCCAGGGATGATACAGTAACTTATGTTATAAGTCTTGTAAACTCAGGCACTTTACCTGTTACAGGTCTTACTGTTACAGATGACCTTGGCACCTATACTTCAGGGGGACTTACACTTACTCCATTAACTTATGTTAATGGTTCTGTAAGATATTTTGTTGATGGCGTTCTTCAGCCGGCCCCTGCTGTTACTTCCGGAAACAGCTTATCTTTTGCTAACATTACAGTTCCTGCAGGAGGAAATACCATTATCATATACGAAGCTGAAATCAACAGTTTTGCGCCTTTGGTAGCAGGCTCAACAATAGTAAACGCAGTAACTGCTGAAGGCGGAGGTATTACACCTATTACAGCTACTGAAACTGTTACTGCAGCAGTATCACCTTTCCTTACTATTACGAAAGCTATAAGCCCTGTTCCGGTTACTGAAAACGGAACATTAACCTATACTTTCACAATAGCTAACTACGGAAATACTCCTGTTCTTGTTACAGATGATGCTATTGTTACTGACACATTCAATCCTATTCTTACAAATGTTACTGCTTCATTTAATGGAACAACATGGGTTGAAGGCACTAACTACACCTACGACGAAACTACTGGTTTGTTTGCAACTCTGCCAGGTCAGATTACTGTACCTGCAGCAAGCTACACTCAGGATCCTGTTACAGGCAACTGGATTACTACACCGGGAACTGCTACTTTGGTGGTTACGGGAACTGTGTAGTATAGAAATGAATGGACTGTCTCAGATATTTGAGACAGTCCATTTTCAACACTATTTTCTATTAAAATTAAGCCGTTAATCCTTCAACAGGAAATGATTCGATAAGTTCAACATCATATTGCAATATGAGCATTGCATCTATTGCATTAACTTCACCGTCGCCGTCTACATCGGCTGCCATGAAGTCAAAATTTTCTCCATTAATAAGTTCAACATCATACTGAAGAACCAACATTGCATCTATTGCATTTACTTCTCCATTCATGTCAACGTCACCGTATATAAAGTCACCTACAGTAACAAGAATACTGTCTGTTAGGCCACTCTCAGTAGTAGCTGTAATTGTAGCTTCACCTACAGATTCAAGCCAAATCCATCCATCGCTATCAACATATACAACATTTTCATCACTTGATGTCCATGTTATTTCTTCATGTATTGAGTCAAAAGGACTAAAGACAGCATCTAAAACAGTGCTATACTGTACATGGCCTACATAGTCCTCCCCATTATTAATCACAAGAGAATCAGCATGTTTATTAAGTTTAATTAGCTTAAAACTATAATTGCCAACTACTTCACTATTCCACAGATATGTCTTAAAATAGTAAGTTTCACCGGCTGTCATTTCATATTGAAGTCTGAAATTAAAACCATCTCCACTATCATCATCTGATTCAAGATAAGAATAATCTCCAGTACAAACATCAGCAACAGGATCCACAGTTTCACCACTATCATATGAATACAAACAATATATACCATCTTCTTCAGGTACAAATTCATACATTCCAATACCTGCATCTGCTTCTATCGATAATGTTTTTTCTTCATTTAAAACAATAGTGCCAGGCGCTAAAACCTCTATACTTGTTGATGCAGTCAGATTATTTTCAGAAATAGCGGTAACAACAGCAGTTCCCGGTTTACCAAGTGTTATATATCCATCCTCATCAACATTTACAACTGATTCATTGCTGGATGTCCAGGCAACATCTTCCATAATAGAAATCATAGGCATAAAATCTACACTTAACTGACCATAATCGCCTGGGTATCCTATTAAAGAATCTCCCTGAACAATTTCCATTGACTGAGCTGGAGTATCAATTTTAATAAGCTTTACATTAAAGTTTACCTCGTCACTAAAAGCATGCAGTGTTATGTAGTACTTTTCTCCTGCCTCCAGTTTACACTGGGCATATATATTACTTTCACTATCCCATTTATAGTTAAAGTCCATATATTCTTCGGTAGATGTAAAAAAATCAATATACACATAATTGTAATCATCAAAATTACTATTATATGTATACATAGAATACACACCATCTTCTAAAGCAGTGAATTCAAATATGCGAGAAGCTGAATCTACATTCATTGTTAATGCAATTTCCTGATCACATGAAATAGGAACTGCTGTACTGAAATCAATGTCATAATCAGCATAACTCACACCTGTACACATGGTCAGCACAATACTGATGGTTAATAATAAAGCAAGTAATTTCTTTTTCATTTTTATACCTCCGATTTAAAGATTAACTTACCTGTTTACGATTCATTTATGTGAGTTTAGTTTATCATAATAAAGCAAACTTGGCAAGATAAAGCGGTAAAAACTAAGTTGAAAATTTCTACTAAATTGTAAAATCCCGGCTGAAGGGACTTAGCCAATCAACCGGGATATTTTTATTAAAGAAAAATGTGCTTATTCCAAACCTTCATATATATCATATTCGCCTTTTATAAACCGCTTAACTTTCATATAATCAGCAGCTTTGATTAGTCCATCACCATTAAGATCAGCTGCCAAAAACTCAGCTTCACTTAAAGTGTTGTTAGTAATGGATTTCTTTATTTTCATATAGTCCATAGCTTTGACATATCCGTCACCACTGACATCACCATAAATAACAACGGTCTGAGTATATGTTTGTGATGTAAGCAAGTTAACTATCTCCAAGGTCATGCCAGTACCAAGAATCGAATTAGCATCCACAGCAACTCCTTTTTTGTTATATACAGTCACCGTATAGTTACTACCAAGTTTATCAATATAAGCTACTGCCGTTGTCTGATTTCTTGTATAGAACCATTCGCTAAAGTTATCTGGTTCTATTACAGTTACTGTAAATGTAGTATTTACACCGCTATATGTAACTGTCACTGTTTTTTCACCTGCAGTCTCAGAATCAAAACCTGTAAGAGTAAAGCCTGTGGTTACTACCTCTGTAGTTTTATCACTGTATGTAAGAGTCAATTTCATGCCTGTAGAATCAATTGTTTCCCCTACCACATATACAAGCTTTGTAGGCATTGTTGATACTGTTACAGATGTAAGTGTTTTTGCTACACCAACCTCAACATTAAAGGTGGTAGTAAAATCTTCATACTTTACTGTAATAGTCTGTGTTCCCTTCTTAAGAGCATTGTATCCTGATGTTGTATATCCGGTAATTTCAGCTTCAGAACCATCAGTATAGCTACCCATTATTACAAGACCTGTAAGATCAAGTTTCTCGCGGAGAGAATAGCTTAATTTATCAGGTAATGTACTTACAAATATGCCTGTTAGTTTAGGTGCAGGATTAACTATTTCCACAGTAAATGTTTTTGTATAGCTGTAACCATAAGCAGACACCCATTTCACAGTTACTGTACAATTTCCCTCTGCAGAGCTGTCAAAACCACTTACTGTATAGTCTGATACTTCTCTGGTTGAACCATCACCATAATTCACCTGTACTTTCATACCGGAAAGGTCAAGTTCTTCACCAATAACATAGGACAACTTTGTTGGTGCATTTGTTATAGAAATATTGCTTACATCACGTATATGAATAGTAAATTCATAAGTTACACCACTGGAAGCAGTAGCAGTAATAACGGTATCCCCTGTACTACTACAATAAATATCGTGACCATTGATTGTAACTTTATTGTTACTTGCTGTAAGAGTTACTACATCCGTGGATTCCTCTGGATAGAATTCAAACTTGGCACGATATGTTTCACCTCTGTCCATTACTATATATTCAGCAAAATCTGCCAGAGCCAAACCTTCACAAGGTACAGAATAATCAACAAATTTAAAACTATTCTCCTTAGCAAAAGTTTCAGCATAGGAACCTGTTTTACCAAAGATTGTAGTCTTCTCAGGATATGAAAAAGCTGTACTGTCAATTGAAGTTACAGACTCAGGAATAACGACTTCAATCAAAGAAGTGCAGTTCATAAAGGCTTTACTTCCAATAGATTTAAGACCTTTAGGTAACACAACCTTGGTAAGACCAGGACAATCCATAAATGTTTCAGAATTTATAGCTGTGATGCTATAGTCCGCAATAGTAAGATCAGAGAGCTTCTCACAGCCTTTGAAAGCATAGCTACCGATTGTCTTTGTAGACTGTGGGATGTATACCTTTTCAAGAGAAGTACAGTTCTGGAAAGCATAGTTGCTAATTGTTTTTGTTTTCTCGGGAAATATTGCTTCTTTCAAAGAAGTACAATTGTAAAATGCATATTTTTGAATTTCATTTAAATTGGAATCCTCTTCAAAGACAATGCTTTCTAACGCAGTACAGTTATAAAAAGCATATTGCTGTATAGTTGTAACACTTTTTGGTAACTCAATTGTCTTTAAAGAGGTACAGTTACGGAACATGTACGACATTATGTTTTGTATTATATTAGGCAACTTAACATTTTTTAATGACCAGCAACCTTCAAATGCATAACTACCTATCTCTGTTACACTATCAGGTATTACTATTTCTTCTAAAGATATACACTTATAAAAAGCATTTGATTCAATTTTCGTTACACTATTTCCTATAGTCACTTCTGACAAACGTACACATCCTGAAAAAGACCAGCCCTCTATAACTGTTACTGTGTCAGGAATCACAACCTTTTCAATGCCAACACATCCGGCAAACAATGAATTTGCGACTTGTGTGGTTCCTTCCTCAAATGTGACACTTTTAAGATTTTCACATAGATAAAACGGTCCATTATATACCTGTACAGACATATTATTAAAATTATAACTGTATACGTTACCCCAGTTTGCTGAATCTAGCGATTTTGGTATTTCTATTTCTTCAATTGCCGTGCTTGCAAAAGCGCTTGAATCCAGACTTTTTAAAGATTTTGATAACGTTACATTTTTTAGTGACCAGCAACCATCAAATGCAGAACTACCTATCTCTGTTACACTATCAGGTATTACTACTTCTTCTAAAGATATACACTTATAAAAAGCATTTGATTCAATTTTCGTTACACTATTTCCTATAGTCACTTCTGACAAACGTACACATCCTGAAAAAGACCAGCCCTCTATAACTGTTACTGTGTCA
>SVJE01000003.1:0-47688 GCA_015069135.1 Oscillospiraceae bacterium | reverse complement strand
TTCTTCTAAAGATATACACTTATAAAAAGCATTTGATTCAATTTTCGTTACACTATTTCCTATAGTCACTTCTGACAAACGTACACATCCTGAAAAAGACCAGCCCTCTATAACTGTTACTGTGTCAGGAATCACAACCTTTTCAATGCCAACACATCCGGCAAACAATGAATTTGCGACTTGTGTGGTTCCTTCCTCAAATGTGACACTTTTAAGATTTTCACATAGATAAAACGGTCCATTATATACCTGTACAGACATATTATTAAAATTATAACTGTATACGTTACCCCAGTTTGCTGAATCTAGCGATTTTGGTATTTCTATTTCTTCAATTGCCGTGCTTGCAAAAGCTCTTTCCCTCATCTTTGTCAGTGCTTTAGGCAATGTAACATCTTTTAATGACCAGCAATTTTCAAATGTAGAAATGCCAATTTCTGTTATGCCGTTTGACAGTTTTAAATTTGATAACAAAGAACAATTACAATATGCCCAACCACCCAAATAATTCACTGTATCTGGCATAACAACACTTGACAGACTATCACAAGAATAGAATGCATTATAACCTATTGATTCCAAATTGTTTGACAATTCACATACATATAAATTATCACAGTCATAAAAAGCTTGATCTCCAATGCTTTTTACATTATCTGTCATTGTAACTCTAACAATCTTATCATTGTTCTTAAATGCGTTATTACCAATAGCAGTTACTCCCTCCGGAATAACTACATATCTCTGCCAACCGTTATACTTTGTAAGCACACCATTTTCATCTATTACAAAATTCACACTGTCATCATAGAATACAGCTGAACCATCCCAATAAAGACTATCATAGTTGGCTGCCCGATAAAGTGTAACACCACATTCACTTTCTGCATGAGGAGTACCATAAGATGCTGCAAAAGAAGCATAGCTTATAGTTCTCTGATAAATACCACATTCGCCTGATCTGTTACATTCATATACGATTACACCTGATTCATCAGCACCCACTACCATCATAGTATGCTGTGAATAACTTCCACAGGCCTGAATAATATCACCTAAAAGGGCATTAGAAAGTAATGATTTCACATTAGCCTCTGTCATTTCAGCTGAACCATTAAGCTGTCCTATAACAACTACATTCTGATTTGTGCCATATTCATATCTTTTGTTATTATGATACCAGGCAGGCATATCACAATCAAAAAGCTTATTAAAAGCAAACCTTGCAAAGCCAAAACACTGAATAGCACCACCATAACTTTGTGTAAATGTAACACCTTGATTCGGTGGGTATGCAGCCTGAAGCTGACGGAATTTTTCTTGAATAGAAATACGACTTTCTTCCGAGGTAACATCATTTAACTTGCCTGTAGACTCAACCTGTGCAGGTTTTTTCACTTTACCAGCATCAATATCTGCTTTAAGTTCCTGCATACAGAAATCTATGTATTTATCATAAGTATATGTATTACACAAAGCAATCGCCGTCTGTATTAAGCTCTTATCAGCTTTTGTCTTTGCCATTTTATATGCACTTTCAAGAGTAGTACATATGGTAGTTATCATAGAGGAATACATAAACTCATACTCGGAAATATCTTTAGTAGTAATAGACTCAGCCTGCATAAATTTCAATTGCTGACTGCTGATTGAAATCTGAAATTCTGTTACATAGGAACTTAAATATGTAGTTTGTATTATATCGTCAGCCATTGCCCCCTGATATATATAGTCAACAACTACAGTTATAACTAGCTTTCCTATAGCAGTAGCCAAAGCACCAGGAAGAACAGTATCACCAGCAATGGAATTAATTGTAGTTTTTATAGCATCAGAAATCAATTCTATAGATTTCTCAGTACAAAAGTGATCAAAAACATGAGAAACTATATCAGTTTTCATATCATTTAACAATACAATAAGAGCTTCCTTAAATCCGCTATTTTCAGGAAGATTATCAAGCAATCTATAAATTACTTCTTCCTGAATTTCCTGCATCTCAATAATACCAACAACCAGTTGCCAATATTCAATACCTTCACCAACATATTTTATAAAATCATCTGAACTTTCAAAAAGTTCATTTACTATCTTTTCTACTTCTGTGTCTGAAAGATTCTTACATGCCCCCTGTAAATCAGAAATGAACTCCATTTTTTCAATTGAAGAAGTAGCAGCATATATATTTTTCATTCCTTTGAAGTTATCTGATACTTCTGCGACAGCAGATGTAAGAGCTGTATTTGTATCACAGATATTCTTCATCAATAATTCTGCTGTATCTGACATCATTTTTTCTTTTGTGCTTTGAGTTAAGCCTATGCCAGATAAAAACTCTCTACCCAGAATACTAATACCATTTTTCAAAGAATACATATATGAAGCAAGAAAATCATCGCCACTATCATAACTATCAAGTATACGCTGATAGTTATCAATCAATGTACCAACAACTATATCAGAAGCTTCCGGAGAAAGATATTGTGGATAAAGAGTAAATAACTGATTGTATTTAACCCCATATTTTGAATAATACGGGTCTGTAGCCATAGCCGTGTTTTCTAATACAGTCTCAGCAGGCTTTGCAGTTACTATTGATTTCTCTGCTTCATCATTCTTGTCAACAACTTCCTCTGTTTTTGTTTCTTCTACTGTTACTAATTCCTCTATAGAAGAGGCAATGCTTGTAATTGCGCTTGCTGGTACAGATGAGATTACAAGCACCATAGCAATTACAACAGCAACAAATCGTTTCATAAATTTCATTTTATACACCCTTTCAAAATGATTCAGTGAAATATCTTGATAACATAATGGTGATTATGTTGTTGATAAAAGAACAAGCTTAAATATAACACGTAAAATAATATTATTTTATACTGAAATACATATATAATTAAATAAACCTACCTAACCTATTTTATGGTAGATTTTTTCTTTGTGTCAGAATTAATTAAGTACACAATCAGAACACGTTAAAGTTCTTTACGTATACTTGAATTCATCAGTTTAGTGTGATAAACTATTTTAAGTATGATAAAAAGTTTATATCATACAACTTGTGAACAAACAACATAATCACCATTATGTTATATTATCAATCTCATCCCCTCCATCTTCCTTCTATGCTCTTCCCCTGTTGTAATTATATATATCCTCGTAGTATTTATACTTGAATGTCCCAATATGTCTGCAAGTTTAGCTATATCTTTCTCTATACCATAAAAAGTCCTTGCAAAAAGATGTCTCAAATTATGAGGAAACACCTTTTCCGGAGATACACCGGCTTCTTTACACAAAGCCTTCATATCTCGCCATATATTACATCTGCTTACAGGTTTACCATTCTTAGTTACAAACACTATTCCCGAACTGATACCATTATCTTTAATATACTTAAGGAGTTTCTTCTGTAAGTCTCTTACTATAAACACGGTCCTTGTTTTATTCTTACAAGACACTACTGCCTGTCCCTGCCTTACTGCTTCCACAGTTATATATTCCAGTTCACTTACCCTTATTCCTGTACCACATATAGTCTGAATGATTAAACTTAGCCTTTCATTACCTTTCCTTTTTGCAGTTTCAATAAGCCTTATATATTCACCTCTACTAAGTTCCTTATCCTCAGAACAAAAAGCCTTTCTCTGAACCTTAAACTGTTTAACAATGCAATCAAATCTTCCAATAAACCTGAAAAAAGAGTTAATAGCTGCAATCATAGAATTACAACTGGAAATAGCGTATTCTTTTTCCAGAAAAGCTTTATACTCCAATACCAAAGCTTTATTAATCTCTTTATCTTTTGTAAACTTAACAAAACACAAAATATCATGCATATATTTCCCTATAGTAACTTCACTTTTTTCATCATAATATAGTTGTTCTTTAAACTTCTGTACCATATCCAAAGTAATACTCATTTTCTCCATAACAAAAAACCTCCCAATTGAAAATACTAAAATTAGTATAATCAATCAGGAGGCTTTCGATTCTGTCAAGTAGTTATGCTATTCCTGCATAAATATCGTACTTTCCATTGATATAGTTTTTAACTTTCATGTAATCAGCAACTTTGATTATTCCATCTCCATTAAGATCAGCTGCCAAAAACTCAGCTTCACTTAGAGTGTTGTTAGTAATAGATTTCTTGATTTTCATATAGTCCATAGCTTTGACATATCCATCACCACTGACATCACCATATACAATTACAGTTTGCATATATTTTTCAGAGGTGGACTGATTAACAATTTCCACTGTCATACCTGTTCCAAGAAAAGCAGTTTCTCCAACCACAGTACCTTTTTTATAAACAGTAACCTGATAACCATTTCCAAGCTTTTCAATATATTGAGATACAGTAGTATTATCTCTTACATAAAGTTCTGGTAAGAAATCATCATTTATTCCAAACTGTTCTTCATATGCAGTTATAGCTTTTCCAGCATAATTAGTAACAGTTTCAGGCACAACAACAGCAGAGACAGAAATACCTTCCTTAAGTTTCAATGTGAATTCTTTAGCGAACACATTACCATTTATATCTGTTTCAGCAGTACTATATTCTGCAATAAATGTAACATTGTTTCCATTTTTGTCTTTAATAATAATATTTGAAATCGTTTCAGGATCTATGTATTGACTAAATTTTATAACAATATTTCCATCTACTATCTCAACACTATCAACAACTGCTGACTCTTTGGAAACTATACCCATATTTACTTCCGTCTGAGGTGGCGGTACCGGCAACCATTCGCTGTAAGTGGTCTCGTATCCGTCTTTTTCAAACTTAACTTGCCACCAACCCTCTGGCACATCCCAAGAATAACAACCGTTTGCATCTGTATACAAAGGGTTTTCCTGATCCCATTCAGAAGCATCCCACAGCTGTGCATTTTCAACTTTAGGTGCATCCCAGAAGTTTTCATCAGTATCATCATAGGGAATGTAATAAACTGTTGTTTTCACACCTTCAATACGATTACTGGTAACACCTTCATAGACATAACCGCTTGGGTCAATAGCCCATCTGAATGTAAATTGAGCACCTTCTGTTTCTGATGCATTTAAGTGTCCGAACTTACCGAGTATATCATCAACATAATTGCTGTTACTCATAGAAATCAATGGCAGAATCATATTTGCCGGGAAAGGTATTGCAACACCTGCCACACTTAAAATAATTGTAAGGGCCATTGCTGCAACAGTTCCGTTATTTGCTTTTGTTGCATAATCCAGTTTCTTTAATGCTTCATTCTTTTCTGCATCTGACATATCAGAAGAAAGAACGGCTTGCCTTGCTTCTTTCAATGACACCCGGTTATTTTCCCATGTAACCATTGTGTCCACGTAACCTAAAGCTTCAGTAAAGGCAAAATAATTTCCCATTGCAATGTCTGCATTAATATACCCACCTTTAATGTTGAACTTTGTTATTTTATCTTTAGCAAAGTCAATTATCTCCCCACGTACTTTATCCTCTGTGATTTCAAAATATTTTAAATACAGTGTAGTCCCAAAATCATCCTCTATTGGCTCATACCCATATTCTCCGGCATTTTCAGGATCCAAATATGATGGAACTATGTCTGTCAGTATATTAAAATCCAACAAGGAATTAACATCTACCATTTTAATTACACCGCTAATCTGCTTATCATCACTATATAAATCTTCAATACAATCCTCTACTTTACCGGCTAATGTAGCAACTATAGGATTACTTGAACCATTTACATATTTTTCTGAAGTAAAGTCAACGCCCTCTTCAAAGCTGATTTTTTCCTTAACTGAAGAATATTCTACAGTAATAGTACCGGGAACATAACTTGCATTACCGGGATCAAACAAACCTGTTGCGATATAAGACTGAGTTTTTTCATCCCATTTAGCTTCAATTCGTTTTGTAACATTACTTCGTGTACTGCACACATATACAGTTTCGATCTGTCCGTGATTTGAGAATTTTACATTAAATGTAAATTCCTTACCAGATACAAACGAAACAGTGGGCTTTGATGTGCCTTGGTTCAGCATATTATAGCTGTTTCCGTTATAGTTCATAGTAAAATTCTGTATTTCAGGTGCACTAGCTAAATATTTTACATCTTTTGTTGCAGTTACCTGTCCCTCATCAGTAGTCGCCGACACCGTAATAGTATATGTGGCATAGTTCTTAGGTTCATTGATAGTAACATTTAAAGAATAGCTACCGGATTTGTTGGTATGCACTGTACCTGATAAAACACCGTCAACATATATTGATACATCTGTATCTGCCGGTCCAACACCGCTTACAGGTACAGTGGCTGTATTAACTTCAGAGTCAGCCTGAACACTTAACAATGGAATATCATCATTAAGCACACCTATTATTTCTTCTTTCCAAACACCATTTTGTTTATAGTCAATTACAGCATAAGTTGCAACCTTACAATCCTTTGTAGGATTCAGACAGAATGATAATTTTCCTGTTTTATTGCTCAAATTAATTTTCAGAATATTATCGTCAAACTCATAGCCTGTTACTCTCACTCCATCCAACATTAAGGTCTTTTCTATCAAAGACATATCTGTTGGTATGCGTACAGTAAGAGTCATATTGCTAATATCTTTTTCGACATTATCCTTAAAATCATAAGCAAGATTCATTGTTACATAACCATTTGTTAATGCTCCAACGGTGTTGGATACATAGTATGTTCCGTTTCTATCAAGTGCTAAATTTTCTGAATCTTCATATGGATTATCGATGAATTCCAAAGAAACGTTATCATCTATAAGACGAACAGCCGTAAATGAGTTTTCATGGCAGAAAACAGTTAATACGGGACATCCATCAAAAGCATTATAACCAATATTTATCACATTTTCAGACAAAGAAATTTCACGCAACTTTGAACAACCATAAAACGCTTCTCTACCAATAGTAGTCAAAGATGAAAATACAGCATCCATATATCTAAGATTAGTGCAACCTAAAAATGCATAATCACCGATTTTTTGTAGTGTACTTGGTAGCAAAAAAGTTTTAATATTACAATTCTTGAAAAAACTATTCGGAATAACTGTAATCCCTTCAGGGACGGTTATGCTGCGAATTTTTTCGCATCCATAGAAGATTTCACCTTGCAGCCAATATCCATCAACAGGTCCTTCAGGGCAATTAACAAGATTAGCAGGATAATTTACTGCTCTCAAGTTTGAACAACTTTCAAAAACTCTGCCACCGAGAGTCGTAATGCTATCAGGCAAGGCAATGGATACAAGACCATTACAATTTGCAAATGCTTTTGCAGAAATAGTCGTCAATCCATCAGGCAACTCTATGTCAGTCAAGCCTGCACATCCATTAAATGCATTTATTCCGATTTCCTTCAATGAACTCGGCAAGTCAATAGCATTAAAGTTGTCGCTATGATAGAACGTATAAGCAGGTATTTCTGTTACACCCTCCGGTACTTCTATTGCAAGTAATTTAGAACAGTTAAGGAACAGCTCCCCACGTAGCCAATAACCACCAGCTGCTTCTTCTTTGAGAGTTGTTAATCCTTTAGGATAACCTACCTCAATCAGATTGGTGCAGTTTCTAAATACTTGTCCACCAAGAGTTGTTACGCTATCAGGAATATCAATCGACTGTATACCCGTGCAATATGCAAACGCTCTTGAAGAAATGGTAATCAGTCCGTCAGGCAGACTTATGGCAGTCAATCCCGTACATCCATAGAAAGCATCAACACCAATTTTTTCAAGTGTACTTGGCAAGGCGATAGATGTAAAGTTCTCGCTATTAGCAAATGCACCCGCTGGAATTTCCTTAACACCTTCTGGAATAGTCATTGCAGTAAGCGCCGTACATCCCTTTGTTATCTCTCCACGGACCCAATAGCCCTCAGTCGATTCTTCAGAACATTCGGTTAATCCTAACGGATAGTTTACTGTATGCAAAGAAGTACAGTTTTCAAACACTCTCGGTCCCATTGTCGTTACACTATCAGGGATAGTGAATGTTGTGAAAAAAGTACATCCCGCAAATGCTCTTGCACGGATTATCTTTAATCCTTCCTTCAATGTTACATTTGTTAAACCAGTACAACTTGCAAATGCTTCTTCTTTAATTTCTTCCAATGTAGAAGGTAAACTAACCGATGTTAGGTTATTACAACCATGGAACGCATCATTAGAAATTGTTTTTGTTTCTTCCGGAACGACAATAGAAGTTAGTTTAGGACACTTGGCAAAAATTTCACCTTGTCTCCAATAACCATCATCCGAAGTATCATTACTCGTACTCCAGTTAATTGGGTAATTGCATTCCTCAAGGTTACTACAACCGTAAAATGCTCTTGCATCAATTTGCAGAACACTGTCAGGCATAGTAATCCTACTAAGGGAAGTACAACCCTTAAATGCTGCGCCGCCGATCTTTTCCAAACCATATGACATTCTTACTGAGTTTAGACTTGTACAACCACTAAATGCATATTTACCGATAGTCTTTACAGAATATGGAATAACTACCTTTGTTATATCTGTGTTGTTTCGGAAAGCTTCATTTTCAATAGATTGTACCTTGTATCCTTCAATTTCAGAAGGAATAACCACAACCGTTGATGCTCCCGTGTAGCCAGTAATCTTTATATATTCTTCATCCACAACTGTATAGGTGAAATCTGTTGGGAGATTTTCTTCATCACCTACAACTGCACCTTTAACAGTTTCAATAATATTTCCTGAAGATTTGATTTGAAAAATTTGCGATTCTGGTGAAAAAATGTATTGAGAATGGTAATATGCAATTATATATTTTTCACCGACTTTTGCGTAATCATATTTCCATACACCATTACTATCTGTTCTAACAGAACAAATCAGTTCATTGTTTGTTCTGTTATATATTGAAATAATTACATTTTCAATGCCCTTATTTTTCTCGTCTAATACATTTCCTGAAATTGCAACTTGCAAATAATTAAGCATAGATTCCGTACTAAATTTGATCTTGTGTGCAGTGGTATATTCTTCTGCATACGTTCCTAATTCACCGTGAATTATAAGGTTGTCACATCCCTTAAAAGAATCATTACCAATCTCTGTAATATTTTTGCCGACATAGACTCTTTCTAAGTAAGTACAATTTCTAAAAACATAATCAGGAATTGAAGTTACTGAATCATGCACAATAACAACGTTCAGATTTTCGCATCCATAAAAGATTTCACCTTGCAGCCAATATCCATCAACAGGTCCTTCAGGGCAATTAACAAGATTAGCAGGATAATTTACTGCTCTCAAGTTTGAACAACTTTCAAAAACTCTGCCACCGAGAGTCGTAATGCTATCAGGCAAGGCAATGGATACAAGACCATTACAATTTGCAAATGCTTTTGCAGAAATAGTCGTCAATCCATCAGGCAACTCTATGTCAGTCAAGCCTGCACATCCATTAAATGCATTTATTCCGATTTCCTTCAATGAACTCGGCAAGTCAATAGCATTAAAGTTGTCGCTATGATAGAACGTATAAGCAGGTATTTCTGTTACACCCTCCGGTACTTCTATTGCAAGTAATTTAGAACAGTTAAGGAACAGCTCCCCACGTAGCCAATAACCACCAGCTGCTTCTTCTTTGAGAGTTGTTAATCCTTTAGGATAACCTACCTCAATCAGATTGGTGCAGTTTCTAAATACTTGTCCACCAAGAGTTGTTACGCTATCAGGAATATCAATCGACTGTATACCCGTGCAATATGCAAACGCTCTTGAAGAAATGGTAATCAGTCCGTCAGGCAGACTTATGGCAGTCAATCCCGTACATCCATAGAAAGCATCAACACCAATTTTTTCAAGTGTACTTGGCAAGGCGATAGATGTAAAGTTCTCGCTATTAGCAAATGCACCCGCTGGAATTTCCTTAACACCTTCTGGAATAGTCATTGCAGTAAGCGCCGTACATCCCTTTGTTATCTCTCCACGGACCCAATAGCCCTCAGTCGATTCTTCAGAACATTCGGTTAATCCTAACGGATAGTTTACTGTATGCAAAGAAGTACAGTTTTCAAACACTCTCGGTCCCATTGTCGTTACACTATCAGGGATAGTGAATGTTGTGAAAAAAGTACATCCCGCAAATGCTCTTGCACGGATTATCTTTAATCCTTCCTTCAATGTTACATTTGTTAAACCAGTACAACTTGCAAATGCTTCTTCTTTAATTTCTTCCAATGTAGAAGGTAAACTAACCGATGTTAGGTTATTACAACCATGGAACGCATCATTAGAAATTGTTTTTGTTTCTTCCGGAACGACAATAGAAGTTAGTTTAGGACACTTGGCAAAAATTTCACCTTGTCTCCAATAACCATCATCCGAAGTATCATTACTCGTACTCCAGTTAATTGGGTAATTGCATTCCTCAAGGTTACTACAACCGTAAAATGCTCTTGCATCAATTTGCAGAACACTGTCAGGCATAGTAATCCTACTAAGGGAAGTACAACCCTTAAATGCTGCGCCGCCGATCTTTTCCAAACCATATGACATTCTTACTGAGTTTAGACTTGTACAACCACTAAATGCATATTTGCCAATAGTCTTTAACGGTTCCATTGTTTCTACCGACAACAGACTCTTACATTCAGCAAAAACATACGAACCAACTGTATTTACACCACAAGGTATCGTAATTTCGTTTATGCCCGTAGCATAAAATGCATAATCAGAAATAGAAGTAACTGTGTTGGGAATAGCAACCTTATTTAGACTGGAACATTCTCTAAATGTGTTGTCACCTATCATTGTGATTCCGCTATTCAAGTACACCGTTGAAAGGTTTTTACAATTTCTAAAAACGGAATTGCCCAAAATTTCAACGGTCTCAGGCAAAGCAACAACTCTTATTGCTTCATTATTTTGAAAAGCTCCATCGTTAATGCTTTGCACAGTATATCGATCTATTGTTTGTGGAATAACAACCGTTTCTTCCGCCCCAATATATTTCGTTATCTCAACATAAGAACCATTCAAAATTTCATACTCAAATAGAGATGCATCACTTTCATTAGCGTCCACCCCGATAAAAGTTGCAATTGCATTTTCAAGTACAACAGTTCCAACTGTTGCACCAACAATAAATTTACAAGGTTTTATTTCATAATCTCTATGATAATAGGAAATCAAGTACTGATTACCGCTAACGCATTCGCTTGTGCTCCACTTGCCACTAGAATTAGTGTCATAATAATCGATAATTTCCTGTTCCGTAATATCATATACGAATACAGAAACACCCTCTACACCTGCGCCATCAGCAGTTAAAATAACACCTTCTAAAGAGCTGTCATAATATCCCTCTGCAAAGGCTGTTATAAAAGATTCCGGTATCATTGTTACAAACATAACTACTGTTAATACAAAAGCTATAAATCGATGCGTCTTTTTCATTTTATTTCCCCACCATATAGTTGTAGTATTTATATCGAATTGTATTATATATATCTAAACCTATTACAGCATAACTGAAATTATGTTTTAGAATATCATTAAACAGAAAATACAACATTCCTAGATTGATTTATATTTTAACACACTAAAGCAAGAACTTCAATAAATTATGTACATATCATTCTTAGACGTAAATCCAAGATTAACTTGCCAATAATGTTATGAAATTCATATTAATTGGAGTGTATACACTCCCAAATATATAAGCAAGCCCGGACTCAACACCATAGTTAAGTCCGGGCTCTTAAAATCTTAAGCAATATCTCTATCAAAGTACAGAAGTATCCAACTTATCAAATCCACCTAAGAAATCCTTAAGCTTAGCAACAATCTTTTCTACTCCGCCTACAGAATTAGATTCAATATTCATAGGCATCAAAGGATCATGCAGCGACATACGAAGCAAGAACCAACCATCACCACTATCCTTGTCACAGCTTACACGGATACCTTCATAGTTCTTAGGCTCAATAGTCCAACCTGGGACAGTAGCGGCAAAATCTCCAAGTTCCTTAATTACATTCATACCATAATCCTTAAAGTCATCCATTAAGAGATTCATTCTGTACTCTTTTGACTCAGAAGGTTCTTCCAGATTTTCAATAAGCTGATCAATATGCTTACCTTCTTTTCTGAGTGCAGCCATCTTAATTAAAAGTTTCGCTATCAGGAAAGCACCATCATCAAGGAAATAGTTCTCCTTCAAAGCACCGTGACCTGAAGTCTCAATTGCCACAGGAGTGTAAATACCCTCGTTATTAAGTCTGATAGCTTCGTTAATAACATTCTTGTATCCTCTCTTAAATCTGTGATGAACACCGCCTAAATCCTCTTCAATAAACTTCTTAAGACCACTTGAAGTAATAGAGTCAGTAACGATAGTGCTGCCGGGATGCTCCTCAATAGCAATAGCAGAAATCATAGCAATAATTCTGTTTCTGTTAACTTCCTTACCATTTCTGTCTACAGCACCTGCTCTGTCAACGTCAGTATCAAAGATAATACCAAAGTCAGCTTTGTTATCAAGAACTGCCTTCTGAATAGAAGCCATAGCTTCCCCATCCTCAGGGTTAGGAATATGGTTAGGGAAACTTCCGTCAGGCTCTAAGAACTGGCTACCACATGTGCACGCACCCAAAGGCTCCAATACTTTTTCAGCATAGAAACCACCGGCACCGTTACCGGCATCCACAATAATCTTAAGACCTTCCAGAGGCTTAACATCCCCGGTAGCCTTTCTGATTTTTTCAACTAAATCAGCGGCATAAACAGAAATAAAATCAACCTCAAAAACCTTACCATTGCCATTGTAGGAAGTACCATCAGTTTCATTTTCAGCAATTTCCAGAACAGCAGTAATGTCAGCCTTTTCAAGGCCACCATCCCTAGTAAAGAACTTCATACCATTTCTGTTGAAAGGCAAATGGCTGGCAGTAAGCATAACAGATCCGTCATACTCATACCCCTCAATAACAGTAGTCATAAACATAGCAGGAGTTGAAGCCATACCACAGTCAGCAACACTGACACCCATTTCAGCAAGACCTTTAATAGTAGCAGCTCTTAAAGCAGGTCCGGAAAGTCTTGAGTCAGTACCAACAGCTACTGTCAATTCCTCCAAATTTTTACCTGTCTTTCTATTAAGCCACAAAGCAAAAGCCTTAGCTAAAACATAAACCTTCTCTTCTGTAAGGTTAACATGCTGACCTTCTATACCCTCTAAAGCAACACCTCTTATGTCGCTTCCATTCTGTAACTTTTTCCATGCGTCAGATAACATCAAAAACACACCATCCTCAAAAATTCTATTATTTTATATATTGTCTTAAATTATATCACCGACATATTGGTTTTTCAACGATTCATTTCCCTAATTACTCTCATCATCAGTTAAATCCAGACCCACCATTTTAAGTTGTCGCTGTTTTTCTGAGACTTTCTTATCATCTATATTTTTCCAGGCTCTTACAGTAGACCTGAATTTTTTAGGTCTTGAAATCAGAACCTCAACACCTCTTATTACCCAGAATAAAGGTAGTAAAAAGGGATACCTCTCCACAACTTTATAATTAACAGCCATGTATGACTTTGGAGGAAATAAAGACGAAACCACAAGTTTTCTCCTGGATGAAGAAAGTTCCCCTTTTTTATTGGCCTTTGTAACTTCTTTAGAAAGCACATGAGATGTCACATTACCCCAGCTTCCACTTTGTAAAATAGTATCAGAAATAAGGTCAGTAGCCTCGCTGGATTCACCATCACCAAACCATACATCCAATAAAGAAAGTACATTTTTATAGAAATCCTGAAGTTTCAACACACACATTTCCCGGTAAATATATTTCTCATCCATATCGGGATTCTTCATTCGGTAAACATAAAGATCAAGCACATGTCTTATTCCTATTCCACCACTTCTGTAATGACGGGCAAAGTGGTTAAACAAATGTATAAAAGTATCTTCAGTATTAAAAGTATATCTGTGACCTGCAACAGGTTTAACTTTAGACCAGACATCAGAATAATAATCTTTTTGGTAAAAAGATTTCATTCGCAGGTGAATTTCCATATGTAAAGCACCCTTGTCCCAGTTAACATTATTATCATCCTCATGAGATTTAGTAAATCCCATGTTTTCAAGAATTTGTGATATCAGATTCAGTTGATTCTTTCTAACAGTAATATCTGCATCTCCCATAAGTCTTAATTCAGGCTTTGGGTATAAAGCTTTCATATTACATCCCTTTGTAGGTAAATAGTCAATACCATTTTTATCAAAAGCATCAAAAACAGACTTTACAATCAGCATTTGCTGTTCACTTCTTAAAGTGTGTTTATAGTATGCTTTGAATAAACTCTTCATAAAGGGTGACTCTTTTGATATGCCACAATTAAGAGCACCTGCATAAACCAAAGTACTTAAATGATGCTTTTTTATAGTCTCTTTGACAAACTCATCCTCAAGAGAGAAATTATCCGGAAGCTTAAGAGCAGCTCCTGTAACGGCACTTTTTAACAGTGTAACAACACCTTGCTGAGCTGTATTCATTTCAAACCTCCCAAGCGCCTTCTAATCCAGTTAAAACCACGTTTGGTAAAATGACGAACATACCGGCTATGATACCATACCCGGCAGTAAATCTTATACCAAAAATTATTTACACTATACGAACGACCTTTACGTTCAAAGGAAGTCATTACAGCAATAACCTGTGAAGGTTCTATGCCGAATTCTTTCACAAAATGATTATCTCCCATCAATACATATGTATCTTTAACATCCACAATTCTATGAAGCACAAACTTACCGTTTGTTCGTTTATAGAGAACAACATCGTATTTTTTAGGAGCTTCAGTGATTTTTTTAATGGTAACAGTATCTTTATTTTCCCTTAAAAAAGGAAGCATACTGGTCCCTTGTGGAGAAAAACGCACCGCCTGTCCTGCTGTAAGACGTTCACAAAAAACAGGTATTAAATTATCCAGGCTGGTTATTGTTTTCTTCTCCATATTATTTTTTACCGTTTACTATATCCTCTAAATCAATGACACCACCATCAACTTCAATTGACGGATTTTCCTTCTCGTATTTATCTTTTGCTGCATTATACCACTCGAAAAATGCATCCATATCATTAAAACTTTCCATATATGCCTGCTGTTCTGATGGTTTCATAGCCTTGTATGTAGCATAATCCAACTTTTTAGTATCTGCACTGGCAGTAGCAGTAGGAGTAGGTGTATCTACAGGTTTAGTTGTTGGTGTAACTTCAGGCTTAGCTGTAGGATTTTTAGTAGGTGCTGCAGTTGCTTTATCTCCCTCATTATTTTCTGTGGTATTTGGTGTTACACCTGGTTTTGCACCAGTTGTCTCCTCAGGGCTCTGAACATTTTCTTCATTCTCAAAAATACTGTCTTCAAGGCCGGATTGTTCCTCCTGGCCTGCCACAGGGGTTGCTGTAATCTCAGGCGTTTTATCACCTGAGTTATTAAGGCACAAAACCACAGCAATTACTAAAACAACTACTGCAACTGAAACTGATATAATTAATAATTTCTTATTCATATAATCTCGCCTTTCTATTCCTCAACGCAACCGGTATTAATTAATTTATTAATAAAAGAATCCACATCAGAAGCTGCCTGTTCTAAAGAAACCTCATATTCATCTGTTAATGCCTTCACAAGCCTATCTTTTGAAGCTCCCTGCTCCAATAGTCTCCAAAGCACGACACCTGAATTGTTCAAAGTTAGCATTCCGGAAAAATTAACTGTCTCTGAAGCTAACGGAAGCACAATCCAGTTTCCCGCAACTTCACGCAATACGTATCCATCTTTTATTTTCATAAGCCAGCCTCCTTTGCACCCTTGAACATTGTATTGTAGCTTAACTCCGCTGCTGATACTTCCGGAACATTTTCCAATTCATATACAGGAATTTTCTCAAGAAACAATTCTAAGCTCTTAAGCAATTTGTCAAGTTTATTTATTTCATCAAATTTATGAATCGTCTGTCCCAGTATTTTTTGCATTGCCTCAAATTTATCAACAATACGTATTTTGTTTTCAGGAGCTTTTTTTAAGAAACAAACACCTGCAAGAAGTGCCTTTTCATTCATATTAATGCCGTCTTTGCCACACCAAGGGGTTCCATAAACATACCACTTTCCGTCCACGTGGCGCAGTGCCGGTTTGTCATCATTTATTATATAAACATCTTTGCCAAAAAGTTCTTTCCACAATCTTGTATGAGTAGACTTTCCTGCACGGCAAGGTCCTGAGAAAAGATAAGCTCTCCCGTCCCTTACTACTGCAGACGAATGAAGATAGAAGCCATTAAAATCTACCAAATTAAGATAAAATTGATAAGCAGATTCCATATAAGCAACTGTTTCTCTGCTTATTCTTGGATCATACTTATCAATACGATAAAGTCCGGCATCTATAGAAATATCTACCGTACCTTCATAATTCCATTTGTATGCCTCGCAAATGGATTCTAATCCTTCTCCGCAAGGCACTTCCGCAATCAGGTCTGCTATTTTGCAACGGATATATGCGTTATCAGAAGATGGAGCTTTCAAGTCCCATTTCTCCGTCTACCCAGTCGTCATTAGCAGTAACGGCTTCCTCGGTTACTAAAGTAACTTCTTCAATTTCAGGCTTTTCATATTCTTTTTTCACGCCAAAGTCACCTCACATAATGATTCCATAATATCATACAACACAGGTTATTATACCTGTGTTGTATGTGTTTTGTCAAATATTTTTTTAAATTGAACTTTTCCTAGAAAATTGAGCTTTCAAGTCCCATTTCACCATCTACCCAATCATCATTTGCAGTAACCGCCTCTTCCGTTACCAAAGTAACTTCTTTAACTTCAGGTTTTTCATATTCTTTTTTCATGTTATATTCTCCTCCCTATATAAACCTACTATAGCGACGAATCATATATACCAGATCATCCATTGTCATATTACCCTTTCCAATGGAAATCTTAAGATATGCACCGCCTGCAGCTTCAAACATTTCTTCTGACAAAGGCTCAATGCTGTTTAACTCTTCATAAGTAAACAAACCGTAAGTTTCGATGTCTTTCTGAATTGACTCATAATCATAAGTCATTGTTTCTGCGTCAACATTAAAGATGTTGAAGAGTCCGCCAACACCGCCCGGCATTGACAACATACCATTTACAAAGTAGCAAAGGTGTCCTACTGTTACAGGACTCCATGCAGAAGTGTACTCTGTTTCAAGAACCACGTCTGTAAGCTGAACCTTAACAAGTTCACTACCATTGTGTTTCGCAAAAGTATGACCTATGTACTGCGCTGCATTAGCATCTAAGTACACATATTTGTTAAGATCATAATCCCAGAAACCATGTTCATAGATAACCTTTACATCTGTTCCGTCTGAGAAGTACAGGTGAATTACATCGTACTCTGATTCTGCATCACTGTCTACAAACATTATAGGAGCGGAATCAAATTTACCTGTTTCAAGGTTCCATACTAAAAGCTCTTCATTTCCTGTTAAGGAATCCACACGAACCTGTGTACCGTCTGCCAATGTTACCAAGGTATCTGCTGTTACACAGGAAGTACCCGTAATTGTCATAGTAACATTTTCAGCAGGCATAGTAAATGTATATGTGTAATTAGTTCCCGAACCGGATGATGTTACCTTTATAGTGGTACCGGAGGAAGCGCCCTTAACACTTACACTATCCTGACCCTTTGAATAGGTTACAGTTACAGTTACTGTATCTCCGTAGTATGCTGTTGCAGGACCACTGGAAGAAGAAACTTCAGATTTACTATATGTAATTGTATAAGCAACCTTCTCCCACTGAGCGTACAATGTAATATTTGCACTTGGGGAATAGCTACCACCTGCGTCACCTACTTTAGTACCGCCGGATGCTGCTGTAAACCAACCTGTACACTTATAGCCTGTCATTGTTGGTGTAGGAAGTGTCAATGCTGCACCTGTAAATGTAGCTGAGCTTGTGCTGCATGATCCACCGTTTGCATTGTATGTAACAACTGCAGGATCCTGCCACTGAGCGTACAATGTAACATCACCGCTTGGAACATAACTGTCACCAACACCACCGACTTTATTTCCTCCTGTAGGAGCTGTATACCAACCGCTAAGTACCTTATTTCCATTAGTTGCAGATGGTAAAATCAAAGCTACACCTGTATATGTATCAGACGTTGTACCTACTGTACCACCATTTCCGTTATATGTTACTGTACAAGGTTTGCCCCACTGAGCATATAATGTAATATTACCGCTTGGTGTATAGCTATCTCCTGCACCACCAACCCTTGTTCCTCCAGATGTTGCTGTGTACCAACCTGCAAAGATATAACCGCCACGAGATGGTGTAGGAAGTGTTACAGTTTTACTGTTGGATGTTGCATAACCAATTGTCTGTGCACACTGACCACCATTTGCATTAAAGTTAACTGTTGCGTTAATAGTCACACTGAAGTTACTGGATGGTTTTGTTCCGGAACTTGCATCTGTTCCTGATGTACCGAATGTAATAGCACCGGAATTAATTTCAACACCATTATTACCAATAAACTTATAACTGTAAATTCTCCACTGCTGACCCTTTGCGCCTGTAGTACCGTCGTTTACAACATAAAGCACGTTGTTACGAACCTTAATTGAACCGGTATGGGTTGAACCACCACTGGTAGCTCTTACATCCAGGTCAACAACAAGCTTTCCGCCATCTGTCAGTTCAATAGTTACGATGTGATTTCCGGATGCTTCACTTGTTGCATTATTAGCAATAGATGCTTTTGCAATCTTGTTAAAATCAGTAACAGCAGAGGTGTTACCACCATCAAAACGGAGGTATGCATTTCCCGCAGTGTCATAATCGTAAATCTTAAGACCTGAAAGGAACGGAATAAACTGTGTATAACTTGACAAACCGGAGTAGTAAATCTTCTGCACGGTTGAATCAAATTCAAAGTAAGCATCAGGAATACTCTTATCCTTCAGTGAAACAGTCACAGGAACTTCCCATGTGTAAACAAGTGTATTAGTTACTTCTTCACCATTCAAGTCGTAGAACAAAGTATCTGTTACTTTGTATGTTACTACATAATCTTTCTTTTCAGAAAGTACAATCTTACCATCACTAATAGCTACATTGTTTCCGTTATCATCTTTGCAAGAAATTTCAAGATTAAGATCCTGCCCTGTATATTTATTAATAGATACAAGGTTCTTAATATCTACTTCCTTAGAATCACCGGCTACAAACATTATCTTGAGTGTACCATCGGAAACATACAAGAACTCATCACAGTCATCTGTCTCAGGTATTTTTTGACCACCCAGATCAGAAACAAAGCCGAACTGTGGCTCATACCAACCATTTACTGTGCCTCTGTCAGCATTTTCCACATCTGAATAGATTGTTGATGAGTTTGTAAGTGAGTAAACCTGACCGGATACACTTATACCGGAAACCTTCATACTGATATTGGAAAGCTTATACGGTAATCCGCTGTTATTAGTTACATGACCTGCTGCATCCTTTGTATTGAGGAATATAATACCCATGTTAGCTTTAGTTGTGCCATCTACTGTATGCAAATAATCAGACATTCCTAACGCAGCGTTAATAGCTGAACTTGCATACTGGTTGCTTATAGCAGAAGCATCAGAAGAAGCTACCCAGTTATACTGCTTAAAGTCACCATCTATTACAATATATGGGTTAGTAACACTTTCATTTGTTCCTACCAATACACCAAAGCCCATAACTGTCTTGCCCTCACCAAAGCCATCTGACTTAAGTGACTGTATTGTTGTTACATTATTAAGTTTAATAGTATTAGCATCTGTACACTTATCAATCTGGATATTTGCAAGGCTACCGCTTTCTGTAACAGTGTTTTCAACAGTTACATCACCATTGATAAAGATATTTGCACGAGCACCATAGATATAACAGTTGCTGATTCTACTACCTGTGTTCGCTGTAACAGCATTATTCTGATACGGAGTATTTTCCACGCTATTGAATTCGCTTACATATACATATCCTTCAGGAAATACCTTACATACTATACGAACGTTTTCCAACAACGCGCCTTCACTTATATTTACAAAAGCCTGCTTAAGGTCAGCCTTTCTTACAGAACCATTGCCTGTATATGTAAGTGTAAATCCGTTACCATAGAAATTACCGCCTGCTAAGTAGAACGAAGCTGCACCATTAATATCTGCAAGCAGAACTCCGTTGCCTGTAATATATGTGCCACCGTTTTTCAAAGCTGTTATATCAGCATTTGAAACCACGTTAGTTGCATCAATAACTTCCACTGACAATGTAAGAGGATTTGTATTTCCATCATCTTTGATTGTGATATATGCCAGACCTGTATAGTTTTCAGTAAATGCAATAGTGCCTGAATTCCAAGCCCCTGCACCTGCCGCATAAGTTGCTCTTACTGTGCCGTTAGAATCCTTAACTTCAACTGTAACATTGCCAAGCATATCCTCTGTTACATCATCTGCCAATGTAAACAATCTGCCGATACTTACTGCATTGTTATTACCTACACGGTACAAGTATGACTTATAATTCGGCAATACAACTGCAAACTTATCAACCGGTACCGGTTTCTCAACTGTTACAGTTATTGTTGTTGCGATACAATAGTCGTTATCTGTAATAGTAATTACAGCTTCACCTTCTCCATCAAATGTGATTGTACCCTGTGTCCAATCAGTTGTATCAGCAACATATGTACCTGTTACACCATCACCTGCAACTGTTACATTTACACTTGAATCGTTAACACCTAATGTAATTCCTGTAATCTCTGCAAACAAATCACCTACATTAACGGTAGCACCTGATGTATAGGAATCTTTTGCTGTGTCAGCCTTCTCAAACTTCTTAAGTGTTGTAATTTCAACACTTATTGTTGTTGCTATACAGCAGTCGTTATCTGTAATTGTAACCGTAGCTGTACCTGTGCCATTAAACTTAACTGTGCCGTTGATCCAATCGCTTGTATCTGCAACATAAGTTCCTGTTACACCATCACCTGCAACTGTTACATTTACACTTGAATCGCTAACACCTAATGTAATTCCTTCAATCTCTGCAAACAAATCACCTACGTTAACGGTAGTGCCTGATGTGTAGGAATCTTTTGCTGTGTCAGCCTTTTCAAATTTCTCCATAGGTACGATTTCTACAGTAATTGTGGTAGCAACACAATCATAGTTATCTGTAATTGTAATTACAGCTGTACCTGTACCATTAAACTTAACTGTACCCATAGTCCAATCATTTGCATCAGATGTATAAGTACCTGTCACACCATCGCCTGTAACTGCTACCTGAACATTAGCATCATCTATATCTATTGTTGTCCCCTGAATCTCTGCAAACAAGACTCCCACATTAACAGTGGTTCCTGATGTATAAGAATCTTCAGCAGTATCAGCTTTTTCAAACTTCACGATAGGAAGTATCTCAACAATTATTGTAGTTGCAACACAATAATTATCATCTGTAATTGTAACTTCCGCCTTACCAACACCGGCAAATTCCAGAGTACCCTGTGTCCAGTCGCTTATATCTGCTACGAAAATACCATCTGCAGTACTACCTTCGTCTAAAGGAGTAACAGAAACCTGAACATTAGCATCATCTATAGCCAGAGTTATATCAGGTATCGCTGTAAACAAATCACCTATATTAACCAACATGCCTGTTGAATATGTATCAAGTGCAGTGTCAGCCTTTTCAAACTTCTGAAGAACAACAATCTCAACAGTTACTGTCGTATCAACACAATAATTATTATCTGTAATTGTAAGTGTAGCCTTGCCTATACCATTAAATGTTATAAGACCTTCTGACCAAACATTTGCATTAGGCATATAGAATATACTAACATCGCTATCGCCTACAGGTGTAACTGTAACCTGTACATTAGCATCGTCAATAGCAAGAGTCGCATCTTTTTTAGCAACAAACAGATCACCTAAGTAAAGTGTAGTACCTGTTGTGTATGAAGTTAATATAGCACCATGGCTCTCAAATTTCTGTACAGGTAAAATGTCAACTGTCAGCGTTGTAGCAATACAGTAATCATTATCTGTAATTGTAACAGTGGCTGTACCAACACCATTAAATGTAACAGTACCCTGCGTCCAATCGTTGGCATTTGCAACATAACTACCGATTATACCATCACCTTCAATTGTAACCTGTACATTTGCACCTGCCACTCCAAGAGTGATACCATCAATCTCTGTAAATAACTCGTCAACAGTTACTTTTGTTCCTGATGTATAAGAATCTTTTGCATATTCAGATTTTTCAAACTTCTTAAGCGGTAAAATTTCAACCTCTATTGTTGTTTCAACACAACAGTTGTTATCTGTAATTGTAACAGTAGCTTTACCTTCACCATTAAATACTACATAGCCCTTTGTCCAATCTGATGTATCAGCTGTATAAGCACCTGTTACATCTCCCTCTGTAGCTTCTACTGCAACCTGTACAGAAGAACTGTCAACATCAACTGTAATTCCCTCTATAGCTTCAAAGAGACTACCTAAGCTTACTTTGGAACCGGATGTATAACTATCTTTAGCTGTGTCTGCCTTTTCAAACTTTTCAATAGGTTTAACATCAACTACAACAGATACAGATACGCAACAATCGTTATCGGTAATTGTAACCAAAGCTTTACCTACACCTGTAAACTTAATTATACCCTTTGTCCAATCGCTTGGATCACCAATAAACACACCGCTTACACCAATTGATCTTGTTGCTGATGTAATTGTTACTGTTACATTTTTACTATCAATCGGAAGTGTTGCACCTTCGTTAGCAGCAAAGAGGCTACCAACTGCAACTTCAGATCCTGAATTATGTACAACTTCAGCAGATTCAATTACTTCGAATTTTTCAACCGGTAAAACATCCACAACAAATGTTGCAGTTACACAGTGATTGTTATCAGTAATTGTAATCAAAGCCTTACCCATACCGTTGAACTTAAATGAACCCTTTGTCCAGTCAGATGGGTCTGCTGTATAAGTTCCTGTTACAGTACTTTCCTCGTCTGCCGGAGTAATTGATACTTGAACTTTTGAATCATCAATTTCCAGGGTGGAATCTTCTGTAGCAGTAAACAAATCACCAATATTAAGCTCAGTTCCTGATGTATATGAAGTTTCAGCATTTTCTACTTTTTCAAATTTTTCTACTTCCTGAATCTGAACAAGAATAGATGTCTCAATACAATAGTTATCATCTGTAATTGTAACTGTAGCTTCACCTGCACCATTAAACTTAAGAGTACCCTGTGTCCAGTCAGTTGTATCAGCTGTATAAGTTCCCGTTACACCATTTCCTGAAACTGCTATCTTTACATTTGAATCATCAACATTAAGTGTTATACCTTCTATAGCTGTAAACAAATCACCCAGCTTAACAGTAGTTCCTGATGTATATGAATCTTTGGCAGAATCAGCTTTTTCAAACTTCTGAATTGTTACAACTTCAACAGTAATTGTTGCAGTTTCACAATAATTGTTATCTGTAACAGAAATCACTGCTGTACCGGCACCATTAAGTTTAACAGTACCCTTTGTCCAATCAGTGGCATCTGCTACGAAAGTACCTGTTACTCCGTCACCGGTAACTGTAACCTGTACTGTTTCATTAACAACAGGAAGAGTTGCACCCTCTACTGCAGTAAACAAGTCACCTATACTTACCACAGAGCCTGTAGTATATGAAGTTAAGACTGTATATGCCTTTTCGAACTTTTTAACATTTGTAATATTAACCTTTAATGTTGTTGCAATACAAAGGTTATTATCTGTAATTGTAATTGTAGCTTCACCTGTTTCGTTGAAGGCAAGAGTTCTTTGCGTCCAGTCACTTGCATCAGCTATGTAAGTAGCATCAACACCTGAAACTGTAACCTGTACATTAGCTGTATCAATAGTTACACCTGGCATTGCTGCAAACAAGTCACCAAGTTTAACCACTGTACCTGCCGTATAAGAATCATTAGCAGTACTTGCCTTTTCAAATTTCTCTACAGGAAGCTCCTCTCCTGCAACTATAGGAGTTGAAGACAATTCAACTCCGGTATTAGATGTTACTACTGCACTGAAAGTAAGATCTTCAAAATCTTCTGTGCCACGCATTACCAAAGTAAACATCTGTCCGTATCTTTCAACATCATTTCTTACAGAATAGCTGTCAAAATACTTTTCAACTTTATCATAGGTATATACAAAATCCTGTGAACGTTTTCCTGTGCTCTGTGTCCATGTTACACGAACATTTATTGATACACCTGATGCTGCCTTTTTGTTTTTAATAAGTTCATGTGCGCTTTGCTCAATAAATGGCTGGAATACAAACTTTGTAGATTCTTCTAAATAACGAACATTAAACTTTGTCACTTCAAAGAAGCTGTAACCTTCATCGGTTTTAACAGGAAGCTGCTTATTTGTTTCCTGAATAAGGAACTTACTTTCAGCAACCTTTAAGAGACCGGTATTATCATCGCTGCTATCTATAATATGTCCGAAACATGTAACATATTTTGCTGTCAATGTATATCCGTTAAGATCTAAAGTAACATTTTCAGGAACTGTAACTACAGAAAATTCGACATTCTGTAAAATAACTACTGTTTCATTTTCTGCAGCTTCAAACAAAGCCTCTGTAATATCCGCATAAATAACATCGGTTGTTGTATTCTGAGCTACAGCTCGGGTATAATCATATGTTTTTCCGATTACATAGCTTTCATCTTCATTTTCGGGATTATACATCTGAAGCTTAAGAGTTACTTCAACATCAGGATTCTCTGCTAAAAATTCAGGTGTAAAATATATGCCACAGTCGAAGTCCTGTACACCTGTGTACACCTGACTAAAAGTATATCTGAGTCCGGGCTTACCCATTATTTCAGAAGCAAATTCCATAATCCTGACAACTTCTCCTGCTTTAAGTGTTATATCCTTATCGATAGGAACATTTACCCAATCAGGACCCCATTCATCATACTGACCGGAAAGATAGCCATCTGCTGTTCCATCAGAATTAAATGTAACATCTCTATTTATTGACAATTCAAAATCAGCATACCAATCTTCATAATATGCCAGCTGTTCATCACTGATTTCATTTACCTTAAAGTTTGTAGCAAATGTAAGATTATCCATCACCAGATTTGTAACAGTAGCGGAAGGAAGATTAGGAATTACATCATTAACAGTATATACATATGTATCTCCTATTGTATATCCTTCTGTAGGATTCTCAGGATTATACATGCGAAGTTCCAGAGTTACTTCAACATCAGGATTTGCCTCTAAGAACTCAGGTGTAAAATAAACACCACAGTCAAAGTCCTGTACGCCTGTGTATACTTCACCGTATGTATACTGCAAGTCTTTGTTATCTTTAACTTTTGCAGCATATTCCATAATTTTTAATGGCTCATTAGCCTTTAAGGATACATCGGAAGGTGGTACATCTACCCAATCAGCACTCCACTCATCGTACTGACCTGAAAGGTAACCATCTGCTGTTCCGTCAGCATTGAATACCACATCTTTATTAATGGTCAGTTCAAAATCAGCATACCAATCGTCATAATATGCCAACTGCTCATCAGTAATTTCATCCACTGTGAAATTCATAGCGAATGTAAGATTCTCTGTGCTGATTTTTCTCACCTTTGCTGTTGGCAAAGCAGGAACTGCTTCTGTTCCCTCTTCAGCAAATGCTACAACAGGTGTTGTAAGTAACATTGCAATTGCCAAAACCAAGCTTAAAAATCGCTTAAACATTTTTTTCATTTTAGCATCCTTCCTTCTCTTAAATGACCCTATATTAAATACTAATCTTTTGTTCGTTTCGCACCAAATGGGCACACTACACCCAATAGTACTATAGTTAATACAAGTTTACTACTTGGTGATATAAAAGTCAATAATTCGACACAATTCCACAAGCTTTTCGACGTTCAAGAAGGCATGAAAATACCCCTGCCGATTTTCATCGACAGGGGTAAAATTAATTGTTTATTATTTTAATCGGTTTAATCAGTTTGCATATGCGTAAGAAGAATCACCATACTTCATCATTGCTTTAACCAGTGCGCCAAGGTTGCCTGACTCATACTGAAGACCTGATGCATATGATTCAACACTGTATGTAATAGTATCACTTACCTGAACGCCGTTTCTGTACAATGTAACAGTGATTGGAGCGCTAAGCTGATCAGGATCAAGCTCGTTAAAGTAGAAGTAATACTCGCCTGCTACAACACCTGTTGCTACGAAGGAACTAACCGGAGTAGTGTTTCCGCCAACTGTTACATTTGCAGTTAAGTTAGAGATATCACTTGTTGCAATCTTAAATCTCATATCAACTGTATCGTTAAGGTTAAGTCCAACACCTCTCCAAGTAACTGTAGCATTTGCATACTTATTTGTAGCTTTAACAGAATTATATGTTCTTGTAGCTGTAGCCCAGCCCTTATGTGTGTCTGTTAACCAGTTATTAATAGTAACTGTCTCACCTTTATATGCCTGAGCAGCTGCACCATAGTTAACCATATCAACAATCAATGTAGACAACTCAGTCTTAGATGTTCCAATCATATTCTTACAATAATCCAAAACACTGTATGTCTTTGTCGCAGTAACAGTAGCACCGGCATAGTTAGTACCAGTAATCTTAGCAGTAACCACTTTATCCATCTGGTTTGGAGCAATATCTGTAAGAGAATATACATATTCACTGCCTGAAGTTGTAGGTGTTACAACCTTAGTTGAGCCATTGAAAGTAAACTCTACTTTACTAATAGTAATGCCTGTGTTACTAGCGTTAACACTTGTAGGAACCTTAAAGTTAATTGCAATATTTTCTGTCAATGTCAAAGAAGCACTGGAGAATCTTACACCACGAAGTGACTTATAAGTTTCCTGTATAGCAGCGATACCTTTATTGTATGCATACATTTTAACAAACATCAAATTCTGACCACGAACATTAATACTACTGATATTCTTAGCATTACCTCCGCTCCATGCACATCCGGCAACTCTAACACCGTCTACAACTAAATATACATTACTTCCACCACAATAAACAGCTACATGATGAGCTTCAGAAAGATTACAAATCTTGGTTACTCCCGGATCCATTGTGTCATTTGTATCGTTAATAGAGTTTATAATCATGTCATGGCCACCTACTGATGCACCTAAAAAGCGATAGAATTCAAAACCATCACCGGTTTCATTTGTACCAACAGTGTACATAGATCCATCCTCCATCGCAATCTGAAGAAGCATAGTATTTGGCAGAGAACATACACCATACCACTCAATAGCAAATTTTTTAGGTAAAACAGTTTTATTCAGAATTCCAACATACTGGAAAGCACCATTTTCGGGATTGTTTACAGCCTCTCTCCATGCATCTTTTGAAATCATATTCTCAGCTGTTATCTTAGATGTATTATTTGGTTTTGTCCTATAATTAACTCTGCCGGTTGAATCCAAATAATTTAAGTTAGCAAAATCAATATCAAGAAAAGCTTTTTTAGTATGTGCAGTGTACATATTGGAAACATCAGTAGCACTTGCAACAGAATTCCACAATCTGGTTCTTATAAGCTGTCCTTTATTACTATACTTACAAGGCAGAATATAAGCCATGCTTGAATTATTAACCGGTGCCTGAGCTAAGGAACCTGCAAGCTCTCCATTGACATAAAGATTGAAACCTGCATTTGAAACAGTTAATACAATATGTATATAGTTGGTATTTTTATAAGTGCTACTACTTCTTACATATTGATAACTTGAACCATTTTCGTATGTATACCACGCACCAATATATCCATCAGTTGTATATTCCATGGAAATAGAACCATTATCATTAGGACCAAGTTCAAAATCCAAATCGTTATCTAACATATAAAACTCATAACCCTTGCTCGATAATTTTCCATACCACTCAATAGTAATACCACTGTGAAGATATAAAGGCGAAGTAAAAACATCACTATTATACTGCATTACAGGATAACCGAAATCATAACCTTGTGTTGAAGGAATTGTACTAAGTGCAACAGATTGAGCGTATGCATTTTTGTCAGCACAATCTACCAATGAAGTATAAGTTGCACTAGGGTGCGTTTGGCCACTCCAAAACCAACCTGAATTTATATCCTCTGTACCATTAGAGTAATCGAAATCTGCACATGGATTATTTACATTAAATGCTGCAGAACCAATTATCATTAACGCTGAAAGCGCTACTATTATGACACAAAATGTCACAACCTTTTTCCACATAGAAAAAAACCTCCTTAAAAATAAAAACAAAAATATAAAAAGTTAAATTTTGTCAAAAAATATTAACATAATATTATCACTATTGAAACTTAATGTCAACAACAAGGCCCTTTACCCTGTTGTTGACTTTAATGCATTTTTACACTGATACTCTGAATGCTACAGCATACATTCCATTGCTGTTTCTAAGGTTATGAGTTAATGATGTAGCCACCATACTGTCACCATAAGCAATAGTTCTAACACCGGAAGTAAGTGTAACCTTAACACAGTTTGTACCCTCAACAACCGCTGAAAGTGCAGCACCTGTATTGTAGTCAGTAAAGCCTTTTACGCTTCCGCTTACTAAGCCTGAACCACAGTTATCAAAGTAAATATATGCGTAATTACCCTGAACTGATACAGAAGAAACCTTTGGTGAGCCATAATTGTTCATAGCATATTTGGCAGGATCGTAAACATTAGCCAATGTCAAGTAAGCAAGACGATCACCAATATACTTCTTATTTGTAGGATGTGCAGCATCCGTATCAGAAGAGTTAATAGCTACATCCATGGTACCAACAAGGTAGTAGTTATCAACCATGCTCAAAGCATCTGCCTGTTCGAATCGTATATCCATCATACCCGGCCAGTTTGCTCCTGCGTTATGAGAAGGAAGCTGAACGTTGTAGAATGGCATATCGGAACCAAATACTGTTCTCATCTGACCAACAAAGTCTGCAAGATTTTCTGCATATGTAGATGCAGCAGTTTCATTACCCTCTCCCTGGTAGAAAATCATACCTGCAATTTCAGTTCTTGCAAAAGGATGAATAAGAGCTTTATAAATATCACAAGCATAGAACTGGCTAAGACCATTGTTATGTTCATTTTCAACATAGCCTTCAGGTGTCATAAAGTCACACAGTGCGGAAGCACCGGCAACACACTGAATAACACCTATCGGCACATCAGTATTGTCAGCTACCTTTTTAGCAAAATAGTAACCTACAGCAGAGAAACCTTTAGCATTATTAACACTGTTTACATTCCACTGTGTTCCTGCAGGGGGCTCTGTCTGAGCTTCGCCGGTGATTGGCTGGTATTTAATACCAACCTGATTAAATTCACCCCAGTATTCTGTACAATCCCAGAACCACTGTGTGTAAAGTCTGATATTGTCAGATTCACTGATTGTATTTACAAAATCAGAATTATTTCCTAATGTCGAGTTAAGAGATACCTGTGCATTAGACTGGCCTGCAATAATATATACATCACCGATAAGGATACCATCAATGCTGATACCGCCATCAACCCCCTGTGCCATAGTATATATCTTCATGCTCTGAGGTGTTGCGTTAGCCTCTCTTGCATTAAGCACTACAGACCAATTATTGTGGCTGTCGACAATTCCATACTTTGTTTCATCCCCTAAAGTTACATAAACAATACCACCAACTTTAGAAGCTGTACCATATACTTCAATAGTCTTGTTTCTCTGAATAACCATGTTGTCTGTGAACGTTCCGTTTACATTAACGGTAAAATCTTCACCACTATCAACAAGGCCTTCATCATCCCCCCACTCTTCATCAGGGAGAACAACACCATCACCGCCGCCTGCAGCTCTTGTAAGAGTTACAGTAAATGTCTTTGCCTTACAGCAGTTGTTATCTGTTATAGAAATCGTTACAGAACCAACACCATAGAATCTGATAGTTCCTTGTTTCCAATCTGTAGCATTACCTATGTGCTCAATTGTTCCGTTGTCACCTACCACAGTAATTTCAACGTCTTCGCTGTTAATTCCTAAAGTTGCTGCAGCATTAGCACCAAACAATGAACCAACGCTTACTGTAGTACCTGATACATAAGAAGGTGTTGAATTCTGAACAGTTGTGAACTTATCAACATTTACTACGTTAAGAATTACTGTTGTCGGAACACAATAATTATTATCTGTAATTGTTACAGTGATGGAACCTGTACCACTTAAGTTTACAGTACCTTGTTCCCAAGTTGGGCCGGATACGTAATCAGCAGCAACTGTACCACCTAATACAGTAAAGTTTATTTCAACGTTTTCATCATTAACAACAGTTCCATTACCTGTTTCAGCAAACAAATCGCCAAGTTTAATTGATGAACCTGATGTATAAGTTGCAGAATCTGCTTTAACTTCAAATTTTGAATTTACAACATTAACAAGCATTGATGTTGTTCTGCAGAAATAATAGTCAGTAATAATAATCTGAGCTACGCCTTCTCCATTGAACACAACAGTTCCTAAAGACCAATCATCTGTATTAGCTGTATATACACCACTTGCGCTGCTATTTTTACCAACAGGAGACACTGTAACCTTAACATTACCATTGTCGATACCAGGTTCAATGTCTGCTATTGCATTGAATAACTCTCCTACAGAAATGACTGTACCTGATGCAACAGTCTCTACGCCCTTACCTTCAAATTTCTTTATAGATTCGTTATAGCCAATAGTAACGCCTAATACTTCGTTATTCTCGCCAATATCAGCAAACTGAGTTCCTTTAACTCCCCAGCCGTAACCACCGAAAATCTGGTTAAATGGAAGGTTAACAAGAGTCTTATCTTCAACAAGAACAGTTTCCTTTGTATCAGGATCTGTTTCTGTACCTTCATCACTGTGGTAGAATCTCACACCATTTTTGTAATGATAACATTCTGCAGTTATTACATTACCATTTTCATCTCTTGTGGTAATCAGATAGTTACCATTTCCCGGTTCAGCCGGAATTGCATCGACCTCAACCAGCTTGCTGAACTGATGGTCATGTGTGTAAGAAGCTAATGAGTTTCTTACCAATTCACAGTAATAGTAGTCATTCCAGCCACCAAAGTTTACTGTACAGTTATTAACAGTAATACCATTTAAATCTATTGCTGTATATCCGTTTGCATCCTTATATGTTCTGTCTACAGTACCAATCAACATACCACAGTAACGGTACCAATAATACTGATAGTTAGCACATACGTCGTTATATACATTAAGCACTGCGGCTACATGACAGTTGTTGAACTCAGCTGTACTGTACTGTCCTAAGTAACCTAAGATACCTGCACAACCTACATCCCAGCTTCCCCACAAAGCTTCAATTTCATTAGAATTATCAATTGTAATGTTATTGAATACATAATGTGTCTTTTCTTCATCTGATGTGTCGTCACCGCCATCATCCCAACCAACAATACCTGCACCACCTGTGTTGTATGTAGCAGGGTGACAATCAAGAAGTGTAATATTTTCAAAAGTACAGTTACCTATACCATATGCAGTTACGCAACCTGTAGGAGTAAATTCACCAACAGTTGCAAAGTTTTCAATTACAAGATTTTTAACTGTACCATTTCTTACCCAACCAAAGATACCCATGGCAGTGTCCCAATAACCTGCATCATAGTTACCATCCATATCCCAGGTTCTTTGATAAATATTCTTTATTGTATGACCGGTAGCATCAAATGTACCTTCGAAAGGACCGCCCCATGAATACCATACATCATCATAACCATTACTTGTATCCTGTGGCAACCAGGCACCAATCGGATACCATAAAATATTCTTGTCTGTAACATCCTTAGTTGTATCATGACCGATATTTATGTCTGCTGCCAACTTAACTGTTTTTCCTGCAAAAGAATCCACTTCAGCAACATAGGCAGGATCACCACTGACAATCTTATTGAAACCGGCAAACTGGTCTGCATTATAGATTATAAATTCAGTATCAGTTGTGTTATACCACTTTGCATCTATATCGCCGTTCCATTCATTCTCTATATCAGAAACAACTGCTATTTCAGAGAATGTTGCCAAAGCCATAGTAATAGTACCTGTAGCAATATCATAGTAGAACTCATTATGTGCATCCAATTCTTCAAGACTATATACACGAGTCATTTCTACTGTTTCACCATTTTCCACGTGATACAGTTTAATATTACCCTGGTTCAGGAACTCAGGAGCAATCTTATCCAAGGTAACAATAATCGGTACTGTGTTATTAGAAGCAACGCCTTCAACATGTACATCCATGGATACCATTTCTTCTGTATCTTCAAGAAGAATATCACTGTTTGTTACATCCATTTCTTCTACTGTAAATGTTAATTCGTTGGTATTCTCTTCTAACTGAGTACCCTGGTTAACAACTGCAGAAGAGTGACCATTCTGAAGTGTAACTTCTTCTGTTACCTGATTATTTTCATCAGTAGAAACATTTCCACCGATATTTATAATTGTTGGAACAGATGAAATCTCAACACCTGTATCAGATACTACAACTGCCTTAAAAGAAATATTCTCAAAAGCATCAGTGCCGCCTAATACCAATGTAAACATCTGTCCGTATTTTTCCATGTCATTTTTAACAGAATAACTGTTAAAGAACTTCTCAATCTTGTCATATGTATATACGAAATCCTGAGAACGTACACCTTCATTCTGTGTCCATGATACTCTTACATTTATTGTTACTCCGGATGATGCCTTACCATTATTTATAATGGAATGAGCTTCCTTCTCAATAAATGGCTGGAATACATATTTAGATGTATCTTTAAGATATCTTGTGTTAAAATTGCTTACATCAAAGAATCTGTAGCCGTTACCTTCTCTTACAGGAAGTTGCTTGTTATTTTCCTGTATAAGAAATCTCTTTGAGGATACATTCAAAACGCCTGTGTTATCTTCACTTTCATCAACTATATTACCAAAACATGTAACATAATTTGATGTTAAAGCATAACCATTCAGATCAAGAGTTACATCTTCAGGAACAGTTATCATTGAAACACTTGTATCTTCTAAAAGAATCACTGTTTCATTTTCTGTTGCTTCAAGCAATGCATCCATAACATCATCATAATAGACATTACTTATGGAATTTTTTGCAACAGCATCAACGTTCACTTCCTGAGTTTCACTGGCAAAGGTTGCTAATTGACTTGTAAGTACCATAGCAAAAACCAACAAAATACTCAACAAGCATTTGAGTTTGCTTTTCATTCAATTTCCTTCTTTCATACAAAAATTACCAAAATTTATTTTAACACTTTTAACACAAAAATTCAATAATTAAAATTTTATTCATAATTTAATGCGTAAATAAAAGCCCTCGCTAAATGCGAGGGCTTAAATCATCTGCTGGCTATATATTACCAATCAATATCCGGTGTTCCGACACCAGGTCCGCCTGTACCACCCTGAACAATGTTAATTGTAACTGATGTAGTTACACATCTGTCATTGTCAGTAATTGTGATTATTACTGTTCCTTCATTTCTGAAGTGGATAGAACCCTGTGTCCAATCTGCATTACCTGTCCATACTGCAAGGTTGCTATCGATTTCAACAACAACATCTTCACTGTTAATATCTACAGGTGCACCGGGAACTGCTGCAAACAAATCCCCTACCTTAATCTCGGCACCTTCTGTATATGAAGACTTAGCACTATCAGATACCTTAAACTTTGTTACTGTAGTAACATCAATAATCATTGTTGTTGAATTACAATAGAAGTAGTCTGTAATGATAACCTGAACCTGACCTAAGCCACTGAATGTAATTGAACCCTGAGTCCAGTCTGTTTCATTTGCTACATAAGTACCACTTGCATTGCTGTTTTCATCTACCGGTGATACGGTAATCTGAACATTATCCATATCAACAGGAACCTCTACACCATTAATAGCTGCAAACAAGTCACCGGCAAGAATTGTTGAACCTGTTTCGTATTCAGATTTAGCAGTACCTGCTACTTCAAACTTATCTACAGAATCAGCTACTTCACGCTCAAGAACTGTAACACCATCAAATTCACCAAGAACAATGTGATTTACACCCCAACCATATCCGGTAAAGAGCTGAGTAAATGGCAAGAAATAATGCTGTCTGTCTTCTTTTAAGATTTCCTTACCATTTATTACTTCTGTACCTGCATCTTCATGGTTCCAGACTTCACCATTTACAAAATGGAAACACTGAGCTGTTTCATCACCAGGATAATTAACATTTGCGATAACATAGTTCACTCTTCCTGAAGTTGGAATTGCAGATGTTACACCGTCCACAGTAACTGTCATGTTAGCTACATCAACTGCATCAACCTGTGTAAGACGGCTGAACTGATGATCATGTGTATATGAAGCAAGAGAGTTTACTACCATTTCACAGTAGTAATAGTCATTCCAGTCACCAAAGTGAACAGTACAATCTTCTGCATGATATTTTGTAGTTTCAGGATATACACTTCCGTTAATAGTAACCATATTCTTATTAGTACCAATCAGCATACCTGCATAACGGTATCTATAATACTGATAGTTACCACAAACGTCGTTAAATACATCAATCTGAGCTGCAACATGACAATTTGTCATATATGCGTGACCTGCGCCACGGAACATACCTACTAAACCACCACAAGCAACGTCCCAGCTGCCCCAAAGAGCAGTAATTTTGTTTGTTTTGTCAATTGTAATGTTTTCAAATACTAAGTTATAAGTATCAGGATCATCATTGTTACCACCGATACCTACGATACCACCATTACCTGTGTTGTAAACTCTTGGATTACAATTTGTAATTGCAATATTCTTAAATGTAGAATTAACACCATAAGCTGCAACTACACCTGTAGGTGTAAATTCACCATCAGATGAGAAGTTGTCGATAGTTAAGTTCATAACTGTACCGTTCTTAACATATCCAAAGAGACCCATACCATCTTTATAGTGATTTGAACCTGCAGGATAACCATCGTTATAGTCACCCTTCATTTCCCAGGTGTTCTGATAGAAATTAGCAATTTTATGACCATTTCCATCAAAAGTACCCTTAAAAGCATATACCGCACTGTATACATCATTTGCTACATCAGGAGTTTCCTGGTTATCCAATGTGAAATAGTATCCGATTGGGTGGAAAATCTTGTTATCATCTTCAGCGTCATCAAGATTTATATCAGCAAGCAACTTTACAGTCTTTCCTTCAAAGCTATCTCTTTCAATACCAGCTGCCATACCACCGACAATCTGACCTAAACCTGCCAACTGGTCTGCTGTATAAAATTCAAAGTAGGTATCTTCAGTGTTATACCAGTCTGTATCTATAACACCATTCCAAGGGTTTGCATTTACGGAACGAACTGCAATTTCAGAGAATGTTGCCAACGCCATTGTAACAGTACCTGTTGAAACGTCATAGTAGAACTCGTTGTGAGCATCTACTTCAGCAAGGCTGTATACACGAGTCATTGCTACTGTTTCACCATCTTCAACATGGTACAGTAAAATGTTACCTTCGTTCAAAGCTTCAGGAGCAATCTTATCTAATGTAACAATTACAGGAACTGTATTTTCATCAGATACACCTTCTACGTGAACATTCATAGATAACATGGATTCTCCATCGCCAACCTGAATGTTGCTTGTAGTGGAATCCATTTCCTCAATTGTAAGCGCAATATCCTTTGTGTTTGCTTCCAACTGAGTACCGGAACTTACAACAGCAGAAGACTGACCATTCTGCAATGTAACAGCTTCTGTCACCTTATTGTTGCTATCAGTTGTAACATTTCCTTCTTCAATTTCTATAACTATAGGGGTTGCTGCAATTTCAACGCCAGTGTCTGAAATTACAACAGCAGTAAATGTAAGGTTTTCAAAGTTTTCAGCACCGGTTAATGCCAAAGTAAACATTTTACCATACTTACCGGAAGCTGGTCTGTAGCTGTTTATAAAGCCTGTAACAAAATCATCATTATATACGAAATCCTGTGATCTTACTCCGTCACCCTGTGTCCAGGATACACGTACATTAATTGTTGCACCTGTAACAGCTGTACCTAACAACATCAATGGATGTGCATTTGCCTTAAACAATGGCTGGAAAACAAATTTGTAATCACTCATCATTGCAGTATTAAACTTGATGATATCAACAAATTTATAACCTTCACCATTCTTAACAGGCAACTGAGCATTACTCTCCTGCATAAGGATACGTTTTTCAGGAACAATTAATAAACCTGCTTTATCTTCACTCTTATCAACAGTGTTACCGAAGCAAGAGAAATATTTAGTGTTAAGAGTATATCCATCAAGATTCAATGTAATATCTTCAGGAACTGTTACCATTGAAGTAGTTACATCCTTAAGTAATACTACCCACTGACCTGCAGTTGCTTCAAACAAAGCCTCTGTTACATCCATATAAACATCGCCTGTCTGAACATTCATAGCTACTGCTTCATTTGTGAATACATAAGACTCACCGAGAACATAACCTTCAGTTTCATCAATTGGATTGTACATTTTAAGCTCTAAAGTAACCTTTAAGTCAGGATTTGCTTCTAAGAACTCAGGAGTAAAGTATATACCGCAATCGAAATCTTTTACAAAAGTAAGAATATCATTGTATATCAATTTAAGATCAGGTTCACCCATTAACTCAGCAGCATAAGCCATAATTTTAAGTGGCTCGTTTGCCTTGAGGGTTACATCTGATGGTGGAACATTAATCCAATCCGGGCTGATAAAGTCATATTGACCGGAAAGATATCCATCTGCTGTGCCTTCTGAGTTGAATGTAACATCTTTGTTAATTGTCAACTCAAAGTCAGCATACCAGTTACGGAAGAATTCTTTCTGCTCAGGCTCAGGCTCAACAGCAGTAAAATTCATTGCAAATGTAAGATCTTCTTTTTCAATCTCTGTTACTGTTGCACTTGGAAGCTCAGGCATAATATTTGCTACAGTATAAACATATGTATTACCCAGTGTATAGCTTTCTGTTGGCTTATCAGGATTATACATGCGAAGTTCAAGAGTAACCTTAAGATCAGGATTTGCTTCTATAAATTCAGGTGTAAAATAAATACCACAGTCAAAATCAAGAACGCCTGTGTATACTTCACCGAACGTATACTTAAGTCCGGGTTCACCCATAAGTTTTGCAGCGAATTCCATGATTTTTACAGTTTCATTTGCCTTCAAAGAAACATTTTCGCCTATTGGCACATTAACCCAGTTTTCACTCCAGTTGTCATACTGACCTGACAAATAACCATCTGCTGAACCGTCATTATTAAATGTAACATCTTTGTTGACTGTTAACTCAAAGTCTGCATACCATTTATCATAATATGCCAACTGATCATCAGTAGCCTCATTTACCTTAAAGTTCATAGCAAATGTAAGATCGGGATTTTGAATTTTTGTTACAGTTGCTGTCGGCAAATTAGGAATTATGTCATCAATAGTGTATACATATGTATCACCCACTGTAACACCTTCTGTAGACTCTGCTGTCTCGTACATACGAAGTTCAAGTGTTACTTCAACATCAGGATTTGCTTCTAAAAATTCTTCTGTAAAATAAATACCACAGTCGAAATCTTTTACACCGGTATACACTTCACCGAATGTATAACGAAGTCCGGGCTTACCAAGTAATTCAGCACCGAATTCCATAACTCTGATAGTTTCGCCTGCATTAATGGTTACAGCCTTAGCGGGAACATTAACCCAATCAGGACTCCATTCATCATACTGACCAGATAAGTAACCATCTGCTGTTCCATCATTATTAAATGTAACAGTCTTATTAACAGTCAATTCGAAGTCAGCGTACCAGTCCTCATAATACGCAAGCTGTTCATCAGTAATCTCATCTACCAGGAAATTCATAGCAAATGTAAGATTTTCTGTACTGATTTCTGTTACCTTTGCTGTAGGAAATGCATAGTCATCCTGACTTTCCTCGGCAAATGACACAACAGGAGTTGTAAGTAACATGGCAACAGCTAAGATCAAGCTTAAGAAACGTTTGATTTTACTTTTCATTTTACCTTCCCCTTCTTTTTTTCTTTATGATTGCAGCATAAAAAGCCTACAATCTACTTTCATAAAAAATACAAAACGGTAGTATATGCAAATGGACGCACTACACCTATTGTCAATATACCATTTTTTAGTTTACTACCTATATTAAAAAAAGTCAACAAATCGACATCATTCAATTTGGTAAACAATATGTAAACATACAAAACAAAAAAATTGTGGTACAATATCTTCATATGAGTATTTATAACAAAAAAACTAAACTAGAATATTTTCACGGCTCCATGTATGAAGCCACAAAATGTATTGCTGAAAACTTTTCTTCTGCTATAGCTTTTGATTTCATGGGAAAGTCCACCACTTATACCGATTTTATTAAAAACACCGATAAATGTGCTAACAGTCTGGCTTTCATGGGCATAGAACCGGGAGATAGAATAACCGTAGCCTTACCAAACTGTCCACAGGCTATATATATGTTCTATGCTATAAATAAGTTAGGTGCCATAGCAAACATGGTACACCCCCTCTCCGGTGAAAAGGAACTGGAATTCTACATTAAAGACTCTGAAAGCAGGATTGTTGTAACACTGGATCAGTTCTATCCTAAGTTGAATGCCATAAGAGAGTCTATTCCGGAGATAAAAATTATTGTTGCCTCTATAAAAGATGAACTTCCTTTTTGGATCAAACCAGGCTACTATTTTACCCAAGGTAATAAAATTTCAATGCCACAAAAAACTCAAAACACAATAACCTGGCATGATTTTATTAAAAATAGTGTAAACAACAAATGTGAAAGCCGAGGAAACTCAAACACCCCGGCAGTTATACTCTACTCCGGGGGGACCACCGGAACCACAAAAGGTATTTTACTGACAAATTTTAATTTTAACGCATTATCAAAACAGATAGTTGCCACAAACCCAATGTTCAGACCCGGTGATAAAATGCTGGCTGCCATGCCTCTCTTTCACGGATTCGGCCTTGGTGTATGTATACATTCAATGCTGGCTAACGGCGGAAGATGTGTTTTGGTACCTAAATTCACACCTGAAAGTTACGGAAAACTTATTACAAAATATAAATGTAATTTTATAGCCGGCGTTCCTACCCTGTACGAAGCTTTGTTAAGACTTACCACCATGGATAAAGCAGATTTATCTTGTCTTAAAGGTGTATTTTCCGGAGGTGACTCACTTTCCCGGGAACTAAAAAAACGATTTGATAAATTTCTTAGCGATCACAGTGCTACAATTCAGATCCGGGAAGGTTACGGTACAACAGAAACAGTTACTGCCTGTTGTCTTACACCTGTAGATAAGTCTAAGACGGGAAGTATTGGCATTGCTTTTCCTGACAACCACATAAAAATTGTTAAACCCGGCACATGTCTGGAGCTACCCTTCGGTGAAGAAGGGGAAATCCTTCTTGCAGGTCCCACTGTTATGAAAGAATACATTAATCAGCCGGAAGAAACCGCCAAAACACTTCGGACGCACGAAGATGGCTTTACCTGGGTATATACGGGAGATCTTGGCACAATGGATTCTGATGGTTTTGTATATTTTAAAGGCAGAATAAAAAGAATGATCGTAACCTCCGGTTACAATGTTTATCCTGCACAACTGGAGAATATATTAGATGCCCATCCTGCCATCCACATGAGTTGCATCATAGGGGTCCCCGACTCTCTTAAAATGCAAAAAGTCAAAGCTTTCGTTGTATTGAAAAACGGATTCCCTCAAAATGAAGAAACCCGTAAAAGTATTATGGAATATTGTAAAAAACACATTGCAAAATATGCACTGCCTAAAGAAATAGAATTCAGGGATAGCTTGCCTAAAACTTTAGTAGGTAAAGTGGCCTACAGACAACTTGAAGAAGAGACCTGTAGCTAGAGTTTGCCCCTTTTTTTCACATTCTTTATTGCTAAACCGGAAATCATTTTATCAGTAGTTTTTGATATTTTACCCATAACCTTGTCATAAGGTTTACCCAGTAACAGATAAAGACTGTGGTCTAATATGAAGCCCAGCACTTTATCAACAAGTACGCAGGACAACATAATAAGTGTCAGGAATACAATAACATGCAAAGAGAAATACCACTTGTCCAGGAATTTGAACAAACTGAACTCATATCTCCATATATAATTCTTCAGAAATTGATTGTCGGTAATTATATACACCGCCAACATGGACGAAGATATAAAATTAATAATACGGCTCTTACCTATTCTTAAATTTTTGAAAGCAAGGAACAAAGGTAATATACACATTAATGTAAGCACTTTATTCTCTGTAACAAAAAACAAGGGGTTATACTCTGTAAACTCATGTCCTTTATTTATCAGCACCATGAAAGTTGAAAACACTGCCATTACAGCCGCAATAGCACCATACCCTTTTGCATTGGTAATTCTGTCGGGATACAATCTTATATATCCTGCCAGACAGTAAAGATAAACAAACCATATAAACCTTGAATATGTAGGATTCAGGTTTTCAAAAGTAGGCAGCAAGCACCAGATTACAAAACCTGCTACAAGAAGTCCCAGATATGTTTTTTGTTTAAGGCCCTTAATTGCTGCATTTAAAAACGGAGAAACTATGTACAAAACAACATAATGAGTCATAAACCAGTATTTGCTGTTGGCAAAAGGAAATATGAACTCTGTAATTTTAGCTTCACCAATAACGGTTGGATCTTTCAGGTAAAATATCAATAAAAATAACAGCGTATAAATAAGTACATCCAATACCAGTCGTATTAATTTCTTACCTTTAAACTCAGATGTAACCATGAAATATCCACTTATCAGAACAAATCCTGCTACACCAATCTGCCCACCTATATCAAAAAGCAGTGCTATAAATTTATTGAAAGTCACATCATCCGGTATACTGAATCCGCCATAATATATGTAGTGATGAGCTGTTATCCAGAACATACATATAATGCGGAGTAATTCCAGATTGCTTTCTCTGGTACCATACTTATTCAGCAAATTATTCTTCCCCATTTTTGCCGCCTCTTTTTACTACATCTAATATAAATTTGAATATTAAAGGACAAACAAAGCCACCAAATACAGTTACTATAAAATATCTTATACCATTGGCAAGAGCTAAATTTCCAAAGACTAAAGCCAGCACAGGCTTCAAACCTGATTTTACCCCCATAACCAAAGCAAAACCAATAACTAATTTTACTATCTGCAGCCACCAGGAAGCTTTTGTATCAAAGTGCAAGTATTTTTCATCCAGCTCGTAAGAAAGCCATAATCCTAAAACACAACCTGATATTTTGTAAATAGTCTTCAGACTGTTTTCGTAATTTGTAACATCTACATCTCCAGGGAAATTGTAAAATTCTCCAAAAAGAATGCAACCCAGTGCTATTAATGTTAAACCGGTGAAAAATATCCTCATTCCCTTTTTGGTTTCTGTTAACTTGAAAATCACAGGATATAAAATGGCAATCAGTATTCCTGCCAGAAAAAATGACACAGCCACATCCAACAATGTATGTACTCCCAGGTATAATCTAGATATAGGCACCAATATAGCAAATACCACACAAATAAATTTTACCCAAAGTTTTTTCTCCAAAACTGTGATTCCACCAAGCACCCCAACACCGGATTGAGTATGCCCACTAGGAAATGAATATCCGGTAGCCTCAGCCCTGGCACTTTCTACAATGGTGAAACCCTTATCTTTTACCCAAGGTCTTGGTATCCTGAAGAAAAGCTTAAGCACCTGATTTGCCAGCGTACCTAAAAAGCCTACTGATAATATGAAATAACCTTTTCTTTTGTTTATACACCAATAGTAAAACATTCCTATTGCTATAAAAAATGTTTCTTCTCCTAAATGAGTTATTATTGAAAAAAACTGATTAAAAAAAGGTGTTCTTAAATTTTCAAAAAACTTCAGTACTTCCATTTATTAATCCTCCCACCGTTGCAAAGCAGATAAAGTATAACATATTATTTCTCGTATTTATATAGTGAAAGATTGCGTTCCCTGTCACATCCCCCGGGCAGACTTGTTTTTCACTTTAATAATTCCGGCTCTTAAGTTTTTTCCTGGGCCAGTTGTTTGTGACCCATTAGTTTTGTCAAAACAAACAGCACCTCTAAAAAAATGTTGTTAAAACCAGTTCTAATATTTTCATGGTATACCTCCGTGTTACATAACCTGGTAGAAGCGCTCCCATTTTCAATATATATATTCCTTTATTCATTCCCACAGGCACTCCCCTTGATAAATGCTGTCTAAGAACAAAATATCAGGGGAAATACCCTCACCACACCCTGCTTTTTTCTGACAATATCAGGGGATTTTAGCGAAAAAACAGAAAAAAACACCCAAATTCCCTGAATAAGTTGTTTCAATTGGCATCTTATCAAGGGTATTTCCCCATATAAGTACTGTTAAAAAGCATACTCATCCAGGGGTAGCAGTTCCTGATATTCAGGCAAAAAATTCTTCTTGCCTTTGATGGTACAGAAGCTATTGTAAAACGCAACACAACGTCCCATCCTTCTCATTTAAAGGGATAAACACTGTTCTTTCCTTTGTTTCACCATTTGGAAGATTAGGAGAATGTAAACTTAAGTACATATTTCCATTAGCATCTTTAAAAATCATACCGTGACCACCGTCAAGACCGTCACCCTTCTCCGCTGTAAAAAGAAGCTCCTCACACTGAGACCAGTTGCCATCAATCTTACCATTATCACTTTTGGCAACACCCACGCAATATTTTCCGCCGGACAACATATTCGACCAAATCATAAGAAGTTCCTTGTCTTCTGTAACATACATAAAGCAACCGTCAGTAATTCGTTCATTTGTCCAGCTGGGATCGTCTGCCCTGAAAAGCTCCATAGGTTCAGAAACAAGGTGCGTAAGGTCATCAGACAACTTTGCCGCATTCATTCTACCTATTCCGTCATCTGTAGAAGTCCACTCATGTACAAACACCAGCCATGGCTGACTATTTTCATCAAGGTAAAATGTCGCATCTATACAATCTCTGTCATGAGGTGTTACATGGCCTTCACTTATTTCCACAAAAGGCCCTACAGGACTATCTGCTTTTAAGATTGAGCTTCCTCTGTGCCCTGTCTCCGAAGAATAATATGAAGCTATCATATAATAAGAATCTTTATACTTATGTACTTCCGGTGCCCAGAATTGTTTTTCTCCATGTTCAGGTTTTTCATAAACAAGCGATTCAGTCTTTTTCCACGGACCTGCTAAATCCCCACTGTCATTTATGTAGCAAGCCCAGACTGTATCACTCCAATTCATTCCTACTTCCGTTCCGTACAAGTAGTAAATACCATTCTCTAAAAGTACAAAGGGGTCTCTTACGCCCCGTATGTCAGTTATAATCATCTGTTATCTCTCCAACTTCCAACCAAAATCTCCGTGGTATATCATTTGCTTTGTCATACCACCATCAACACAAATATTTTCACCGGTAACAAAGCCAGCCATGTCTGAACAAAGGTACAACACCATATTTGCTATGTCTAAAGGATTTCCAACTCTGCCGGCAGGTTGCTGCACAGCATCGGCACCCTCATATACCTTGTAATTGTTATCAATCCAGCCGGGAGAGATGGAGTTGACACGGATTTTACCGGCAAAGCTAACTGCTAAAGCATGAGTTAAGGCTGAAATTCCTCCTTTGGCAGCAGTGTAGCTTTCTGTCTGCGGCTGACTCATACGATCGCGGGATGAGGAAATATTTATAATGGCTCCACCTTGTGTAAAATACTGCGCAAAAAGTTTTGCCAGGTAAAATGGCGCCATAACCCCCACTTTAAGAGCGTATTCGAAGTCTTCGTAGCTACCCTCTCCCACTCCACAGCTTTTTGGAGCTGCATTGTTAATAAGATAATCTATGTGACCGTAATCTGATATAACCTTCTCGGCAAAGCATTCTAATGTTTTTTTATCAGCCAGATCGCCGGTAAAATATTCATTTTCCAGAAGATCAATTACACAGACTGAGGCCCCTGCTTTTTCAAACTGCTCTTTTATACATTTACCTATTCCCCGAGCACCGCCGGTAACAACTGCTACTTTGTTTTTAAAATCAAACATTTCATACCTTCTTTCCAGCCCATATCAACAACCCAGTCTGATGTATTATTCACACTACACTTTGAACTTCTTAAGACCATGTTTATTGCAATAAATATATAAATATCCGCCACCACGAAAATTCAATCTGGTTTCAGCATTTCCTTCAGGATATAATTTTACAAACTGAACCCTGTCTGAAGTAAAAAAAGCCATGAATGAAATATAGTGGTCTTTTGTCATAGCATGGTTAACTGTTACAAAGTGCTCATCTTCAACATTTTCTATAACAACCTGATGTTCATTATCCATTTCTTCAGCCTTAAGTGGTGACAAAGTTGTTCCACAACAGCCGACAGTTGTCTCTCCCATAGTTCTTACAATATTCCCACATTGTGGGCATACATAAAACTTTGAACGTAAAAGATTTCCATTCATATACTTCACCCGGGCTAATTTTCTATTCTTCAATAATTTTCACAAGTTCTGTTGTATCCTTGCGTTTTTTTGCGCGAAGTTTGTCAGCCTCTGAAGCGTAGCCCAAAGTAATAACCAGCCTGACTGCGCCGTCCAAACCACAAATTTCACGAATTTCACTATCATCTAACCAACCGAGAATACAGGTGCCCAATCCCTGAGCTGTAGCTTCAGCTGTAATATATGCTGACAATATGCCTATATCAATTGAACGGTAATCATTCTTTTTAACCTTAGCACCAAGAGCTGCTGTGGCAACATAAGGCATTTCCGATATCACAATTAAAATCGGAGCATCTGTTGCAAATTTATTCATTCCCATTCCCTGGGTTGCTTTTGCCACCTTCTTTGCAGTTTCACCTTTGCAAACTGTTATCTGATACGGCTGACCGTTGCAAGCAGAAGGTGAAAGCCTTGCAGCCTCTAAAATACAATCTAATTTTTCTTTTTCAACCAGCCTGCAAGGATCATAACTGCGACAGGACTGTCTGTTTTCTGCAATTTCTGTAAAATTCATAATGCTTTGCACCTCTTTTTATCAGTATCTATGATTACACGGTATAAGTCCGGGACTTTGTATATGGATTGTATCACAAGCATATAGCATTTTCAATTATAGCAAAATCCCCGCCGGTTTCCCGACGGGAATGATTGTATTCAAGTTATCATACAGCTTTTTATACAGTGCTGAAATCACAAACTTTCCGTCTTGAAAACTGCATAATCTTCATAGTAGTAGCTGTGGTCTATACCTTTCATGAACACTTCACGGTCATTTACTTTATCAGTTAAAGCATTAATTAATATATGTTTAATCTCAATATCCCTGATAGGACTTCGTTCCATTGCAAGAAGATAATCTTCTTTATCAACCTTACTCCAATCTACAACTTTACCAATCTGTTTTTTTAATATACAATCAAGCCAAATACGGGTTGCTCTTCCATTACCCTCTCTGGAAGGGTGGGCAATATTCATTTCAACATACTTTTCAATAATTTCATCAAAATTCGACTGAGGCATTTTATCAATATTCTCAAGAGCTGCATCCAAATACATTAAGGGGACAAATCGAAAATTATTTTTTGAAATATTAACCTTGCGAATTTCGCCTGCAAAATCATAGATATCCTCAAAGAGCACTTTGTGAATCGCCAAAAGTGAGCTGGTTCTACCTGCTTCTAAATTGTCCAGATTTCCACTTTCAAATAGCTTCAACACTTTTTTCTTGCTGATTCTTTCTTCTTCACGAGCTAATTCAGTCGAATCTGTAATACCCAATTTATTTTCAAGCATTCTGTCACCTCATTTCACAAGTCTCTATTATTAATTGTACCATATATAAGCATTTATTACTACAAAAAACACTTTTAAAGTTCGATTTTCATAGCATAAGTTTCTAAAACACGATTGATTTCTTCCTCATTTTCATAAAAAAGATCATCACACCGTTCTAAAACTCCTTCTGCTTTTTCGTCTTCTTCGTTTTCTTTTGATGAAAGATATACATTGTAAGCCTTCTTTAAATTATCTTTCAATTTAACTGATAATATTTTTTCCAACATAGACAGTTCTTTTTCCATATCGACAGAATTTTCTATATTGGTAAAATACTGACTATGTCCCCCATTGTTGATTTCACTTTGATAAGTCATCAATTCAGCATAAGGAGATTCTGCATTTCCATCTGACCACAATTCCCATATTTTATTCCATCTTAATTGTTCTTCGGTTAACTCAACCTTCTTTTTCTTAAAGATATCAAACAATCCCATAAAAACCTCTTGAAATTATTATATCAAAAATCAAATTTCTTTGTATTAATAGCAGCCTGTGGTGCTATGCGCAAAAGAGGGAAATTAACTCAAACTTGTTTTTGATATTATTTCATCGTAACATTCAGGTGAAGGAGCACCACTTATATAGTATGTAACGCCATCAACCACTGTTGTATCCATACCTTGTTTAATGATGCTACCATCCAAATATTCGATTTCTACATGAACAGTGTTTGTGCCAGGCGGAACCAACTCAGGGAACTCCTTATTCGTATCAACCTCAAACGAGTCGAGCCAAGTTATAATTTTATTTAAATGCTCGGCAGGAACATCGCTACCTTTACCATTACCATAGTAGGCATAGAACGTGATACGAATAATATCCTCTGTTTTAAAAACAGACTCCTTTTCTTCTGTTGGCGTACTTATATCTTCTGTCGGCTTGCTCGGCTCCTCCGTCGGTTTGCCTGGTTGAGAGGCGTCAGTTGCTAATGAGCTTTCCACTTGATTTGTTGTTCCTTCGTTTTGATGTGCATCATCTTTGCTACAAGCAACAATTGACAGCAGCACAGCTATACACATAATAGCGATAAAACTCTTTTTTAGCATTATTTCCGCCTCCTTTATGACTATAGTGTAGTATAAAATAATCATTTTTGCAACAGATGTAAAAATCCCCACCGATGGCTCGGTGGGGATTCGATTTGCTTTATAAAGTCAGCAATTACTTGCTTTCCTTTATTGCAGCCTGTGGTGCTATCAGCAAAAGAGGGAGATTAAATGAATCTTTAAGAAGCCACTTGTGCAACATTTGAAAACTGGTTTCCACCCTTTGTAATTGTAAATGTGATTGAGGATTCTCCGCTTGGTATCATATTTCCACCCATCATTCCGCCTTCGTTATCTGGAGGTGTCATACCTTCTGGCATTTCTCCGTTGGGCATTTCGGGTCTTTCACCTTGTGGGAATTCTCCGTTCGGTTTTTCGGGTCTTTCCATACCCTCTGGCATTTCGGGAGGGGTGCCCTGTTCACCAT